>JAJYDC010000034.1 GCA_021777835.1 Bacteroidota bacterium | reverse complement strand
TGAGCCTAGAAAAAGAAGAAGAAAATGAACCGCCCTGAGGGGGTTTATTTTCTTTTGCTCTTAGACAAAAGAAAAAGTCATTGCATAAAACTAATAAATACTTTTCTTGACCCCGCATAGATTGCGGGGTAAACTCCAGAAAAGTATTCCCGATGAGGCATCGGGACAAGCCCCGCAAACGGGGTAAACTCTAGAATATGCACTTAAAAAGAAATTTAATAAATACTTTTCTTGACCCCGCATAGATTGCGGGGTAAACTCCAGAAAAGTATCCCCGATGAGGACATCGGGACAGGCCCCGCAAACGGGGTAAACTCTAGAATATGCACTTAAAAAGAATTGCTATCCCGATTAAATCGGGATCATTGCGTTACGCTAAGAGAAAATAACTCGCCCGATAGGAATCGGGCTCAAACATATTTTCTCTTTACGCTTCACTTCATGAAATTTTTTAACGCAATTCTTTTAATGTGCGGAAGGCAGTGGAAGACAAATTTATTTGAGGTCATTTCTGAAACAAAAATGAGTAGAAAATTATTAACGGTAGAAGTATGGATGGTATAACAAATTTATTAAGCAAGCTGAGTTTGGAGGATATTGAGAAGCTGAAAGTCTTGATGTCGGTATCAGCGGAAGCTGAGACTAAAGAGGTTATTACGCTGAGGGTGTTTGCGGATGAGTATTTTAATTTGATTAAACAGAATAGGTCCGCTGCTTATTTTACTTCCGTTAACAATTCTTTTAAGCATTTATTCGATTTCTTCCCTTCCCAAATGTCTATCAAGTCTATTGGATTAAAGGAGACTGAGGGCTTTCTTACTAATCTGCAAGGAAAGGTACCTAAAGGGTACCGGGTGTATGCTAGGACTTTGAAGGCTGCTTTTAATAAAGCGGTTGAATGGGGCTATATAAAGGAGAATTATTTTATGAAGGTAAAGCTGCCGAAAAAACAGCAGGTGAATCCGGCGTTTATAAATAGCAGTCAGCTTGAAGATATATGCAGGCATATTGAATTGGGCGGCAAGTTTAGAAGTAATGATGTTTTGAGGGATGTGGTTGTGGCTGGGTTTTATACCGGGATGAGGTTGAATGAGATTGTTAATTTAAAATGGAAGAATGTAAATCTGTCTACAAGAATTATTACTGTCGGGGATGAGGATTTTACTACTAAAGGTCGCAATCAAAGATACATCCCTATTTGCGATGAGGCAATGGAGGCGCTTTTAAGAAGACAGAATGGTAAAGGAAATTTATCAGAGGTTAAGAATGTACAGCTGGCGCGAAATGGCGGATCTGCAAGGATTATTCCTTTTAGTAAAGAAGCTGCTTTAGATGGTTATGTGTTTTGTAAATCGAACGGCGTAAGGTTTACCGGGGATTATGTTTCCCGGAGTTTTCAATCAGCTTGCAGAGCTGCAGGTATGGATAGGGCTATTCACTTTCATTCTTTGAGGCATTCGTTTGCTTCTAATCTTGTGCAGAAGGGCGTGTCGCTTTATAAAATAAAGGAGCTGCTGGGGCACTCTTCTATTTCTACTACTGAGATTTATTCTCATCTGAATTTGGAGTCATTGAGGGAAGCTATAAAAACTCTTGATGACGCGGGTGAACATTCAAATAATTTCCCCATTTCGAATAACAGTGGGTTCATTTCTTCAGAAAGAAATTCTTTATCGAGTTTGCGGATTTTTTCGTTAAAGGGATAATAAACGGAGGATAGCATGACTTACTTGTGGCAGGAGGAAAGGGGAAAAAAATATTACAGGGTGCAAACGGATGATAGGGCGATAGCAATGAAGTTGAAAAGAAGGGATGGGTTTAATTTATGCGGGTACGCTGTGAATGCAAACGTTTGGACTTTTACTTGTCAATTTACTCGTCCGGATATAGCAAAAGATACTATTAAATCAATTACGGGGAAAAAGGCGAAAATCGATTCTGAGGGGTGTTTTATTTTCGGGTGAGGGTAAATGGTGGGTCAATTGGGAGATCGTGGCTCTGAGAGGAAAAAAGGGGCTGAAACCTACGCTATTTCGTATGGTTTTTTGGAGCTGAGTTACTGAATTTCTGTCATTAGTCATTTGTAAAGATTAAAGGTAAAGAGATGAAATTAATATCAAAAATGTTTAGCTGGATTTTTTCCATAATGAAAGAAAATTTCCGCTTCTTAGCGGGATCGGATTTAAATCAAAGTTTACTTTTTTTTACATGTACTTTTGTCTTGATACCCCGATGAGGACATCGGGACAAGCGCCAGTACCAAAAGATCAAGACTGCAAATAAATCACTAAAATTTTACTCAATTACGCTACGAAAAATAAACTCGCTTCGCTCAGACAATATTTTTCGTTTAACGCTTCATTACGTGAAATTTTTTAACGTGATTTATTTGAGGTCGGAGCAGTTGAATAAAATATAAACGCAATTCTTTTAATGTGCGAAGGCATCGTTTTTTGGGAAATGGAATTTCTTTTCGAATTGGAAGTAGAATTAGATGCAATATAACTTTTTGCGAAAAGGAATTTCATGAAGTGGAGCGTTAAAAGAGAAAATTTGTTTGAGCCCGATTCTATCGGGCGAGTTATTTTCTCTTAGCGCAACGGAATGGAATTTCTTTTCGCATTCGATATAGAGTGATATGCAATTCAACTAAATGCAAAAAGGAGTTTCATGAAGTGAAGCGTTAAAAGAGAAAATTTGTTTGAGCCCGATTCCTATCGGGCGAGTTATTTTCTCTTAGCGAAACGGAATGAAACTTCTTTTTGCAGGCCTTTGTGGATGCCGTTTATCCGTTATCTGGCTGGAGCCGGTAGGAGTATAAGATTTTTATTAAGGAAATGGAATTAAATAGGGTTTCTTTAATCATTAAATAACAAAAATATATTGAAGGGAGAATAGTCATGAAGTTTAGTGAATTAGCAAAAGTCTATAACGTGAAATTTGGGTTTAATGTTTTGCCTGTCCAGGGTAAAAAGCCAATTGTTGGCTGGGAGAATTGGCAATTGATTGAGCAAAACGGAAATGACATTGAGGAGTTTGCATGGAATTCAAATGTTACCGGCATCGGCGGGATCTGCGGGATCAATGATATAAGGGCATTAGATTTTGACAAGGTAAGTGTTCCGGAGGTAATTGAATTATTTACTAAACGGCTGGGGCTGGGAGATAAATATCCGTGGGTTGTTAAAAGTGGCAGCGGTATTGGTTATCATATTTGGTTTAAGGTAAGAGAAAGCGAAAGATTAAATAAGAAATTAAATGGTCCTAAAAGTGTTTACAGATTGAATTTGAAGGATGAAGGTTTATGCGATCACATTGAATTGCGGTGGAATAGCTCGCAGACTATACTTCCCTATTCCAAGCATGAAAGCGGTAAGATGTATTCATTTCTAAATGAGAATCCAAAAGTTGCGCCGCAAGAAATTGATGCTGATGTTTTGCTGGAATGTCTCGAGGAGTTTTGCGATTTGGAAAAAGAGAATCAAGTGCTTGCAATAGGTAAAGGAACGTTTGAGCCGGCGGGCTTTGATGTTGAGAAGTTGGAAAGTGCGATTGAGTTTTTAGGAATGAATCTTCCGGGTAATAGTTATGAGGAATGGTATAGAATAGGATTCGGGCTCGTAACTATCGGCGAAGAGGGACGGAAATATTTTCTTAAGATGAGTTTGGGTAATCCGAATTATCATGATGGTGAATTTGAGATTAACAAGAAGTTTGATGAGCTGATGAAAAAATATGATGGTAGAATTACTCTAGGGACTGTTTATCATATTGCGGAGAAATACGGGTGGAAGAAGCCGTTTGTTAAGTTTTGGTATGTTGAAAATGATAAGACAAAAATATCTAAGCAGAACTTTAAGAGATTTCTTGAGGAGAATGGATTTTGTAAGCTGCAATTAGATCATGGGTATATTCTGCTGAAGGTGAGTAAAAATATTGTGCGTGAGGTGGAGATCTTCAATATTAAGGATTTTGTAATTGATTATTTGAAGCGCATAGAGGATGAACATTTTAGCGATATACCAAAATCAAAAGTTATTGATGCCGTAATAAAGGGAGCTTCTCAGCATTTCGTTAATAGTTTTCTTGAATTCTTAGAGACAAAGGAATTGGAGTTTCTGCGGGACACCAGGGATAAAGGGTTTTTGTTTTTCTCAAATTGTTTTGTTGAGTTAACGAAGGCGAAGGTGGAGGTAAAGAAATATGAGGAACTGGAGGGTTACATCTGGGATAAGCAGGTAATTCAGAAAAGATTTGGCGTGGAAAAGAAGTCGGCTAATTTAGGGACGGCAAAAGGATCTGAGTTTGAGATGTTTATCCGGAATATTTGTAAGAATGATGAGCAGAGGATTTTGTCTTTGCGAAGTGCGATTGGATATTTGCTGCACAATTACAAGGACTCGACTAATGCAAAGGCGGTGATTTTATTGGATGAGAAGCTTAGCGATGGAGCGTATGGCAGAAGCGGAAAAGGATTGGTAGCTCAGGCGATTGGTAGGCTTAGGAAAACTGTTAGGCTCGATGGTAGGAATTTTAATTTTTCTAAGAGTTTTAGTTTTCAGTCGGTTACTTTGGATACTGCAATTATTGAGTTTAATGATGTGAATAAGAAATTTAATTTTGATAAGCTGTTTTCTATCATCACTGACGACATTACTGTTGAGAAGAAAAATCAGAATGAGATAATAATTCCTTTTCATGAGTCGCCTAAGATTATCATATCGACTAATTATACTATTGAAGGATCTGACGATTCAACGCTGGACCGGCAATTTGTTATCGAGTTTTCGGATCATTACAATAAAAGCCACAGACCGATTGATGAATTCGGGCATAGGTTTTTTGATGAATGGAGTAACGGCGAATGGAATAATTTTCTGAATTTCATGATTGGATGCATGCAGCTTTATCTGGAGCGAGGGTTAATTCATTGTTCGCATATAAATCTTGAAAAGAAGAAGTTAATTGATGCAACGAGTGAGGAGTTTGCGGAGTTTTTTGCGGAGATAGTTATTGGGAAAGAGTTTTTGAAGAAGGAATTGTTTGAGGATTTTAGGAAGGGGTATGAGGAATATGAGGATCTGCAGCCGGTGAGGTTTTCGAGGTGGCTGAAGGATGCGGCAAAGATAAAAGGGGTAAAGTTTATTGAGAGGAAATCCGGGAGTGAAAGGTTTATAAAGTTTGGGGAGGTTTAAGATTTAGGACAAGTTGGACAACTTGGACAGGTATTTTTATGATTAGGGAGGGAAAAGAGAAATAAGGTGTCCAAGTTGTCCAAAAGAATTACAGTAAATTTACTGCATCCATTAAATTCTGCTTCTGCAAATGGGAATATATTTGAGTCGTGCTCAAATCTTCATGACCTAACAATTCTTTAACTACGTAAAGAGATACACCGCGTTGAACCAACATTGAGGCGAATGAATGACGTAATGTATGGAAATGGATTTTATCATCCAGATTAGATTTTCTAACTATCTTCTTGAATTGCTTGCTTATGGATTCCGGGTAAAGCTTCTTCCCTCTTACATTATAAAAGACAAATTCATTCGGGTTATGTATAGCAAAATTGGATCGAGAAATAATTATTGATCTAACCTTTGAACTCATGGGGACAATTCTTTCCTTTTTACTTTTCGTCATGAAATCTTTGCTGCATTTAATTGTAATCTGATTTTGCACAAGATCTATCCAATCCCACTTCATATTAATTAATTCGCCCAGGCGTAAGCCGGTGTAGAATGCGGCTGTAAAGAAATCTTTTAGATGCTGGTAATTTGTGTTTGAAATAATTATGAGTAATTCGCTTTCTGTAATGAAAGCAGGAAATGTTTTCGAGAGTTTAGGGAATTTTACTTTTGTAAATGGATTCAAGGGAATGTAATCCCATTCTACAGCTTTATTGATGGCAGCTTTAAGTGTCCTGTAATAAAGATGAGCTCCTCTTTGGGTTCGGTTAAATGTTGTGTTAATAAATTTATCGACTATCCTGTTTGATAAATCATTAAGCGGGATATCGCCGCAAAAAGAAATAAGTTGTTTGAATGAATATGCGATTGAATCAAGATATTTCTTTGACTTAACCGGGTTTACATACTCATAATATTCATCTTTGAATTTTGAGAGTGTTAAAATATTTATTGGCTCGTGTGTTTGCGGTACTGAAGAAATATTTTTATGCAATGCAAGAGGAGATTTTTCGAACATTTCAAGATATTCGGTTGCCTTGCGCTTATCTGTTTTTTTGGTTGAATGAGTTTTTCTTTTACCATCAACAAAATAGACAATTTGATAAAAGGAGGATTTGTTGTTTTTAGTTAAGAACATTTTTTAACTCCTTCCAGTGTATGGACTGTGTATGGAGTACATAAAAACTCTTAAAAACCCTTTAATTTTGACGAAAAATCAACGATTCCCTGTGACTACGGATCAGAAGGTTTGGGGTTCGAATCCCTACAGGTGCACTTAGAAAGCCATGTAGATTAAATTTTTACATGGCTTTTCTGTTTTAAAGTAAATACACGTTAGCTTAAAGGTTCTCAATATTACTGGCGTTTTACAAAAGATTGATTTATTACTATTCTAACTTCACTCCGGCTTATTTCTATAACTTTATTATGAGGTTGTTAGTGCAATTTGGAAATAATGCTGACAAAAAATTATTGCGATAATAATAAATAGTTAAACCCAGACCATTGCCAATTTCTCTTCAGGTGCTAGGGGAAGAACTTATTTTCTCATACTTAAATAACTATTAAATTATTACGTTTTTACTTTGAATATGAGATTAAAATAACTATCTTTTCTCAAGTAAATGGGAATTGCTTCTAATATCAACTAAATAGTTAACGAAACTATAAATAAAGGGAATAGAAATTTATTGGATTCAATAACTAAATTTTATCTTGCCAAGAATATGCTGTTATTATTCAGTATCATGATAAATCATTCTCTGATTCAATTTAAGTTTGGGAATAATTTAAACAAATATTTTCAGCTAGCCGAACCATTCAAATTACAAGACAGCCCAAAATTAAATCGCTTAAACAATAATAAAATATTTTTGAATAAATGTTCTGTAATTTATTTTATAAATAAAATGTTGAACCTTTCAATATAAAGGGCTATTCTCTTTCAATTAAGCACTGTTGTCCCAATAGATTTAAATGGAAACAAAAAGAATTGTTACACTAAAAACCTAATGTTAAAATTTTACACATTTCTGACGCAGCCGTATTCTATTGAAGATATTGCAAGCTTTAATAAAGTTGAGTTTTAAAGAACAAACTTTAGATGATAATTTGAAAAGTAACAGGAGAAACTATTTAATTAGCAGACGTTATGTCTTATTGTTAATTACAGTTATAAGTTCATTGTTATTGCTTAGCAGTTATTTGTACTATAATGTTGATTCAAATTATATTAAGCAAGAAAAAGATAACCAGTTAAAAACAATTGCTAACCTAAAATTTTCGCAAATATATGATTGGAATAAAGAAAGATTTGCGGACGCAAAGATCTTTTCTTCTAATCCCTACCTGATCAAAATAGTACATGACTTTTTAATTAGTAAAAGCAATTCTAGAATAAAGTTAGAAATATTAAAACAATTTATATTATTAAAAGAAGAAAATGAGTATGAAAATATTTTCATTGTATCAAGAAATGGCAAAGTAATATTATCGCTTGATCCAAAATTAAACAAAATAAGCGCTTCCACTGTATCCTTAGTTAATAAGTCTATATTGAATAGAGAAATTTTAAGTAGTGATTTGTATGTTTGCAAGGCTCACAAAGATATTCATCTTGATTACATAGCGCCCATAATTGATCTTAATAGATCAGCAATAGCAGCGGTAATTTTACGCGTTAATCCTAAAGATTATTTATACCCCTTACTTGAAAATGCACCCTTGCCATGTAAAAGTGCCGAGACTTTAATCGTCAGAAAAGACGGCAATTATGCATTGTACTTAAGCGTATTGCATAATCAAGTAAACAAGTCATTAAATTTCAAAGTTCCATTAACAGAACTTGATGTTCCGGCTGTTCAAGCTATACTTGGATTCAAAGGAATTTTTAAAGGACATGACTATAAGGGAGTTGATGTAACGGCTTACATTAAACCAATTGTAAATACTCCTTGGTATATAATAACAAAAGTAAACCAAAGTGATATTTATGCAGGCCTTTACTTCAAAGAATTTATAATAATTGCAATTACAACTCTACTTATATTATTTGTGAGCGTTGGTTTAATCTGGCTTTATCATTACAGGCAAAGGAACATTTATAAGGAACTTTTTGTTAAAGAAAAAGAATTGCGAGAATACCATCAAGAGTTTAAAAGTATTCTTTATAGCATTGGGGATGGTGTAATTACTGCTGACATAAGTTCAAAAATAAAACAAATGAATCACGCAGCTGAAGAATTAACAGGCTGGGAAGAAAAAGAAGCTGTTGGAATTCCGCTCTACAGTGTATTTAATTTAATTAACAAGAATCAAATAAATAAAATCGATGACCTTATCCAAAAAGTATTGGAAGATGGTTCATTTTCTGACTTTGTAAATTATGCTTCACTTGTTTCTAAGAGTGGAAAAGAAATTTTAATTGCTTTCAGTGTAGCCCCAATCCCAAATGAAAAAGGTGAAGTCGGAGGTATTGTATTAGTGTTCCGGGATAAAACAATGCAACATCAAGCAGAAAAAGCAATCCGCGAAAGTGAAGAAAAATATAGAAAGTTAGTTGAAGTTTCGCCGGACGCAATAGTAGTACACGTTGACAATAAATTCGTATATATTAATCCTGCTGGCTTAAAATTGCTTGGGGTGAAAAAAGATTCCGAATTGTTGGGCAAATCTGTCCTGGACATAGTTCATCCGGAATATAAGGAACTCGTTATTAACAGGTCGAGAGTCGCTATTGAGAAAGGTTTAATACAGGGATTAGCTGAAGAAAAATTTCTTAGAGTTGATGGGACAGTATTAGATGCTGAAGTAATTTCAATTCCAATTCTGTTTAATGGCAAATCAGCAATTCAAGTTGTGGCAAGAGACATTAGCGAACGAAAGCAAGCTGAACTTGAATTAAATCAAGCTTTTGAGAAAATCAGTGCTGAAAAATCAAAGTCTGATGCTATCCTTTCGGCAATTGGAGACGGAATTTGCATCCAGGATTTGGACTTTAGAATAATCTATCAAAATCAGGTGCATAAGGACTTAATTGGAGAGCATATTGGCAAATATTGTTATAATGCTTATGAAAACCAAGAAGGTGTTTGCGTTGGATGCCCATTAAAGTCAACTTTTCTAAACGAAGGTATTTGCACGTCTGAAAGAACTATATTCAAAGATGATGTCATTCTAAATCTAGAGATTACTACTTCAC
Organism: Bacteroidota bacterium; assembly: GCA_021777835.1. Classification (GTDB taxonomy): domain Bacteria; phylum Bacteroidota; class Ignavibacteria; order Ignavibacteriales; family Ignavibacteriaceae; genus FEN-1297. Next base: position 20,986 of record JAJYDC010000034.1, on the reverse strand, counting down.
CACTTAAAGATTCAAAAGGCAAAATAGTAGCGGGTATTGAGGCTGTCAGAAACGTAACTGAACGTAAAAAAACTGAATCCCGAATTGAAAAAATAAATGAATGCTTTTTAAGTTTTGGATTTGATTCAATAGACAATATCAATCGGCTTACTAAGTTATGCGGAGAAATAATGGGAGCTACTGCCGCACTTTATAATCGTTTAGATGACAATAAACTTTGTTCTTGGGGAATGTGGAACACTCCTGATAGTTATAATCCAATCGATGACCCAAGTGGACATATTTGTTTCGACGTCATTAATAATGGAAGAGACGATATAATTGTTGTTCGCAATTTATTACAAAGCAATTATGCTAATACTGATCCAAACGTTAGTCTTTACCAATTACAAACGTACGTTGGCAAAGCAGTAGGCTATGCTGGATCCTATGTGGGTTCTCTTTGCGTAGTTTTCCAAAAAGACTTTATACCGACCGAAAGTGATAAATGGATTATTGGGATTATTGCTTCCGCTATTGCAGTTGAAGAACAACGCAAAGAAGCTAATTTTGTTATACTTGAAAATGAAGAACGATATAAATCATTTATTAACTCAACAAATGATTTGATCTTTTTAAAAGACGAGCAGTTTAAGCACCTAGTTGTAAATATCCCTCTCGCAGACTTTTATGGACTGAAACCTGACGAACTAATAGGTCTTACTGATTTTGATATTAATTCCGAAACTGCAGCAAAACAGTGCAGATTTACAGATTTAGAAACAATTACAACAAATGCAATGGTCATTTCCGAAGAGTCATTTAATAATCGTGTTTTCGAAACTACAAAGTTCCCCGTCAGGCTTAGAAATAATAAAGTAGGAGTTGGTGGTATTATAAGAGATATTACCAAAAGTAAGCAATCTGAAAAAGAATATAGGCTTCTCGCTCATTCTATTTCGAGCATTAATGAATGTATTTCAATAACTGATATAAATAATATTTTCTTGTTTGTTAACGATGCTTTCTTAAAAACTTATGGTTACACTAAGGAAGAATTAATAGGCAAACACATAAGCATAGTACAATCACATGATCCTGAGTCTGAAACCAATCGAAATATTTTACAGCATACGATTGATGGTGGCTGGAAAGGCGAAATGATAAATAAAAAAAAGGATGGAAGCATATTCCCAATTTATCTGTCAAAGTCTGTGGTCACGGATGATAACAATAATCCCTTAGCATTAATTGGTGTTGCCGCTGATATATCTGAATCAAAAAAAGTTCGTGAAGAATTGATTAAGGAAAAAGAAAAAGCAGAAAAGTCTGATAAACTTAAAACGGAATTCCTTGCACAGGTCTCTCATGAAATAAGAACCCCGCTAGTTACTATTGATGGCTATACCAGTATGATACAGTCGGACCTTAATGAAGGTGTTTCAGAAAACTTTTCTGAGTATTTTGAAGCAATTTCTGTCGCTAGCAAACGTATGCAAAGAACATTTGATTTAATTGTAAATGCAGCCCAAATTATAACTAATAATTTCGAACCAATTTTTATTAATATTGATTTATTTAACGATGTATTAAAACCGATTTTTAACGACTTTATACTAAATGCTAAACAGAAACAACTTGAATTTATTTTAACTAATGAGTCTTCTAACAAAAAAATTAATGTAGATAATTATAGTATTCATCAATTGTTTTCAAACTTAATAGATAATGCAATTAAATTTACAAAATCCGGTTTTGTTAGAATTAAGTTATATGAAGATAAGGATAATCTTATTGTAAAGGTAATGGATTCTGGTATTGGAATATCAAATGAGTTTCTTCCAATTATCTTTGAGCCTTTTCGTCAGGAAGAACAAGGATATTCAAGAATATTTGAAGGAAACGGGCTGGGGCTAATGGTAGCTAAGCATTATTGCGATATTAATAATGCTGAATTAATTATTGACAGCACGAAAGGAATTGGTTCAACTTTTACAGTAATATTTAACTTAGTTCAATAATCCGAGATAATGCTTTGTCCCAAATGCGCTTTCTCCAATGAATTAATTATAAATTGTTACTTATCTATTATTATTTATTTGCTTATTCTCTAATTATGTAAATTTACCCAGTGTAAAACTAAAGGTTGTTTCAATATCAGGATTACTCGCAGCCCAAAAAGTTCCGCCGTGCTTTTCTATTAAATCTCTGCATATGGTTAAACCCAGACCATTGCCAATTTCACCTCGGGTACCCGGCGAAGAGCTTATTTTCTCAAACTTAAATAACTCTTTTAAGTATTTTTCCTGAATCCCTTGCCCGTTGTCAACTACATTTACAGTAACTTTTTCACTAGAATTATATGCCGTGACTGTAACCTTCCCTGTAGGATATGAAAATTTTATAGAATTGGTTATAAGATTTCTTAAGATGATTGAAAGCATTTCATAATCCGCGCTTACCAGAATTCCTTCCGGTATATCATTTACTAGTTCAATTCCCTTCTGAGCAGCATTATGTTCAAGTATTCTAATTGTATCATTTACAATCGACGATAAGTCAATCGCTTTGGGTAAGAAACTTTCACTCTGTATTTGAATGGTTGCCCACTGAAGAAGACCATCAAGAAGATTATAATAAATTCTAGCATTCTTGTTAATTGCTACCGAAAATAACTTGATTTCGTTTTTACCTAACGTATCAAGATCATTAGCCAATAAGTCCGTATAGCCGACAAGAGATTGAAATGGACTCTTTAAGTCCTGAGCAATTACCGAGAATAGAAAATTCTTTTTTGAATGTAAGTCTTGTAACTCCTTATTAAATTTTAATATTGCATCCTCCTCTTTCTTCTTCAAGGTTACATCCGAACAAATTGCGAGTGTAACCCGTTTACCCTCAAGATTAAACTCCATTTCTATAATTTCAACATCTATAATTTTTCCATCGGCTCGAACCAATTTACTTTCATGAGGCGATTCTTTAATGTTGTTCGAGACTTTATCGTGATCTTGTTTGTTTAGTACTCTTTTTGCTCCATTAAAAAAGAGTTTAAAAGGCTTACCAATAATTTCATTTTTATTATTTACACCAAACAATTCTATGCAGCTATCATTAGCATAAAATATATTTTGAGACTCATACAAAATAATAGGCAATGGTGATTTTTCAACCACCAACTTGTATCGCTTTTCAGACTCAAGCAATTGTGCTTCCAGCTTATGTTTCTCAACCAATCGAGTTATCTCTTCCTCTGCTTTTTGCTTACGAGTATAATTACGATATATAATTATCGATCCACCAATAGATATAATTATGATTAAGAGAAGTATAATAAAAAATTTCAGTCTTGCATTCTTTTCTATCGTCTGTATCAATGAATATGAACTGGATGTAATTACGAGCCAATCAATTCCGGGTAATTTCATTCTATCAATAGAAACAATTCTTTCGCCTATGTTTTTTGTATTCAGCGATATATTTTCATTTATAAGAAATGGATTAAAAGGTTGTTTCTTTTGGGTATTTAATCCTAAAGGGTAATCCTGATGACAACTTAAACAATAATTATCATTAAGCTTTTGAGGAGTGAAAGGAGGATGCTGACTATTGTATGGATATATTATTAGCCCTTTATCATTAACTATCATAAATTCAGGTGGTCTGCTATACTGGCTTAGTTTGCGGATATTTTGACTAAGAAGGCTATCAAGGTCAATTTTGAAAACCAATGCTCCTTTAAATTTTAAATTACTTCTTATTGATGAACGACTATTGGATGAAAAATAAACTGGCGTAATTAATCTAAAGTTTGTGCGCAAATTGTTAAACGTTAAATCGGAATCATCATTTGTTGATATTTTAATTTGCTGATAGTTAGATAGATTTCGACACCACTTATAAAACTCCGCACTGCTATATCTTTTCCCAAGTTGCGATGAATCGGTAGTATATTTGACAGCTCCGCTACCATCGATGTATTGGATTTCCAGAACATAAAAACTTTTAACAATATTATAATATTCTTCAATATTATTCTGAATATTATTAGGTTCAATTGCTATGACCTTTGCTAAAGTTTTAAGGCTAAGTGATCGATTTGTAAGGTAGGTTTGTGTCTGCGATTCTAATGAATATGTTAAAACTTTTTGACGTTCCTCAAAACGATTTGATACTGCATTATTAAGCTCTTTGTGGATATTAAAGATTGAATAAAAAATAATAATTAAAGAAATAACCCAAATAGAAAATATTACTTTATGTTTAGTGCTTGAATAAATCATATTATTAGCTCTTTATACAATGGAATAAATCATATAGTATCAGATTATGTCATAATACATATTAATAATATAAGCAAATAGAACACAATAAAAAAATTTATGAATACTCCTTGTTTCTATTAACCATCCATCTGCAAACGATAATAAATAGATGACATCTAGCCATGATGTTTAATAACATTATTTATTGTAATTTTTTATAATTCATTTCCCTCCAAGAAACCGTTTCTCATTTAGTATCGCGTATAGTGCTAGCTTTTTGTCCCGCAACTACAGGAAATTCCCTTTAGCTATTTTACTTAAAATGAACTTTTCTAATAGTACAAATTTGTCTAAAGTAGAGTTTTGTTTAGTATAGCCCCTCATAGTTTTTGCGCACAAAACTTCTTATCTTTTAACATAGTTTTGGGTATTGTTAGTTTTAATCTCTAAACAAAATGAGATGCGCATGGGAAAAAAATTAAATGTCTTATTAATTGAGGACTTAGAGGAAGACGCTGAATTAACTGTTCATGCATTACAGAGTTGTGGATACGATCTCTATTATGAAAGAGTTGAAACACTAGAAGCTATGCAAAATGCTCTTGCTTCAAAAGAGTGGAGTTGTATTATTTCAGATTATTCAATGCCCCATTTCAATGGGATAGAAGCCTTAACCGAATTTAAAAAATCCAATTTAGAAATACCATTTTTATTTGTATCAGGAACTATGGGAGAAGATGTTGCTGTGGAGGCTATGAAAGCTGGTGCACACGATTATGTTGTCAAGGGAAAGCTTTCCCGGTTAGTTCCCGCTCTTGAAAGAGAATTAGCTGAATGTGAAGTACGCAAACAAAAGAAACTAACTGAAGATGCTCTAAAAGTGAGCGAAGAGAATTTTCGCATTTTATTTGAGCAAGCTTCAGATGCAATTTTTATTGCAAAAGGCGACGGCAATTTTATAAATGTCAATTCGAGCGGATGCAAATTGCTCGATTATAATAGAGAAGAATTACTGCAAATGAACATCACTGATGTTGATTTGAACAATCACGATATTATTCCAATTAGATACGCTGAACTCCAAAGGGGAAACAGATTATTGTTCGATACTGTAATGCGCAAAAAGGATGGTTCAAAGGTTCAGGTTGAAATAAGTCTAAAAATGCTCCCCGAAGGTAATATCCAGGGCATAGTTCGGGATATTACTGAACGAAAAAAAACTATTGAAGAAATTTCGTTGCTTGCACAATCATTAAAAAGCATAAATGAATGCGTAAGTATTACCGATCTTAATGATAAATGTATTTTCGTCAACAATTCATTTTTAAATGTGTATGGCTATTCAGAAGCGGAAATTGTTGGAAAAAATATTAGTATTATCCGCTCTAACAAAAACTCTCCCGAAGTCATAAATGAAATTTTACCTGCAACTATGAAAGGAGACTGGAAAGGTGAAATTTGGAACTGTCGCAAAGATGGGAGCGAATTTCTAATTTCCTTACGTACTTCAATTGTTAAGGATGTAAATGGCAATGCAATAGCATGTATTGGAGTTGCTGAAGATATAACTAAACAAAAGAAAATGCTTGATGATGTTAGAGAGAACGAGCAACGACTAAAGGTTGCCCTTTCAAGTATTGACATTGCTGTATTCAATCAAGATGTCAACTTAGTCTACACCTGGATGTATCAATCTCAATTGGGATATAAGTCAAATCAAGTAATTGGCAAGACGGATTCCGATCTTCTACCATTGGAATTTGCGAATGAAATTACCCAAATCAAACGACTTGTTATTGAAAACAATAAAGGTATCCGGAAGGAAGTGCAAGTAGTGTGGAATGATCGGATATATTACTTTGATCTTATAACTGAGCCGTTGCATAATTCAGATGGAAAGGTAATTGGTATTACTGGTGCCTCAATCGACATAACAGAACGGAAACAATCAGAAGAAAAAATTATAATCTCAGAGCAACAGTTCCGTTCAGTTTGGGAAAATTCATTTGATGCAATGCGTCTCTGCGATGAAAATGGGATTAATAGAAGAGTTAACTCTGCCTTTTGCCGTCTTGCCAACAAAACAAAAGAAGAATTGGAAGGAAGTTTCTTTGATGTAATTTATGCTCATACCGAGCATGATAATCCAGTTGAAAGTTATAGATCTAATTTTCAATCAAGAGCTATAATGCCAATCATAGAGGGAGAGATTAAACTTTGGGATAATAGAAAAATTTGGGTTGAAATATCAAATTCATACGTTGAAATTATGGGTAGACCTACATTATTATTAAGTATATTCCATGATATAACCGAAAGAATTCAATCTATTGAGGAACTTAAATCTTCAAAAGAAAAGGCTGAAGAAATGAGTAGACTAAAATCTAATTTCCTTGCTAATATGAGTCATGAACTGCGAACTCCGTTAATTGGTATTTTGGGTTATTCCGATATCCTGAAAGATGAACTTGCTGGTAGCAATTTAGCGGAGATGGCTGAAATTATACAAATTAGCGGAACAAGATTACTAGATACTCTCAATATGGTGCTTAATCTTTCAAGAATAGAAGCCGACAGATTACCAATGGAATATAATATTTTTAATGCGATAGATACCGTTAAAGAAATTTTAGCACTATTTAAAGCTTTGGCAGAAAAAAAAGGATTATACTTAAAACTAAATAATACTATACCAAAAATAGAAGTTAATCTTGATCAACGGATGTTCCGTGAAGTAATAAATAATTTAGTGAACAATGCGCTTAAATATACTAACAAAGGTGGAGTAACAATTACAGTTTATATAGACCATAGAGGAAATGAACAATGGCTAAATTTAAAAGTAATAGATACTGGAATAGGTATCCCTAGAGAAAGTCAGAAATATATTTTTGATGAATTCAGGCAAGTAAGTGAAGGACTTTCCAGAAATTTTGAAGGAACGGGATTAGGTCTTACTCTGACAAAAAAGTTTGTAGAAAAAATGAATGGTAATATCTCAATGGATAGTGAGCCCGGAAATGGTACTACTTTTTTAATAGCATTTCCTGTTAATATGTCACCATTGAATGAAAACATACAATTTGAATTACACGATAAAGCCGATTTCTTTATTAAACATCCTGTCTTTAAAGAAAAACATATGAAAACAGAATTGCCTGATATCTTGCTTGTCGAAAATGATAATGCTTCGGTAGAAGTTACTAAGTTTTATTTGAAGAATATTTTCAATGTGGATTTTGTAATTGAAGGTATTGAGGCTATTGAAGCTGTTAAATCAAAACCATATTCTGCAATTCTTATGGACATAAACCTCGGCAAGGGGATGAGTGGATTGGAAGCCGCAAAGTTAATAAGGGAAATTCCTAATTATAAAGATATCCCCATAATTGCATTTACTGCGTTTGCAATGAAAGGCGATAAAGAAGAATTCCTTGCTGCGGGCTGCTCCCATTATTTAGCAAAACCTTTTACAAAAAATCAGCTAATTGATATAGTCAATGAGGCAATTAATAGCGTTGAATAATAACTTCATTACATTATTTGGCTAAGTAAATTTAAGCTAAGTAAAATAAAATGATATATTTTATGGAGGCTAACTAAATGGAATCAAAAATTAACATTCTTCATTTAGAGGATAATATTTATGATGCTGAGTTAATTGAACATATATTAACCGCAAATAATTTAGAGACAAAAATCAAAAGAGTAGACAACAAGGATGATTTTACAAATTCTCTTGACCTAAACAAATATGACATAATTATCTCTGATAATACATTGCACAACTTTTCTGGAATGGAAGCACTTGAATTAGTTAAGGAAAAACATATTGATACTCCGTTTATTTTTGTATCTGGTACTATAGGAGAAGAAACCGCAATCGAAAGTTTGAAACTTGGGGCTACTGATTATGTTCTGAAACATAGAATTGAGAGGCTAATTCCGGCGGTAAACAGAGCTCTTAATGAATTTGAAGATAAACAGAGACTTAAATGGACCGAATCAGAGCTGCGCAAAAATGAACAATTATATAGGCTTCTGACAGAAAACTCTAATGATTTAATCTGTAAATTATCGCTTGATGGCATTTTCCTTTTTGCCTCAAGAGCTTCTAAAAACCTTCTTGGCTTTGAGAACATAATAGGCAAATCTATTTTCTCTTTTACTCACCCTGATGAATTTCATTTAGTCAGATCTTCCTTATTGGATATCCCTATTTCAAAAACGAAAACCCTCGAATGTAGGATTAAGAATTTAGAGGGATACTATTTCTGGTGCGAAACTTCATTCAAATATCTTGAGTCTTCCGAAAATAATAATATGCAGGAAATGACTGCTGTTATAAGAGATATTAGTGAAAGAAAAAATCACGAGAGCGAATTATTAAAAGCTATGGCTAAAGCCGAAGAAATGAATGTCATGAAAACGAATCTATTAGCCAATATGAGTCATGAGTTCAGGACTCCGTTAAATGGAATAATTGGTTTTGCGGAAATATTAAAATCAGAGATAAAAAATAACGAGCATAGCGACTACGTCTCTCGTATTCTTACTTCAGGAAAACGTTTATTAACTACTTTAAGCTCTATACTTAATCTTTCTGCTTTTGAAAGCCAATCCTCTAAAATCAACCCCGTTGATGTGAACCTTGCCCAGTCAGTTGAGAAAGTAGTAGAATCATTGAAGGACTATGCACAAAATAAAAATCTTATATTTGAATACTTCCCTCCTAATGAAATTATTGATGTAAAAATAGACAGTATGTTCTTTGAGCAGGCTTTAACCAACATTATTGATAATGCAATTAAGTTTACGCACAATGGGAAAGTTACAGTCTCAATAAAATTAGAAAAAAAGGATAATAAACAATCTGCAATTATTTCAATTTCTGATACAGGAATAGGAATTTCTGAAAAACATTACGACCATATATTTAATGATTTTATGCAAGTAAGCGAAGGTTATTCAAGAAAATATGAAGGACTTGGTCTTGGGTTGCCTGTAGCAAAAAGAATGATTGAGTTAATCAACGGTAAAATTATTTTTGAAAGTAAACCTGATGTCGGCACAACATTTAAAATTTATTTACCAATAAGTAATCTTAAAAGCCCTGTAAATAATAATAATAATAATAAAGGGAATTCCGTATCAGCAAAACAAAAATTAAGCGAGATATTATATGTTGAAGACAATGAAATGAATTATATCCTTATGAAAAGATTCTTAAAAGATTATTTCATAGTAGAAAATGCATCAACAGGTGAAAATGCATTAGAACTAATCGCTAAGAAAGTTTATCCGGTAATTTTATTGGATATTAATTTAGGAAGCGGAATAAATGGAGTTGATACACTGGCAATAATTAAAAAAGACAAAAGATACAGCAAGATACCATTTTTAGCAGTTACTGGATATGCACTGCCTACAGATAGGGATAGGCTATTAGCCGGAGGTTTCAATGATATAATTACAAAGCCGTTTACTAAAGAAGATATTCTGAAACGGATGTCTCATATTTTAAAAAGCTAAACCTTAGTTAATAAAGCCCCCATTGTTAATTTATATCCTAAAGACAGGTTGAATTTATTCAAACAGCCTCGAATATCTTTACAGTTTAATGAATAAACTTTTAGATGAGCAATACTAGGTAGAATTAAAAATGCAATTAACTGCCCTGCCCCAAGCGGCGTGGAATTAAGCTCATAGAAATTAAATTAATTAAAATTGCCTCTTCCTCAAGCACCTCATTAAACTAATTTATAATTATTTCGATAATTGAACGTTAACATTCTATTCATTTTGTATCATAAAATGTATTCCCTGTAGGAATAATTATTACTTTATTGGACAATAAAGAATTAACGGTTAATGGGGATGCAGAAAACTGTGTGGTACGTCAAATTCGTGCTGGACAATTTTTTATTTGTCTTACAAATAAACCGACTTGTCACGACTATTTTAAAGTTGGAGAAGATAAGTTCTGCCAAAACCCAGTAGTTAAGAAAATCTCACAACAAAAACCCGAATTTGATACTAAGGATAAATCATAATGACATTTTAAGTATTGATATTTAAATTCTCCGTAGCCCATACTTCAGTCTGGGAGAGATTACACATATTACCATCCAGGCCTTAGCTAATATTCTGATACCTTTATCCCCAATCAGTCTCGCACTTCAGCATTGAGCCATCTCATTTCTTGTCTACGTTACTATTTTTATTTAATTACTTTGCATATAATCGCAGTTATGTCATCCTCCTGTTGTCGGTTATTCGTAAATGCTTTTGTCTCTAAATATAGGTTTTCAATAATAGTTTTTGATCCAGCATGCATATTACGTTTTATGATTTCAAGAACACCTTCAAACCCCAATTCATCATCGTTGATCGATCTTGCTTCTACTAATCCATCTGTTAAAAAGGCTAATATATCTTTAGAGAACAAACTGATCTTTTCGCTCGTTGAATATTTATAATCGGAAGAAATACCAAGCGGTATTCCTGTACTTTCCAAAGCAAGTTTAGTCTCTCCTTTTTCATTTATCACAAAAATTGGAAGGTGCCCTGCACTGGCATAATCAAATAAATTATTGTTCGAGTTAAGCCTTCCAAAGACAAGCGTTACAAAATGATTATCGTCTAGATCTAACGATAATTCTTTATTTAACAATGTAAGTATTTCTCCCGGATCATTTTCCACTTTCGAAATTGCCCTAATATAAGCTCTAGTTTCTGCCATTATTAATGCTGCGCCAATTCCATGACCGCATACATCCCCTATTATAATACCAACATCGCCGTCTTCCATAATAATAAAATCAAAATAATCACCGCAGGTTTTGACTGCTGAATAAGAAACCCCTGCTATATCATAACCTGGCACCTCAATTTCTGTATTATAAAATTTCTGCTGTAATTCATGAGCGATTTGTATTTGAAATTCCTGCTCTTGTTGTTTCCTCGATTCTGTTATATCCCGCAATACAGATACAAAATTTGTTATATCTCTTTGCTCATCTTTCATTGGTGTTATTGTTTGCTGACTCCAATAAAGCTCACCATTCTTTTTTTTATTAACAATCGTTCCCCTAAATGTATTGCCTGCGCTAATTTCAGTCCATAATTTCTTATACATCTCCTCCTCATGTTCCCCTGATTTTAATATTCGAGGAGTCTTGCCTAAAACTTCACTGGAACTATACCCAGTCGTAGCTTCAAATGCTGGATTAACATATTCTATAACACCCTTTATATCCGTAATTACAACACTATCGGCAGTTTGTTCAATTGCACTTGAAAGTACATTTAACCTGTGTAAGGACCTCTTATGATCAGTTACATCCTCTGTATGAATTAAAATCAAATCTGGATTTATAAATACGTAATTGAATAGTAATTCCTTTATCTCCCCCGTTGCCAGCAATCTATAAGGTCTTTTTCTTTTAATATTTTTCTTTCCATTATAGCATTTAAGAAAATCTGTGTATATATATAGAAGATGAGGTGAATCCGCATACATCTCAAGTAATTCTTTTCCTAAATATTCCTTAATACTTCTATTTGAAAATGCTTCTGCTGATTCATTATAATCAATAAAGATAAATCCCTCATCCTTTCTCTGCCAAACGTATGAAGGTATTGGGAATCCTTTAAATAAAGATTGAAATTTCATGTTACTTTGCTTTAGAGCAATTTCCGAGTTCTTTGCCTTAGTAATATCCCGCAATATTACTAAACCGCCAGTTATCAAATTATTTGAATCTTTAATCGGGTTAGCGGTTACTGAAATATATACCCCTTTAGTTTTTACCTCATTATTTATATAAATTATCTCATCAATAATTACTTCACCCTTTATTGCCAAAGCCAAAGGTAATTTTTCCGAAGGATATTTAGTTAAATTATCTGGATAATAACACCCGTAAACATTTGACCATTGCCCGAGCTCTATGTCTTTTAGACCAATTCCCAAAATTCTTTGTGCTGCAGAATTGAAAATTATGAATCTCCCATCCTTGTCTGCTGCTATAATACCTTCTGCACTATTTTCTATAATTGAACGAAGAGACTCGTTCTCCGATATTAAAACCTGTTTGGATATATGCTCAATGTCTATATTTCTTTCTGAGATATTAATTTGACTTTTCATAAGCTATTCCTGCACTAAAATTATAGTTTCTATTTATTTGTTATTAATAAAACAATAACTAATAAAAAGACTTTATTATTAATAGCTAATATTATTGTATCCGTTATGCTATTCTGGCAGTATTAAATATTCAGATTCGTGGAAAGTGAGAAGAAGATAAGTATTTTATACTATTTTAAAAATAATATAAATTTAATTCCCCTATTATTCAAGCACATAAAAATCTTAATCACAATTTAGAAAAACATTAAGCAGCATTATTAATTTGACAGAACAATTTAATATAATTAAATAATCTTGTTATTCATTCCGCACAGCTGTCATTTCAAATTATTATATACGTCAAAATATTCTGTCAAATTAGGGAGTCATCGACCTATTATTGTTAATAAGATTAGAGTATCATAATTTTCTCACATTACAATTTAAATCTGAATATTAGATACTCTAATCTTACTATTTTTCATTACAAGTCAAACGTTATCAAAATCCCTTAACTTTATTTTAACAGTATAAGTTTTTTTACCTGATTAAAACTACCGGTGCTTAACTTATAGATATATACTCCGCTTGCAAAAGCAGAACCGTTAAATGTTGCACTGTAAACTCCCGCTCCTTGATTTTTATCAACAAGCGTTGACACTTCCCTTCCAAGTTCATCATAAACTTTTAATATTACATGCCCTGACTTAGGCAAAGCATATTGTATTGTAGTTGTAGGATTAAACGGATTTGGGTAGTTCTGTTCAAGTCTAAAATTTTCCGGGACTTTACTCGATATCTGTTTCACCAAAAGCGGTGTGGTACTTAAATTAAGCATAACATTTGTAGCTCCCGGGCGAGCACTTACATTGTTTTGATAATATATTTGACCGGGACTAACGCTATATATTTGATATAAATAAATTTTATTAGATACAGGGAAAGAGAAATTTCCTGTATTTGCATCTGAGTATACTGTTGATTGTGCCGAGTCCTGATTATTGGCAACTAGCTGTATTGGAAATCCTGGCGTACCTCCATTCAAAGTTACAGTACCTGAAATTGTACTATTGGCATTATATATTACTAAATTCCTTACTACGCTATCTCCTGGTGCAATAGTCTGAATAAATGCCAAACCATCAAGTTTGTTATTGGTTACTCCTGAAGGACCTGCACTAAATGAGAATATATTCCAGCCGTTTGTGCTTTGACTTAAATCTGAACTTGTTAAACCAATTTGATAAACCCCTTCTGAATTAGTTTTAGCATCATGCCCCACCTGATTATTCCCAGTATAAGAATTTGCAGAAACATCAGAATTCACAATAGGATTCCCATTCTCGTCCTTTACCGTGCCTGCAACCTGAGCTGCAGCCGCGTTAAAAGAAAAATTTTCATTTGACAAGTTACCCGAAATTGTAACATCTAATTCTCCCGGACTAATTATGTAAGGAGGAAACGGATTTGATACTAAAGTAAGCTTCCATGGGTTTCCCGCTGTATCACTATTCATTGAGATCGTATAATTCCCTGAATTATCAGTTAAGCCATCCCAAAAATTTAACTGGTATTTATCACTACGTTTCAATTCAACAAATATATTAGCAGCACTCATTCCACTCGGTGGTGTTACCTTTCCTGAGATTGTGTACGCAGGAGAAGCTAGTGGCGCCACTGTGCCTGCAACCGATGCACTCTGACCAGCGTTTGTATATCTTAAGACATACTTACCTGGTGCAATTCCTATCGGCATCTGAAATGTAACAACTCCGTTCACACTTCCATCCATATCAGGCGGTCCATTTTGCCCGAGAGTATCCCCATCAGTTTGATTAAAAGATTGGTATAAAACATCACCAGCATCAACTGTACCGCTGGAATTTGCATCGTACCATATCTCAACTAAAGTCGTTGTACCATTTGGTACATTATAACTCCAACTAATGTTGCTGCCGGTGATCATACTGAAATTAGATGAAACACCATTCACCGTTAAATTAGTTACCTGGCCAAAAGAAGTTTCACTTACAACAAAAATGAAGGCGGATAAGAAAAGTGTAGTATAAATTTTCATAAAATCTCCTATGAAATTGATGATAAATTTTTCCCATATTATGACCACATCTAAAATGTATAATGATTTTGGTCATGCAACTTTCCCCAATAAATATGCTTTCCTAATATAAAATTTTATTTTTAATAACCAAATGCAGGATCAAATATTAAATAACATTATTGCTCTTTCAAATTTTGTAAACATCAACCAGTAAATCACTGTATAAATCAGAAAGTATTTTACATCTATAAGGCAAACCATTCAGTCTGCCAAAATTGACAAACCAACAATGCCATTTCCTCCATTTCCACCAAGCCTCTAACAAGCACATGACAAGCCAAAAACATGCACCTAATAAGCCCCTCTTTCCCATCTGCCAATTTGGCATACATCAAAACATAACTGCGCTCTTAAACTCATTCATTTTTATATGATCAATACTAGTCTAAATCACCTATTACTTCTTATAATTCATAAATGGATTGCACCATTGTATAATTATTTAATTAGTCCATAATAATGATCTTAAAGAACTTCAATCAGCATTTAATAATTTATTGGAATATCCTTGCGGATGAATAAGTCCTTTTGTTAACTAATATGAAAACCGCCTTGCTTCTTTCATTTGCCGAAGACTAAAGACACCATTAACAGAATTGCTAAAGTGCTTTAAGAATTATTACAAGAAATTGACTCTAAGAGGAAAAGCAATGTAAATCGGTGTTTGTATTACTCGCCTTATAACCTAAGCCATATTTACTTATAGATGCAAAGATCAAAATAATTAGTCAAAACTGAAAAGAGAAGTTTATTCCAATAGGGCTTGGCTGAACTGGAGAAAGAGTATTTGAATTCATCCCGGGTGACGGATGCTTTGAAAAATAAACATTTCTATAATATTTCCCTACAGTTGCACCGATTGCATATGATATAAACGCCGCCGCAATTGCATCCGAGAACCAATGCATCCCTCCTCTATTCACTGACGAAACCCCGAATATCGTATATGCGACCAAGCTATAACCTGCAACTTTTATCCAAGTCTTATCGGGATAATAATTGATTAGAGAGGAGACAACTGCCATTGTTGTTGAGGTATGCCCTGAAGGCCATCCCCAGAACATACCTCCGCGCATAAATCCAAAACGGAAAGTCTTGCTTAGACTTTCCATATCGCTGTTATGCCTCCAATCAGGATTCGGTCTGCCTGTAATAGCCTTTAATGCAGAGTTGTATAATAGCTGAATCATACTTGCTTGCAGCACAGCAAACGAAGCACCTAAAGTCTCATCATCATTCTTAATCTTACTATAGGCATACAATGAGCCGCCCACTATGAATGGTAGGAACATCCCGGTATAGACCACAGGATGTGCCCAGTTACCATATTCTTCATGCTGGTTGAAATAATGCTCCACATGATAGTCAACGTTAAGATTAACAAGTATCAATGTTGAAGCAATCCCCGCGAGCGGGAAATAAATGTTGCTCCCCTTAAAACTATCTAGAATATTATTACCAAAATTACCAAAGAGTAAAATATCCTGACCACTCATTGAATATCCGCTTGAATTAAAAGAGCTAATGCTTGGACATAATCCATTATTCAGTTTAACCGAAGGCCTGTTATTAAAGCTATTACTGAATCTCGCCTCGTCTAGATAATCATTTGCATTATATGAATTCAATTTTAAGGATTGTCCATTCACTATGAATGACAAAGCTAAAACCATTAAGCATATAAATAACTCAAAATGTACAGGACGATGTTTACTCAATTTATTTAATTCCCTGATAAGATTATGTATGGTAAAAATAAGATAATACAATAATAATTTCATTACATTTGAGTAAACTTTTATATAACTGGAATACTTCAGGTTAGCTTAAAGAAACTGATAAATCGACTTATCCAAATTCTAGTGCGGGTTATTAAGCTCTTGCTACTACTCTTCTATTAATCATGCATAACGCACACAACATTTTTATAATTATGGACAAAATAATCCCTTCATGTATTTATTCCACAGTCCCTAAAATGCATGCAATTATTCAAGGAGATATGTAGTCTAACTATATGAAAGTAATTTCTAACTAATAAATAAAGGAGAAAGAAATAAGAACTAGAATACACGTATCACTTTTAATCGCACTTATAACAGTGCTATCATTTTCAGAAAACTCCTTTTCTCAGAACACTTGTCCCAATAATCACCTTAACTTATCTCTCTTACTGATAGATAATTTGATACAAGGAATAAAATCCGGAAATGACGGGCTATGTAATAACGCCATTTATTTTGTAGGTAAATACAAATTAAAGAAAGCTACTAATGCTTTAGTAAATATTCTTTTAGATAAGGGAAAGACAAGATGGACTAGAATATAAGCTGCATTAGCATGGCATGAAGTTGGGGATAATATATTATTAAATGACATTAAGAAAGTTTCACTTGTCGAGGATGATAAAGCAGTAAAAAACATCTGTGCAGCTATATATTTAAATTTCGTAGACCGATTCCCTTATGCCAGCAAATAAGGGATTACTTTTAAAAGTCACAGATGCGAACCTTAACGAAGAACTCTTTTGAGTAAGAGCGCTTTTATTTTTAACATATGATCAGTCTTAGTCGAAAACATATTATGCAGGACAAATACCTAGATAAAATATTTACATTTTTCATATAAGAAATGTATATTTGTATATAAATATTTTTCTATCTTGCGCCCGTAGCTCAACTGGATAGAGCTTTTGACTTCGGATCAAAAGGTTGAGGGTTCGAATCCTTCCGGGCGTACTTGGTTAAGTTTCAATTACAATATTTTCTTAATATGATGACATTGATTTAATATGCATCATTTCTCATATCAATAGCTAAAATAAATATTTCTTTAGCTGATTCTCAGACTGCATAAAACAATTAAAAATATTATTCAATTTACCAAATAGAATAAAAACACTTTAATCATCTTACTCCAGTCCAAGCATCAATCTCTACTATTTTTTTTCCTCACTAATTCTATGACCTAATTAAATCTTTCGCCACATGAATACCCGAATTTGCAATGCTAGCAATTCATAAAATACAAATTGAATGGCCATTGATTTTCACAATCTGTGTTTATGTTTGATAAGCAACACAAAAAACTATTTATTAAAAATTATTTTAATTACTGTATTATTTATTGACATCCAGTAAAGACGAATATCTTCTTTGGAAAGGCTGCAATTAAAATAGTCGTACCTGTTAGACATATGCTGCAAATTACTCAATAGAGAATTCTAGATATGACTATGCCTTGTTAAACTAACAATATTTCTTTAATTTTTATAAAGCTGAGCTAATCTGTAAATAAATGATTATCATAAATTTGGACTTATTAACAATTTATAAATCGTGAGGGTTAAAATGGAAAAAGAGCTAAATCCAAACAAATCATCGGACAATACTAACAATGAAAACAAGTGCCCTTTTAATGGCGGCGCTATCAAGCAAACTGCAGGCGGTGGCACTTCAAATCGTGACTGGTGGCCAAATAAATTGAATTTAAACATCCTCCGGCAGCACTCTTCCCTATCCAATCCAATGGGAGAGACATTCAATTATGCTGAGGAGTTCAAGAAGCTAGACCTGACTGCCGTAAAGAAAGACATATACGAACTGATGACCAAATCACAAGACTGGTGGCCAGCAGACTTCGGTCACTATGGTCCTTTCTTCATTCGTATGGCGTGGCACAGTGCTGGTACTTACCGTATTTCCGATGGCCGCGGTGGAGGAGGCACCGGTTCTCAACGCTTTGAACCACTCAACAGCTGGCCTGACAATGTGAACCTCGACAAAGCACGCAGATTATTATGGCAAGTAAAACAAAAATATGGTAAGAAAATTTCATGGGCTGATTTAATAATACTTGCTGGGAACTGCGCTCTTGAGTCAATGGGTTTCAAGACTTTCGGATTTGGCGGAGGACGTGAAGATGTATGGGAGCCTTTGGAAGATATATACTGGGGCTCGGAAGGCGAGTGGCTTGGAGATAAGCGTTATACAGGAGACCGGGATCTCGAGAAACCACTTGCTGCAGTTCAAATGGGTTTAATCTATGTTAACCCTGAAGGACCAAACGGAAATCCAGATCCTATCGCAGCTGCTCGTGATATTCGCGAGACCTTTGGCCGTATGGCTATGAACGACGAAGAGACTGTCGCACTTATAGCAGGAGGACACACATTCGGTAAAACCCATGGCGCCGCCAATCCAGACAAATATGTTGGCCCTGAACCTGCAGGTGCGAGCATTGAGGAACAAGGCCTTGGTTGGAAAAGCACTTTCGGAACAGGTAAAGGCAGTGACACTATTGGTGGAGGACCAGAAGTTACCTGGACAACAACGCCAACTAAGTGGAGCAACAATTTCTTTGAGAACCTTTTCAGCTACGAATGGGAATTAATGAAAAGCCCTGCCGGTGCACAACAGTGGATAGCTAAGAATGGAGCTGGCGCTGGTACAATTCCGGATGCTCACGATAAATCAAAACACCACGCGCCAACTATGCTTACTACCGATCTTTCCCTTCGATTCGATCCTGCTTATGAAAAGATTTCTAGACGTTACTACGAAAATCCGGATGAGTTCGCAGAAGCTTTCTCACGGGCATGGTTCAAATTGACTCACCGCGATATGGGTCCGCGCGCGCGCTACCTGGGCCCGGAAGTGCCCAAGGAAGACCTGATCTGGCAGGATCCTATTCCTGCAGTAACTCATAAAATGATTGATGCTCAGGATATAGTTTCGCTAAAGAGCAAAATACTATCTTCTGGTTTATCTGTTTCTCAATTGGTATCTACTGCGTGGGCTTCGGCATCGACATTCCGCGGCTCCGATAAACGCGGCGGCGCAAACGGTGCACGAATTCGCCTTGCTCCACAGAAAGATTGGAAAGTAAATAATCCCGTTCAACTTACAAAAGTACTCCAGATACTTGATGGAATCAAAGAAGAATTTAATAGTGCCCACTCAGATGATAAAATGGTATCGCTAGCAGACCTAATAGTTCTTGGGGGGTGCGCGGGTATTGAAAAAGCAGCAAAGAATGGCGGATATGATGTAAAGGTGTCATTCACACCGGGACGGGCAGATGCATCGCAAGCGCAAACTGATGTTGAATCTTTCGCAGTCCTCGAACCAGTTGCTGACGGGTTCAGAAACTACCTTAAAATCAACCCCAATTATAATGCGTCAGCAGAAGAAATGCTGATTGATCGTGCTCAACTTTTAACACTTACTGTCCCTGAGATGACGGTTCTAGTTGGAGGCATGCGAGTCATTGATACAAACTTCGATCAGTCCAAACATGGTGTATTTACAGAGAGACCAGAGACTCTTTCAAATGACTTTTTTGTTAATCTACTCGATATGGGCACAGTATGGAAAGCAAAATCGGAGTTAAAAGATATTTTTGAAGGAAGAGATCGTGTAACAGGCAAAACAAAGTGGACCGGCACTCGAGTTGACCTCATCTTTGGTTCAAATTCAGAACTTCGTGCAATAGCTGAAGTATACGGAAGTGACGACTCTAAAGAAAAATTCGTGAAGGACTTTGTAGAAGTATGGGTCAAGGTAATGAATCTTGACCGATTTGATCTAGCTTAGCCCCTATGCAATAAAGATGATAAAGTCATTTATTATTAAGAGGTGATCATGTAAATGGTCACCTTTTTTAATTCGAACATATTCGCGGTTATAATAATATGTGCATTTAACTTTATTAACCATAATTAGAAGGTTTCTTTACACTTTAGTTTTGAATTCTTTTTCATAACAAACATTATTTTTCGTTTCAGTGAATTGATCATAATTCAGAATTAGTCTGTATTCATTTTCCTCATAAACTCTTATTGTATATTGTTGTTTTTAACCTTCTCTAACATGAATCTTTTATAATTCATGTTCATAGTCTTTTTCCCCAATTCCAGTATTGTTTTTGAGGCTATACTAATTCCTCAGGTTGCAAATGGATCGGCTTTTCACTCGTCCACTTAATAAAACTATATCGAACAGAAAAGTTACTGCGAAAAATTATTTACAGATAAGATAATAAATTTAGTAAGCTATATAATTCACAAAGTCATAGTTTCATATTTGAAATAGAAGTGCTTTAAAACAGAAAGTGCGAAAACACGGTAATTTTCGCACACTGGAGTGGGCAGAGAGGGAATTGAACCCCCGACACAAGGATTTTCAGTCTCCGAGTGAAAAAATTGGCATCCACACCTAGCTTTTTTTAGTGACCATATTTGGGGTATACTTACCAAGTACGAAGTGTTTTTGATTGTTTAATGATATGTGAATTGTAATTGTTTACATTTAAAAATAAATTAATTTTCTCTTTCATGCAACTAAATCTTTATTCAAGAGATTCACCTCCGCTGATTAAAAGGCAATGCAGTACTTAATAGCCCCAATGTGGATGGCTAATCGGAAATCGGTTCAGCTCATCCCTATAGGTTCTCCATTGAGGCATGTAAGTATCCATTAGGTTTTTGTA
>JAJYDC010000033.1 GCA_021777835.1 Bacteroidota bacterium | reverse complement strand
TTTGAAAGTCCTTTAATGAATGTAATGGAAGATGAAAATGAGAAAAGCTAAAGTATACAACTTTGGTAAATATGCCGGAGATTTAATTGAGATAGAGAAAGCAAAGAAATACAAATTTGTTTACAGCGATGAATATGATGGTCCCGCCGTCTCGTTAACGATGCCCACCACAAAAAAGGAATATGAGTTCAATAATTTTCCGCCGTTTTTTGAGGGACTTCTTCCTGAAGGGATGCAGCTTGACGCATTAATTCGTCAAACCAAAACGGATAGAAACGATTTCTTTTCACAACTTACATTGGTAGGGAAAGACCTTGTCGGTTCTGTAACAGTGGATGAAGTTGTATGAATATTTGCCCTATTACATATAAACCCTGCGGCGATAAAAAATATTCGGAGGAAGGTTTAAAACTTTTATCTCGTAGTCTTACCGGATTAAAAGATATTCCCTTTACACAAGAAGAACAAATAAGAGAAGCAGCAATAAGAGCTGTTAAAATGTCCATACAAGGAATTCAACCTAAGTTAAGTGCTAAATTAAAAGTAAAAGAAAATATGTTTGAGATTGTGGATGCAGACGGAGAATATATATTAAAGCCACAAAATATATACTATCCTGAGCTTCCTGAAAATGAAGACTTAACCATGCGACTTGCCAAATATGCAGGTCTTGAGGTTCCTCTTCATGGGATGGTTTATTCTATTGATGGGAAGTTGACTTATTTTATAAAACGCTTTGACAGATATGGTAGGAAAAATAAATATTCATTAGAAGATTTTGCACAGCTTTCAGGTAACTCAAGAGAAACCAAGTATGATTACAGTATGGAGAAGTTAATCGCTATTATCGAGAGCTATTGTACATTTCCTCTTATAGAAAAATTTAAATTGTTCAGGTTGACGTTATTTAACTTCCTGGTCGGCAATGAAGATCAGCATTTGAAAAATTTTTCGCTGATAACTCGTGGAAATAAAATTGAATTATCTCCTGCCTACGATTTGATCAATACAACCATTGCCTTGCCAAATGCCCAGGAAGAAATAGCTCTGACCCTAATGGGCAAGAAGAAAAACCTTTCGAGGAAAGTTTTAGTTGATTATTGGGGTAAGGAAAGATTAAAATTAAATCAGAAATCTATCGAGCTTGTCCTTGAAAAAATTATAAATGCTAAACTGCATTGGGATGAGCTTATACTAAAAAGTTTTCTATCTAGCGTGATGAAAGAAAAATATTCACGGCTTATAGATGAGCGGTATAAGATTTTGTTTGTGTAGAACAGAAAAGTAGCCGAATCAATAAAAGACAAACTTGTAATTTGGGAAATTACATATAGCAGTTTTCATCCTGGAAAAAAATAGATGGGCACGCATATATCTTTTCTAACTTATAATTCATAAAAATTTGTTTTCAATTTTATTTAGCAGCGCATCCATCATCTTGTTGTTTGTGTGGATTAAATTTTTCTGCCTCAATATATCTTCGCCGGTTTGCACATATTCGTTCGGTACTAATTCACTCTTTCCTTCAATAACCATTTCACGCAACGAACTTTCCGTTACTTCACAATGAAATTGAAGTGCGATGACTTTATCATTAACAACAAAAGCTTGATTCTTACACGCTTCACTTTCTGCAAGACGAATTGCTCCAGCAGGCAAATCAAATTTATCGCTGTGCCATTGGAAAACTTTTATGTGATCCTGGAAGGAGGAGAAAAGAAAATTATCTTTTGCATTCTTAGTAAGCTTAATGTTAAGCCAGCCAATTTCCTTAAATTTATTCTTATAGACCTTCGCTCCCAGCGCTGCGGCAATAAGCTGCGAGCCGAGACAAATTCCCAGAACAATTTTACCTGCATCTATGGAAGATTTTATAAATATTTTCTCTTCTTTAAGCCAGAGAAATGTATTATCATCATAAACTCCCATTGGTCCGCCCATGATAATTAACCAATCAAATTCGTTCATTTCAGGTAAAATACCTGATTCATAAAATCTTGTAAATGTTAATATGTAATTTTTTTCTTTTATCCAGTCTTCAATATAGCCCGGGCTTTCATAGCGTTCATGCTGAAGTATGTGTATTCTCATTTTCTAACCTAAAAGTTAAGATTCTTATTACAAATATAATTTTTATGCTAGGTTATGAAAAAGCAAAATTATGAGACAAGATTTTCAGCATACTTCATTTCTCAAGGTAAGTTATAATTCTTATATTTACGTAGCAAATCAACTTATTTTAAACATAATATGGATACTCTTTAATGAAAGAGCCAGAAGTAAATTTAAGCCTAGCCCTTGAGCATGGCTTTACCGAAGAAGAATTTGACCGGGTAAAGAAAATATTAGGAAGAATCCCAACATTTACAGAGCTTGGTATCTTTAGTGTAATGTGGAGCGAGCATTGTAGCTACAAAAATTCTATCGCACTACTAAAAACACTCCCAAGAAGTGGAGGAAAATTGTTAGTGGGTGCCGGCGAAGAGAATGCAGGCTTAGTTGATATTGGCGATGGTCTGGCTGTTGCCTTCAAAATTGAAAGTCATAATCACCCTTCCGCTGTTGAACCTTATCAAGGTGCGGCTACAGGTGTTGGGGGAATTATGCGAGACATTTTTACAATGGGCGCAAGACCCATAGCCTCTTTAGATTCACTTCGGTTCGGCTCATTAGATGATGCCCATACAAGATTTCTATTTGATGGTATTGTTAGGGGAATCGGAGATTATGGAAATAGCTTCGGAGTACCTACCGTTGCAGGCGAGGTCTATTTTGACGAATCATATCAGGGAAATCCTTTGGTTAATGCCATGGCTGTCGGCATCGTGAAAATAGAAAACGTTGCAAGTGCTATAGCAAGCGGCGAAGGTAATCCGGTTATGATTGTCGGCTCATCAACAGGACGGGATGGAATTCACGGCGCTACTTTTGCTTCTGAAGAAATTTCGGAAAAATCCGAAGCAAAAAGACCCTCGGTGCAAGTCGGCGATCCATTTACTGAAAAACTTTTGCTCGAAGCTTCACTTGAAATTATTAAGAATGGTTGGCTTATCGGAATTCAGGACATGGGCGCAGCTGGAATTTCCTGTTCAACAAGTGAAATGAGCGCAAAAGGAAATTCTGGAATGAAAATTAATCTAAGTAAAGTTCCTCTTCGCGAAAAAGGAATGACTGCTTATGAGATTATGCTTTCCGAAAGCCAGGAACGAATGCTTTGCGCTGTTAAAAAAGGATTTGAAGACAAAGTTAAAGAAGTATTCGAGAAATGGGACCTTCATTGTGAAATTATAGGCGAGGTGACAAACGATGGTTTGCTCCATATCGATTATGAAGGTGAAAACAAAGCTGTTGTGCCGGCGTATGAATTAGTACTCGGCGGCGGCGCACCGGTCTATTACCGCGATTCGAAAGAGCCTGAGTATCTGAAAGAAGTCCGTGCTTTTGATTTTTCAAAGCTGCCTGTACCAAAAAATCTTTCCGAAACTTTCCTGAAAGTTTTTTCATCACCCAATATAGTCTCTAAGCGATGGGTCTATGAACAATATGATTCTATGGTAAGAACTAATACGATTGTCGGCCCGGGAAGCGACTCTGCTGTAATTTATATCAAGGAAAATAATAAAGCCCTTGCGGTTAAAACGGATTGTAACTCTAGATATGTTTATCTTAATCCAAAGGTAGGTACACAAATAGCTGTTGCCGAGTCTGCAAGAAATATTGTTTGTTCGGGCGGCGTGCCGTTGGCTATTACAAATTGCCTGAACTTTGGAAATCCTTACAAACCGGAAATGTATTGGCAATTCAAAGAGGCTATTAACGGAATGGGAGAAGCTTGCCGATTTTTTGATACACCTGTTACAGGCGGTAATGTCAGTTTTTATAATGAATCCCCAAACGTTGCCGTTTACCCAACCCCAACTATTGGAATGGTTGGATTGATAGAAAATCTAAAAAACATTACGACTTCTTTCTTCAAAGATGAAAATGATTTAATATTTGTTTTAGGCGAAGACTTTGAGGAACTTGGCGGGAGCGAATATGTAAAAGTTATCCATGGGAAAGTAACCGGTGATTCACCTAATATAAATTTAACAGTTGAGAAAAATCTGCATAATACTCTTCTTCAATTAATAAATGAAGGTCTGATTAAATCCGCACATGACATTTCTGAAGGTGGAATAGCTGCATCTCTTGCTGAATGTTGCATTATCAATAAAGAAAAACTAATTGGAGCGGAAGTTACTATCCCGGTTAAATCACGCGAAGATTTTTCAATATTTTCAGAAAGTCAATCGAGGATAATAATTTCAATATCGGAAGGGAATAGGCATAAGGTTGAAAAAATATTGAAAGAGAAAAATCAACCGTTTAGTTTCCTAGGCAAAACAGGAGGGAAGAAACTAACTTTCAACAAAAGTTTTGTATTTGAATTGACACAACTTTCAGATATATATTACAACACAATTTCACGAATCATGAATGAATAAAATATCGATTTTAAAAAGAATTTATGAATCGAATTTATATCGTAGATTTAGAAAACTAAAGTTAATACTCCAATATATTCCAACTTTCAAAAAAGTAAAAAACTTTGTCGTGTATTACTTTGGTGGGCTAATACAACGAACAGATGAACACCATGCTTATTTGCTTGCTGGTGGTCTTGCATTTTCTCTTTTTGTCTGCATTATTCCTTTTGTCCTCATTATTTTTTCGCTGCTTGGCAGCATATTAAATTCTCATAATATGCAATTTCAGATAAATGCTTTTATCGATACAATAATCCCTTATGATAATTATTCCGATCTTGCTAAGAAATTAATTTTTTCTAGGATAAACGAAGTAATACAATATAAAAATATTGCCGGGATAGTAGGAGGCTTCGGACTGTTATTTGCCGCGAGTGGGTTGTTCAGCAGCATGAGAACTATTCTGAATAAAGTGTTTGGGGCGAAAGGAGATGAATCTTATCTGTGGGGAAAGCTAAAGGATTTTGCTCTTGTCTTTATGGTAATCTTAATCTTTTTACTTACCACCATTTTAACTCCACTGTTAGATGTCATTAAAGAAATTACTGAACAATTTAATATCCTTCATTTTTTAGCGATTGGAATCTTTGAGCATTTCATTATCTCTGTCCTATCGCTTGTTTTAATTTTTATAGTCTTTTCAATCCTGTATTTTACTGTCCCTGTAATAAAAATACGGAAAAGTATAGTTTTCATTAGCGCCTTTTGGGCTGCAATTTTGTGGGAAGCTGCCAAACAGGGATTCGGTTTTTACCTAAACCACTTTAAAACGTGGGGCGAAATATACGGTACTTATACCTTCCTCGTGGTAATTGCATTCTGGATTTATTACTCTTCTATCGTTTTTATAATAGGCGCAGAAATAGGCAGGCTTTATGCCGATAGAAAAATTCTGTCCCACGATAACTTAAATAAATCCTAATTAATGTCGCAGGCTCCTGACCCACATCCGCATGTTGAACATGAGGCGTCACTCGAAGGTTCATAGCTTGAAGGCGAATATCCTCCCGAAGAATTCATGCTGGCACTAAATGTCGATAATAGTTTCTTGTTATTTGAAGATTTGCATTCCGGACAAACAACTTTTTCATCTGTATTAGAAGTCCTATGGAAAACGTCAAATTTAGTGTTGCACTCAGTGCACTTATATTCGTATACGGGCATTATATTTCTCCTTTAATTATTTTAAGTGTAAAAATTATTTGAAAATTAATAGAATTTCAAATAAACAATGTTTTCTAGATTTTTCGGCTATTCTTTCAGCTCGATCTCTTATCTAATTATAATCCGCTGTTAGACCCTAAATCTCTGAAATATTAAATTTTCTGCATTCTTTTCATAATTTCATTTTGTCCTCAAAATCTTAACTTGTAAAATCTAATTTTCAATTCTCTTCAGTACATATATACAAATTGTCTTGCCCATTCTTAAGTTTCAAACTTAAAACGGTTTGATGATTAAATTAGCCAGAGGATTCTCATTAAAAAATTAACTTGACAAATATTATTTATATACATATCTTTAATCAGATAATAAAATCTGATTATAAAAATGACAGTTATTTTTTCTAAAAAGTGCGAATATGGTTTACAGGCAGTTCTTTATCTTGCAGCAAGAAACGAAACTGACTCAATTAACTCTGAAGAAATATCAAGTAAACTAAATATTCCTAAAGAATTCATTTCAAAAATATTACAAAGCTTAACAGAAAGCGGGCTAATCAGTTCAAAGAAGGGCAAAAACGGTGGTTTTTCCTTGGCTAAAGATCCAAGTAAGATTAGGTTGATTGATATTGTTTCTGCAATAGATGGAATGGATATGTTTAATAATTGTGTGCTGGGTTTTCCGCATTGCTCGCCTGATCATCCTTGTCCCTTACATGAGAAGTGGGGGGCTTTAAGATCTAATGCATATAATATGCTCACTGATGAAACGCTGGATAAACTGAAAGAAAAAACTCTAAGAAAAATTGAATTTATAGATAACAAATAAAATTTTTTAGTATTAAATCGGATAAAAAGATCCTAAATGAAAGAGAAGAAGAAAATAATCCGCAATGTTGAAAAATCGATACAAAAATATCGGTTTTATATTCAAAGTGCTTTTGCACTTTTGTGTGTTTGGATTGGCATACAATTTTATCTTTTTACGCGCTTCCTAGAATCGAATGGAACAGCTCCATTTTATAATCGACCCCCGGGAGTTGATGGATTTTTACCTATCAGCTCGATGATGAGTTTTTACTATTTCATATCTACCGGTCAAATAATTCATTCGCATCCTGCAGGCTTATTCATTTTTGCTGCTATTGTTTTGCTTTCTCTTGTTTTCGGAAAAGCATTTTGCAGTTGGCTCTGTCCCGTGGGATTTCTCTCCGAGTTAATTGGTGATTTTGGCGAGAAAATATTTAAAGGAAAAATTAAAATCCCTAAATGGCTGGATTATCCGCTTAGAAGCTTAAAATATTTAATGCTTGGATTTTTGTTCTATGCCGTTTTTGCATTAATGGATATTATCGCAGTTAGAGCATTTCTTGAAAGCTCATATAACCAGGTCGCGGATTTGAAAATGTATTATTTCTTCGCGGATATTTCAAGAACATCTTTGATCATCCTGGCTTCGCTTTTCATATTATCAATCATTATTAGAAATTTTTGGTGCCGGTATCTTTGTCCCTATGGCGCTCTCCTTGGGTTGGTATCTTTTTTAAGCCCGAATAAAATTAAGCGAAATCCCATAAGCTGCATTGATTGTGGCTTGTGCGCTAAAGCTTGCCCATCCAAAATTAAAGTGGATAAGGTGCTAACTGTAATATCTGATGAATGCAATTCGTGTCTAAGCTGTGTGGATGCTTGCCCGGTTGCTGATACCCTTGATCTAAAATCAATATATACTAAAAAGAAAATATCCAAAAGAATTGTGGCTATTGGAGTGGTATCAATTTTTATTGTAGTAACTGGAATTGGTATGATGACGGGGAATTGGCAAAATAACATAACAAAAAAAGAATACTTGGTGCATTATAAGTTAATGGACAGTTATGGACACCCAACTGGTACTGCGGCTGTAAAAGATTTTAATAAGAAATCGAATCTTAATGAAATATCAAACGAAAATAAAACAACGACAAATAATAATTACGACAAAAAATAATATTTATTATAGGAGCAAATAGTTAGTATGAGTAAGAGAATAGTTCAAAAAC
The DNA here is from genome assembly GCA_021777835.1 of Bacteroidota bacterium. Classification (GTDB taxonomy): domain Bacteria; phylum Bacteroidota; class Ignavibacteria; order Ignavibacteriales; family Ignavibacteriaceae; genus FEN-1297. Next base: position 22,847 of record JAJYDC010000033.1, on the reverse strand, counting down.
CATTGTTAATTGTATTTGCAGCAATGCTAACAATATATACTGTAATATTAGCTTCCGGATGCAGCGGCGATTCAAATAAAATTGAAGGAGTCGAATATGCAAATCTTACTTATGCTCCGGACGTCCCCCAGCCAATTTTAAGAGATCATCCGAGTAAAGTAATTGTAAATCTTGAAACTATGCAGGTGGAAGGTCGTTTGGCGGATGGAGTAAAATATAATTTCTGGACTTTCGGAGGGAAAGTTCCCGGTGAATTTATAAGAGTAAGGGAAGGTGATGAGGTTGAATTTCACCTGGACAATAGCCCTCTATGTTCAGTACCGCACAGCATCGACTTACACGCAGTAAGTGGACCGGGCGGAGGAGCCTCAGCATCTCAAACAATGCCTGGACATTCTTCTACATTTACTTTTAAAGCAGATCATCCTGGACTTTATATCTATCATTGCGCAACACAACCGGTGCCTCTTCATATTGCCAATGGAATGTATGGACTGATTTATGTTGAGCCCAAGAAAGCCTTACCGCAAGTAGACCACGAATATTATATAATGCAAAGTGAGTTTTATACTACGGGAGATTATGGTGCTCCGGGTTTACAGGATTTCTCTTTGGATAAGGCTTTGCAGGAAAACCCAACTTATGTCGTCTTTAATGGTTCGGTGGGGGCTTTAACCGGTGATAACGCACTTCAAGCAAAAGTTGGCGAATCTATAAGGTTGTTCGTAGGAAACATCGGCCCTAATCTATCTTCGTCATTCCATATCATCGGAGTTGTTTTTGATAAAGTATATATGTTCGGCGGAACCGAAGTAACTCAAAAAAATGTGCAAACTGTTTCGATTCCTGCGGGTGGTGCCGCAATTGTGGAATTTAAAGTCAAAGTTCCGGGCACTTACATAATTGTTGATCATTCAATTTTTAGAGCCTTTAATAAAGGTGCTGTGGGAATGTTGACAGTAACTGGCGCTGAAAATAAGGAAATCTTTTCAGGCAAACACTCTGATAATCTATTTTATGGCTCTGATCTTGACAAGAAATTAGAAAATAATAATTCAGATAGCTCTAGCCCTACAGCTAGCACATCTTCAACGAACAATAGTCCAACAAGCATTGACGACATAGTTGCAGCAGGTAAACAAATATTCTCTAGGACCTGTTTTGCATGCCACCAGCCTGATGGAAAAGGCGTGCCTAATGTATTTCCACCTCTTGCTCAATCCAATTTTCTCAATGCTGATAAGGATCGGGCTATCGGTATTGTACTTCATGGAAAAACCGGAACTGTTACAGTAAATAAGAAACAATATAACAACGTAATGCCGGCGCAAAATTTAAGCGATGACCAAATTGCAGCTGTCTTAACTTATGTATATCACTCGTTCGGAAACTCAGGTAAAGTTGTAACTAAAGAAGATGTTACAAAGGTAAGAAATGGAAAGTAATTTGCTGAAATGAGATTTCATAAAACTGTAAATATTGTTTTAATAATTATTGCACTTTCTTTTAATTGTGTGCAAGCCCAAAACCCGAGGAAGATCTCAGGAGAAATGATTTCTGTATCAAGCGGCTATTATATACCCTTATTTAAAGTAGGTAATGAGCCCACAAAACAATTTATTAAACAATTTTATATCCAACCGCATTTGGTCACTAACATAGAATATTTAGAATTTGTAAAGGCTAATCCCGAATGGCGCAAATCAAAGGTGAAAAGGATTTTCGCGGATGGCAATTATTTGCGTATGTGGAATGGCGACTTTGATTTAGGTTCGCAAGTTAAGCCAAACGAACCGGTTACAGATATTTCGTGGTTCGCCGCTAATGCTTATTGTAAATGGATTGGTATGCGCCTGCCTACAGTATCTGAGTGGGAATTCGCTGCAATAAAGAATAATAAAATATTCTTTCAAGAACGCATTAACGAATGGACTATGGACTTTAATGAAACAAACATTATGGCTTCAAGTGTTTGTGGCGGCGCTGGAGCAATCGCAAATACTCCTGAAGATTATGCTGCATTTTTGAGATATAGTTATCGCGATAACCTGAAAGCAAATTATTCACTTGATGATCTAGGATTTAGATGTGTCTCAGATTCCCCCGAAAAATATTCTCAACAATTGAACGTATTTGTTGTGAAAAAATGAAATTATGAAAGGTCTCATTATGAAAAGAAAAATGATTGCTTTTATTATCGTAGTAGCTATTATTCTTGCGGCTTCATTTGTTATCAAAAAGAATATTGAAAGTACAACAAATCATATAACATCTAAAAAAGGGAATCTTTTTTCTAATGCAAATAAAGCTGATGATTCTTGTTGTGTAGAATTATCTCATGGCAAATTATCCGATTTATCTATATACCAACTCAAAAGCACATGGAAGAACCAGGAGTCCAAAAATATCCGGCTTCGTGATTTTCTTGGTAAGAAAGTTATCCTGGCAATGATTTATACAAACTGTCCTACTGCTTGTCCGGCTATCGTTGGCGATATACTAAGACTTCAATCAGCTATTCCCAAAAGTAATTTATCAGATTATCGCTTTATCCTTGTCTCCATAGACCCCCAAAGAGATGTTCCTGCTCAATTAGAAAAATTTGCAAAAGAAAGAAATCTAAATGAAAAGTTATGGACATTGCTTACAGGCTCAAATTATCAAATCTCAGAGCTAGCTCAAATGATAGGTTTTAAATACATGAAAAAACAAAACGATACTTTTCAGCATTCCAACTTGATTACATTTATTGATGAGAAAGGTGAAATTAAAAATCAAAGTGAAGGATTAAACCAAAACATAAATACATTGCTAAGTATGAGTGGAAATTAAATAATTATTTTAATTCCTCCGGGATGCTTTTCTTACTTGATGATAATAGCATTCAAAGGAATAAAATAGCACTTCGAGAAGCGTTAAATAATAATTTATAAATAAAATAAAGGTAAATAATATGAATTTAGAACATAATGAAACTAAAGTTGACAGCATTGAAGGTCTCACTTTGTCGCAATTGGTAAAAGATGATTTGTATGCATCGGAAGTGTTTGAGAAATATCATTTAGATTTCTGCTGTAATGGAAACCGTCTCTTAAATGAAGTATGTAAAGATAAAGGCTTGCCATACAATGATATTATCTCTGAAATTAAAAATGGCAAATCAAAGCATGGTGAATTAAAATTTGATCAATGGGAGCTTGACTTTCTGGTTGATTATATAGTCAATAATCATCACCAGTATATTAAGCAATACGGAACAGCAATAAATGACCATATCGATAAGGTTGCTTCGGTACACGGAAAAAATCATCCGGAAACAGTTGAAGTCTCAAAATTGTTTACCATGGTTTATAAGGACTTAAAGCAGCATATGATGAAAGAGGAAAAGATCCTTTTCCCTTATATTAAGTACCTTGTAAAAGTAAAAAACGGGGAAGTAGTCTTTGAAGCTCCTTATTTCAGTACAATTGTGAATCCAATTAATATGATGGAAGCTGAACATCAGTCAGCCGGAGATGTTTCTGCCCGGATTAGATCACTGACGAATAATTTTTTACTTCCGGTTGACGCTTGCAATTCTTATAGAGTATCTTATTTTGAATTGAATGAATTTGAACTCGATCTTCACCGCCATGTTCATTTGGAAAACAATATTCTGTTTCCTAAAGTAATTGAATTGGAAAAGAATTATCTATCACCTAGAATAATATAATTGACCCTCTTGAAAAAATCTAAAAGCGACCTAAATTGAAATTCTTCTAAATTAGAAACTCGGTTTTAGTATATATCATACAACAATAACGCTCGCATACGTTCCTTTGCCTTTTATATTAGTATATAAAAATATAACTTTAAATATAAATTCCTTTTACTTTATTATGTTAAAGTTATATGGCAGGGCAAAAAAATCTTCATTCTATTTCGCACGACCATTTCACTGGAATGATGCTGACGCAGATTATTAGGAAAGGTAATTCAGTTAATGATGATTTTCTTAAAAATATTGATGAAAAGGTAAATTATACTATTCACTTTTACGACCAAGAGTTAGCGAATCATTTTTATCTTGAGGAACAAGTTCTCTTTCCTTTGGTCAAAGGTCTCTCAGAAGAAATAGACGGAATCATAAATAGAATAGTCGACGAGCATCAGTTTATTACCGATTTAGTTAAGGAACTCAATTTCAAAACTGACCTGGAAAATAAACTTGACCGCATTTCCAGAGTACTAGAAGAACATATTAAACTTGAGGAAAGAGTCCTTTTCCCAAAAATTCATGAGGCTTTAAGCGATAATGAACTTACCGCTCTTGCTCGCAAGCTTTTTGAAAATGGTTATGAGAACATTTATAAATATTAATTTTAAGATTTTATTATCCTCTAATAACCCTTTGTTTGTATCATACTCCTGCCTATTTTTAAACCCAAAAAAATAAGATGAATGAAATAATTCTAAATATATATCTAATAATAAATAATGGATACGTTGAAAGCTTCCGCGCTGTTGGTTATGAGAAGGAGGGCGGAGACGATAACAAAATTCATTTTCTAAAAATTAAAGCAGTAGAAGATTTCTCAAAAGCTTTTCATTTTGATGCTCCTAGAAATAAAAAAGGTAAATTTATGAAGTATCCCAAATTTGCTAAATTAGAAAAGCAAGGGATGCAATATCAATTATTTGAAGAGATATTTGAAAAGTTTGAAGTGCCGCAAAACCCTTTGGTGTGCGTCACACCTGTTGTCGATGGTAAAATTCTTGCCGAAGTTTAATGCCTATTTATTTCAAATCCTTTAAACTTGTTTAAATTAACACTTGAAAATACGCAGGTAATTTAAGAAATGTTTATGGAGCGATAGATGAAAAAATTAATATTATATTTTCTAATTTGTTACCCATTATTTGCTATGCCTAAATCTAAACTCGAATTCGTCGGTAATATTAAATCATATAAAATCAATGGCAACGCTGTAGAATTTATTCTGAGCAACGCCATATTAAACATTAATATAGTTAATGAGAATATAATAAGGTTTCGCTATACGGATAAAAATGACTTTTCAAAAGCGCCTTCTTATGCCGTCATTCAAAATGTTGAAAAGAAAGAGAATTTTACTTTTTCCGATAAAGGGAAGTATTTCCTCTTAACTACTAATGAATTAAATGTTGAGATACTTAAAAACCCATGTCGAATTTCTATTTACGATAGTAAAATGAATTTGATAAATGAAGATGATAAAGGGTTCGGAGTTAGCTTTGACGAAGGCAGAGTTAGTTGCTATAAAAAGCTATTTAAGGATGAAAGTTTCTATGGGCTTGGAGAAAAAACAGGAAGCCTAAATAAGGTTGGAAACCAATACACAATGTGGAATACCGATCACCCCGCATATGATAAAATATGGGATCCGCTGTATGTTTCAATCCCTTTCTTCATTGGCGTTAGAAATAATATGGCATACGGTATATTCTTTGACAATACTTATAAATCATATTTTAATATGGGAGCAAGTAATAACCGGTTTTACTGGTTTGGCGCCGACGATGGAGAAATGAATTATTATTTCATATATGGCCCGGAAATAAAAAAAGTTATTTCATTATATACTGAACTTACTGGTAGAATGCAGCTCCCTCCAATGTGGGCACTTGGTTATCAGCAAAGCAAGTGGAGTTACTACCCGGAATCAACGGTTAAAAGAATTGCTGAAACATTTAGAGATGATAAAATTCCCTGCGATGTAATTTACCTTGATATAGATTATATGGATGGCTATAGGGTTTTTACTTGGAATAAAAACCGATTCCCTGACCCTTCTAATATGCTGAAAGAATTAAAAATGGAAGGCTTCAAAATTATTCCTATAATTGATCCTGGTGTTAAAGTTGATACCGGATACTTCGCTGCAAAAGAAGGTCTTTCTAAAAATCTCTTCGTAAAATATCCTGACGGCTCTGTGTATCAGGGCGAAGTCTGGCCTTCCTGGGCCTACTTCCCGGATTTTACTATGAAAGCTGCTAGAGATTGGTGGGGAGCAAAACTATCTGCTCTGCTTAAACAGGGTGTGTCGGGATTTTGGAACGATATGAATGAACCTTCTGTCTGGGGACAGGCATTCCCGGATTTAGTACAATTCAATGATAATGGCTTTGAAGCTTCACATAGAAAGATTCATAATGTCTATGCGCTCGAAGAGGCAAAAGCAACTTATGATGCTTTCCAAAAATACTCCCCGAACGAAAGACGTTTCATGCTTACTCGGGCAGGTTATTCCGGCATTCAAAGATATTCTGCTGTTTGGACCGGAGATAATGTTGCTAGCGAAGAGCATCTAAAGCTGGCTTGCCTTATGCCTCTTGGCATGGGATTAAGCGGAATCCCTTTTGTTGGTTCGGATGTTGGCGGATTTATAGGGCTTCCTTCTCAACGGCTTTATACTCGGTGGATGGAGCTCGGAGCGTTTACTCCTTTCTTTCGCGGTCATTCAGTTATAAATCAAGACGACAAGGAGCCTTGGGCTTTTGGAAGTCAAGTAGAAAATTGGGTAAGAGAAATAATTTCTCTTCGCTACAAACTGATACCATTTTTCTATAATGAATTTTATAATTCCTCTCTCACTGGCTTGCCTATAATGCGACCTTTGTTTTTGAATTATCAAGACGACAATCAGTGCTATTCTACTGAATCTCAATATCAGTTTATGATTGGAGACAATTTATTGGTTGCTCCTGTTGTTGATGAAAATAGTGACTTTAAGAAGATATATCTGCCCGAGGGAACATGGATGGACTGGTGGAACAATAAAGTATATAATGGAAAACAATGGATTATAGTTGATGCCCCTATTTATCAAATTCCCTTATTCATTAAAAATGGCGGCTTTATTCCAATGCAGGATGTTCAGCAGTATGTGGGTCAAAAGAAAATGGATGAGCTTGAAATGGTAATCTTTCCGTCTGCATCTAGCAGTTATTCTTATTATGAAGATGACGGGACAAGCTATGACTATAAAAAAGGTATTTATTCTATTACAAAGTTTGAATCTAATTTAGGAAAATCAAACGGAATTATATCAATTAAAAATATATATGATAAATTTAATTCCGGACGAAAAGATTATTTATTGAAAATATTGAACACTTCAAATGTCTCGGCTGTTTATAATAATGACCTGAAGATGAAGGAATATTCTAGTATTGAAAAATTAAAAGATTCTACTTCAGGCTTTTACTTTGATCAGCATTCAAGAATTCTTTTCATAAAATTAGTTTATAGTAACAATATAAAAGTTAAATATGATAACTAAATGGCTCACTTTTTTGAATATATAATCTTGGTAAATAATTAATGATAAATGGACTCTGTTAAGAACCTATCCCCAAAAAAATTATATGGAGAAGTATTGTTTATAAGCGACAAAAGTAAACCACAGGTAACTAGCACAAAAATAGAATATGAAACTAAAAATAAAGACTTAGATAAATACTATTCGACTAAAACATTAGGTTCAATTGCTGAAAATGGCAAAACATACTTTAGATTATTCACCCCATTAGCTGTAAAAGTTACTTTAGTTACCTTCCGGCATCCTTCCGACAAATATGGCAGCGAATATGAAATGATACGAGACAGTAATGGTATTTGGGAGGTCGCTATTGAAGGTGAGCAAATAGGTTTGTTTTATGGCTATAAGGTTTTCAATCCCAATTATCCATCCGCTAAAAATGTAATCTGTATTGACCCCTATACAAAAGCAGTGGCATCTTTTAATTCATATTCTACGCCTCGGAAATCAATCGTTGTTAAAGAAGGAAACTATAACTGGGAAAACGATACTTGGATCCAAAGAGATTGGCGCGATTTGATAATCTATGAAATGCATATTCGTGATATGACGGCTGATCCATCTTCCCGTTCGGATAAACCCGGTACTTATAAAGGACTCGTCGATCATGGAAATGTCGGCGGAATAGACTACATAAAGAACCTTGGAGTTAATACCGTTGAATTATTGCCTATTCACGAATTTGCAAACTTAGAAATACCTTTTAATGATAATCATAATGGAAGATATAATAATTGGAATCCTTATGAAAGAAATCATTGGGGATATATGACAGCAGCATTCTTTGCCCCTGAATCATATTACAGCGATATAGCAAAGAATATAGAACTTAATACATGGAGCGGAACCTCAGGTAACCAAATAAACGACTTCAAAGATATGATAAAGGCTCTGCATAAGGACGGTATCGGAGTAATTATGGATGTCGTTTATAATCATCTTTCAGAATATGAAATTGGTAACCTTAAAGAGATTGATAGGGAATATTATTTCCGCCTTAATAAAGATGGAAGCTTTATTAATCAAAGCGGATGCGGTAATGATCTGAAAACCGAGCGCCCGATGATGAGAAGATTAATAGTTGACAGCATTCTGTATTGGATGAGGGAATATCATATCGACGGCTTCCGGTTTGACTTGGGAAGGCTTATTGATTGGCAAACTATTGAAACCGTTATTTATGAAGCAAAGAAAATTAATCCGTCTGTCGTATTTGTCTGCGAACCATGGGGCGGCGGCTATGACCCTGCGGGCTTTTCATTGCGTGGATGGGGAAGTTGGAACGACCAGATTAGAAATGGAGTTAAAGGCGAAAACCCTATTAACGGTCTTGGATGGATATTCGGCAAATGGTTCGGAAATAATTCTCCCGATAGAATCAAAAGCTATGTTAACGGAACTTTGACTCGTGATAAATTTGGACTGTTTCAGAAAAAAGAACATTCTGTAAATTACCTTGCTTCACATGATGGGTATACCCTCGGAGACTTTATTCGCATTGCTTCCAAATCTGTTTTTCCCCATCAAATTATTAAAGATGTAGATTCCTTTGTAAAACTTTCTCCTATTGAATTAAAATTAAACAAACTCGCCGCTTTATTTTTACTTACTTCGCAGGGTATTGTTATGATTCAAGAAGGAGATGAGTTTGCCAGATCAAAAGTAATTCCGATTGACGAATCAGTCGCCGATCCTAATAAAGGTATGATTGATCATAATAGCTATAATAAAGATAATGCAGCTAATTATATCAATTATAAACATGCTGAAATTAATTCTGATCTTGTAGATTATTATAAAGGATTAATAAACCTCAGAAATAAATATCCCATATTCCGCCGTTCAAATTATGACGATATTAAGTTTTTTAATGTCACCGATAATCCATTTGCACTTGGTTATAAAGTTATGTATGAAAACGAGCAATTTATGATATTGTTCAACGCAGACCCCGATAAAGAAGAATCATTCTTAATCCCGGAAGGTCTGTGGGACATTTACGTCAATGAAACTAGTGCGGGAATATCGTCGCTGGGAGTAATATCAGATAAGGCTGCCCTCAAACCAACTACCGGATTGGTACTAAGGAAAAGATAGTCATTGTTTAGTAATTAAAATTTATATACTCTTCCTCGGGATCTTTAATGAATTGCCGTATCCAATTCCGATTTTCCTTCCCGTTGCAGCAATTAGATTTGTTATTGAATTTGGAAAATACAAGGGGTTATCATTATCACTATTTTTATTTGGATAAATGGAGTATTTATCACGGTAAGGATTAGGCGTGAAGTTGGGCATTATTACATTGGCGCCGACTTGCAGCCCCTTTTCTCTCCCATACTTATCAAGTGAAGAAATTGCTGTTGTTGCTGGTATATGAACATTTTTCAAAACAATTCTTGCAATTGCCATAACCTTTAATGTGAAGTTAATATCTGCATTCTTCTGACTTCGGTACGGCGTTTCAGGCGATGCTATAAATGGACTGAATGATGCCATATCAAGGTCTAATCCCTTGCAGAGAATTATGTCTTCTGCTATATCTTTAATCGTCTGTTGAGGAAGTCCTATAATATTTCCGCTTCCTATTTGATACCCTATTGATTTTAAATATAAAAGATGATCAACTCTATCCTTTAAACTTTGATTGAAATGATATACTGAGTAAAGCTTGGCGTTTGCAGTTTCATGTTTTAATAAATACCTGTCAGCACCCACATCTTTCCAAAGTGCATAATCTTCATAGTTCCTTTCGCCAAGGCTGAGAGTGATCGCAACATTAATCGTTGACTTAATAGACGAAATTATGTCTGCAATTATTTCTCCTGTATATAAATAATCTTCGCCTGACTGAAGTACAATTGTCTGAATTCCAAGTCTGAAAATTGATTTGGCAGTTTCAATAATTTCATTCTTACTCATCCTGTATCGATCAAGACTCAGGTTACTTCTCCTTAGCCCGCAGTATATACAATCCTGTTCGCAGTAATTTGAAAATTCAATTATTCCGCGGAGATATACTTCATTACCGCAATATTTTTTCCTAATCTCGTCTGCTTTCTGGTAAATTGATTGTACTTCATTCCGATCATTAATTTCAAGCAATGAAATTATATCGTCTTTGCTAAACTCATCCTTATTTAGTAATTCTTTTAACATCTTAATTCTATTAATATGCCTTTATTTTCTGCTCTTTACAAATACACATCTCTTTCGCCGTTATCAACCCTTTCAATCATTTGCCCTGCTTTGTTTCTTATATTTCCTTCCAATCTGTTTATTTCTTTCTCAAAAAATTCATAAGCTATATCTTTAGTCTCACTAGACGCAAAATCATTTAAATATTCTTTGAATGTTGCCATAGCGTTAGGCACACAAATCTTACCGATATTTGCCGACTTTGCAAGTTCCATAAATCGATCACCTGTCCTGTTAGACCTATAGCAAGCAGTACAAAAACTTGGCATATAACCAAGTGCCGTGCAATCCCTTACAACTTCATCTAGACTCCGGTGATCACCCAGCTGAAATTGTTCATGAGTATGCTCATCGCTGCTATCCCGCGTTTCCTTGTAGCTTCCGGGAGCTGTTCTGCTTCCTGCACTTATCTGCGATACACCTACTGAAAACAAATCACTCCTTAATTCAGCGCTTTCTCGGGTTGATAAGATAATTCCTGTATATGGAACCGCCAGACGAATAACTGCAATAATTTTCTTGAAAGATATATCATTTACAAGGTAAGGCGGATTCATAGCTGCCGGTGCATTCAATGCAGGCTCTAATCTTGGAACTGATATTGTGTGCGGACCTGTACCAAACTTTGTTTCTAAATAAAAAGCATGCGATAATAATCCCAATGTCTCAAATTTATAATCTGTTAATCCAAATAGTGACCCTATACCTACATCGTCTATACCTGATTGTATTGCCCGGTCCATTGCAAATAAACGCCATTCGAAATCAGTCTTTGGTCCTTCTATGTGCATTTTCTTGTAGGTTTCATAATGATAAGTTTCCTGAAAGCACTGGTAAGTCCCAATTCCGTAACTTTTTAATTTCTTAAAATCTTCTAGGTTTAACGGAGCAACGTTTACATTTAACCTTCTTATGTTGTTCCCATTAAAATCTATTTTGTAAATCCTTTCTATGGCTTTGCCAATAAAATCTACAGTCGATATCTTAGGATGCTCGCCGGCTACTAATAGTATCCTTTTCTGCCCTTGATGTACCAAAATTCTTGCTTCTTCTTCAATTTCGTCAAGTGATAAAGTCTTTCGCTTGAGGTCGTGATTATCTTTCCTAAAGGCACAATAAAGACAATTATTGACACAATGGTTAGTAAAATATAGAGGTGCAAAAAGAACTAATCTATTTCCGTATATAATCTCTTTTACTTTTTTTGCAGTAATGAATAGCTCATTCAATACTTCGGGTGAGTCAATATTTAGCAGGGCAGCGCTTTCCTCCAGCGTTAGCCCTTTAGCCTCTGATGCTTTGCTTATAGCATCAAGCTGAAATTGTTCGTCGTGAAGTTTATCATCTTGCAATAATGTTTCAATGTATTTTTCATCTATAAAGTACATTTTCATTCCTCATAATATATTTATCAAATCTTTTATCTGCATTAAAATATCGAATCGGTCTTGTTTAAGAGAATATTAGGCAAGAAATATACCACCTTTATAGGCTTGTTCTATAAAAAAATATCAACTCATTTAGCAACCATTTCTAATAAAAGAGAAGAGTTTTTCCTAAATATAGGTAGGGAAGTATGGCAAGAAGCTTAAAAAGGTATTTATTTTAATCTTAAAGTATGATCATTATGGAACACTTTTTGACCTTTGTGGCATAAAAAGATATATATGCGACAAGAATATGACTCAATCGGCACTTTGTTAATTCCGGATGATGCAGTTTATGGCATTCATTCCTATAGGGCTTTGGATAATTTCCCTATGACAAACGAACGTGTCAATCTTCATCTTATAAAAGCCTATCTGCTCGTTAAAAGTGCTGCCGCAGAAACAAATCATAAACTCGGCTATTTGCCTAATTCAAAATACGAACCAATTATTAAAGCAATTGATATTTTAATCAAAGAAACTGAAAGTGCTATAAACCGGGAATCTTTTTCTATTTTTGAAAAGATAATCGTTGACCCTTACCAGGGTGGTGCGGGTACTTCCCTGAATATGAATATAAATGAGATTATCGCTAATACTGCACTTAAGTTAAAGGGATTGAAATATGGGGCTTATGATGTCTTCAACCCCATTGATGATGTTAATATGTCCCAATCAACAAATGATACCTACCCAACAGCCTTCAAAGTTGCTGCAATTTATTTATTGAGAGAACTAACTGAGTCTTTTGCTGCTTTACAAAAAGAGCTTCAAGAAAAAGAATATAAATTCGGAGGAGTACTTAAATTAGGTAGAACCCAACTGCAGGATGCCGTCCCGATTACTCTTGGTCAGGAATTTGGCGCTTATTCTCAAGCCATTGCCCGCGACCGTTGGCGACTTTATAACTGCGAAGAACGGCTGCGATCGGTTAACCTTGGCGGTACTGCTGTCGGAAACTCCGTTTCTGCTGAAAGAGATTATGTCCTTTCGGTAAATACCGAATTAAAAAGACTTACTAATCTCCCGATAGCTAAAGCCGAAGATTTAATCGATGCAACTCAAAATTTAGATGTAATTGTTGAAGTACACGGTCTAATTAAATCAGGAGCTGTCTCTATTATAAAAATATGCAACGACCTAAGATTGTTATCAAGCGGACCTCAAGGTGGCTTCGGTGAAATAAATTTGCCTTCTATGCAATCCGGTTCTAGTATAATGCCCGGAAAAGTGAATCCCGTAATCTTAGAAAATGCAATTCAAGTAGCAGAGCTTGTTAAAGGTCATGATGTGGTTATCTCCAATTTAGCTGGTGCCGGAAATCTTGAGCTCAATTCTTTTCTCCCTCTTATTGCTCATTTATTCCTTAAATCATTGGAAATGCTAAGAGATGCTAATTATAATCTTGCTCAGAAGTGTATCTCCGGTATTACTCCAAATGTTGAAAGATGTCGCCAGAATTTATTTAATTCAACCGCTTCTGCCGCTTCCCTTATAACAAAATTTGGATATGATAAAATCGCCGAAGTAGTAAAGTACTCTGAAATGAAAAAAATTCCTTTTATTACTGCACTAAAAGAAAAGAGAATCCTTAACGATAAAGAACTGTTGGAATTTCTATCAAAACAAATCGGGGCTAAAAATGAACAGCGTTCCAAATTCTGAAAGAAGACATATCGTCTTCGTTGGCAAAAGAAACGTTGGCAAATCTTCTTTGGTCAATGCATTTATAGGACAGGACTTGTGCATCGTTAGTGAGGTCGCTGGAACTACAACCGATCCGGTTAAGAAAGCAATGGAACTCTTGCCCTATGGCCCAATTGTTCTGGTTGATACCGCTGGCATCGATGATGTAGGCGAACTTGGTGAAAAAAGAATTAGTAAAACTATTAAAGCAATTACTTCCTCAGATTTTGCAATCGTTGTTTTAGAAGCAAGTGAACAGCTTTCTCCGAAAGAATGGGAGTTGTTTAGCTATCTTAATAAAATCTCCATCCCCTATGTTATTGCAGTTAATAAAATCGAGTTTGGAATTAACCAGCTTCTGCTTTCCGAAATTAAATGGCTGAATGCCACTCACTTTGAAGTATCATGCGCAGAGAATGTAGGCATTGATGCCTTAAAGCGTAAGGTCGTTAGATTGCTGCCAAACGAAATTGGACCTCCTCTGATTAGCGATCTTGTAAGTCAGGGCGATGTAGTCGTTCTCGTTGTGCCTATCGACCTTGGCGCTCCTAAAGGTCGACTTATACTCCCTCAAGTTCAGACAATTAGAGAAGCTCTTGATGAAGATACTATTGTAGTAGTCGCTAAGGATAAGGAGCTTCGGTCTGTACTCTATAATTTGAAAAATCCTCCCGATCTAGTTATAACTGATAGCCAGGCGATAATGCGTGTTGCCGCCGATGTTCCTGAAAATGTTAAGCTTACTACTTTTTCTATTCTAATGGCTCGCCATAAAGGTGATCTTCAGACTTTCGTTAAAGGCTTAAGGGTAATCGACGAGCTTAATGATAATGACAAAATCTTAATTGCCGAAGCTTGTACTCATCATCCCCAGGAGGACGATATCGGCAGGGTTAAAATCCCTAGGTGGCTTAGATCTTATACAAAAAAGGATTTACAGTTTGATGTCACTAGCGGGCTGGATTTCCCAAATAACTTGTCCGACTATAAACTCATCATTCATTGCGGCGGCTGTATGTTGACTAGAAGAGCAATGAAAATGAGAATTAAAGAATCACAAATCTTTGATATCCCAATTGTTAATTACGGAATTTTGATTTCATATATGCACGGCGCGGTTCCTCGTGCTCTTCTTCCCTTTGAAGAGGCTATTGAAGAATGGGAAAAAAGGTAAAATCTAATTATTGAATTGCCCTAATTCTAGAATGTAGAGTGGGGAAGTATAAGCTTTACTCCGGGCAGCATAATAATATATAATATCCACATTGTTAAGCCTATTGAAATTGGTATTGATAGATTATCATCTGCAAAACCAAATGAAATATTCTCTACTATCGCTCCGACTGCAGACGCTATAATACCTATATAATATTCAACTGCTATACCGGATAACTTTGGCGTAAACATTACTACTATGCAAGCACTGATAAAAAATGCAACTGTTCCTTCAAGACTTTTAGATAGAAACTTGTGCTTGCCGAATTTCCTACCTATCAATGCTGCCATTGAGTCACTAATAATCAATATTGAAAACGCCGTAATAAAAAATATCTTTGGGAAAATAATAGCGCATATCAATGCTGATATGAATACGTATGTAGCCCCGTTGAAGTTTTTCTTGTTATGATCAACTTCATGTTTGCGAAGTAAAAAACCGAAGAACTTATGGAAGAATCTTCCGAAACCAGGATTGAAATGTCGGCTCAAATCAAGGAATATTGCTAAAGCCGTTAAAATACTAAGTATGATTATTGAGTCGCTTCTAGGTATAAAGTAATAAATGATTGGAATAGAAAGAGAGCAGAGATGAATTAGTTTTCTGACTACTTCATCTCTGTAATGAATTGTTCCTTGATCAATTGGAGTCATCTTGAAGTGTTGATTCTTTTGGTTTTCTTTGTTCCATTAGTTTCTTTACATGTTCGGGAATTTCATCAGCATCCTTTGATGAAGCTCCATTGCCGTTTTTATTTACTGGCGGAAGTTCTTCGCCTTTAATAAGTTTATCAATCTCTTCACCGTCAAGTATTTCTCTCTCCAATAATTCTTTCGACAACCTATGTAAAAGATCAATGTTTTTTGTTAGAATCTTTTCTGCATCCACCATCGCAGCTGTAACTATCGATCTTACTTCATCATCTATATCAATTGCAGTTCTTTCACTGTAATCTTTGTGCCGTTGAATTTCTCTGCCCAAAAATATTTCTTCCTCTTTGGCGCCATAGCTTAGCGGTCCGAGCTTATCGCTCATTCCCCATTCGCACACCATTTTGCGCGCTATGCTTGTCGCTTTCTCAATATCATTACCTGCGCCCGTTGTATAATGATTGAAGATAATCTTTTCTGCTGCTCGACCGCCTAGTGCATAAGTTATTACTGATTCTAGGTATTCTTTCGAATATGTATGCTTCTCGTCTATCGGTAAATAACTCGTAACTCCTAAAGCTCTTCCGCGCGGAATAATGGTTACTTTATGAACCGGATCAGCTTCAGGAAGCATCCTTGCAACTAGCACATGCCCAATTTCATGGTATGCTGTAGTCTTCTTTTCTTCTTCGGAAATGATCATGCTCTTTCTTTCCATGCCCATCATTACCTTGTCTTTGGCTTCCTCAAAGTCTATCATTTCCACTTTCTTCTTATCTTTTCTAGCAGCCAGCAACGCAGCCTCGTTTACAAGGTTCGCTATATCGGCGCCCGCAAGCCCAGGTGTTCCTTTTGCTAAAACTTCTAAATTCACGTCTGGATCAAGTGGTATATTCCTTGCATGCACCTTAAATATTCCTTCTCTTCCTTTAACATCAGGCCTGTCTACAACTACCTGTCTGTCAAATCTGCCCGGTCGCAATAATGCCGGATCAAGTACATCTGGACGATTCGTCGCCGCAATAATAATTACACCGCTGTTCTGCTCAAATCCATCCATTTCTACTAGTAGCTGGTTAAGTGTTTGCTCTCTTTCATCATGTCCGCCGCCTAGTCCTGCTCCTCTATGCCTTCCTACAGCGTCTATTTCATCAATAAATATAATACATGGAGCATTCTTCTTGCCCTGCTCAAATAAGTCTCTTACACGGCTTGCACCAACTCCTACAAACATTTCGACAAAGTCTGCTCCGCTTATTGAAAAGAACGGCACTCCGGCTTCTCCTGCTACTGCCCTCGCTAGTAATGTCTTACCTGTTCCTGGAGGTCCTAACAACAAAACTCCGCGCGGAATCTTCCCGCCCAACTTCTGAAACTTAGTCGGCTCTTTCAAAAATTCAATAATTTCATGCAGTTCAAGCTTTGCTTCGTCGGCTCCTGCAACATCCCTAAAAGTAATCTTTTGATTTGCTTGAGTAATCAGCTTCGCCTTGCTTTTTCCAAATGAAAAGATACCTTTCGTGCTTCCTGCGCCGCCCTGCATTCTCCTCATTATCAAAAACCAGATTCCTATTAGAAATACCCATGGCAAAAATCCTATCAATATGTTCATCCATTCGCTTGATTCTTTGTCGAATGAATAATTAATATTCTTGCTTTGCCAAACGGCTTCTTGATCTCTTATAATCGGTTCCGGCAGGTATACTGAAATGTATTTTACCTTTGTGCTTTGACCGTTGATGGTCATGTCCGTATCTGATTTAAGCTCCGCTTTGAAATAATAATCGTTAACGTCAGATTTGATGATTTTTGCTTTCAATATCTGATCTGAATTAACTAATTTCTCGTATTCTCCGTATGAAACGGTCGTATAATTCGTCGTGTTCGTTCTGAATAACTGCATTATAATAACTGCTGCAACAATTACAGCTCCCCAACCGAATACCATTCTAATTACTTTTGACCAATCGAAATTATCATCAGGCTTATTAGGTCCTAAACCCTTCTGATTCTTTTGAGATTGCTTATCTTCTTTGTTATTATCTGACATATAAAATTTATTTTTGTTAATATCCATTATTTATTAGTCTCCGTCACTTAAAACATATATTGATCTAAGATTTCGGTATCTTTGTGCATAATCTAACCCGTATCCAATTACAAATTTACTTGGAATTTCAAAGCCAATATAATCAATTTTTACATTATATCTAAGACTTTTTGGCTTCAACAAAAGCGATGCAACCCTCATGCTTGCCGGTTTGTGAGGTGCAATAAGTTCCTCAATATATTTCATTGATAAACCCGAATCGACTATGTCTTCTACTATAATTATGTCCCTGCCGGTAACGTCACAATTTAATTCTTTTATTAGTTTTACCTCTCCGGATGAAATTTTTGCATCGCCATAACTCGATAGCTTGAAAAAATCAACTTCGCAGTCAATACTGACATTTTTAATTAAATCTGACAAAAATAGAAATGCTCCGTTAAGTACTCCGATAAAAACCGGTACCTTCTCTTTGTAATCTTCCGATATTGCTTCACCCATCTCTTTTATCCTTTTTTGTAGAACTTCTTCAGGTAAAAGTGGTATAAAACAGTCGCTTCCGATTACTAGCTTTTCATTTACTGCGTTTTTTAATTCATGCATAGTTCGTAAACCTTTTTTGTGTTACTTGTTATCTTAAATCTATCGTCTATTCTTAATCCAATTACCCATACAATCCTATTCCCATTAGTGAGAACAAGTTGATCCTTCTTCTTTGACGGCGATACCTTTTGATCCGCCAAAAAGTCTGAAATGTTCTTTTGCCCCTTCATACCTAACGGGTAGAACTTATCTCCCGGCTTCCATTTACGAATAATGAACGAATTCTTGATATTGTCTCCCGCAATATATTCTTTCATCTTATTTGAATTATATCCGGGCGACGCATTTGGAGCTTTTTTAATTGAAAAATCCTTGCCGTTTACCGTAATTGACTTTCCTAAATCCAGTTTGATGACTCTTTCTGCCTTTGGTTTCTCTTTCCTGTATATTAAAATTGCATCCCTTTCTCTCATAACTGTCAAATTCTGAGAGAGTTCTTCCATTTCGCCTACTCGCTTCTCACTTAATAACTCAACCTTTTTCAAATCCGTATAAGTAGGCTGAATTAAAAAATATCTCTCCATTGCTAATTTTATAACTTCTGCCCTAATTTCCTTTTCAATAGCATTTAGGTTTTCAATTGATAATTTCAATTCTCCGCCTTGATATTTCACAACCGAATCAAAGCTTTTAATTATCTTGGACATAACATATTGGTGAACATCCTTAAATATTTCAGATGAATGTAATATCGTCTCTTCGAACGCAGGATTAAGTTTTTCTTTTATCTCCGGTATAATCCTGTTACGTAGAAAATTCCTCTCGTAGCTGCTGTCCAAATTTGATGGATCTATCCTATATCTGATCTTATTCTGATCAAGGTATAACAGTATTTCTTCTTTCGTTAAACTTATTATCGGGCGAATAATATTTCCGCGCTTAAACGGAATTCCTGATATTCCTCTTAATCCTGCACCCTTAATTAAGTTTAACAGCACCGTCTCTGCATTGTCGTTACAATTATGCGCTGTAGCTACTTTATTAAATCCGTACTTCTTGGATATTCTTTCAAATTCTGAATATCTAATTTCTCTGCCCGCTTCTTCTACAGATATCTTCTTCTTTTTAGCTAATGCTTTAACGTCTTTTCTGCTTGAATAAAAAGCAATATCAAAATCATTTGTTAGTCTACTGCAAAAATTTTCATCCTCACTAGCATCTTTGCCCCGCAGCAAATGATTTATATGCACTGCGCCAATTTCTATCTTAAATCTATTTTTATATTTTAGTAACAAATTTAGAAGAAATACTGAATCAGGTCCGCCGCTTAAGGCGATTAAAACTCTATCACCTTTCTGAAGTAATTTTTGCCCATCAATAAACTTTATTACTTTTTGCTCAATCTTATTCATTCATTCATCAAATATTATTCACTTTTCGCTAACATAATTCTCTCAACATATTTTCCAAGCACATCAAACTCAAGATTAACTGTATCACCCTTTTTCCTTGTAGAGAAAATCGTTTCATCCCAGGTGTGAGGTATTATCCCTATTGAAAAATCGCTTTCAGATAGTTCCGCTACTGTCATGCTTACCCCGTCAATCGCTATAGAACCTACATATATTAAATACTGTCTGAATTCTTTAGGGAATGAGATCTTAATAAAATGACTGTTCGTCAATTCCTTAATATCCAAAATCTTCCCGGTTGTATCAATATGACCTAAAACGAAATGCCCTCCGAGTCTTGCATCTGCTTTTAGAGAACGTTCAAGATTAACTTTTCCGCCAGCCTTTAATTCTCCCAGGTTTGTTTTCTTAAGAGTCTCTTCTATTGCCTCTACTGAAAATGTGTTCTTTTCTAATTTTACTACCGTTAAACATGTGCCGTTAACACTTATACTTGAACCTATTTCAAGATCTTCTAATACCTTGCTTGCTGAAATTATAAGCCTGTAACCAAGACCTTCAGGTATCTTGTCCTCAACTTTACCTATTTCCTCAACTAAACCCGTAAACATCTTGCCCTCTATTAAATTCTATCATAAATCGCGTTAATAAAAACAGTTTCTAGAAATTATGGATGAGATTCTCTATTTCATTTTCCCAATATCTCGCTCCTCCAATTTTCTTGTCCTGCACCTAACATACTTTAATTTGTATTACAAAAATAAATACTTTAAGTGAATAAATTAGGTAAGTAAGAAGAATTTTTATTTTGACAATTCTATCAGAACATCGTCACCGACTTTTTCTACATTATCAATTTTTATCCGGAATGATTTCTGAATGCTCTTAATACCAAGATTGCTGAAAGTATCAACTCCGCTGCCTAATATTTTAGGAGCAATAAATAATGAAATATCATCAAATAAATTTTCCTTAATGAAACTCGATAAAAGTTTTCCTCCGCCTTCAACTAAAAGAGAAGCAATATTTATCTGCCCCATTTGCTCCAATGCACTTTTCAAGTCTACAAGTCTCTTTTTATTTTCCTTTGCAAAAAGTACCTGTACACCCAGTGATTTTAATTTATTTATCTTCGCAGTATTCTTTCTACTTTTTTCTGAGGTTATAATTATAAGCTTCTTATCCACATTGTACTGAAATATCTTGTACTTGGTACTTAACCTTAGATGAGTATCAAGAATAATTCTCCTTGGATTCCTTCCTTCAGTAAGCCTTACTGTTAGCCGTGGATTATCTTTTACCACTGTACTCGAGCCAACTAGCACTGCATCATATTTCGACCTCATTTGATGTACTATTTTTCGCGATATTGAAGAGGAAATCCATTTGGAATTGCCGCTTCCATCGGCAATTTTCCCGTCAAGCGTCTGTGCCGCTTTTAATGTTACATAAGGAATTTTACGGGAAATATATTTAAAGAAGAATTTATTTAACTCAGCACATTGATTCTCAAGCACTCCGACTTTTACTTCAACTCCGGCTGCCTTTAATTTCTTTATCCCGCTGCCGCTTACAAGCGGATTCATATCAAGCGTTCCGACTACTACTCGCTTAATCTTTGATTCGATTATCCTATCTACACATGGTGGCGTGTTCCCGAAATGACTGCAAGGCTCCAAATTAACATACAAAGTTGAACCCTCAACGCTTCCATTAGAAGACTCAATTGCGTTAATTTCTGCATGGTTCTTACCGAACTCTTCATGGTAACCGGCGCCGATAATCTTATCGTTTTTAATTATTATACATCCTACAAGCGGGTTCGGACTTACATTACCAACCCCTCTTTTTGCAATCTCAATTGCTAGTTGTATGTAGGATTCATCAGTCAACTGATATGTAGTTTGTTATTTTATTGATAAAATTTCAAAGTCAAGAATCCCCGCAGGGGCTTGTATCTTAACCTTATCACCTTGTTTCTTCCCCAGTAACCCATGTCCCACTGGCGAGGTAATAGAAATCTTTCCTGCCTGGAAGTCTGCCTCTTCTGGTGATACAAGTGCATACTCAAAGGTCTTTTGATTGCTCAGGTTCTTTACTTTTACAACAGATAGTATATGTACTTCATCTGTAGGGAACTGCGATATATCGATTACTCTTGCCCTGGATAGCACACTTTCAAGCTTGCTTATTCTTAGCTCGAAAAGCCCTTGCTCCTCCTTAGCAGCATCGTATTCAGCATTTTCAGAAAGATCTCCATGCGCTCTTGCCTCTGCAATTTTAGCGGCAATGGACTTCCTCCCCCCATTCTTCATTTCCTGAAGTTCCTTCTCAAGCTCAACGAGCCGTTCCTTAGTCAAATAGACAAAATTTGCATCGGGCATATCTTTAACTCAAGTTGTTTAAGTTGATTTAAAAAAAATTGCCACCGCTCTTTTAGCAGTGGCAATCGAAAATTATAAAATTCTAAGTTGGATGTCAAGAAAAATTTATATCGAATATCTCACACTTAAAATCAATTCTTACCTATTATAACCCCTAATAATTCTGAAAAACATCTTCTATACTTGATACTATTGAGAATTAGCTGCCCTTATTTATTTAGAAATCATGTTCGTAGGAATTTCATTTATGAAATTCTTCTGTTCTACTTGAGTTAGAAATCAAGCTAATCCTGAAATCAAGTAAATCAAGGTTCAGACAATCAAAATTAAGGATATAATTTCTGGACTGGGAATTGTCTAACGATCAATGACAGTTTTTTCATACGAAATAGCGTAGGTTTTTGCCTGTTTTTTCTTCTCTGAGCTACGTTTTTTTATCTGCCATACATTTACCCTTACCCATATATAAATATCCCCTTAGAATCGATTTTGACGACTTCTTCGAAATATCCTGGCAGATAGGTTGATAAGAGAAAAACCCAAAGATTTCGAATTACTAATATTACTTCTATCTCTTTTATCTTCAGTCTTTTGTGAAATGAAAGAAAAGAGACGTCATCTTTTAGAAAGATGACGTCTCTTATAAGAATTACTTCATCAGTATCATCTTTTTTGTTGAGTTAAAATTACCTGCTCTTAGCCGGTAGAAATAAACGCCGCTTGATAGATGAGATGCATCAAAGCTTACAGAATATCTGCCTTGAGATTTGTATCCATTAACCAATGTCTTAACTTCTCTGCCGAGTTCGTCAAATATTTTTATTGTTACAATTCCTTCCTTTGGTATCTGGTAGTTTATTATTGTTGTTGGGTTGAACGGATTAGGGTAGTTCTGATTAAGAGCATAACTGGTTACTGCCCCATCTTCATTATATGAGACC
>JAJYDC010000073.1 GCA_021777835.1 Bacteroidota bacterium | reverse complement strand
AATTTTTTAAAGAATAGTAAAATAAAAAGGCGACTTTAGAAGTCGCCTTTTATAGAATTATAAATGAGCTTATTTCTTAACTGATTCTAAATATTCGATTACTGCAGCTACTTGCTTCTTATTCAAATTCTGATCCGGCATAACTACTCCGTTATATTCCTTAATTAACTTCTTTAACCTCGGATCTGTCTTTTGCATTTCAGCAGTGTGAGTAAGATACTTTGTTAAGTACTCATTAGATAAAGTTTTGGTAATGTTTCTCAAAGGCGGGCCAACCAATTTTCCGTCAAGTTTATGACAAGCAAAACACTTGCTGTTGAATATTGATTTTCCTTCGTTAGCAAGCTTCTTGTCAATTGGCGCAGCTTCTTTTTTTACTTCTTCTTTCTTTACCGTCTTAACAGAATCTTTATTTAATCCGAATGCTGACGCAGTTTGAACTTTTACAGTCATTCCCATGATTGTAAATAGAGCAAATGCGAACACTAAGATTAAACTTGATGTTGATTTCATTTTCTTTTCCTTTTTTATTTATAAATAAACCATTCTTGATAAACAAATTCAATACAATTAGAATAACACCCAGCCAACTACATAAAGAGTATTGTTGTCAGAGGCGTTTCTTCCCGTACCATCATAGTTCGTGCTGCTACCGTTAAACTTATTATATGCTACATATTGAATTGCAAATTGAGTATTTAACCATGGTAAATATGTAACCTGGGCAGTTAAACCCGCACTATTAGGCGAAAAACTGGTATTTGAAGCATACACAATTGCATCCTGATCACCGTTAGTATTGAAATAACCTAAAGAGAATGCAACTCCCACAGGTAAATTATAACTTGCATCAACCTTAAATGAATTTAATTTTAATGTTGGACTTGCAGAGCCGCCTGCTAGATAAGTCGCATCAAGTTTTTGATTCTCAGTAACGTAAGTTGTATGTGCAATAATTGTCCCGTTGTCAAGTGTCTTTTCATATTGAGCATCAAATCCAACATCTGTATATTTATCGGTGCTAGGATCGCTTATTCCCGTTGGATAAAATTGCGAAGCCATTCCATAAGTTCCTATTTCCAAATAATCGCTGTCCCATTGCTTTTGCAATGCTACTCTCCAGTATGGAGCGTATCCTGCTAATGTCATTGTATTGTCTGCTGTAGTCTCAGGAATTGGACCGCCTTGCTTGGTTACATGATAAAGACTAAACTCGCCGTATACTAAATTGTCATACAAACCATATGCGCCAAGTCCTGATACTTGTCCGCCTAGTCCTCCTATAATAGGACTTGCGCTTGGCGTTGGTGCAACACCTGAACCAACGTATGGAAATCCCCAGGCTGGGGTAGTGTTCCAAACGTCTTGTACAGTTGGATTATTGTTTAAAGTAATACCATATAATAGATCATTTGTAAATAAAGTAGTATGATCTGCGAATCTCAAATCAGTATTGTCTAAACCAAATGTACCCGACTGATCATCATAAGTAACCTGTATAAAAGAACCAAAATTAGGACTGATTGCTCCGGCTACAAAAAGACTGAACTGCTGTGGAAATTCAGTGACGTCATTTTGAGTACCTGGTACTGTTGTAGCTATCTTGTTATATGACCCTTGAATCATAGCCGAAATTGGCAATACATTTAATAATTGAAGATTAGTATTGTCTTCCTTATATGTGGATTTGATAGTAGCTATTCCCGTCATTGTGTATCCATTTAATTTAAAAAGACGACCAAATGGAGTTAACTCCGGATATACATAATGGCAAGCACTGCAGGCTAAATTAGTTTGACGAGCAAAGCTTGGAATTGAATAACCGGTATTGCTTAGTGCAACAAATAATATCCCCAGTAGTACAGTAACAACTTTATAGTTTATTACCTTTCGTTTCATATAGAGCCTCCTGATATTTATTTAGAAATAAAATTTTCTTCACCTAACAACAATTGGCTTTTATGTTAAGTAAAGTATAATAGAATTATGGCAACTCAATTGTTACCTTAATCACTTATAATATTGAACTTTATAATGTATCCGCTTTTATGAGATAATGCTTTTCTTAAATCAATAATTAATTCAAATCTTAACTACGAATTCAAGTTAAATAAGTTAAAAAATAATAAGCCAAATTATACGAATACTTGACCTATAAGCATTATTGTCGATGGTTCAGGAATAAACAAATCTTGTTCCATATTTTTGACAATTAAAACTCAATAATAATAAAATATAATCTTATTTTCTTCTTTATTTTGGGATTGAAGCCGATTTTGTTACCAATTATGAGAATATTGAAGATTCTGAAAATAAAAAAAGCGGCTACTTGAGCCGCTTCTTAAAAAATTATGATAATTAATTACCAAATCTTTACAAGCTTATCATCTGGACTTCTCATTGGATCTCCTGGTTTGACGTTAAATGCTTTCCAAAATGCAGGAGTATTGCTTAATGGTCCGTCAACCCTGTAATGTTCAGGTGAATGAGGATCCACCTTAACTCGAAGTCTTAATCTTTCAGGTCTGTTCTTTATTTTCCAAATATTTGCAAAAGATAAGAAAAATCTTTGTGAAGGGGTAAATCCATTGATCTCTTTTCCGCTTTTGTATTCCGGAGTTTTCATAAATGCGTCAAATGAAATATTGATACCTCCTAAGTCTGCAATATTTTCACCTTCAGTTAGTTTGCCATTTATATGAAGAGTATCAACTGCTACATAGCTGTCAAACTGATCAACAATCCTTTGTGCTCTTTTATCGAAATTCTCTTCATCGGTCTTTGTCCACCAGTCCTTCATGTTTCCTTTTCCATCGTATTGTCTGCCCTGATCGTCGAAACCATGTGTCATTTCATGCCCAATAACGGCTCCTATCCCGCCGTAATTGATCGCATCATCAGCTTTTGGGTCGAAGAATGGCGGCTGCAATATTCCTGCTGGAAATACAATTTCATTATTCTCGGGATTATAGTATGCGTTTACCGTCTGAGGTGTCATGCCCCATTCGGTTTTATCCACTGGCTTTCCAATCTTTGCTATGTCTTTCTTAGAATTAAATATTGATGCACTTAAAACATTTCCGAAATATGAGTCTCTATTAATATCTAATCCCTTATAACTTTTCCATTTATCTGGATATCCTATTTTGACTGTGAACTCAGATAACTTTTTCAAAGCAGCTTTCTTGGTTTCTGGACTCATCCACTCAAGTTTTTCAATTCTTACTCTTAGTGCAGCCATTAAATTATGAACTAAATCCAATGCGCGCTTTTTTGCATATGGTGGGAAGTACTTTGCTACAAATAATTTTCCTAGTTCCATACCAACTTGTCCGTCTATTGTTCCGAGTACTCTTTTCCATCGGGGCTGCATTTCTTTTGTTCCGTTTAAAACCTTACCATAAAAGTTAAAATTCGCTTCAACAAAAGGGTTGCTTAAATATGGTTCTGCATTACGAATAATATTCCATTCCAAATATTCCTTTAATACATTCATTGGGGTCGTTTTAACTACATTACTTACTTCCTTGAAGAATTCTGGTTGGGCTACATTAATTTCTCCAGGATTTGAAACACCGATTAAAGTAAAGTATTCGTTCCAATTAAAATCCGATGAAAGCGCAGTTAATTCCTTTACGGTCATTTTATGATAAATATTATGAGGATCGCGTTCTTCAACACGAGACATCGAAGCTTTCGCTAGCTGTGTTTCTAGCGCTATTATTTCTTTTGCAGTCTCCATAGCTTTTACAGAATCATATCCAATCAGCATAAACGATTTTGTTATGAGCTGAGAATATTCTTCCCTAATTGTCTTTGTGCTATTGTCATCTTTTAAATAATAATCCCGATCAGGCATTCCCAATCCGCTCTGGTATAGTTGTGCGATATTCATCTTGCTGTCTTTTGCGTCGGCGCCTGATCCAAATGAAAAAAGCGGATTTGAAAATCCTAGTTGAACTTTTACTAATTCTTTGTAAAAATCCTTAATATTATTAATCATATTTACAGATTCTAAATCCTTTTTAATAGGATCAAATCCCTGTTGTTCAATTTTAACTGTATCCATACCTGTATAGTAAAAATCACCGACAAGCTGCTGACTGCTTCCTTTTTTTACATTTGATTCTTTTTCTACACTTGATAATATGCTTTTTAGCTTATTCAAATTTTCATCACCTAGAATATAAAACGATCCCCAGCCTGAATATGCTGCCGGTATCTTAGTGTCTTTTAACCATGTTCCGTTTGCATATTCAAAAAAGTCCACAGTCGGACTTACAGTTGTATCCATGTCTTTTCTGTTAATCTCGTCGTTTAAACTCATACTTTGACCAAATGATTTTGATATTATCAACATGGCAAATAGTAGAGGAAAGATGAAGATTGAACCGCTGCTTTTTATAAAAGCCATAATTGTCACCTGTTTTTGTTTGTAAAATTTAAAGCCATTTATTTAACTTTATTAAAAATATGAAAAATTTCAATAAACTTTTAATGAATTGTGACGGATGGTTTAATAATATGTTTACCGTAAAAATTTGATAAATGCCGCCCTTCATATTTTTTTTGTGCATGAATTTAACCTTCGTATTTTTGATGTGTAAATTAAAGTTCACTTATCACAAAAACGATCAGGTGAAGAATTTCCTCATAAAGGAAAAATTTTCTTAAAACTAAATATTCAAGGTATTATTATGAAAGCTTCAAAAACATTATTAATTGCTCTCTCATTTTTACTGCTTCCGTTGTCTGCGTTTGCCGCTTCTTCTTCTTCAAGCAGCGAACAAACTGACGTCGAACAAGCAGTTACTAATTTTGTTAAAAGTGTAGACGGAAGAAATTCTGCGGATCTTCAAAAAACTTTATACGCTGACGGATCAATTGTTACCTATAATACTTTCTCTAATAAAGTAGAACATTACTCAACTAACCAATTTATTGATTTGGTTAAAAGTGGTCAAAAGGGTGGCTGGGTTCGAAATGTAAATTTTGTTTCTGTTAATGTTGATGGAAATACTGCAATTGCAAATATTAATATAACCGACACAAGGTTAAAAGAAACAGGGTTCGTTACTCTTATTAAAGATAGCGGAGTATGGAAAATTGTAGGCGAAGTTACTACTTTGGGACTAAACAAATAACATTAGTTTGAAATAGTCTGTTTACTAGAACAGCCCACGATATTTATCGTGGGCTGTCCTTTTATTATAGCAAATATTTTTACTTACGAAGAATTCCCGCTACATTAAACCCGATAATATCTAAACTTCATAATTCAACTTCTACTCAAGTCTGTCTTTACCGGTTTCTAAAATTTTAAGCTTATTATATCATTATAGATAATAAATGCCATCAGTAAAAGCAATATTACAAATCCCGCATTCTGAATCATTACCTTAACTTTTATAGGTATCTCTCTCTTCATAATACCTTCTATCAATATTATGATTAAATGACCGCCGTCTAGAGCAGGGAAGGGGAATATGTTTATTATAGCTAAGCTTAAACTCAAAAATGCAAGGAAGAATACAAAGCTTAAAATCCCATTATCGGCTGACTTAACTGCATATTGCGCAATCTTTATTGGTCCGCCAAAAGCTTTACCAAATGCAATTTTCCCTGAGAATACTTTCCCCACCATTTGAAATGTCAACTGAGTATAATTAGCGATGTCTTTAGCTCCATAATAGAAGGATGCAAAAAAACCATAGGTCTTAAACTCAACAGGTCCTGTAAATTCCTCAGCTAAACCAATACCGATCATCCCGTCTTTACCGGGCGTTACAGTTAAGCTTACCGTATCCTTATCTCTTTGAACAACTATAGGCATTGCTGTGTTCTTATGTCCCGAGATTATATGCGTAACTTCCTGACTTGTAAAAATCGGAACGCTGTCCAGGGAAACAAATATATCACCGGCTTTTAACCCGGCCTTGCTTGCAGGCGAATTTGGAAGCACTTGAACTATTCCCGCTTTTATTCCTTCGGGAATTAAAAACAATTCCTTGCTCTCATCGGCAGGTACTCTGGTACGAGGAACCATGATTGTTTCATCAGTACCGTTTCTTTGAATTGTAAAGTTTAAATTCTGACCGAGATACTTTAAGAAAATATCTGTCTTAACATCTTCCCAATTCTCTACTGGTGTGCCATTAATAGAAAGTATTTTATCATTAATTTTAAATCCAAGTGAGTCTGCTTTACTGTGAGGCTGTACGTATCCGATCCTGGTTGTTTTGGTTGTCTCTTTCCCTCTGTAAAAATTAGACCACCAAAAAACCATTAAGGCAAGCAGCAGGTTCATTATTACACCTGCCGTAATTACAATTACTTTTTTCCATGTTGGTTGAACTCTGAATTCGTAAGGCTTTGGCTCTTTGTTTGCAAACTCCGTGTCAAAGCTCTCGTCAACCATTCCGGCTATCTTTACATACCCGCCCAATGGAAGTATACTCAGCCTGTAATCTGTATTTCCTTCACCGTCAAAGTCTTTAGCCAAATCTCCAAAAGTAAAACCTGTTATTCTGTTCCAGCCAAAAAGTCTTTTGCCAAATCCTATAGCAAAAACATCTGCCCGCATCCCAAGCAGCTTTGCGGCTGCAAAATGTCCGAACTCATGAATAAAAACTAAAATTCCGATTGTTATAGCAAAATAGATGATATAATCCATTAAAACAGATACTCCTTTTTAATTTAAACTGGAAACAAATTCCCTTGTCTTCCGATCGCATTCATAAATTGTTACTAAGTCCGGAGACTTATGGTTCTCGATCTTATCTAATGCCCTTTTTATAATG
>JAJYDC010000032.1 GCA_021777835.1 Bacteroidota bacterium | reverse complement strand
AGAAGAAAGGAAAATTTATTTTGCAGAAGCTCTAATAAATCAAAAGTTATACCAGTATGCGATATCAAATCAAAAAATCTTACTTATCTCAATTCCGGTTATCTAAACAAATTCCTCGAAATATCATAATAAATTCTAAATATTCATAACAGGTGTAATATGAAGTCAGTTAAATTGTTTTCGTTCATTCTTGTGTTGTTAATTCCGTTTATTCTTATTGCTAAGGAAGATAAATCAGGAAAAGAGAAGGACTCACTTAGTTCTTCTACTTTTAGCGGGCTAAAATTAAGATGCATAGGTCCGGCAGTTACTTCGGGTAGAATAAGCGACTTTGCAGTTAATCCGAATGATCCTGCGGAGTATTATGTGGCTTCAGCTTCCGGCGGTGTTTGGAAAACCTATAACGACGGAACAACCTGGGAACCAATCTTCGATCACGAAGGATCTTTTTCAATCGGCTGTATTACTATGGATCCAAACAATCATCATGTTATTTGGGTGGGAACCGGAGAAAATAATAGTCAGCGAAGTGTATCATACGGTGACGGAATTTATCGCTCAGACGACGGAGGAAAGTCCTGGAAGAATATGGGGCTGAAAACATCTCAGCATATCGGAAAAATAATAGTTGACCCTAAAAATTCTAATATAGTATACGCAGCAGCACAAGGTCCGCTTTGGGCTCCGGGCGGAGATAGGGGATTATTCAAAACTACGGATGCAGGTAAAACATGGAAGGCTGTTTTAACTATTAGTCCTAATACCGGTGTAAGTGATTTAGTGACGGATCCTCGTGATCCTAATGTCCTTTATGCTTCCGCATATCAACGCAGACGTCATGTCTTCACATTAATTGACGGCGGTCCTGAATCAGCCATTTATAAATCTACTGATGCGGGAGAAACCTGGAGCAAATTAACAAATGGAATTCCGAAAGTTGATTTAGGCAGAATCGGACTTGCAATATCTCCGGTAAACCCCGATGTCCTTTATACAATCATTGAGGCGGAAGGCGATAATGGCGGTGTATTTCGTTCAACGGATCGAGGAGCTTCGTGGGAAAAAAGATCCGGTTATATGACTACAAGTCCGCAATACTACAATGAAATTTACTGTGATCCGAAAGACGTTGGCCGTGTTTACGTTATGGATACATATTTGCATGTAACAGACGACGGCGGAAAAACCTTTAAGATGCTTGGTGAAAAAAATAAGCATGTAGACAATCATGCAATCTGGATTAATCCAAACAACACTAACTATTATCTTGTAGGATGCGACGGCGGTGTTTACGAAAGTTACGATCGCGGCGTTAACTGGCTTTTCAAAAGTAATCTACCCGTTACTCAATTTTATAATGTAGATGTTGATAACACAAAGCCGTTTTATTATGTCTACGGTGGAACTCAAGATAACAATAGTCTGGGCGGACCTTCTCAAACAATAAGCGCTTCCGGAATTGTTAACTCCGATTGGTTTGTTACAACGGGCGGAGATGGATTTGTTTCTAAGATTGATCCCGAAGACCCAAATACAGTTTATGCAGAATCTCAGTACGGCGTTTTAGTCCGCTATGATAAAAGAAACGGTGAACAAGTCGGGATTCAGCCTCAACCCGGAATTGGAGAGGCTCCCTTTAGATGGAATTGGGATTCTCCTGTTATTATTAGTCAATTCAATCATAAGAAACTTTATTTCGGTGCTAATAAATTATTCGAAAGCACCGACCGCGGGGATAGCTGGAAGGAAATTAGCGGTGATCTAACCCGCCAAATTGACCGGGACAAGCTTAAAGTAATGGGAAAAGTCTGGAGTGTCGATGCCGTTGAGAAAAATGCATCCACTTCTTTCTATGGAAGCATAGTTTCATTAACCGAATCGCCGTTGAAAAAGGGAATGATTTATACCGGTACAGATGACGGTCAAATTAGTGTTACGAATGACGACGGCAAATCATGGTCTAAGTATGTAAAGTTTCCCGGCGTACCGGATACTAGTTACGTGAGCTGCTTACGCGCGTCAAACTTTGAGCCGAACACCGTTTATGCCGCTTTTGATAATCATAAAAGAAATGATTTTACTCCCTATTTATTGAAAAGCCATGACGGAGGTAAATCATGGGAATCAATCGCAGGCAATCTTCCTAAGAACGGATATGTTCATACTATTATTCAAGATTATAAAAATCTCAATTTACTTTTTGCCGGAACTGAATTCGGCTTATTCTTTACTATTGACGGCGGCAAAAAATGGGTTCAGTTAAAAGGCGGACTTCCGACTATTGCAGTAATGGATCTTGCAATTCAAAAAAGAGAAAATGATCTGGCAGTCGCTACCTTCGGACGCGGATTCTATATTCTCGATAATTATTCACCTCTTCGTGATCTTACTGTTGATTCATTGCAAAAATCTAGTATGCTTTTTCCTGTGAAGAATCCATTGTTATATATTCCTTCTCAACCGCTTGGCGATAAAGGCAAGGCTTCGCAAGGTGCTGCCTACTATACTGCAGACAATCCGCCTTTCGGTGCCACTTTTACTTATTACCTAAAAGAATCAATCAAAACAAAAAAAGAATTGCGCCGCGAAGCTGAAGCAAAATTAATTAAAGAAGATAAGCCGGTTCCTTTCCCGTCTCACGCAGAACTCCGCGCCGAGGATAATGAGCCTACTCCTTATCTCTTATTTACAATCTATGATGATGCAGGAAATGTTGTCAGAAAATTAACAGCTAAAGCAGATGCAGGCATCCAAAGAATTACCTGGGATTTGCGCTATCCTTCAACTGATCCGGTGAAAGCTCCGGGTAAAGAGTTTTCAAATACAAGCAGCGGTATGCTCATTCCTCCCGGTACTTATAGCGTTTCACTTTCTAAATGCGTTGACGGAGTAATTACCGAGTTGAACGGTCCACAGTATTTTACGACTGAAGTCCTGGGCGCTTCTAATTTGGCTGCAGACGATAAAAATGCTCTTGCAGCTTTTCAGAAGAAAGTTTCTGAATTGAATAGAGCCGTAATGGGTGCTGTGAATGTCGCTAATAATCTTTCATTGAAAATTAAATTGATAAATACTGCTTTACAGAATACTCCAAGCACTGCTTATAGTATGATGAAACAGGCAGATTCTATTGAAGTACAAACGGCAGAGATTATCCGTCAGCTTACAGGAGATAAGAGTTTAATAAATAGAAATATAAATGTACCGCCGTCTATCGTTGACCGTGTGCAGGGAATTATCGGAGATGAATGGCAGTCTACATCCGCCCCAACGCAAACGGATATGACTGCATACAAGAATGCGGGAGAATTATTCTCGCCTGTTCTGTCTAAGCTTAAAGAATTGGTTAATGTAGATCTTAAGAATTTAGAAAATGAAATGGAAGCCGCCGGCTCACCCTGGACGCCCGGAAGAATTCCCGACTGGAAAAAGTAATACTTCTATGATTTTGATGTAATTACATAAACGTAATTACATCAAAATCTGTTTATTCTCTCATAAAGAGTTCAAAGAAATCTATCGGCAAGCAATTTCAAAGTTGTTAATATAACAACAGTAATAAAAATAGGGCGAATGAATTTTGCTCCTTTTCTAATCACTAATCCTGAACCAATCTTAGCTCCTAACACTTGTCCGATAGCCATTGATATACCGGCAGCAAAGATTATTTGACCGCCGATAAGAAACAAGAAAAACGAAACCATATTACTAGTAAAATTCATAACTTTAGCAAAACCAGTAGCTTTTGTAAAGTTAAAACCGAGCATGGTTACAAAAGCTATAGCCCAGAATGAGCCTACGGGAGGTCCAAAAAAACCATCGTAAAAGCCTAATGCTAGTCCGAATACAGAATAAAAAACCTTCTTAGATAATCTAGGATGAATATCGATTTCTCCCAGGTTAGGTCTTGTGAACGTGTATATTATAATCGCAACTAATAAAAAGGGAATTATATTATTTAAGACCTTACCAGGAATTTTCTGCACTACCCATACACCTATAGCAGCTCCGATGAATGTGCAAAAGATTCCCAGCGCTGCTTCCTTTAATATTACTCCGCCTTTTTTAACGTAATAATATGCCGCAGTGAAACTTCCAAAACTTGATTGAAATTTGTTTGTTCCAAGAGTTATGTGCGGCGGAATGCCTACGCTAAGCAATGCGGGAATAGTTATTAACCCGCCTCCCCCCGCAATAGAATCCACCAATCCTGCAAAGAATCCCGTACAAAGCAATATTGGATATAATATGTATGGATTGATCATATAATAATATTAACTAAAAAAAAGTGAATATGGACGGCTTAACCCCTCTTCAAGTTCTATCAAACTAATGTTCCTCGATTTTCTTATAATTTCTTTCCCATCAAGGAAAAATAAAATAGTAGGTACAGCAAATATATTATTTTGAGCAGCCAGTTCTTTCGATTTATCGCAATCTACGTATGCAAACGTCATGAAAGGGAATTTAGTTTCCAGCAGCTCTATAAGCTTCGGCTTAAGAACTTTACAAACATTGCATGCCGGAGTACTAAAGTAAGCCACTGCTCCCGCATTTTCTTTAACAAATATTTCAAGTTCTTCTACTGATTCAATATCCTTATGCATTTAATTATCCATTATGTTCTTTTTTAAAATTAAGTGAACAGTTATCACAGTTATGGCAGGGTTTTTCATCCTTGAAGCCAAAGTAATCGGATATAAAGACTCTTTTACAATCTTCGCTTCTAAAATAATTAACAACTGAAAGTAATTTTTTGTTGTCGCTCAATAGTTTTTCATTGAGCCTTGCTTCGTCTTCTAATTCAATGGGGAGTTTTTCGATTATATTTAAATTGTGATTTTCAATTGAACCTTCAGTTACTCCATATCTATCAAGCATACCAAGTGCTGTCTCAATTCTAAAATCATTCCGGTTCTTGAAGTTCATCTGCTCGCGGAGAAATTCAAATCCATCTGAATTAATTACATCAATATCACGTTTTATAAGATCATAAAGCGCCGAATAAAAATCAGCATTAGGGTTAGACCATTTTATAAAATCCATTTGTATGTAAAGATCCTGCTGACTGTATAGCAGCTTACAAAGTGAATCCTTTCCGTCTCTACCGGCTCGTCCAATTTCCTGGTAATACGATTCAATAGAGGAGGGAACTTCGGCGTGTATTACAAAACGTATGTCCGGTTTATCGATACCCATACCGAAAGCATTTGTAGCTAGAATTAAATCTTCCATACCGTTAATAAAATCCCGCTGCATTTGCTTACGCTGTTTATCCGGAAGTTTGCCGTGATATATTTTATGCTTGTAGCCTTTATCCCTTAGCATTAATGAAAACTTTTCAAGCGTCTGGATTAATGCAAAATAAATTATTCCCGAGCCTGAATAGTTATCAAGAACAGATTTTATTTCATTGAACTTTTCTGCTTCATCAATTACGTCAACTGCTTCAAGACGTAAATTAGGTCTTTCAATTCCCTGATGAAATATCTTCATCTCATCTTTCTTAAGACCGAGCTTTTTAATTATATCTAATTGCACTTCCTTTGTAGCAGTAGCGGTTAAGGCTATAGTCAATGGGTTGCCGATTAACTTCCTGAACTCACCTATTCTTGAATAATCCGGGCGAAAATCGTGACCCCACTCTGAAATGCAATGCGCCTCATCGACGGCTAGAAGAGATATATTCGCATTTTTGATTTTGGCGGTAAAATCACTTTTCCTGAATCGCTCCGGAGTAACGTATAATAATTTTATTTTTCCGTTCAGGAACTTTTCAAGCCGTTCTTCTCTTTCTTTCTTAGACAATGTAGAATTAATAAACGCAGCAGCAATATTTTTCTTCCTTAAAGCATCAACTTGATCCTGCATAAGAGCAATTAGCGGGCTTATAACTATCGTTCCACCATCGAAGAGTAGTGCAGGGATTTGATAGCATAAAGATTTCCCGCTGCCTGTAGGCATCAAAACGAGGCTGTGCTTCTGTTCATTAATTGTACGGATTATGATTTCTTCCTGTAGACCACGGAATGAATCGTAATTAAAATATTCTTTTAATATTTCTTTTGGTGACGGCATATAATCTTTAAAATCTTAGTATATAAAGATAGGGGCAGAGTGCTTTAAAGAGCAAGTTAAAGTAAAAAACTAAGGAAATATATTGAAGCAGTATACTTGCTTACTGGCTGGGGGCAAAGATTTAAGTGTTAAAATTATGGAAATAAATTTTGGGTTACGGGGTATTAAAATAATGGGCGAAATTAATCGCCCAATAAAGTTATTCTTTCTTCATATTATTCATAAAAGGAGTAAGCAAATCTATCGGCACAGGGAAGATGATGGTTGAATTCTTGTCCGATGATATTTCGGTTAAAGTCTGCAAAAATCTTAATTGTATTGCAACAGGGAATTTACCTATTACTTCTGCTGCTTCTGAAAGTTTTTGACTTGCCTGGAATTCGCCTTCGGCATTTATAATTTTAGCACGTCTTTCTCTTTCAGCTTGAGCTTGAATTGCAATAGCACGTTGCATTTCTATAGGCAAATCAACTTGTTTTACTTCTACTACAGATACTTTAACTCCCCATGGTTCTGTCTGTTCGTCTATTATATGCTGAAGCTCTCTATTGATTTTATCCCGTTCGGATAATAATTCATCAAGAGTTGACTGTCCGATTATGCTTCTCAAAGTAGTCTGTGAGATTTGTGAAGTAGCTGAATAATAGTCTTCGACTTCGACAACTACTTTTTCAGCTTGCACAACGCGGAAATAAACTACGGCATTTACTTTTAAGGAAACGTTGTCTTTAGTGATAATATCCTGAGGGGGCACGTCCATTACTATAGTTCGCAGGCTTACTTTTACCATTCGATCCACCATAGGGATTAGGAGGATAATGCCCGGGCCTTTAGTTTCGATTAATCTTCCAAGGCGGAATATAACGCCTCGTTCATACTCGCGAAGAATTCTAATTGAGTTACTTAGAATGAACAACACAAAAAAGACAATTATAAAAAAGAAAACAGAGATTGTATCCATTAAAGCCTCCTTCTGCCAAACAATAATTATTTGGCTCTGCGTATTATTAATTTAAGATTTGAGATTTCACTTACCACAATTTTTTCACCCTTAGAAATATTTCCTTCAGTGCTTTCCGCATTCCAGATTTCTCCGTGTACGCGCACCTGTCCTTTTGGGGATAAGTCGGTAATAGCTTCTCCGGGTGCATTAATTATGCCTTCTCTTCCGGTTTTTGGTTTTAGTCTTTGAGCTTTAATTCCATATCCAATGGCAAAGAGAAAAAATCCAAGCGTTAATGCAGCTATTAGTATTATAAGTTCCCACGATATATCTATTCCTCCCATTGTAGCATTAGTATTGATTAGCATAAATGACCCCAGTACAAGAGATGTCACTCCTCCGACAGTCAATATTCCATGGCTAACAATTTTAATTTCAAGAACAAAAAGAATTATTCCGAAAATTATAAGAGCAAGCCCGGCATAATTTATCGGCAAAGTATTCATTGAATAAAAAGATAATATCAAGCTGATAACTCCTATTACTCCCGGGAAAATAGCTCCGGGGTTATATAACTCAAACAGCAGACCGAGAGTGCCCAGCATAAATAATATATAGTAAATATTAGGATCGCTCAGCAGGCTAAGAAGCTTTTGCTGAAGCGTCATGTTAACATAAATAATTTTTGCGTCTTTGGTATGAAGAATTCCAACTCCGCTTTCTGTGGTTATTTCTTTACCGTCTATTTTTACTAAAAGATCTTTTAAATTATTTGCAATAAGATCAATAACGCTGTCTTTCAATGCCTCAGTCTCAGTAATTGAAATGCTATTTCTGACTGCATCTTCAGCCCACTTAACATTTCTTTTTCTTTTCTCGCTAATTGACCTGATAAACGCGGCTGCATCATTCGTAACTTTTTCAGTCATAGTCGAATCCATTTTCCCTTCAAGAGATACAGGATGGGCTGCGCCAATATTTGTACCCGGCGCCATAGCAGCTATGTTAGCTGAAAGAGTGATAAATACGCCCGCCGATGCCGCTCTTGATCCCTGAGGAGCTACATATACTATAACCGGAATAGGCGATTGAAGAATATCTGAAACGATATTTCGAGTTGACTCAAGTAATCCCCCGGGTGTATTAAGCCTTAATACCATGCATTGGGCGTTATCCTTTACAGAATTTTCTATACCGTATTTTATGTAATCCGAAGCTGCGGGATTTATTGCACCGTTTAGAGTTAATATAATGACTTTATGGGTTTGACCAAATAATTGAATTGATGTAATTATAATAAAAAATACTAAGGATATCTTTCTAATCATCTCAATCCCCGAATAATTTTTAATAATAACATATTTAAGAATGAGAATACAAATAAAATAATAATTTAATTAGCCAATTCAAATGTAACATTAATCAAACGCTGTGCAAATTCTCATTACTAATATATTGATTCTAACTTTTGCTTATCTTAATTTCGATTATAAATTAGTACTTAATCCACAACATTTTCTTAAACTTAGAAGGGAGTCTTTTAGTATGAGCGATCAGCAGCTTTCCGGTGATGTTTATTATCCTTCCAAAGAAGTCATTAAGCATGCTAATGCAAAGTGCGATGACTTGTATCAATTTGCTTCTGAAAATTATGAAGGTTTTTGGGAAAAAGAGGCTAAGAATCTTCACTGGTTTAAAAAGTGGAACAAAGTATTAGATGACTCTAATAAGCCCTTCTATAAATGGTTTGTCGGCGGTAAAACGAATATAGCGTACAACTGTCTGGATGTACATGTTGAAACACCCAGGCGTAATAAATTAGCATTAATATGGGAAGGTGAAAACGGAGAGTTCAGATCATTCTCATATTTTTCACTTCGCAGAGAAACCTGCAAGTTTGCAAATGTACTAAAAAGCCTTGGTGTAGTTAAGGGCGACCGTGTTACTTTGTACATGGGGCGCATACCCGAGCTGATGATAGGTATGCTTGCATGTGCAAGAATAGGCGCTATTCATTCTGTCGTATACGGCGGATTTTCTGTCGAATCACTTCATGAAAGATTGGAAGACAGCCAGTCAAAAGTTTTAATAGTTGCTGACGGCTCCTATCAAAGAGGCAAAGTTGTACAGCTTAAAAAGATAGCCGATGAAGCACTGCAGCGGGCAGCTACTGTAGAAAGCGTTCTCGTCGTTAAGCGTACCGGCGAGCCCGTTAATATGGAAGCAGGGCGCGATATGTGGTATCATGAATTAATGTCGCTGCCGATTGCCAATAACTCTTGCAACATTGAAGTTATGGATGCTGAAGATCCTCTGTTTATGCTTTATACTTCGGGTACTACCGGTAAACCAAAAGCAATACTTCACACGCACGGCGGATATATGGTTGGTGTTTACACTACACTTAAGTATGTTTTTGATATACATGAAGAAGACCGCTACTGGTGTGCAGCTGATCCCGGTTGGATAACAGGGCATAGTTATATTGTTTATGGACCACTGCTAAACGGCGCCACATCATTTATGTATGAAGGTGCACCCACTCATCCTTATCCCAATCGCTGGTGGCAGATGATTGAGAAGTACGGAATAAATATTTTATATACCGCTCCGACTGCTATAAGAGGTTTGATGCGTTACGGAGAAGCATGGCCTAATCGCCATGACCTTTCTTCTTTAAGAATACTCGGCAGCGTAGGCGAACCAATTAACCCTGAAGCATGGAAATGGTATCACCGTGTTATCGGAAAAGAAAAATGTCCGATTATGGATACATGGTGGCAGACCGAAACAGGAATGTTTATGATTACACCTATGCCGTGTCTTCCGTTAAAGCCCGGTTCGGGAACTAAGCCTTTCCCGGGACTCAAGATGGATATAGTAGATGAAAATGGCGAATCTGTAAAACCTAATGAAGAAGGCTACTTAGTTATCAAGAATCCATGGCCAGCCATGGTTCGCACAATTTATAATGATCCCGATAGATACGTAAATCAATATTGGAGCAGATTTCCGGGTGTTTATATGACGGGTGATTCTGCACGCCGCGATGTAGACGGCTATTATTGGGTTATCGGAAGAGTTGATGACGTAATCAAAGTTTCCGGATACAGGCTTGGGACGGCGGAAATTGAAAGTGCTTTAGTTAGTCATCCCGCAGTAGCAGAAGCTGCTGCTATCGGGCTGCCGCATGATATTAAAGGTAATGCGATTTATACTTATGTAATATTAAAATCAGGATTCACAAAAAGCGATAGTTTGGTCGAAGAATTAATAATGCATGTAGGGCATGAAGTGGGACCAATTGCTAAACCTGAAAGCGTTGAAATCGTAGACTCGCTGCCAAAAACTAGGAGCGGGAAAATTATGCGCAGAGTTCTTAAAGCAAAAGCATTAGGACTAGACCCGGGAAATATTTCAACCCTGGAAGAATAAATTGTTTAGTAAATCCAAAGTCTATTTATAATAATTATAAAACAAAGCCGGCTTAAAAGCCGGCTTTATTATTAACACTCATTACTGAAGACTTAATCTTTGACTTGTTCAGAATTTAGTTATTAGCTCCCCAAAGACTAACATCGTATTTTCTAAGCAGAATATGAATTATTATAGTTACTATCATTCCAATATAAGCGCCGGCAATAACATCACTTAAGAAGTGATAATCAGTACCGATCAATGCAAGTCCGAGTAAAGCCAAAATCCAAACAGTAATCCGGCGGTAGCGGGGGTATATAAACCAAACAGCAACGCCAAAGGCCATAAAGACGGTCATATGTCCGGAAGGAAAACTGCCGCCTGCTTCGTTAAACCAATTGAAGCGTAAAGCATGATGAGAAATAAGCCACTGCCTTGTAGAGGTTCTTCCGAATGTATATTGTAAATATGTTTTTATTATATATGCCAAAGGGACAGACAGAGCAGCAAGCTGCAAAAAACGTCGAAGGTCAACCCGGCGATTACTACGCGAAAGATAAAAGTAATCGAACCACATAATAGCCGTACTGATATAAACAATATACGGCAGCAAATCGGGAATATTCGACGTAGTTTCATGCAGAACATGGAAGGAATTTATAAATTCCATTACGTTTATTGCAATAAACCTATCCAGAAACTGAATGCTTATTAGTATACTTAGCACAGTTCCAAGAGTTAATATAAAAAGATAGTATTTCTTTGAATGTAGTTTTGTCAAGCTAATCTGATTGGTTTATAAAAGCTATCAATAAATTTATAATTGTTTCGAAGAAATTCAGCGAAGAATGCTTCTAGCAAATATTTAATCTTATCCTTTTAATAATAACCCAAATATAATAAAATAATTGCTTTAGGATATGATTAGTCATATTTTTATCCTGTTTTAATTTAGGCAGAACAAGTGAAAAAAATTATTTTGCTTTCATTCTTACTAATTCAGGGATGTACAGAAGTATATTCGATAAAAGACTACAATTCCGCCGGTGAATATTATTCTGCAATCAACAAAGACTTAGCTACAAAAACATTAACGCTTAAACTTTCCGATAATGAAAAGACGTACGTTCGCAATTTTGAAATAAAGGGAGATTCTGCATACTGGGTTACAAGTGCCGGCTATGCCAGTAAAACGATATCGAAGACAATGATTGATAAAATAAGTCCGTCAGCTTCGGATAATAATAAGTCTTTGATTCAATTAAAAAATGGCAAAGCAATTGAGGCATATTCGGTTAAGCACATAATTGACTCAGTTTTGTTCCAGGTTAAATATATAAATAAGAAGTCAATACCATTAAACAAAATATATTCAATATCATATTACAATCATTTAATGGGGACTCTGGAAGGACTTGGAATAGGCGCTGGAGCAGGGTTTATATACGGTATGGGAGATCAACTTATCGGAAAATTGAATAATCCAAAAGAACAAAATTCTTATACCGGCATAACTTTAGGAAATGTGGGGGGAGTCTTAGGCTCTTTTTTGGGAGCAATCGCAGGAGCCATCAACGGCAGAAATACTGTATATGTTATAAATGATACGCTTATTACGAACAACAAATAATTATCATCTTCGGATGGCTATGAAAACAATTGTAATTTTATTCTTCTGCTTAACTGGAATTGCAACCGCACAAATTCAACTTGGTTATAAGAGTGAGTCCATCTGGTTCAATCATACCGGTCCGGCAGGAAACGGGACTGATGAATTGCCGCTATTTAATTTATATTTAACGGGGGGCTATAAATTTTCAAAAGCCATTTTTACTCACGATTTAATTTTAGAAACTCGTTACGGCTTTGTATTTGCGCAAGATTCATTTGGAGGAGCCGACCTTCAATTAGCAGTTAAGTTTTTCCCTATTAAAAGAATATATGTAGTTGGCTGTTATAATTTTCACCATAATATAGGATTCAATTCTAACTCAACAGATATACTATTTAAGGATTTTTATTTTTTGGACTTTGGGTTGGGTGGATATATAATGAAATTCTGGTATGTGGAACTAGTCTATTCAGATCCTATTTCTGATAGGGAATACATGGCTGCAGATCGATACCAAGGAACACCGCCCGGTTATATAAATAATGTTTTAAGGCTAAGTGTCGGGTTTGCGTGGGACTTATGGTAGTGGAATATGAAATGATATTCTTTGATAAAAGTTGACAAGAATAATAAAATGATTTTTTTCTTTGTCAGACTATTTTAAGCAATACACCGAAGATTGATGTTATAGGAATCAGCTAATCTTTTGCTGGAAACGGGATATCGGATAATTCTATCTTCGGATGTTTCTCAATAAAGTAATTCATCGACCATTCGCTTGTTAATAAAATAACGGTTCTGTCATTTGAATCCATTGCAATAGCAGCTCCGGCAGGGAGCACGATTTTCTCCAATTGCTCCTCGCTAATTTCAGGAGAAACCCATCGCAGAACTTTCCAATTAGTCTGCTCTAATCTTGATTCAGCTCCGTATTCATCCTGCAGTCTGTACTGCACTACTTCAAACTGCAGCGGTCCTACTGCGCCAAGCAGCGGCACTTTTTGATATGAGCTTTTTAAGTAGAACGCCTGTATTACACCCTCTTGCAGCAGTTGGTCGAGACCGTCTCTGAATTTCTTATAGTTAGACGGATTAGGATTTTGCATGAATACAAAATGCTCCGGTGCAAACTTAGGAATCTCATGATAAACTATAGCCGGATCTTCAGTGATAGTGTCACCAATTCCGAAGTTTGAGTTTCCGACAAACCCGATAATATCTCCAGCATAAGCTTCGTCAATAGTTTCTCTATCCTGACCGAAGAGTTTTTGGGAATTAGACAATCGAAGCTTCTTTCCCGAGGTAGCATGAGTAGCCTGCATATCTCTAGTAAATTTCCCCGAGCATACCCGAAGAAATGCAATCCTGTCCCTATGCTTCGGATCCATGTTTGCTTGAATCTTAAATATAAAGCCTGAAAAATTATCGTCTTCAGGTTTTACAATTCCCGAAGTGCTGACTCTTGATGCCGGTGGAATAGCATAATTAAGAAAACCGTCAAGCAGAAGCTGCACACCGAAATTGTTCATCGCACTGCCGAAGAAAACAGGAGTCAATTTGCCCTGGACTACCTTATCGGCATTAAATTGCTCTCCAGCAGTATCAAGCATCTCTAATTCTTCTATCAAGCGATCATAGTTTTCAGGGCTAAGCTTTTCTCTTACGAACGGATCTTTAACATCATGAACAGAAACTGGAGCGATAAATTGCCCCCCAGTTGTCTTTTCAAATAAATGAATTTCTTTTCCAATCCGGTCATATACACCCTTGAAATCAAGTCCCGTTCCTAAAGGATAATTCATTGGATAGGCACCGAT
Source organism: Bacteroidota bacterium (assembly GCA_021777835.1). Lineage (GTDB taxonomy): Bacteria > Bacteroidota > Ignavibacteria > Ignavibacteriales > Ignavibacteriaceae > FEN-1297. The sequence goes on along the minus strand of JAJYDC010000032.1, from coordinate 17,430 downwards.
TTTCAAGACGCTTTCCAATTCATCGATCAATACAAGCGGATCCAAAGTCGGTCTGTCTAATTTATTTATGAAAGTAAATATTGGGATAGATCTTTTGCGGCACACTTCAAATAATTTTTTAGTCTGTGCTTCAATACCTTTTGCGGCATCTATAACCATCACGACAGCATCGACTGCTGTTAAAACACGGTATGTATCTTCGGAGAAATCTTCGTGACCAGGGGTATCAAGTAAATTTATCTTATATCCTCTATAATCAAATTGAAGGACAGTGGAACTTATTGAAATACCTCTTTTCTTTTCGAGCTCCATCCAATCCGAAGTAGATGATCTTTGATTCTTCCTTGCCGTAACCGAGCCTGCTAGTTGTACAGCACCGCCGTACAAAAGGAACTTCTCAGTAAGAGTTGTTTTTCCTGCATCAGGATGGGATATGATTGCAAAAGTTCTGCGTCTATTAATTTCTTTTAAATTTATCATTGTATAAGTTGAATTAGTATATAAAAAGGTAACTAAGGATTTTAAACGGAAATGTCCTAGTAGAAGAATCGGGATATGATATGCTGGCTTTCAACCTGGTAAGTCGAACGATTATTATCTCTATGAATTTTCAAAAGGCTCTAACTTAATTATTTTTACTGCACAAATTTAATTATTTTTCACTACTAGAACAATATTCAAGAATAATTAGCGTTTCTATATAAGGATTATATCAAAAGGCTTAGAAAAATACCGATTCATGGCAAATTTAATTAACACTACAGATTTGGATATAAATTCTGCTTATAACGAAGCAATTAAGTTTGCAATGAATCATTACGAAAACTTTCCGGTCATTTCATTCTTAATTCCAAAAGACTTAAGAAAGCATATTGCTATAATTTACTGGTTTGCAAGAACTGCAGATGATATCGCGGATGAGGGAGCATTATCCGAGTCAGAAAGACTAAATCAACTCAATGAATTCGAAACGAGATTGACCGAAACATTAAAAGGCAATTTCTCAAATCAATTTGATTTAGCACTTCATTCGACAGTGAAAGAAAAAAATCTATCGACCGAATACTTTTATAATCTTTTAAAAGCATTCCGGCAAGACATTACAGTTAAAAGATATGAGGATTATTCCTCACTTCAGAGCTATTGTGTCAACTCAGCTAATCCGGTGGGAAGACTAATCCTTGAATTATATAACATCCGCAACGAAGATGCGTTTAACTATTCAGACTCAATTTGCACAGCGCTTCAACTAACTAATTTTTGGCAGGACACTGCTTTGGACTACCAAAAGGGCAGAATTTATTACCCATTAAATGATATGGAAAAGTACGGGGTTACCGAAAATATGTTTGAGTTTAGGAAAAATAATTTTAATTTAAGGGAGATGGTAAAGTCCAATGTTGATCAAACGTTGAAAATGTTTGACAAAGGCAGCAATCTTCTTACTTTTTTGCACGGAAGATTAAAGTACGAAATAAAATGGACGATACTTGGCGGCGAGATGATACTAGATAAAATAAGACTATTCGATTATGATGTTCTTAATTCTCGACCGCATATAACTAAAAAAGATTTTTTAACTCTACTAATTAAATCATTCTTTAAATTATGAGTGATTCAGCGAAAGAAATATCCAAAGGCAGTAACAGCAGTTTTTATTATGCCTTTAATTTGCTCCCGGTTGAAAAGCGGGATGCAATGAATACAGTCTATGCCTTTTGCAGAAAGACAGATGACATAGTAGATACGGAAAATGAATCAGACGAGATTAAATATGAAAAGCTGCATAAATGGAGAGTTGAATTAGAAAAATCTATACATGGTCACTCCGATTACCAGCTATTAAACAAACTTGGTAAAACAATTACTCAATTTAATATTCCTACAGATCCATTCTTTGAACTATTGAAAGGAATGGAAATGGATCTTCAAAAGAAAAGATATGTTACATTTGAAGACTTGCAGCTATATTGCTACCGGGTTGCTTCTACAGTCGGCTTAATGTGTATAGAGATTTTTGGCTACAAACATAAATCCGCTAAAGACTTTGCAATTGACCTAGGTATCGCTCTGCAGCTTACTAATATTCTGCGGGATGTTAAAAAGGACTCACTTAACGGAAGAATTTACCTGCCGCAGGAGGATTTGCAGAAGTTTAATTACTCTGAAGAACAGCTGTTTAATCAAACGTATAACGGGAATTTCCAATCTTTAATGCAATATGAAGTAAACCGTGCTGAAATGTTTTTTGAAGGTGCAACAAAGGCACTTAACCTTGACGATAAATATTCGATGTTTGCCGCGAGAGCAATGCAGCATATCTATCATAAAATACTTGAAAAAATTATAAACGCAAATTACGATGTTTACCATAAGAATATTAAAGTCTCTAAAGTAGAAAAAGTGGGCATAGCCGTAGGCGTTTGGGCAAAGTACAGCCTCGTTTATTAATGAAGAAATGCATAGTAATAGGAGGAGGATTTGCCGGTCTTACATCTGCAGTCTATCTTACCAAAGCCGGATATAATGTAGAACTAATAGAAGCCTCGTCTAAGTTAGGGGGGCGGGCGTATTCCTTCCTTGATAAGAATACCAACACCATAATTGATAACGGACAGCATATACTAATGGGCTGTTACGATGAGACACTCAAGTTTATTAAACTGATTAAAGCAGAAGATAACTTTCATTTCCAAAAAAGACTACGAGTAATTTTTCTTAAACCAAATTTTGAAACTCTAGTACTAAAATCTTCACTTGTTTTCTATCCACTTAACCTTTTAATAGGCTTACTTAATTACAAAGCTATAACCTTCATTGAAAGGATAAAACTACTTAGGTTCATACTAATGCTTCCTTTCTTTTCTAAAAAGAAATTAGAACGAATGAACGTTTCAGAATGGATTAATAGGGGGCATCAAAACGAAAATATTATAAAAGCTTTTTGGGGAATTATAGCGGTAGGCGCCCTTAATACAAATATTGAAAAAGCATCGGCAAGAGTATTTGCCGATATCTTAAAAAAGATATTCCTTAGGGGTAATTCATCCGCTACAATTGTTCTGCCGGCTTACGGTTTAAGTGAATCCTATTGTAACCATGCAGAAAAGTTTATAGAAGAAAATAAGGGAAAGGTAATCCTTTCCGAAACAATTCAGTCATTTGAAATTGAGAATGAAAAAGTAAAAGGCATAACTACCTCTAATAGAAAAATTACTGATTTTGATTTTATTATTAGCACAGTCCCTAAGTATGCGCTTGAAAAGATTCTTCCGGACGCAGTAGATAAGCTGAATATTCATTATTCTTCAATTATATCAGTTCACATTTGGCTGAAGGAAAACCCTTTCAGCGAACCTTTTTATGGACTCATTGATTCAGCAGTGCACTGGATATTTAACCACGGCACGCATATAACTGTTGTTATAAGTGATGCTAATGAATTAGTAGAAAAATCAAAAGAAGAAATTTATGATATTGTAATGCATGAAATAGAAAAGTATACTAAAATGAAAAGGGAATTAGTTGATCAATATAAAATAATTAAAGAAAAACGGGCGACGTTTATTCCTTCGAATGACATTATTAAAAACCGTCCTTCATCGAGAACAAAGCTAATGAATTTATTTCTTGCGGGGGATTGGACAGATACCTCGTTGCCGTCTACGATAGAAAGTGCAGTTAAAAGCGGACGCATCGCTGCAGAGAATATTATAGCAACTGTTGTTAATTAAGACTAAAAAAAAGAGATTACAGATTTTGTATATAGAAACACTCCTTGTCCTTTTTTTGCTAAAAAGATTTTAGTGCCGCTGAAAGCTTGTGTTTCTCTGACAATAGCGGCAATCCCTGCTCAACAAAAATCATCATGCTGATTATTGTTTTATGATCCATCCAGATTAGATAGTGAAATTCAATTCCAAAGGCATATGCAGCTTAATCCAGGAAAAACTTTAACACCTAACATCCGTCTTCGGTTTCAAAGATATTTAAAAACTTTCAGGGAACTTTTCAGACTCTTCAATGTCGAATAATGTTCAATGACTCTTTACCAATTTCCATAGCTATTCCTTATCAATCTTAACCGATGTCATTGTAAGAGCACCACCGACTGCTTTATCATTGAATAAACTGACTTTCTCGTCTTTTTCCTGCAGAGCTAAAGCATAAAGCAGCGGCAGGTAATGCTCCGGTGTCGGTATGGCGAGATTATATGCGCTGCTTTGCGATTTATAATTAATTATCTGCCGGTGGTCATTACTTAAAATAAATTCCTTCATTTTTCCACTTGCTTCGAGTGCCCAGTCATAACCGAAATCACTGGCATTTAATTTATCCCAGGCTACCATGGAAAGATTATGAACCATATTACCGCTTCCTATAATTAGCACTCCTTTTTTTCGCAGCGGTGCAAGTTCTTTTGCCAAGTCATAATGAAATTGAGGTGGCTGGTAATAATCAAGACTCATTTCAATAACAGGCACATCCGCCTCCGGATAAAGATGCTTTATTACACTCCAGGCGCCGTGGTCAAGTCCCCATTTTTCATCTAAACGGACATCCGCTTTTGTGATTATATTTTTTGTCTCTTTCGCCAGTTCCGGGCTTCCGGGTGCCGGGTATTGTACCTCAAATAATTCCTTTGGAAATCCGCCGAAATCATGAATAGTAACCGGCTTTTCCATTGCTGTTACAAGAGTTCCCCGGGTTACCCAATGAGCCGATACGCATAAAACCGCATTCGGCCTAGGCAATGATTTTCCGATTTCTCTCCACCCCTTTACAAACTCATTTTCTTCGAGTGCATTCATCGGACTGCCGTGACCTAGAAACAAAACCGGCATTTTCTCCGTTTTGTTTAATTGTTCTGTTATTTTATTTAGCTCATTTAATTTCATCGATTCTCTGGCTCAATTGAGATCAAAAATATTTATTGAAAAATATCCAATTTATTTTTGACAAATTATGATTTTGATCAATCGGAATAATCAGTGATAATTATGTTTTTAAGATTAATAGAATAAAGCATCGACTTTTATGCATCATCTTCCTGACTTTGGGCAATTGCCCGTCGTTTTTATATGCACAATAATTCTCGCGTTAAAACGTAAGGATAGTCAGGAATCAATTTGAAGTATAGAATCTCAAACAATAATTTTCCTCGCTAACGATTTATCTAAAGCCCTAGTTAATGGTATAATATTTAAATTTTATTGCACATAAAAATCTAATTATTTAACTTAGTCCAAGCACTTATGTGGATAACATATTTGGTTTAAGATGAATATGCTAAATAAATGCATGATTGATCTACTTGAAGAGCAGTCGCAATGCTTGCGCAAATTTACACTTACCTTAAAGCATTTCAGAGATATAATTTCCCTTGAAGGAATTTCTAAGACAATTCAGATTAATATTATTTCTTTATTACTTTATTTATTAAAAAGAAAAGTGGACTTATTTCTCATAATGAATATTATAGAGAAATTATTTTTTAAAGGAGGATACCATGAAAAACAAAAACGGTTTTTTATTAGCTGCAATTTTATTTATAGCATTTCAAAACATAACAACAGCACAGGTAACGGCGTATTACTCCGCGATTACAAAAGACGCATCAGGACAAATTCTTCCCAATGTATATGTTCAAGCAACCGGAGCAGATCCGGTGTATTCAAATTTTAATGGAGAGTTTCAGCTAAAGTTTTATTCTTTGCTTTATGATTCCGCAAAAGGCACTACTTATGCGAACCTAACATTTACACGACTCGTTTATGATACACTTAAAACTAAGATTTATATTAATAACGGGGATAGTATTAAAGGTCTAGATGTAATACTTACTGCTATGCCCAAACCGAAGACCGTCATGGTTTCCGGTAAAGTGGAATATGATAATGGTCAGGCGTTCAATGATGCTTTCATCTCGTTACAGAATATAACCGGCAATAATTCCTACGAGACTCGCACCGACATAAATGGGAATTATTCTATTGCAGTTGATTCCGGAGCTTATTACCTGGATGCCTATGTTAGTTATATTCAAGGGAACATGCTGACTAATCGCAGTCAGTATTACAACAATAAGCCGTCTTTTAATGAAGCTGATATTGCATTATTTAGTAATGACACTTCAAATATAAACTTTATTTTCCCGACTCTAATGCTTTGCAATATTACGGGCACAATTAGGGATGCGGTAACATTAAAACCGTTAAGCAATGTTTTTATTGCTGTAAATTCTTTAGAGAATCGTGATTCGACTTTTATAGGGACAGACCAAAACGGAAATTACAATATACAAGTTTTTGAGGGCACATATACTTTGTATGCATATCTGCAGGGTTACATTTTTGAATATTACAAAGATGTTTATAACAGTTTCGATGCAACTCCTGTAATTGTAAATAAAAACAGTTCAAACGCAACTGGAATTGATTTTAATTTAACAAAACCGATTCCCGGAAGTAATTCAATATCCGGTTTAGTCAGTGATCCTAATTGGCTTGAAGGAGTAGAAGTTTATGCCATCCCCGCAAACGGTGGAACGTGGACTGGTACAAAATCGGGAACTTACGGAAGGTTTTATATCGGGAACCTTAAAAGCGGAAAATATGTTTTGTTATTTTATAAGGACGGCTACAAGAGTCAATACTACGGCGACAGTCTTAATACGATTAATCTAACGGGCAATATGAGCGTTAGTAATATATTTGTCATAATGGATAAATTAAATTCCATCGGAGGAGAAATTTCCGGCGTCATAAAATCTAATTCCGATTCGCCTTTAAGCGGAACTTTATTAGTTGCGGTTGATTCATTAGGAGATACCGTTTCAACCAGCATTACAAATTACAGCGGCTATTATAACATACCCGCGCTCCCTAACGGAAATTATAGCGTCATTGCAAATAAAATTGGATATGAGAAAGTAACATACCCGCAAAAAGTTGATATAAACCTCACAAGTAATCCAATTGTAACAGGAATTAATATATCTATTATCCCTACCGGAGTAGATAACAGCATTAGCAATTCACCGAAAGCCTTTGCACTATATCAGAACTATCCGAACCCCTTTAATCCTTCAACAACAATTCATTATGAAATACCGAATAGCGGTTTAGTTACTTTAAAAATATATGATGTCTTAGGGCGTGAGTCCGCAACGCTTGTCAATGAATATAAAACAATAGGAAAGTATGACGTAAAATTTAATGCAGCTAATCTTTCAAGCGGCGTTTATTTCTATCAATTAAGAGAAGGGAATTTTACAGAAGTTAAAAAGCTTTTACTATTAAAGTAAAATTATTTATCAAATTCTATAACGGAATGAAGTTATTTGCGGAGACTGAAAGTTATTTATTTGCAGTCTTGATCTTTTAGAACTTTTGTATCAACACAAATGCAGTTATAAGTTATAGTAAGTCATTTAACCTTACCGGTTTACAATTAGAAATTTCAAAAATATAGTTGTTGTTCCGGAATTGAACCCTAGTCTGCTTTTATGGATGTTACCTCACTTTAATTATACCCATCATTCTATAAATGACCTGATTGAATTCCGTATTCATAGCTAATATATATTTCTTGTAAAATATTATAACTCATAAATGTTTTTCATGGACTTTAAACGTTTCCCACAAAAGAGAAACTCCATCAAACTAAGTTTCTTAAGTGATTCTGATGTGATAAACTAAGAATTTAATATAATTATAAATAGAAATAATTGTTATCACAACCATTAAAAGGTATTGCGCTCCATTTTAATAACTCAACCATAAAAAACTATACGAAATAGCGTAGGTTTTGGGCGGTTTTTTCCTCTCAGTGCCTCGATTTTCGTATCTACCCTATATTTACCCCTACCCATAAAGAAATACACCCTCAGAATCGATTTTCACATATTTTCCTATTAATAAAATAATCTAGAAGGTTTGATTGATATTTGGTTAGGTAGGTTACAAATAATAAGCCCCTTATTTTCCCTAAATCCTATTATAAATTGAGATTCTTTTAATCTATGTTACAAGTAGTCATACTTTAAACTTAGCATACATAAAAACTCAGTAACTTATATTTCTATCTGTTAAATTGATAGATATAATTATAGCCATCCAAATAGACCCATACAATTCCAATTACTTGTTTACCAATTACAAGTGCACCCGTGTTTTCTCATTGTCCCTCTTCAAAACGTCGTTCTCTCTAATATAGCTAGAAACCGAAGAAGCCAAAATAATTCATCTATAAATCTGCTTGCGAATTTCAATAAATTGAATAAATGGATTTTTATATTGGATAAGGCTTTAACAATAGAATATGCTATAAATAATCTGAAAGGGAGTTAAAGTTTATATGAATCTATTACCTGACAATCGAAAAATTGATTGGGGCAGCGTTAATAACTCTAACGTTCATTGGATAAGGGAAAGACACCTTTACCAGATAATTTCCAGGAGTAAGTTTAATCTTTGGAGATTGACATGGTGAATTTGGTCCTTCCCATGAACCTTTGATAGTCTGACCCGGAGCCAATTTAACCCCAAAAGCAACATATTGTGGCTCCGGACAATCCAAGAAAGATGAAGAAATAAAATTACCATTCTGATAAATTATAAAAGAAACCATTGGAGGGACTATATTATAAGAAAGTGTATCAGGTGTAGTATTTGTCAATGAAAATGCTAATTCAAATGGTTCACCTGGTTGGAATTGAGATTTAGAGAGTCCGGTAGTATCCGTGAGTGTATATTTCGCATTTAGAATAAAGCTATTATTCGATGTAGGGTTGCTATTTTTACAGCTATAAAAAAAAGCAGACATCAATGCTATTAGTATTAAACTTCTCATTTTACCTTTTCTTCTTTGAGGTTCAGTAAAATATAATAAAGCCATCTCGAATATTACAGGCTTAATAAATTAAATAATTCATTAAATAAAAAAATCATTAAAGAAAGAGTTTTCTTATCTTCGACAAAACCTCATTTCATTAGTATTAACTTTTTCGTCTCCACAAAACTTCCGGCCTTCATCCTGTAAAAATAAACCCCGCTTGAAAGTTTATTTCCATTAAAATTAACCGAATAACTTCCCGCCGGTTTTTCTTCATTGACTAAACTTGCTACTTCATTTCCCAGGATATCAAAAACCTTTATCGTTACCATATTAGATCTAGGTAGCGAATAATTTATTATAGTTGTAGGATTGAAAGGGTTAGGGTAATTCTGTTTAAGCGAAAAGTTTGCCGGTAAATTATTATGTCCTTCTTTCACGCCCGTAATCATTTCCGAAAGCGGTCGTCTCCATACACCTCTATCATTCCCAGCAAAGAGATAAGAGCCGCTAACGGTAAGCGCATACGCATCACTAGTCCCATAAATATTTGACATTCCTGCACTGTCGGATGTCCAGGTTGTGCCATTATTTGTTGAAAGGAAAACGCCGCTGCCGCTAGTCCCCACAAAGAGATTGGTACCACTAACAGCAAACGAAAAAATACTATTGCTCGTCAATCCGGAATCTACTGCAGTCCAGCTTAAGCCGTTATTAGTTGAATGATAAACACCATGTATGTCAGTGCCCGCGAAAAGATTCGTCCCTCCTGAGACATTGGGATAGATAGCAAGAGCATACACATAAGTAGCAGTAGTTGTTAATCCGGAATCGGCTAAAGTCCAGCTTGTGCCGTTATCGGTCGATATGGAGACTCCCCAGTCAGTGCCCGCAAAAAGATTTGAGCCGCTAGCGGCAAGCGCCATGATCTGACTTCCTGACATGCCTGAGCTGATTTCACCCCAGTTTGTTCCATTGTTTCCGGAAATGAAAGCGAAAGTATTAGTCCCGGCAATGATATCAGTTCCCTGAGCTAATAACGAGCTAATATAAGGGTTAGTCAAACCAGTATCTACTATACTCCAACTTGTGCCGTTGTTAGTTGACAAAAAGACGCCGCTTCCCCAAGTTCCCGCAAAAAGATTCGTACCGCTGACTGCCAAGGCTCTAACTTCTGTATTTGTCAAACCAGAATCTACTGCCGCCCAGCTTGTACCATCGTTTGTTGATAGAAAAATACCGTGCCCGTTAGAACCGGCAAAAAGATTCGTGCCAATTACAGCAAAACATTGAATAGAGTTGTTGGAAGGGAAATTGGGTGGATTAACTTGTACCCATTGAGCTTTAGTCTGTGTAACGCATAAAAATAAAATTCCCCCAATAACAGTTAAAAGTAATCTAATTTTCATAGCACCTTAGAATTAAATAATATAATAATTATGGTTGTTTTTAAATGTCTTTCCAGCACATGCAGAGATACAGAAACAAATGTAGATATCGTATTACATTTTCAACATGACTTTTAAAATCTTCGAAGAAAGCTAATTATCTTCTCTGATTTCTCCAATGAGATTCATCATAGTGATTGCCTGCAAGTAAGCAGAGCAATTTGAAAATGTCCGATCCCAGCATATTTATAAATTTCTTTTTTCATCATCAGCATCTTAATTACTAAAACAAAACTGTCGGTATATAGTTGATCAAAATAAAAATACATGCCAGCCTATAGTTGTTATAAGCTGCATTATTAGTAATTGTTTTATTTACTTTATTCCTTAATAAGGAATTGACACTTTCGAAACCTGGTAGAATTCTACTTTGGAATTTCAAATCATTATTGAAAGGTTGATAAATAATGCTGTTTCATCGATTTCAAAAAAGTTTTATCCGCAATAGTGGTAATATATAACAATAAAATCCAATTCAGAAAACAAAATGAATATTTGTTTCATCTAATTTGAAAGAGTTATAATTAAATTAAATGTTTGAATTTTTTAGGTTAATAAAATCCGTTAGTCAAACAAATTGCTTCGGAAAAACATAAGCAATATTGCCAATACTAATGAATCGTCATTCTTATAGTGGGCTAAAGTCCGTCGTTGTTCTTTACATCATAAACCCCACGTTAAGTACGTGGGGCTTATCAGATTAAAGATATTTTCCTATTTATGTGAAAGAACTACTGTACCTAGGCTTGTTGTATTTGATGCTGTTACTTCAACATTCGTAATTGTTGTGTCGTTGTAAGTTGAGTCTTTAGGTGCCACATACACAGTATAACTTCCCGGTGATAAGTATTGAATCTTAAAACCACCGGTAATATCGGTTGAAGTGGAAACGCTGTCTATGCCGCTAAATGCCCATACATTTGCGGATACTGACGTTGGTGAAACAGTCCCGGCAATAATTCCAGTTGTTGCAGTTGCAACAACTCTTATTACTGGTTTTAGAATAAACTTTGGGCTCATCGGAGAGCCTGTAGTTACGATTGAACGATTTGCATCGAAATCTAATGTCAATAAATAAGCAATTCCGGGCTGTACTGTAGCGTCTAAATTCAACTTAATCCCGCTTTGACTTCCGCTTGGAGTTGTCATGTTAAATGTCTGACCATTCATTACAACATTACTACCACTTCCCACATATAACCTTAGCTGAGTATAAGTACCGGCTTGTAAATTACTTTCGCCTATAACAGCATTAGCTCCATTTACAAGCTGCAGCAAATTATATGTTGCCGGCTTGTTATTTAGCGTAACCCAACCGCTAGTAGTGTCGTAGCTTGCTATATGAGCTTGTACACTATCTATAACAACGTTTACTTGTGAATAATTCGCAGGGCTATCAACCATCATGACTTTCAGCATACCGGTAGTTGCTGTGGCTGAAGTCGGATTATCTTTTTTAGCGCATCCATAATACAACATTGCACTAAAAATCATTACAATAAATAATATAGCTGACTTTTTCATTTCTAAAGATTCCTTAATTTTGAATAAAATATAACCTATTGTGCAAAAAGTATGCCTTTTTTTAATTCTCATTATTTTCTGTAACATACATAATTTTTCCAAAAACTAAGGTTTTTTAGCACATTTGCAAATTCTTGTTTAAGGGTATGAAAATATTTCGACTACTGTGAAAATATTACCCATTGCCTTGCCTAATTAACTCGGTAAAAATATAAGCAACGTCGGCTTGATATTCTTATTATAGTCAATAAGTTTTCCGCGTTTTGCTAATGACTCATCAGTAGAATTTACACAGGAGTGTTTTTATAGAAGCTATATAGATTTTAAATAATAGAAGCATTACATTTTAAATGTAAATATGTTACTACCTAGCTAATTAGGTATTTAGATATTTAAGGCTCTGATCTAATAATTGCAGGGAAATATAATAACCACAAATAAGGGAGAAATCATGTCTAGGTTCAAATCATTTTTTCGGAATATTAGTATTGCTTCTGCAATATTATTTTTATTGCCCTTAACGATATATGCACAGGACAGCACTTCAGTAAGAGGGAAGTACGCGCTTCAATTTCAAATCGCTTCAAATTTTCAACTAGCTAGTTTTAACGGTGCAACAATCTCCGGTAAATATACTTTGTCTGATAGAAATGCTTTGCGAGCAGGGTTAAGTATAAATGGTAATAGTGCTTCGACAGACATAAATCAGAATACTAATCCAATTTATAATGCACCTGAATTCAAAGGGAAAGCGAGTAATAGTAATTATGCAATAACATTACTAGCTCAATATCTTTTTTATAATCCGGTTATAAATGACGTCTCATTTTATTACGGTGGCGGACCATTAGCTGGAGAATCTTATGATAAGAATAATAATTCAGGGAATAATTCAAACAATAATGAAGAAATAACAAACGGCTGGACTCTTGGAGTAACTCTTGTATGCGGGGTTGATTGGTTTATTTCGAAAAGATTAAGTATTTCTGCCGAATACGGCTTTACAGCATCATATAATAAAACTATTATTAATTCCATAAATAACGTGCCGCAATGGAATCAACAAACAAGCTACGGTTATCAATTTATCGGAAACAATGTAAAGCTTGGATTGTCGGTTTATTTCTAGAAAACGTAAAAATGAATTGAACCCTCATCTACATATCCCTGCGTTAAAACGTAGGGATATGTAGAAATCAATTATTGGAATTCTGAAATTATTTGCGCTAATATACCTATCAATTCATTTATAGAGCTGAGAACAAATTTCGCTTTAGTTGATGAATTTCCGTTACTTATTAAAACACTTGTACCGTTTAATTCATTCACTGTTTCAAAAGCAAATTCATCTGTTATGTCATCACCGAAATAAAAAGGTGCACAGTCATTTTTTAAGTGCTTCATAATTATTTTTACACTATCGCCTTTATTCCATTCAACCGGAGGTTTTACTTCAATTACTTTTTTGCCGTTTAGGATTTTTATTCCATTTTTGTTTAAAGGAGTATCTAAAATCTTCGTAACCTCGAAGAGAAAATCATTTATACGTTGAGGATCGATAGTCCTATAATGAATTCCCACCGCATATATTTTATCCTCAATCAGAGGGTTATAGCTGCTTAATTTAGTTTTTAATTCTTCTATAAGATTAAGAATTAAATTTCTGAACTTGGAATTATTAGGTTCAATAAAACTTAATCCCGGTCCCTCGACTTCAACTCCGTGATTTCCGGAGTAAAAAATTCCGTCGATAGCAATCAATTCTTTTAATTCATTTAAGCACCTTCCGCTTATTATTCCAACAGGAAAGATTTTAGCAAGGTTCTCAATAATATATTTTGTTATTGGCTTAACCTTTACTTGATCCGGAGTTGAAGCAAGTTCTACTAATGTACCGTCAAAATCAAAGAGTAATACCGGATGCTTGCTAGTACTATCTATAAATTTCTGGAATGAATAATGTTTCAGCATAGTTTCAAATTATAAATCAATTATATCTGAGTCAGTATAAAACGATAAAGCCAAAAGCAGATAATCACGGAGTTGTCTTGTAATTAAAAAATTCTGTCTGATATGTTCGTACCCGTTTTTCCCAAGTTCGGCTGCATATTTTGGTTCATTGATAAGTTGTTTAATCCAATATGCAGTTCCTTCAATGCTGTGAGTTAATATCCCGCCGTATTTGTGCTTTATCTGCAGAGGGATTCCTCCAACTGCCGAAGCAATAACCGGTTTTGATTTCCACAGTGCTTCTGCAACTGTTAGTCCAAAACCTTCGCGTAATGATTTTTGCATAACAACTGTTGATCCGCGCTGCAATGCATTAATTTCCAGGTCACTTGAAGGCGGCAGTAACAAAATAAAAATATCTTTATCGTCGTCTGCTGCTTTATTAACATCAGCTAAAACTTTTTCTCCCTCAGGATCATCTGTAGCGCCTCCTCCAGCTAAGACAAGCTGACAGTCTATATACCTTTTTACTTGCTTATAAGCTTGAATTACACCAACGGGATCTTTTAGATAATCAAAGCGGGAAATTTGTGTTATAATAGGACGTGACCTATCGATTTTATATTTGTTGAATACAGAATCGATATAATTTTGGTCAAGGTCTTTATTTTTGTCGCTTAATGGATCTATTGAAGGAGAAATCAATACTTGTCTTGTAGCAATAGAGCGGCTGAATGCCGGAGCAGAAAAGATTGCCGAATCAAATTTTTCAATATAATTTTTAAGGAAAAGCCATATTTGCTCTTTAGGTTCAGAGAAATCAATATGACAGCGCCAGACCCATTTGCTATCCCGTTTTCCGCGCACATCTACCAAACCGATAGGCTGCGGATCATGAATAAAAACCACATCACTGTCAAAGACTATTGATTCGGAATTCTCTCTATTAATCTGAAGGAAATAATCAAACTCATCTTGTGTGAATGTTACATCAACACCATGAAGTGCGTTATGCATCTTTTTTGTAATTAGATAAAATCTATCTCCGCCTTTTATAACATCCCACGTACTTGTTACTCCTAATTGACAAAACATTGGTATTAGTCGTGTAAGTATTTCTGCGACACCACCGCCGACAGCGGTTGAATTTACGTGCTGAATTTTTAATCGGCTTGCCCTGTCGCCAAGAATAAAAAGCTCGTCAATAACGGATTGGCCGGTTATATCGGCATAGTCCTTAACTGTTGCCATTTATAGTCTCCAAAATTTTTTGTCTTAATCCTTCAAGCGTAAATGTATATGGATCAAATCTTGATATTATATCGGCTTCCTGTTTCATTCCTATAGATCGAAGCCACACTGAAAAATCGTTATCTTGTTTCTCAAGGCGCATTCTTGCTTCAAACATGTGATAATATATTGAATGTATGCTAACGGTTTTCAATATATCTTTAAATTCTTGAATAGTTGAAGCTTTCTTATTAATCGGAAGCACAAATATTCTTGAGCTCATGAAGTGAAATTCTTCTCCGGCAGGACAATTAACATTTTCAGCTTTATTAGCATACGTGCTTAATAGTTTTACTATTTTTAATTTCAAATCCGTGAGGTTATTGAACTGCATAACATCAATACTTGCTAATTGTTCTCCGACTATTTCATTGTTCAACATATTTGATACCCAATATGCAAAATCATTTGGAGGTTCAGGAGAAAGGTAATGATGCTGCTGTAAAAATCTATGAGTATGCTGGTAGATTGATGATAGAGGAACAGTCTTAATTTTTTCTAATAGTTCAACTAAATTTTTTGCTTTTATGCCCAATAATTCTGTCAGCACTAGTCTCGACTTAAATTCAAAATAATTCTCCGGCATCTTAATAATCCTCTATATTTTAATTTAATATAAAGTTATTCAAAAATGAATAAATTGACTTCAGTCACCGTGGGAAAATTCCAATTAATGCTTTGAAGATGAGTAGTGAAGCAGGTAAATAAGTCTTAGGAATCACTTTCGACAAATTCAAAGTTAAATATTTCGCTCAGAATTTTTGCAGCCCATCGATAAACATTGTTTTTCATTACTATATCTCTCATTTTGGACATTCGCCGTTTCTGTTCTTCAAGCGGCATTTCGAGAGAGGACTTTATAGCTTCTACCAAACCATCAACATAGTAAGGATTTATTAAAATAGCATCAGAAAGCTCTCTTGCTGCGCCGGTAAATTCGCTAAGGATTAAAACCCCGTCAATATTATTTCTTGCAGCAACAAATTCCTTTGCAACTAAATTCATTCCGTCGTGAAGTGATGTAACAAGACTTATATTTGCAATGCCATTCCAGGCTGTTATAATATCTTGCGAATGATTTGCTCTTATAAGAACAATAGGCCGCCAGCCATTTAATTCATATTTTTCATTAATCCCAACCATCATATTATTCAACTTATCGTTTAGCTCTTTATATTCTTGAATTTGTATTCTGCTTAAAGCGCCAAGTTGGACATAAACAAATTTCCCGATAAATTCTGGATATCTTTGAAGAAGGGAATCAACTGCTAGAAATCTCTCCAAAATTCCTTTTGTATAATCTATTCGGTCGACACCGATGGCAACTAATTTATCTTTCAGCCTATATCTTTTAAGTAATTCATTTCGGAGATTTAATATTTTCTCGGAAGACGATAATTGACTAACATGTTCATAATCAATTCCGATAGGGAAAGCACTAACCATAGTAACATGAGAATCTTTTGTTACAGTCATGGTGTCATATTCAACTCTTGCTTCAAGAAAACGATTTATTGTATCTAAAAAATTAATAGCATGGTATTGAACTTGAAATGCAAGCAAATCATTGTGCAAGATTGCATCAAGTAATTCATTTTTAAATGGTAAAATACGAACAACCTCGCTGTTGGGCCATGGAATATGCCAGAATTGAGCTGTGATTACATTCTTTAATTTTTCTTTTATGAGTTTAGATAGATTTACAAAATGATAATCCTGAATAAATACAAATGCAGGGCGATCCTGCACTATCTCTGCAATTGATTCAGCAAATTTTTCCTGCACTTTCTTATAAGTTTCATAATCTTTCTCTGTGAATTGCGGCCTTGTGTAGGTGATATGGCAAAGCGGCCAAAGTCCTTTATTTGAAAAATTATAATAAAATCCTGTTTCTTCCTCTTTATTTAGGAAAATACGTTTTAATGTATATATCGGATTATCCGGAGGACAGTTTATTTCGTTTTTCTCATTTACAACACTTGCATCTGCTTCACCATTCGCCTGGGCTACCCAATATCCGCCGCTTGCTTTCATTATTGGTTCAAGTGCAGTAACGAGTCCACCAGGAGGGACATAATATTTAACGTCATCGCCATCAAATATATGGGCATAGGGTTCTCTATTCGAGACCACAATAAGCAGCCTGTCGCCTAATTTAGATTTAATAAGTTCTGATAGTTCTTTGCTAGTCCACATGTATTTAAAAATAGTATTTTATATGTATAAATCAAGGCATAAAACCGAAAAGATGATTACACGCATTGGATCAAAAATAAGGTAACCGAAGTAGACTTGTAAAAAAGTCGTTAGGTCATAATATAGGTAACCCAAAATTTAGAAGGTTATCTATGAGCAATTTATCCAAAAAAGAATATCTTATTGA
>JAJYDC010000009.1 GCA_021777835.1 Bacteroidota bacterium | reverse complement strand
AAAAGAAGGTAAGAATATTATCGACTGGGTCAGAAATAGTGATTCTCAACCCTGGACTGCAACTAACATTAAAACTCTTAATACCGACGGAGTTGAATTAGTTTTGAATATCAGGACAAATAATATTATCCGTAATTGCCCTATCAATTCAATACGCCTTAATTATTCATATTTGAATTCTAATAGAAATTCAATGCAATTTCAATCCCAATACTTGCTTGATTATTTGAAGCATCAATTAATAATAGGAGTAAATAATAATTGGTGGCTGGGAATTCATCAGGATTGGGAACTAAGATATGATAATAGAGTAAATTTTGAAGACTATTTCTTACTAGACACTAAATTGTCAAAAAGGATCTCGGATTATGTTATCTATGTGGATGCGACAAATCTATTTAACAAATCCTATTCTGAAATTAGCGGAGTGCCTTTACCGGGCAGGTGGATTACTATTGGAGCAGAATATAATCTTTCTTTGTAAATTTAATTATTTACCTTATAATAATAACATTATAAATTAAATTGTTAATGGAATAATTAAAGTTTACCCAGGAGGCCAGGTCATTTGTCTTCCCCCAAGAAGATGCATATGTAAGTGATTTACTTCTTGACCGCCGTTTTTCCCGCAGTTTATTACTAACCTGAATCCATCTTTATCTACATTCATTGCATTTGCTATTTCGTTAGCCGCTGCAAATAATTGCACCAGTATCTCTGCATCCTCTTTGCCGTTTAATTCGGTTACTGTTGATATCTCTTCTTTGGGAATAATTAAGACATGTACTGGAGCTTTCGGATTAATATCCTTAAACGCCAATATGAATTCGTTCTCAAATACTATATCTGCAGGAATTTCTTTCCTTATTATTTTAGAAAATATTGTCTCACTCATGATTATCCCTCTTTCTCAATTCCGTACTTTTTAATTTTATTATAAAGATGACTTCTTTGAATTTCCAAAATCTCAGCCGTCTTACTTATATTCCAATCATTTGCATTCAGCTGCTTAAGTATAAAAGCTTTTTCAGCTTTCTCCTTAAACTCTTGGAAAGAATTGCTGTCGCCAATTATATCTTCAATTGATGTTTTATTGGTAGGGAATAGGAACTCAATGTCCTTTCTTGAGATTGATTTCTTATCTATCATAATAATTATTCTTTCAACGGCGTTCCGTATTTCCCGTACGTTTCCTGTCCACGTTAGACTTTGCAGAAATTTAACTGCATCTTCTTCAAAAATGACTTTAGGCTTTTTGTGCTTTTCAATTATTTCTGCTATGAAATGATCGATTAAAATAGGAATGTCTTCGATTCTTTCTTTGAGCGGAGGGATTAGTATCGGGATTATGTTTAGCCGGTGAAATAAGTCTTCTCTAAAATTACCTTTTCCTATTTCATCCTTGAGAATCTTATTTGTTGCGGCTAAAATCCTAACATCAATATCTATCTTCTTCGTACCTCCGACTCTTTCTATTCTACTGTCTTCAATTGCTCGCAAAACCTTTGCCTGAGCCTGCAGACTCATATCACCTATTTCATCTAAAAAAATCGTGCCTTTATTCGCTAACTCAAATTTTCCTATACGCTGTTGAATTGCTCCAGTAAATGAACCCTTTTCATGCCCGAATAATTCAGACTCGATTAGCTCATTTGGTATTGCAGCGCAGTTTACCTCAATAAATGGTTTATCTCTTCTTAAGCTTTTATTGTGGATTGCCCTTGCAACTAATTCTTTACCAGTCCCATTTTCTCCTGTAATTAATACTCTGGTATCTATGGGCGCTACTTTATCAATTAATTCTAGAATGCTAGTTATTGCCTTACTCTTGCCGAGAATCATTTCACTGCCGAGCAATGATTTCCTTATCTCTTTATTCTCAAGTAATAAATTGGTTTGATCAACTCCGTTGCGAACACTAATTATCAATTTATCTCTGTCTATTGGCTTTTCTATGAAATCGAAAGCACCAAGTTTTGTTGCCATTATAGCGTTTTCAACACTACCATGTGCAGAAATAATTATAATCGATATATGTGGGTTTGTTTCCTTTACCTTCGCTAGTACTTCAAACCCATTCATCAACGGCATTTGAATGTCTAGAAGGATTGTAGATAAAGGTTGAGTCGCAATTTTAGCTATCCCTTCTGAAGCTGTCGTTGCATAATCAACTTGATAGCCTTCATATTCAAGGATCATTTTTATGCTTTCGCAAATTTCCTTTTCGTCATCAATAATTAATATCGAATTCATAGTTGGTATCTAAAATAAATAAGTGAACGGATTAACATTACTTCTGATGGCAAAATCCTTTTGTTGTGCTTTAAGATTTCACCAAAAATATTTCCTAATTTATTTGTCTGAAGATCCCTGGGATCAATAGAGTTTTGAACTTCAAAATCTTGCTCAAAAACTTCTATAAAATAACCAAATAGATTGCCTAAATCAAAAATGTTTGATGAATAAGAAAGAAATGCGCTGCCAAAAAAGTGCGCTAGCTTATCTTTATCACCATAATTATTTTGCGGAGAATCAAAAAATAATGATCTTGGAAGGTTACTATTCTTCTTCAGATATATATCTTCAGATGCCGAAGGTAGTTTATAAACTAGTATTGCATCTATTAACGGGATTTCAACACGAACTCTATTATACGGTATTACAGCAAAGGTTAAATCAAACAGCGCTTCTCGGTAATTATTATCGTCATACTTTAGTGCCCTAAGATAAATTGTATCTGTTAATGCTAAATCGTTATTTGTTAATCTCAGATTCTTAAAATAATTAGAACCTATGAATTCAGAAAGATAATTTACCGCTTTGGACAGGTTGCTCTGCTGTGAAAAGGCACTTGTAGGAAGAACTGATATGATGATGATAATAAATGCTATAGTTTTTATTCTCAATTGGCTGAATGCTCTATTTAGCATTAGGTCTGAATTACTCCCACGTTAAACTTTTGAGTAACTGGGCTATTATTTGTAACCTCTAGCGCCATTGAAATATATTCTCTTGTAAGTGCGGGATCAATTATTTCATCTACCCAAAGTCGCGCGGCGGCGTATAAACAACCGCTGGCGTCCTCGTATGAATTTACAACTTCAGTTAAAAGTTTTTTCTTTTCCGCCTCACTGAATATTTTCCCTTCCTTTTCAGCTTGCTTTAATTTAATATCTAATAAAACACTGCTTGCCTGAGATCCTCCCATTACTGATATCTTCGAATTTGGGTATGCGAATATAAATCGTGGATCATAAGCTTTTCCGCACATTGCATAATTGCCCGCGCCAAAGCTATTGCCTATAATAATAGTGATCTTTGGTACTACCGAGTTTGCTACTGCATTTACCATCTTGGCGCCATCTTTAATAATACCGCCATGCTCTGCTCGGCTGCCAACCATAAATCCCGTAACGTCTTGAAGAAATAATAGAGGAATTTTCTTTTGATTGCAATTCATTATAAATCGTGCAGCTTTGTCGGCGCTATCTGAATATATTACACCGCCTACTTGCATTTCCCCGGCTTCCGTTTTAACTATACTCCTTTGATTAGCTACTATTCCAACTGCCCATCCGTCAATCCTAGCATAACAAGTTATAATGGTTTTTCCGTAACCCGCTTTGTACTCATCTATAACTGAATCGTCCACTATCCTGTTAATTATATCATACATGTCATAAGGTTTTATCGGGTCTTCAGGAAGCAATCCATATATTTCTTTTGGGCTGAATAATGGTGGTTTACTTGCTATCCTATTAAATCCTGCTTTAGTTTGATCCCCAAATTTATCGGTCAGGCTCCTTATTTTCAGTATACATTCATCATCATTCTTCATTACGTAATCAGTAACACCCGATAGATTAGACTGAACTTTTGCTCCCCCAAGTTTTTCGTTATCTATTACTTCTCCAATTGCTGCTTTTACTAAATGTGAGCCCGCCAGGAAAACAGAACCTTCGCCTTCTACTATTAGCGCCTCGTCACTCATAATTGGCAAGTAAGCTCCTCCCGCAACGCAAGGTCCCATTATCGCTGCAATTTGAGGAATTCCTTCTGCCGAAAGAATAGCATTGTTCCTGAATATCCTTCCAAAATGTTCCTTATCAGGGAAAATTTCATCTTGCATTGGCAGAAATACACCGGAGCTGTCAACTAAATAAATCATTGGTATGCGGTTTTCTAATGCAATTTCTTGAGCCCTCAAATTCTTTTTAACTGTTATGGGGAACCATGCCCCGGCTTTTACTGTTGCGTCATTTGCTACTATTACATAAGGTTTCCCATTTATTTTCCCAATACCGTATATAGTCCCTGATGATGGAGCACCGCCATATTCTTCATACATACCGTATGCAGCAAATGTGCTGAGTTCAAAAAAACTTTTCTCATCATCAACTAATTTATTGATTCTTTCCCTTGCTGTTAATTTGCCTTTTGCTTTCTGATTATCAATTGCCTTTTTACCGCCGCCTAATTTTATTTTGTCCTTCTCAGAGTTAAGTTTCCTTATAAGATTTTTATAAAAATCTTCTCTCCTTAGAAAGACTTCACTCCCTATAATTGATTTATCACTTCTTTGCATGTTTTCTTTCGGAGATTAAATTTCTTTTAATAATTCTTTGGCAATTACCACTCTTTGTATTTCCGATGTGCCTTCGCCTATTGTTAATAGTTTTACATCACGGTAAAATTTTTCAACTGGGAAATCTTTTATATAACCGTATCCGCCTAGTATTTGTACAGCCTCATTCGCGGCTTTTTCTGCTATTTCACTGGAAAAAAGCTTTGCCATAGCGGCCTCTTTAAGATTAGGCTTATTCTCATCTTTCAGGAATGCGGCTTTGTAAGTTAACATTCTAGCTGCGTCTATATTCGTTTGCATTTCAGCTAATTTAAATTGAATTGCTTGAAATTCACTCAATGTCTTTCCAAATTGCTTTCTCTCTTTACTATATTTTGCCGCTGCATCCAAAGCTCCTTGCGCTAATCCTACACTCAATGAAGCAATGGAAATCCTTCCGCCTTCCAGAATCTTCATGGCTTGAATAAATCCTTCACCTTCATTTCCGATTATATTCTCTACCGGTACTTTGCAGTTCTCAAATATTAGTTGAGTTGTATCGCTTGCTCGCATCCCCAGCTTGTTTTCTTTCTTACCGGCAATAAATCCTTCCATCCCTTTTTCAAGAATAAAAGCAGAAATTCCTTTTCTTCCTTTTGATTTATCTGTTATTGCCATTACTACAGCAGTTCCACCTACAGTACCGTGCGTGATGAAATTCTTGCTTCCGTTTAATAAATAATAATTGCTTTCCTTCTCGGCAAATGACTGTAAACTTCCAGCATCACTACCCGATGAAGATTCTGTTAATCCCCATGCTCCGATTCTTTTACCTGTAGTTAATTCTGGAAGAAATCTTTCCTTTTGTGCTTCGCTCGCAAACCTAAATATATGATTGGTGCAAAGCCCATTATGAGCGGCTACTGAAAGTGCTATAGATGGATCAACTTTTGCTAGTTCTTCTATTATAATTGCAAATTCTGCATAACCTAGTCCGGCTCCTCCGTATTTTTCGTCAACTAAAATACCTAAGTAGCCTAAATTGCCAAGTTCTTTAAATACTTCCATTGGGAATTTTTGTGCCTCATCCCATTCCATTATGAATGGGCGTATCTTTTCGTCGCAGAATTCTCTTATTGTTTCCCTTATAATCGATTGATTCTCACTTAGGGCGCTCAAATACGGGCTTTCAATAGATGCCATAAAAATTCCTTTCCCTCTTCAGTCTTATTATTGCTGAATATATTTTAAGATAAGAAAATCTTTTGGATATCTCACCTCGGTTATTTAATTGTACCTATTTAAATTACAACTGCTTTCTGAAATTTTCTATAATCTCTTCAGCAATGTGATATGGAGATAAATTACCCAATACTACCTTTTCTAATGAATTATTTAAAGATTTTTCTCCGTCATCGCTCCATAGCTTCTTTCTTATTTGGTCTTCTACTATTTCCTTTATTCGATTACGAACATGGTTTTCCCGCTTTGTCTCGAATTTGCCGGCTTTGATTAAATAATTATTATGCTTAATTATTTCTCCGGCTATTTCTTCAATCCCCGTATTTTCTATTGCAACTGACTTAATTATGCTCGGCAGCCAAGAAAATTGATCATGATCTTTCATCATCAATATTGTCTTCAGCGCTGTAACTGCTTGTTCTGAACCCGGGCGATCACTTTTGTTAAGTACAAAAAAGTCTGCTATTTCCATTAAACCTGCTTTCATCGCCTGCACTGAATCACCGGATTCTGGCACTAATACCACTATTGTTGTATCAGTTGCCTGAGCTATATCAAGTTCTGACTGCCCAACTCCGACAGTTTCAAAAAGAATAAAATCATAACCGGCTACATCAAGTATATCCGCTGCATCGTTTGCCTTCCTGCTTAAACCCCCTAAACTACCACGAGTTGCCATGCTCCGGATAAAAACTCCCGGATCCTGACCTATTTCGTTCATCCTCACACGATCGCCTAATAATGCTCCTCCTGTATACGGACTTGTTGGGTCAACTGCTATAATTCCTACAGTCTTACCTCTCAATCTGTAATATTTAGCTAGCTGGTTTGTTATTGTGCTTTTACCTGCTCCTGGAGGACCTGTAATCCCAATTCTATACGCCCCTCCAACTTTAGAATATAATTCCTTTAACAATTCTATCGAAGCTTGACTGCCTGATTCTACTGCTGAAATTGCACGGGCTACTGTTCGTCTATCGTTCTGCAGTAATTTTTCTATCAATATATTTTCAACCATTCCATAATCACTATATTAATTCAATTTTATCAATCTTAAAGATTGCTCTTAAAATAATCAACTGTTTTTTGCAGTCCTTCATCAATTGTAGTAGATGGTCGCCAATTGAACTTTTTGTATAATTTATCTGAAGTTATTACACTTCGCATCTGCTCACCCGCCGCTGCAGGTCCGTGTTTTTCTATCTGTCCCTTGCCGATAATTTTATTTATCAAATTATATAGCTCGTTTACATTTGTTTCTTTGGAAGTCCCTATATTATAAATATCACTTGCTGAGTCTTTGAGCGCCAGTGTATTTGCTTTTACAACATCTCCTACAAATACATAATCTCTTGTCTGCTCTCCGCTTCCATTAATAATTGGTTGTTCACCTTTTAATAATTTAGATGTAAAAATTGCAACTACTCCCGCCTCTCCAAAAGGATTCTGACGCGGACCATAAATATTTGCGTATCGAAGTATTGTATAATTCAAATGATACTGTGAATGATAAAAATGCAAGTATTTTTCGACTGCAAGTTTTGAAATCCCGTAAGGCGATAGGGGAAAGGTAATATGTCCTTCATCCGCCGGGAAGTATTTCTGCTCTCCGTATACCGCTCCGCCCGTTGACGCAAACATAAATTTCTTTACTCTGGTCTTTATCGAACATTGAAGAAGATTTATCGTGCCGAGAATATTTGTGTTAGCATCAAATGCAGGGTCTGCAACTGAGCGGCGTACATCCATTTGAGCTGCGTGATGATTAATTACATCAAACTTCTCTTTCTCAAAAAGATTAATTAAATTTTTATCACCAATGTCTTCTTTAATAAATGTTGCTTTTGGATTTACGTTCTTCTCAAATCCCGTTGATAGATTATCAATTATAAAAACGTCATTACCTTCGGCAATAAATGCATCTGCTACTTGAGAAGCTATAAATCCGGCTCCGCCTGTTACTAATATTTTCATTTATTTCTCCTTATATAGATTAAAATGGTAAATGTATTTCTGAACCTCCTCCGGTACAAGGAAGTTAATTGGCAAATTGTTATATACTCTTTCTCTAATTTCACTTGAACTAATTTCAATTGTAGGTGTGTCTACAAATATTGCTGAACTATAAAATCGATCCATTTCCTTCGGCTCAGTTGATAATTTCCTGTTTAACACTACTAGCTTTGCAAGCTTTAATATCTCGTCCGGGTCTTTCCATGTGCTGAAATTTAAAATATTGTCGTAGCCAATGATTAGCTCAATCTTAGTATGCTTTTCTTTAAGTACCTTTAATGTCTCTATGGTGTAAGAAGTATTTGCTGCTTTAATTTCTATATCGGAAAAATTAAAATATGAAATATTCTTGATTGCGAGTTTTACCATCTCAAGCCTATGCCTTGGGCTAAGCGTCGGTATATCTGTTTTATGAGGTGAAATATATGCCGGTATAAATATAATTTTATCTAATCTTCTTAGCTCGCGCACAGCCTGTGCCGTAATTAAGTGACCGGTGTGTATCGGATCGAAGGTACCCCCAAAAATTCCGACTGTACTCATTTAAGAAACTCCTTGTATTCTATAAATAGATGAGTAAATTTTTCGTGCATCTCCTGATTGCAGTAACTTAAACTTTCCTTCTTTGACAGTTCTGTATAAAGTTGCTTAAAATCCGATAGCTTTGAAATTGAAATATAATTATTCATCACGTGGACAAAATTCTCGTGCTTGTTGACCATCGGCAGTAGGTTTTCAAAATGAAGATTGTCCCAATCAACCTCTTGGAACAAATTGTTATTAAAAGAATTGAAACCTAAAAAGGCTATTCCGTTGTTCTGTGATTTGCCTATTACTATTGCCTCGTCTTCCATCGAAAGTAAATTGAAAGCCTTTGAAATATCTGACTGACTTATTCCAATTGAATTTGAAAAAATAATAAGGTTGTTTAAGTGCTTGCTTGAATACTTATCCGCTAATTTCTTTAAATAATTGGTTTTCTTGCTTGTATCAGCAAAGAAAGTATCTAAATGATCTGAAGTGATAATTTCGGGAATGTGTTCAGTATCCTTTTCATCAAAACAAAAAACTGAATTGTAAGTATCCGAAATTAATTTCAAATTCTCATAATGGTTTAATGTCAGTGCACTATAAAGCAGTAGCGTATTCTCTTTGTCGAATGCTTCAAATGCAGGTATATCATTAGCATTAAATAGGGGAGTGGTCGCAACTAAGTATATTATTGAATCAGGTTTCATTGTCTAATATCAGCCGGCTTATATAATAAGTTTGAGATAAATTGCCGGTAGTAATCAACGTCTTTTTCATAAAATATTTTACTTGAACCGGACGAGTTTTTTAATTCCATCTTTCTAAACGCTAAAGTTGTTGCTGCTCTAATATATAACTTACGAATGCTTTCATCAACCCAGCCGTTTCTATTTCTTCTGGATGAATTTAGAATCATAAGATGTTCATATGGGATTAAACCATTTTCTGATTCTTCCAATAGCTCATTGTAGATTATCTTCTTCTCACTCATAATTGCAATAGTGAAAACTGTAATAAATATTAAAATGGTAATGAACATGAACAAAAATCCTAATGCAGCTGTTGACTTAAATGTAACACTTAAGTTCCATGCAAAATGAATAAATATGGCTAGTGATAGCCCTACTATCGGCAATACAACTTTATACGCTGGCTTCTTGAATTTTGAATAACCTAAAAATGCCCCGAATGTTGCTGTTGCTACACAATGCATAACTCCCGAAAACAAAGTCCTAATTACTACAATTGTAAGCCATTCCGAAAAATTGTTCCCAAATGTAATGAAATATAAAAAATTCTCTGTCATCCCAAAACCTAGTCCTATAGCTCCGCCATACACTAATCCGTCAGTAATATTATCAAATTTCCTATTGGCAAAAATAATAAAGAGGAAAAGTCCCTTTGTAATCTCTTCAACGTATGGCGCAACAGCAATAGTTTCAATATGATTCAATCTTATCGGGTTCTTTATCCAAATAGATAATATTGATTCAATGGCTGCGCTTCCGATAATAGCTAAAAATATTGCACCAATCGCGCCCCATAAATAATTAATTAGTACAAAACTGAATGGTTCACGATCATATTTGTCAAATAACCAGATGATGACTAAATATGCCATCATCGGAATTATTGCCGCTATAGCTGAAATAAAATAAAACATTAAACCTATTATTCTCTAAGCCAGTTAATTAATTCTCTAATTGAAGGCCTCTTCCCGTATGATAATATACCAATCTTGAAAATCTTTGATGACCCGACTATAGCAATATAAATTGATACTACCATGATAAGTGTTGAAGTCAATATCTCAGGAAACGGAATCGATTCAATATTAAATCGCAAAATCATTACTGAAGGAATTGTAAATGGAATATAAGATAGTATATGCACAAAAACCGAATTTGGATTCTCCATTGCCGGCACACTTATAGCTATAGGCAATATAAGCGTAAGGCTAAGATAGCTCGTTATTTGCTGAGCTTCTTGCTCTGTTGTTACTACCGATCCTAAACCGACAAATATCGCAGTATAAAAAATAAATCCTAATACGAAATAAATCGCAATAGGTATTATATTATTAAAAGCATTTGATGGAATTGTTGAAATGCCTTCTAAGACTATTCCTATAATTCCCCATATAATTACCTGCGTCAGCCCTAATGTGCTTAGACCCAATACTTTCCCCGTAAGAAGTTGATTCGGTGAACAACTTGAAACTAGAATTTCAATTAGCCTGTTTGACTTTTCTTCAACTAAATTACGTATTAACATACCGCCCGATGATAATATCATCATCATCAAAAGAATTATAAAAATAAATGAAGTGAAAAAGACAGTAACAAAATCATTATTTGAAGTCTCACCATTTGCCTCAATTTTGATCGTTTTTATTTCACCCCTTCTCGACAACGACTCCAATATTTTCGGACTAATATTAATTCCTGATAATTCTATTTGCAGCTTGGCACTATTAAATACATTCTCAAAGTTCGAAATATCTTTAATATTATCACTGCCTTTATTATAATATTTTGCCGAAACTGAATCTGACCCTCCGTAATTTATTAAAAGATAACCGTCAAGGTGACCTTTAATAACAGATAAATTAGCGGATCTAATTAAAACATCCTCATCTTTCCCATGCTCTGTTAAATTAATTAAGATATAACTTGGTTGATTATTTTTTAATCTAATATTTTCTAACCCGTTTTTAATCTTATTAGTGAATAATCCCGAAGTATCTATAATCCCGATCGCTTTTGTATATGAGTCTCCACTTCCGGATAAAAAGGTTGGAGCTAATGAAAAACCGATTATAATTGCTGGAGTCAGTATCAAAGAAATTAAGAAAGTCTTGGTCTTAACTTTTTCCCAATACTCCCATTTAGCAATTGCAAGGACTTTTCTCATAATCTTAATTTGAACTCTCTTGTATAAGGTCTATAAATATCTTATTTAATGATGGTTCAATAACAGAAAAATACTTTACATCAATTCCCGTAACAATTTTGCGCAGAAATACGTGTGGAGAAATATTATCTTCTAGCTGAATCTCTGCATAGTTACTATAATTGTCAATGCGCTTTACTTCCGGAAGCGAATTTAAGAATGAACCATCCCCATTATACTCAACTTTAATCATATTACTTCCGAACTTATTTTTCACATCAGATAGCTGCCCGGAACATACTTCTTTCCCCTTATTTATTAAAAGAATATCTGTACAAAGTCTTTCTGCCGTTTCCATCTGATGTGTAGATAATATTATAATTTTACCGGATTTTGCCATAGAAAGTATTAAATCTTTTATAAACTGCTGATTAATTGGATCAAATCCGCTAAAAGGCTCATCTAATATCAGAAGCCCCGGGTCATGAATAATTGAACTAATGAATTGTACCTTCTGCTGATTACCCTTTGAAAGTTCTTCTATCTTTTTATCTCTATAATTCTCAATTTCAAATACACGTAACCATTCTTGCGCTTTTGATTTAGCCTCCTTGGCTGCCATTCCCTTAATCTCTGCAAGATATAGAATTACATCCCAAACTTTGCTCTTTTTGTAAAGACCCCGTTCTTCAGGCAAATATCCTACCAGATTATAAAATTTCTCTGTTAAAGGTTTATCGTCAAAATAAATCTTCCCTGATGTAGGCTTTAATACATTGATCACAGTTCTGATTGTTGTAGTTTTACCTGCTCCGTTTGGTCCTAGTAAACCAAATATTTTACCCGGCGCTACTGCAAAAGACAAATCTTTTACAGCAGTTACACCCTTAAACTCTTTTGTCAGGTTCTCAACTTTTAACATGAATAATCAAATAACCTTTGCATGGTTTTAAATTTGTAAAAAATACACTCAAATATATTATCTTAAACTTCTAATATAAAATATAAATTTATTCTGAACTACCTTTACAATACATCTTAAATATTTATCAGAAAGAGAAGGGAAGTCATAAGTACAATTAAAGCATTCCGGTTGCATTATTTACTGCAATTTAATATCTTTAATTAAGAAAGAGGCTTGAACTTCTTAAAATATCATAATAATTGAACCTAGCCAATTCTCGATTGCCACCCATACGAAATTTAACCCCATAGAAATTATGAATGCACTCTGAATGCACTATGTATGCACTCTGAATGCACACTACTAGGCACCTACGCCCCACCCTAAAGCCTCCCCCATAAGTATAAACACCTAACTAACCTCATTATAATAACAAAAATCCAAACAGTATAAACATAGCTTAGCATTTGTTGCATAATACGTAAAATCAGAATCCCCTTGAAACCAATTACATATAAAAGTGTGGCTAAATATCGTCAAGCACCCGCTCAGCCTATAAAGGTCGCTTTCATTCAAATATGAGCCAAAATAACAAAAACTTATTGATAAAAATTTGATTATCAATCTAAGTATGGCTATATTTTCAATCTATTTTTCGCACCTTTTTGAGAAAAAGCTATGATTATTAAGATTTCAAACCTTAGTGAAGGTGTTCATAACTATGTTTTTGAAGAGCCAATTAAAGAAATAGGATTAGAAGAATATTTCTTTGGTAATGTTTCTGTAGAAGTTGAACTCAATAAATCAAGTAATCAAATTGTTCTTAATGTAGCTTTGGAATTGAGTGCTCGTTTTGAATGTGATAGGTGTACGGTTAATTACAATACGCCTATTACGACAGAATATCAGATGGTATATCTATTTGGAAAAGAGCCAGTTGAAAGTGAATCAATTAATATTACTTATCTGCCTAATGATGCAGATAAACTTATATTAGATGAAGATATCAAAGACTTTGTCCTTCTTTCAATTCCAATGAAGAAGCTATGCAAAGAAGACTGCAAAGGATTATGTTATAAGTGCGGTAAGAATCTAAATGAGGGGAATTGTAATTGCGAGAAATCAAATATTGACGCTAGATGGTTACCATTGATAGATTTGAAAAATAAAATAAACTAAAATTAACAGACGGAATAAATTATGCCAAATCCCAAAAGACGATGGTCTAAAAGCAGAAGAGATAAACATAGAACACATTACAAAGCAACTGTACCTTCAATGGGCAAATGTTCGAACTGTGGTGAGCTTAAATTAACTCATCGCGCTTGCCCATCCTGTGGTTATTATAATGAACGTTCAATGTTTTTACCTAAAAGCTAATTCAAATATCAATCCTTTCAATGCACAATTCTGATCAGAACAACTCAAAATGCAGAATAGTTGTGGATGCAATGGGGGGCGACTTCGCCCCCCAGAACGCTGTCATCGGCGCTATTCAAGCAATGTCTGAAAAGAAAAGCTTCGACCTTTTCCTTGTAGGTAAAAAGCAAGCAATTAAACAAGTCATCTCTGAGAATAATCTTAGTTTTAATGAAGATAATATCATTAACGCTGAAGAAGTTATTGAAATGGATGACACCCCCACTAATGCAATAAAATCAAAACCTGATTCCTCAATTGTTGTAGGCGCCAAACTAGTTAAAGAAAAGAAAGCCGATGCATTTGTAAGCGCAGGCAATACAGGTGCAATGATGGCTGCCTCCACTTTAATTATAGGAAGAATAGTGGGCGTGGGTAGGGCTACTATTGGCGCTCTAATGCCGAATTCAAAAGGTATAACAACTGTGTTCGATGTAGGCGCAAGTGTTGACTCTAAGCCTAGGCACCTATTGGAATACGCTGTTATGGGCACTATCTTTACTCAAGAAATCTATGGAATTCAAAATCCCAAAATCGGCATACTAAGTGTAGGGGAGGAAGATTCGAAGGGTAACGAGGTCTCACTAGCAGCTGCTGAATTAATAAGAAAAACAAACTTAAATTTCTTCGGCAATGTTGAAGGAAGAGATATACTGCAAGGGACAGTCAATGTTGTTGTCTGCGATGGTTTTGTCGGTAATATACTTATAAAGTTTGGTGAGGGTGTCCTAGACTTCCTTAAATTCAAATTCAAAGATTACGCAAGCAAAAGCCTCTTCAATAAAATTAAAATAGGATTGCTTAGAAGCTCATTTAAAGAAATATTAAAGGATTTTGATTATCAAGAACATGGCGGTGTTCCCCTGCTTGGAATAAACGGAATTATAATAATAGGGCACGGCTCAAGTACTCCGAAAGCAATAAAAAATATGGTCCTGCGTGCTCATGAAATGTATGAGAAGGATTTAGTCTCTAAAATAGAAAACTCTATTCAGAAATATTCAAGTATAACATAATCGGAATTTAGATGGAAAATAATGGTAAGATCCGCGCAATAGTTACAGGCGTTGGTATGTATGTCCCTGATAAAATATTAGATAATGCATTCTTTGAGAAAATAGTTGATACTAACGACGAATGGATAAGAACAAGAACCGGTATCAGAGAAAGAAGGATGTTGGAGAATGGTGCAACAAGTGACCTTGCTACAAAGGCAGCGGAGGATCTATTAAAAAGTAAAAATATGTCCGCAGACGAAATTGATGTCATTATTGTAGCTACCGTAACGCCGAATATGTTTTTCCCTGCTACAGCTTGCCTGGTTCAAGACAATATCGGTGCAAAGAATGCATGGGGTTTTGATCTTTCTGCTGCATGCTCAGGATTCCTATTCGCTTTTCAAACCGGATGTTCTTTAATTGAGAGCGGCAAGTATAAGAAAGTTATGGTAATTGGTGCTGACAAAATGACCTCAATAACAGATTATACAGATCGTAATAATTGCATATTATTCGGTGACGCAGGGGCAGCAGTTCTTCTAGAACCAACCGAAGATCAAAACTTAGGTATGCAGGATTCATTACTGAAAATTGACGGATCCGGTAAAGAAGCACTTAATATGAAAGGTGGGGGAAGTCTTAACCCTCCCACGCATGAAACTGTGGATAACAAATTACACTATATCTTCCAGGACGGGAAAGCAGTCTTCAAGGTTGCCGTAAAAGGAATGGCCGATATTTCCTATGAGATAATGCAAAAGAATAAATTGACTTCAGAAGATATTTCATATCTTGTACCACACCAGGCTAATTTAAGAATTATTTCAGCTACAGCAGACCGTATGGGAATTAGCCAAGATAAAGTTATGATAAATATAGAGCGATATGGGAATACAACGGCAGCGACAATTCCTCTTTGTCTGGTGGAATATTATCGCAATGGAAAAATCAAAAAGGGAGACAAGCTAATTCTATCAGCTTTTGGGGCTGGATACACGTGGGGAGCTATTTATCTAGTATGGGCTATTTAATAATATTGATGAAACAACTTATTTATGTCTAAAAAGGCTTTTCTTTTTCCAGGACAGGGATCGCAATATGTAAGTATGGCGAAAGATCTATATGATAAATCCGTTGAAGCAAAGGAAATGATTAATATTGCTGATGATGCTCTTGGTATTAACCTTTCATATATATTATTCAACGGACCGGAAGATCAACTAAAGCAAACTGAATTTACTCAGCCTGCTATTTTCCTTCATAGCGTTATTCTAGCTAGCCTAATTAGAACACTTAATGTAGATGCCGCAGCGGGACACTCATTAGGTGAATATTCAGCTTTGGTTGCTGCAAGTTCTATGCAATTTTATGATGCCGTGAAATTAGTCAGAGCAAGAGGTGTTGCTATGCAAAAAGCAGGCATAGAATATCCCGGGACTATGGCAGCGATAATTGGGCTAGATTCTCAGATAGTTACAGATACTTGTTTAGAAGCCTCAGCTGAGGGAGCAGTCCAATGTGCCAATTTTAATTCTCCCGGCCAAATAGTAATATCGGGCTCGGTAAGTGGCGTAAAGAAGGCGATGGAAATATGTAAGTTTAGAGGAGCGAAATTAGTAAAGGAACTTGTTGTAAGCGGAGCATTCCATTCTTCGTTAATGAAATCTGCCCAAAATGAATTTCTAAATGAGTTAGACAACACTTACATTTACGACGCTCGGTTTCCTGTCTATGCAAATGTTACAGCTAAACCTGTCACTAACAAAGACCAAATAAAAAAATTACTATTCGAGCAACTGACTTCGCCTGTTCGATGGGAAGAAACAATTGTAAACATGATCAATGATGGCATTGAAGAATTTTATGAAGTGGGTCCCGGAAAAGTCTTACAGGGATTAGTAAAGAGAATTAATTCTGATGTTAAATGTTTCGGTATTGACAAATATTTAGATGTGGAGAAATACCTTTGAGTAATACAATTCAAGCAAAAGAAATTAATGGGATCAAGATAGACCCATTGATTTTTACGTTTAAGTTTAGCTGCCAATGCAACGGCGAGTGCTGTTATTATGGTGTATATGTTGACTCGAAGGAGCATCAAGATATTTTAAATATTAAAGACAAAATAATTCCTATAATGGATGATAGTCAAATTACCGATATTGATAAATGGTTTGAGGCTCCAGTAGAAGATAAGGACTTTGCATCAGGCATAGCTGTAGGCACTGAGTTACATAATAATAAGTGTGTTTTTCTGGATAAGGCGGGCCTATGCACTTTACAAAAATTGGCACTTAACGAGCATGAGCACAAATGGAAATATAAACCGTTATATTGTATGTTGTTTCCGTTGACAATATTTGAAGGCTCTTTAACTATCGACGATGGGCATATAGACCGATTAAAAGTTTGCAATAAGAATCCGGTGCAAGCAATATCAATTTATGAGGCTTGTCAGGAAGAATTACTTCAACTTTTCGGCCCAGATGGATTTGCAGAATTAGAAGAATATAGAAAACAATATTTAAATAACGAAAACTCAAGAGAAGTAGCATGAAGTTAAGCGGGAAAAATGCAATAGTTACAGGAGGAACTAGAGGGATTGGCAGAGCAGTCGTTCTTGAGCTTGCTTCTTTGGGTTGTAATGTAGTCTTTACATTTCAAAACTCTGAAGAAGCGGCAAAATCACTTGAAGCCGAATCACAAAAATTGGGAGTAAAAATTCTAGGTTTTAAGGCTGATGCTTCCTCTTATGGCGAAGCAGAAAAAACTGTCACTTTTGCTTTGGAAAATTTGCAGGGATTAGATATTTTAGTAAACAATGCCGGAATAACTAAAGACAATTTGCTCCTTAGGATGTCCGAAGCAGATTTTGATAAGGTAATTGCTTCAAACCTTAAAAGCGTATTTAATTATACAAAAGTATCGCTTAAGACAATGTTAAGTAAACGATACGGCAAAATTATAAATATTTCTTCGGTAGTTGCAATAACGGGGAATCCAGGACAAGCGAATTATGTAGCTGCAAAATCAGGCATAATTGGATTTACAAAGTCGACAGCAAAAGAATTAGCATCAAGAAACATAAATGTGAACGCAGTAGCCCCAGGATATATTTCTACAGATATGACAGAAAAATTGACCGCATCGCAAAGAGAAATGATATTATCTCAGATTCCAATTAAGAAAATAGGAACTCCAGAAGATGTTGCTAAAGTTGTTTCATTTTTGGCGTCATCAGATTCTGATTATATTACAGGTCAAGTAATTTCAGTTGACGGCGGAATGGTAATGTAACGAAAAATTAAGAAAACAGTAACAATCAATCATTAATTAAATTAGGAGATACAAATGGACGTTGAAGCTAAAGTTAAAGAAATAATTATAGACAAATTAGGTGTGGAGGAATCTCAAATTACACCTGAAGCTTCATTTACAAATGATTTAGGTGCCGATTCACTTGATATTGTTGAATTGGTAATGGGTTTCGAAAGCGCATTCTCAGTTTCAATACCTGATGAAGACGCAGAAAAAATCGGTACAGTAGGAGATGCTGTTAGATATTTAAAGGAAAAATTAGGTAAGTAATTTAATTAAGTCGGGATTTTATTTTCTCGACTTTAATTTTTGCTCATCTAAACCTAATTCATCGCAAAACTTTTTGGGAGACCAATATGACTAAAAGAAGAGTAGTTGTTACCGGTATGGGAGCAATTACTCCTATTGGTAATGGACTAAATGAATTTTGGGATGGGTTAACCTCAGGCAAAAATGGTGTTGCGCCAATTACAAAATTTGATGCAACAAATTTTGAAACTCAATTTGCTGCCGAAGTTAAAAACTTTTCACCTGAAAATTATATTGACAAGAAAAGTATTAAAAGGATGGATCCATTCACTCATTTTGCATTAGCCACTACAGAAATGGCTTTTACTGATTCGGGAATGAATCTAGATCTTATTAATAAGGAAAGATTTGGTGTAATTTTCGGAAGCGGGATTGGTGGTATGGATACATTACAGCAGCAATATTGGAATTTCTTCGAAGCTAAAAATCCCCGCGTTATTAGTCCTTTCTTTGTTACAATGA
Organism: Bacteroidota bacterium; assembly: GCA_021777835.1. Classification (GTDB taxonomy): domain Bacteria; phylum Bacteroidota; class Ignavibacteria; order Ignavibacteriales; family Ignavibacteriaceae; genus FEN-1297. Next base: position 89,141 of record JAJYDC010000009.1, on the reverse strand, counting down.
TGATCTCAGATATGGCTGCAGGACAAATTTCAATTAAATTTGGGTTGAAAGGTCCTAACTATGCCACTACATCCGCGTGCGCAACTGCTTCTCACGCAATTTCAGATGCATTTATGTTGATACAACGCGGAAGTGCAGATCTTATGATTTGTGGTGGATCAGAAGCTGCTATTACCGAAATGGGTGTTGGGGGATTTAACGCTATGAAAGCATTATCACGATGGAACGATAGGTATCTTGAGGCTTCCCGACCATTTGATAAAGACAGAAACGGTTTTGTAATGGGAGAAGGCGCCGGTACACTGATTTTAGAGGAACTTGAGCACGCAATGAATAGAGGATCAAAAATTTATGCTGAAATTGCTGGAATAGGGCTAACTGGAGATGCATTTCATATTACCGCTCCTGCCCCAGGAGGTGAAGGTGCTGTTCGAGCAATGAAAGAAGCTATACGTGATTCTGGCGTTTTACCAGAAGATATAGATTATATAAATGCTCACGGCACGTCTACTCCATACAACGATATATATGAAACTAATGCTATTAAAACTACTTTTGGTGAACACGCCTATAAAATGATAGTGGCCTCAACAAAATCGATGACAGGTCATTTACTTGGTGCTGCAGGGGGAATAGAAGCTGTCGCAACAGTTCTTGCTTTAAAAAATGATTTAATTCCACCAACTATAAATTTGACAAATCCTGACCCGGAGTGTGATCTGAATTATAGCCCAAACAAATCAACTCAAAAAGTAATTCATTGTGCTATCAGCAATACATTTGGATTCGGCGGGCATAATGCTTCAATATTATTTAAAAAATTTGAGGTTTAGGATTGGGAAAATTCTTAAATTGGATTGTTGAGAGATTAAAACAACGTCAAGTTCAAAAGAAATCGAAAGAGATTTCACGTCTTCTGACGCCTAAAAAGTTTGCAGAATTAGAAAAGCTAGTAGGATTCAATATAAAAAATAAGTCCTATTTTATCCAAGCTTTAATGCATAGATCTTTTCTCGAACAAAATTTTGATTATGATGTTTCTAATGAAAGACTTGAATTTCTTGGAGACTCTGTTCTAAGTCTCTGTGTTGCCGAGTATCTTTTTGAAACTTTCCCAGAAAAGGATGAAGGCTTTTTGACAAAAGTGCGCTCTAAGCTAGTTAATCGAATTGCACTTGCAGATGCCGCTGAGCGTATAAATTTAGTTAAGTTTTTACTAATAAGTAAAAACTTTTCAAATAACTTTAGCGCAGGTTCTAAAACAGTTTTGGCTGATGCGCTTGAGGCACTAATAGGAGCGATTTATCTTGATAACGGACTCGATTCAGCAAAAGCATTTATTGATCGAGTGCTTATAGAACCTAATTCAAGAGATGGGGTTTATCTAATTGATGAAAATTTCAAAAGTCAACTACTAGAGTATGCACAAGCAAATAAGCTTCAAATACCTGTTTATACGGTTTTAAAAGAAGAAGGACCTCAACATAATCGCACCTTTACGATTTCGGTTTCAATTGGCGAAGCAGAATATGGAGTGGGAAAAGGACGGAACAAAAAAAGCGCTGAACAAAACGCTGCTCATGAGGCTTTGAAAAAAATAACCGACCTTACGGGCGCAGTTAAGTTAAATGCTTAGCTCCAATAGTTAATACCTCCATTCCTATTATTACCTTATTACATAATAAATAAATTGTAAATAAATTTTATACCTGGGAAAGTTTAATTATTTTTGTATAGATAAATCAAACAATTAAATAAGAAATAAAATCATGAAATTATTTTCTCATCCGGATGAATTTGTAAATCGACATATAGGTCCTTCTGAACCAGAACTAACTGAAATGCTCCAAGCAATAGGAGTCAAATCATTAGACCAACTAATAGACGAAACAATTCCAAAACAGATTCGGCTAAAGAAATCATTGCAGCTGGATAAACCATTATCCGAGTATGAGTTTTTGGATAAGCTCAAATTAATCTCTCAAGAAAATAAAGTCTTCAAATCCTATATCGGATTAGGCTATTATCCTGCAATTACGCCTGAAGTGATTAAAAGGAATATCCTTGAAAATCCGGGATGGTATACACAATATACTCCATATCAAGCTGAGATATCACAAGGCAGATTGGAAGCATTATTAAATTTTCAAACAATGGTATCTGATCTAACCGGAATGAGCATAACTAATGCTTCTTTGTTGGATGAAGGAACGTCCGCTTCTGAAGCAATGATAATGTTTCACTCACTTAGAAGTAAATCCAATGCACATAAATTTTTTGTTTCTAATGAATGCTTCCCACAGACTATTGATGTTTTAAAAACAAGGGCAAACCCTCTTGGAATAGAACTCATTGTTGGAGATCATAGAACCATAGAACTTAACGATGATTTTTTTGGCTTATTGGTTCAGTATCCGTCAGCAGTGGGAGGAGTTTATGATTTTCGTAGTTTCTTTAAGCTGGCTAAAGAGAAGAATATTTTTGCAGTAGTGGCTGCAGATATACTTAGCTTAGCTTTACTAACACCTCCGGGCGAATTTGGAGCTGATGCTGTAGTGGGAAGTACCCAACGCTTTGGAATTCCAATGGGATTTGGAGGTCCACATGCTGCATATTTATCAACTAAAGATGAATTCAAAAGACAAATTCCCGGAAGAATTATTGGAATATCGATAGATGCAAACGGAAATCGGGCATTGAGGATGGCACTTCAAACCAGAGAGCAGCACATTAGAAGGGAGAAAGCTACAAGCAATATTTGCACCTCTCAAGTTCTGCTTGCCATAATGGCTTCTATGTACGCTGTATACCACGGTCCAAGCGGAATAAGAAAAATAGCAAAAAGGGTTCATCTGTTAACTAAATTATTAGAGTTAGCAATTACTGACTTGGGCTTTGCTCAATCAAATAAGTTTTTCTTTGACACATTAAGTATTAAATTCACTCCGAGTGAGCTTGACAAAATAAAAGTAATAAGAAAATTATCCTTAGAAAAAGGGATTAATTTTTATTTCACAGCTGATTCAATTCAAATTTCACTGAGTGAAATTACGGGATATGAAGACGTCATCGAAATCATAAATATCTTTTCAAAAACAAATAATAAAGAGTTTAATAAACTTAAATTCGAGAAACTTGCTCAGAATCTTAAAATAGAATTTCCTGATTATCTTGATAGGACAAGTTCATATTTACTTCACCCTGTATTTAATTCATATCATTCTGAAACTGAAATGCTAAGATATATGAAGAGCCTTGAAGATAGGGATTTGTCACTTACTCATTCAATGATTCCATTAGGTTCGTGTACAATGAAATTAAATGCTACAGTGGAGATGGTACCTGTAACCTGGGCTGAATTTTCGGAAATTCATCCTTTTGCTCCTCTTGACCAAGCGAAGGGTTACCTAGAGTTATTTAAAGGATTAGAAAAGGATCTTGAGAAAATTACAGGATTTGCAGCAATTTCTCTTCAGCCAAATTCAGGTGCTCAGGGAGAATATTCAGGTTTAATGGTGATTAGAGAATTTCATAAAAGTCGCGGTGAATTGAATAGAAATATTACTTTGATCCCATCCTCAGCACACGGAACAAATCCGGCAAGTGCTGTAATGGCAGGTATGAAAGTTGTCGTTGTTAATTGTGACGAAAACGGAAATGTTGATATTTCCGATTTAAGGAAAAAAGCTGAGTTGCATAAAGAAAATCTTGCTGCTTTGATGATTACATACCCTTCTACGCATGGAGTATTTGAAGAAGACATTCAAGAAATATGCAAAATTATTCATGATTATGGCGGACAAGTATATATGGATGGCGCTAATATGAATGCACAAGTTGGATTAACAAGTCCAGCTATGATAGGTGCTGATATATGCCATTTAAATTTGCATAAGACATTTTGTATACCCCACGGAGGAGGTGGACCAGGAGTAGGACCAATAGGAGCTGCCTCGCACTTAGCTCCTTTTTTACCTTTACATTCAATTGTAAATGTTGAATTTGAGAGGACTGATTCTATAGGGCGAAGAGGTATTTCAGCTGTGGCATCGGCACCATGGGGAAGTGCAGGAATTCTTGTGGTATCCTATGCTTATATAAAAATGATGGGTGCAGAAGGCTTAGCTAAGGCTACTAAATTTGCAATCCTTAATGCTAATTATATAAAATCTAGATTAGAAGATCATTTTAAAGTTTTATATACTGGTAAAAAATCCCGAGTGGCTCACGAATTAATCTTTGATATGAGGAATTTTAAGTCAATCTCTCATGTTGAAGTTGAAGATATTGCGAAAAGACTAATGGACTATGGATACCATGCTCCGACCGTTTCATTCCCTGTAGCAGGGACACTAATGATTGAACCAACCGAAAGTGAATCCAAGAAAGAAATTGACCGATTTTGTGAGGCTCTGATTTCCATTCTTCAAGAAATTAAAGAAATTGAAATTGGCTTATCAGATATAAATGATAATGTCCTAAAACATTCTCCTCATACGTTGGAAAGTATAGTAAATAGTAATTGGAACCATTCTTATACAAGAGAAAAAGCTGCATTCCCAATTGCCTGGACTAGACAAAATAAATTCTGGCCAGCTGTGGCAAGGGTAAATAATGCATATGGAGATAGAAACTTGATTTGCAGCTGCAACCCAATTTCTGATTATATAGAAGAGGTTATTTCCTAGAGCTGAAGCCTGCTTTAAATAATTCAGTAATATTCTCTTTAAGCTTGAGCAAAGTTTATTGGAATAGTAATAATTACTTTGTAGTTTCAATATATTAATTTCCATTATTTAATACCAACTTTCGTGCATGTCAAAGTGTTTTCTTTTCATATTTTTAATAATTGTATTTCGGGCAACCTTATTTTCCCAGGGGAAAGACTCTGTTGAATACTCAGGCAACTACATAATCAAAGTCGATACCATAATAATTATTGGGAATAAAATTACCGACAATGATGTTATATATAGAGAAATGAATTTCGCTGCAGGTGATACAATAACACCAAAAATTGTTTCATTTAATAAGGAAAGAATTTTTAGTCTTGGCATATTTACGAAAGTATCATTAATCCCTGTTCATAAAGATTCGCTTAATATATTATATATTTTGGTAAATGAAAGTTGGTACATCTATCCAATTCCATTTGCCGAACTTGTAGATAGAGATTGGGAAAAGATTTCATACGGAATGTATCTCTATATTCGAAATTTTAGAGGTGAAGATGAGACACTGTTTGCGAGTGCTGCTTTTGGTTATAATCCATTAATAAATATTTCTTATGATCGCCCTTATTTATTTAGAGCACAGAATATTTATTTTAACGCTCAATTCTCATTTCAAAATTCAATGAACAAGAGTGAATATGCAAAACAACTATATGGAAAAGATTTTAATCAAAGGTTTATTAGTGGGCAAATAAGCTTTGCTAAAAGAATTAATTTGTATAATAAAATTTCTATTAATCTTGGTTTTGATTATATAGACAACCCCATATACATAAAAGGAATATCAGCATCCAATCAAAGAATCGACCATCAACTTTCGCTTGGAGCTGGTTATGAACTTGACACGCGAGATTTAGCCCAATTCCCAACAACAGGAATTTATGCGCTTACGAATTTTTACATTAAAGGACTTGGATTTGATGACATTGATTATCAAATCGTAAACGTTGATTTGAGAAATTATGAAACAATTTTCAATCAACTCATTTTGAAATGGCGATTCACTAGTAGGCTTACTTTTGGGAATTTAGTTCCTTATCACGATTATTCATTTTTCGGATATGGTCAAAGAATTCGTGGTTATTTTAATCAAGAACAGGAAGGAAACGATTCATATTTAGCTTCTTTTGAGATGAATTATCCCATTATGAAAGATGTTAATATGAGTTTGAATTTTGTTCCAATTATACCTAAATCATTGCTTTCATTTAGATTTGGTATTTATTGCGAATTATTTGCCGATGCCGGAGCAATAAGAATGGAAGATCAAAGCTTGAGTATTAGTAATTTTAATCCGGGCTATGGCGGAGGTTTAATCTTTTTGTTCTTACCATATAATATATTAAGATTGGAATATGCTTTCAACCCTTATCACCATTCGGAGATGATTGTCGACATTGGAATATCTTTCTAATATAGAACTTTATTTTACTTCAATAAAAGGTATCTCAGCCGAGAATATTATAATTGAAGGGGATGAATTTATGCACATTACTAAAGTAATGCGCCACAGTGAGGGGGATGAAGTATATGTTACGAATGGGCGCGGAAATATATTTGTTACCACAGTTACTAAGTTAAACAAATCTTTTGTTGAACTCTTAGTCCAAAAAACATATAATTACGAAAATAAGCTAAAATCAATTTTCTTTTGTATACCAAGACTTAAAAACCCAGAACGGTTCGAATTTATAATTGAAAAATGTACCGAGCTAGGTATAACAAATTTTATAATCTATGACGCAGAACGAGCTATATCAAAGGGAAATAAGATTGACAGATGGAATAAGATTCTTCTTTCAGCAATGAAACAATCGCTTCGAAGTTACCTGCCTAAAATATCACTTGAAGGTTCGATAGAAAAAATATATGAAAAACCAGGAATGAAATTAGTATTTGACCAAAATTCAAAACAAGATTTTGAAAAGTCAAAATGTGATTTATCATTTAATAGCTATTTTATATTCGGACCTGAAGGGGGACTATCAGAAAGAGAACTAGGTTTGTTTAGTGATTTTGAAAAGTATAATTTGGCTGACAACCGACTAAGAGTAGAAACAGCTGTTATCAAGTGTGCATCACTTCTGTAAGATTTTATCTAAAGATAATCTACTGTAAACTAGATTTTGCCATTCGAAATAAATTAATAATCAGAAGAACCATTGCGATAATAAGGATTATATGAGGGAATACACCCGGAGAAAATTTAAAAATAATCTCTACCAACCACGTTAAAAACAATACGAAAGTCAATGCCCACATCATCAAAGGTTTGTCCAATTTTTTCATGTACAAAATTATGATAATAGGGAAATATTCCCGTGAACACAGTCACAATATAGCTCTAAGTCAAAGGATTGCTTTGAATATAGATGTTGTGACGCAGGAGATTGCATCTGGAAAGTCATTTGAAAAGAGTAATAAAAAAGCCTTTAGATTTCTCTAAAGGCTCGTAAAATAAAAAATATTACAAAGAACTAGAAAGTATATCTAACTCCAAGTTGCATTGTCCAACGTGAAGTAAGGTTGTCATAATTCCAGGCTAAGTTATTTGCAGGAGCTCTGAAACCAAATACTGGTCTTTTTGTTGCTGCGTCCATGCCTTGATAAGAGACAACATTGTATGTATTATAACCACCGCTAACGTCCCATCCCCAATCACTATTGATTAAGTTAAGAACATTTAATACATCTAAAGATATCTGGAATAAGTGACCATTGCTGAATGCAGGAATGCTCTGAACGATTCGTAAATCCAATTCATTTCTCCATGGATATGTAGAAGCATTTCTTCCGGCAATCGAACCGCGGTGAGAAGATAGATATGCGTTATTATTGATAAAACTATCAAAAGAAGCATAAGTACTTGCGTTTGCGGCGCTATAGACACCACTTTTAACAGTTCCCAATTCAATATCACCATCGTTTTTAGGAATATAGAATAAGTCATTTCCATCAAAACCGTCACCGTTTAGGTCACCCGTAACAGTGTAAGAAATAGGTAAACCTGATTGACCATTATAATACAATGAAATGCTGGTCGGAGCATTACCGAAGAAATCTTGGGTGTAAGTTAAAGAAGCAAAAATTCTATTTCTTACTTCAAAGTCTGATGTAGTAACTGAAGGATTATTTGGATCATCAATAATTGGATTATATCTCATCTGTGATTGAGCCTGAGAAGATAAAACACCGTTTTGATCAAATGCTCTTCCATAAGTATACGCTACATTTCCTGAAATGCCGAACATAACGCTTCTTTGAAGTTGAGCTGTAAAGTTATATTGAGAACCTTTGCTGGTATTCGTTAAATAGTACATACCAAAAAAATTGCTGTTACCGTTATTTGTACCTCCATATAATGGTCTACCATCAGGTAATGTACCTTTAACCGGATTAAGGTTTATTTCTTTATATAACATATCATTTAGGTTTTGAGAATACAAAGCTTCAATTGTTCCGGTAATCCCATAGGGAAGCTGATGATCAACTGCTGCATCAAAACGAAGCAGCTGAGGCATCTTCAAATTAGGATCAACAAGATCAATTTCTGATTGAAATTTAGGAGCGCCGGTTCCCGGTGCACCAACACCAGGCTGGTTATTTGGATCAGGAGAAAATGGTGTACCTGCACCGCCGTCAACTTCTGCTAACATAATTCCAGTATTTCCATAGTTGTTAGACATCCAAACATAAGGTACACGACCTGTAAATATACCTACTCCGCCTCTGATCTGCGTAATATGTTCGCCATTAATATCCCAGTTGAATCCAAGACGAGGTGACCATAAAATATTTCCACTAGGAATATTTGAAGTACTATATCCTGGGAAATAAGTGCTTACAGAGTCATTATTACCCGGTTTTGTTGGGAAAAAAGGAATATCCAATCTTAAACCTAGAGTAATCTTTACATTCGGAATTGCAGAATATTCATCCTGAGCGTAGAATCCAAGCTGATTTACGTTAAATTGTGCCGCTGGTGCTGGATCACTTGTTCTTGACAAAACTCTTTGATAGAATGAAGGACTATTGAAATTAAGTTGAGAAACATAATTTACTTTATACTGATAATAACCCCAGTATGAACGAATAAATAAGTTTTTGAAAGAGAAAAACTCGTTATGAGTTCCGAAAGTTAAAATGTTATTACCTGTGATATAAGTAAAGTTATCAGTGAACTCAAATATATTTTGATCTAAACTATTAGCCGAAGAATACCTGTCCGTTCCGGCATAAATTGTAAACCCACCTGGTAATACAACGTTGATTTCAGGAAGTCCTGATCCTGTAGGACCGCGTTTATCGCTAATAGAAGTATAGCCTAAAATCAATTCATTTGATATTTGATTACCAAAGTTACTGTTCAATTGTAATACTGTAGAATTTGTATTATTTGTAATTCTATAAAGATAACTGTCAAAGCTCATGGAGTAAGTCCCGCCTCTATTGCCCAAATTATCAATATATGAATGAACATAATTATTACGTAGAGTCAATTTATTATTTTCGTCTATGTTATAATCAAAGCGTAAAAAGAATTTAGTACTTGGCTGATTAGCATCAAATGTTGAATAACTTCCAGGATTAAATCCATGAGCCGAAAGAATAGTTGCTAAGGTATCGGCATTAGCCTGGTTGCTAGCATTTCCTTGGGGTCCTAACGCAGTATTTGAAAGAGGAGTTGTATGCTGCGTTAACTCAAGATTTGTAAAGAAGAACAACTTATCCTTCATAATTGGTCCGCCTAAACGGAATCCATAAGTGTATTCACTAAAATTTGCAAGTTTTGTTTTAAGAGTATCTGGGCTTAAACCTACTAAGCTTTGATTTCTTCCAAAACCATAAACTGATCCCGCAAATTGGTTGGTGCCGCTTCTGGTGATAGCGTTTATGCCGCCGCCGGTAAATCCGCCGTATCTAACATCATATGGGGCAACTACAACCTGAAATGATTGTATTGCATCTAAGCTTATAGCATTAGTACCTGTCTGACCGCCAGGCGTTCCAGAAGACCCTAAACCAAAAAGATCATTGTACTGGGTACCATCAATTTGGATATTATTATAACGATTATTTCTTCCTGCAGCTTGCATATTAGTGCCACTGAACAAAGGAGAAAGTTTTGCAAAACTCTGGAAAGAACGGCTTATAGTAGGAACTTCTTGAATTTGTTTTGCTGATACGTTTTGAAATGAGCCGGTCCTATCATTGCTAATAATTGGATTTTTTTGAGCAGTCACTTCAACAGTTGAAAGCTTTACTTCCGATGTTGATAGAGTGAAATTAAGAGTTAGGTTTTCACCCAATTCAAGATTAAAGCCTTCTCTTGTTTCTGCTTTATATCCGACATAAGTAACAGTTACCTTGTAGGGTCCGCCAACCTTTAATCCTAGCAGGTTGAATTTACCATTTAATCTTGATGTAGTTCCGTACTGTGTTCCTGTAGGAACATGTACAGCTACAATATTGGCTGACGGCAGAGGCTCGCCATTTTGATCTACAACCGTTCCGCTAATAGCCGCGGTAGTCACTCCCTGCGCAAAGTTGTTTTGCGCAATGAGCATCATTAATGCGGCTATAAGAAGGAAGGGAAATTTTGTAGTGAACAACTTCATAGTTTCTCCTTATATATTTTGTTGATAGTTGAATTATGTTTTACTGGAAAGTAAATTCCCTTAAACTTTTGTGTAAACTTAGAGGTGTAAATTGTAATTTTCAACATTTACTTGATTTGATAACAATTTCTTAATTTGAATCAAAAATTAGTACAAAACTTTTGTATTGTATTATAAAAATTAAACAATTAGAACGAGGTTTAATATTAAAGAGAGCCTTAAGAAATATACTAATTCCCTTTTGCGAAATGCAAAAACATTTCTTAAGCCGGGGGGAAATTATTAAAAATAAATTATTGAGGCAACAATATTTGTATTAATATTTAAATAAAATTAGGCCAATGCAGGTAAGATAATGCTATTTAATGAGTTATAGAGAAAAATATTGTTAAATAATATTAAAAATTGTAGTAATAAGTTGAAAAGTAAATGAGATAAAACAGCAATTTTTTTAATGATTTAAAAGTCTCGAATATCAATTTATGAGTAAGGTGAATTATTAAATAATATTGTAAATTTATTCCGGTATAAATTGAGTTTAGGTAAAAAATAAATGGAATTCTTAAAAGAGATTAAAAGTCTAAAAGTAGTTTTTATTTTTATATTAATCCTGATTGTTGGGATCGGAGTAGCTTCTTATAGAAATATAAAAATAGTCTATCAGACTGCCGAATGGAGGTCTAATTCATATTACATTCTTACTTTTATCGAAGACCTTCAAACTCAAATTATAGGAGTTGAAGAATATCAGCGTAATTATATCATAACTGGTGATTCAAATTATATTAACTCATTTTTCAAAGGCGAAAAAAATGTAACGGTTGATATAAATAATTTAAGAATATTGTTTAAAGATAATAAAGCTCAACTTAATAAAATAAATGAGCTTGATTCATTGATCGCAATAAAATTCCAAAGTTTTGAATCCGAAATCAATTTCCGTTCACAAGGTAATTATCTTGAAGCTATTACTTTGTTAAAACAATGGATAAGCACAAAGTCTCTTAATCGAATTTCGGAACTAATGTCAGTCATTCACGCAGAAGAATATAGTCAGCTTCAAAAAAAAGACCAGCTATTGGTTATTAATGTAAAAAATACTTTCTATACAATAATCATAGGAACACTTGTAAGTTGTATAATCTTTCTGACTGTTTTCTATTTACTTAACAGGGAAATCAATTATAGAAAGAAAGTAGAACATAATATAAGACTTGAAATGGAATTTTCGGAAAGACTATTAAATAGCAGTATTGATGGAATTGTTGCATTCGATAAAAACTGCAATTATACTCTTTGGAACCCCGGTATGGAGTCAATGACAGGCATAAGTAAATCTCAAGCAATCGGCAGACTTGCTTTCGATGTCTTGCCATTTCTAAAAGAGATTGGTGAAGATAAATATTTTTACGAAACTCTTGCAGGCAATTCAAGTATCGCTAAGGACAGATGGTTTTATGTACCGGAAAATGATAGGGAAGGGTATTTTGAAGCCTATTATTCGCCGATATTGGATCTTAAGAAAAATATTGTCGGAGGAATTGCAATAATAAGAAATAGCACTCAAAGAAAATTTGCCCTTGAAGCATTAGAAAGAGCTAAGGAAGAGCTTGAGAAACGGGTAATTGAAAGAACAGCTGCGCTAACGAATGTAAATGAGGATTTAAGAAATGAAATTGTTGAAAGGAAAAAGGCGCAGGAAAAAATTAATGCTACTCTTCAGGAGAAATTAGTTTTATTAAGAGAAATTCACCACCGCGTAAAAAATAACCTACAGGTAATTTCGAGTCTTCTACACTTGCAGTCAAGTTACATCGAAGATGAAAAATCGCTTGAAATATTCCGTGAAAGTCAGAACCGTATTCGATCCATGGCTTTAATACATGAAAAATTATATCAATCCAAGGACTTAAATAAGATTGAATTCTCGGAATATATCAATTCATTGACAAAAGACTTATTTAACTCTTATGCAATAGATCCGGAAAAAATTTCTCTTAAAACAGATTTTAAAGGAATATTCTTAGAAATAGATAAGGCAATTTTATGTGGTTTGATAATCAATGAGCTATTATCAAACTCATTAAAACATGCTTTCCCGGAGAGCAAGCGCGGGGAAGTATTTATCGGTCTTCATTCTGAAGGGAAGAATTACTCTCTGACGTTTAGAGATAACGGGGTAGGATTCCCTGAAGGCATGGATTTTCGGGAAAGTGATTCGTTGGGATTAAAACTCGTAACTACCTTGACAGATCAGCTTGGAGGAGAAATAATTCTTAATAAGATAGGAAAAACAGAGTTTAAGATATTATTTGCCGTTTAATACCTTGTTTGTTGATAGTGAATCTACTGATTTTACTAATTCGCTCCACCAGCTCTTTTGAAGTATACTGTATTTCGCCTTTTCTCTCATCCCCAAATAGCTTTCTATTTTAGTTTGTAGAGATGGATTTCCTAAGTCATTCTTATTGTTAACCCATTGGATTATTGCTTCTTTAATGTTTTTAGTCTGAATATCGGTAAGTAAGATCTTTTGCTGAAGCTTCAAAGTCATATTGCCTATAGCCGAATCAATTTTAGATGAAGTTACATTGTCTTGCGCTAAAAGAAATGATGTAGACATAAAAAATGTTACAATAATAAAAACGAAAATCCTGTTCATAATCGTTTCCTTTTCTATTCAATTTATTATTGAAAAGCTAATGCTTTAAAATCGATTATGCAATGCAGAAACTTAATCGATCACGTTTGTTAAAACCCCATCAACGCGATTGAACTTTTTGCAAAATCTACAAGCGGCGTGAAGTAAATCCCAAAAATTAAAACAGGCGTAAGCATTAATGCTATAAAAACTACTGAAGACACGGATGTCGCAAATTCTGCAGTCCCTTCTGCCTTTTCATTTAAGAATATGTGTTTTAACACTCTTACGTAATAATAAAGGGAAACTACGGTATTGAGCAAAGCTATAACGGCCACAGCAATCATCTTTGCGTCTACTAATGCAAGAAACAAGTACAATTTACCAATAAATCCTGCAGTCGGCGGTAATCCTGTGAGCGAAACTAAGAATATTGCTAATGCAACACTTAAGAATGGTGCCCGTGAGCCCAAGCCATCATAATCATCAATCTCTTCGGTGCCCAGCTTATTTGAAATTATCATTACCACCAGGAATGCGCCGAGGTTCATAAATCCGTAAACTACAAAATAAATTAATATAGCAGCGATGCCTTCATTAGACAAAACTGCCAATCCAAGCAGTAAATATCCGGCATGGGCTATACTTGAGTATGCTAACAGACGCTTCATATTATTTTGCCAAATAGCAGCAAAGTTTCCAAGAGTCATTGTTAGTATTGAAATGATTATAATGAATGTCTTCCAATCAATAATGTTTAGCAAATGCCAGAATCCGTTTGGGTCTACAGACTGAATAAATGTAATCTTTACAAATCGAATTAAGAGAGCAAATCCAGCTGCTTTGCTTGCGATTGATAGATAAGCAGTGATTGGAATAGGCGCGCCTTCGTATACATCCGGTGTCCAGAAATGGAATGGTGCAGCGGATATTTTAAAACCAATCGCAACAAAAATTAATAACCCTGATAAAACAAATGTAAATCCATGTACTTGAGAAGCTTGAACAAGAGAATTAATTTCATATAGATTTGTGCTTCCTGTTAATCCGTATAAAATTGATATCCCGAATAGCATAATTCCTGAGGAAATTCCGCCATAAATGACATATTTTAATGAAGCTTCGCTATTTCTTAAAGCATGTTTTGAAAACCCTGCCAGCACATAGGAAGAAAGTGATAATAACTCGATTGATACATAAATCAATATTAAATCTGCAGATGAGACCATAAAGAACATGCCAAGAATCATTCCTGCCATTAAAACATAATATTCACCTTGCCGGTCGACTCCTTCTTTTATCTCATTTGATATTACTGAAAAGAGGATGACTATTATTGAGGATCCCGCAATAAGTATTTTGAAAAAGTTACCAAATGGATCTACTATTACCATTCCTAAATTCTTTGAAAATTCAAATGCAAAGGAACTAGTACTAAATTGAACTACAATAAAATAGAGTGTAACAACTAGACCTCCAATAAAAATATAGGGGAGATACCTCTTATTCTTATTCATTATTAAATCAACAATGACAATTAATACTAAGGTAATAGTTACTGCTATTTCAGGTTTAATAAGCTTTAAGCCATCGACTAAATATTGAAGACTGATTGTATTCACTTTATTCAAAAAATATTTTGTTAATAAAATTAAAACTAATAGTTTTATATTTCCTATAAGTTAAAAGCCAGATAATGAACTATACATTACTTTTGCGTCCGCCATAAATTTAACCATTGAGTTAACTGACGTATTCATTAGATTTAGCATTGCAGATGGATAAACGCCAAGGAAAATTATAATTAAAGAAAGAGGAATAAACATTGCATACTCTCTGAATGTCAAATCTTTCAGTGAAGACCACTTCTCTTTAAGTGTACCTAGAAAAACACGCTGCAAAGTCCACAACATATATCCGGCACCCAATAATATTCCAAGAGTTGATACAATCGTTAATACTCTTATCAGACCAAATCCAAAAGAACCAAGGAATATAAAAGATTCCGAAACAAATCCGCTTAAGCCTGGTAAGCCTATAGCAGCAAAAAATGCTAGTGTTACAAATCCGCCATATACAGGCATTTGTGTCATTAATCCGCCAAAAGCATCTATTTCTCTTGTATGCGCTCTATCGTAAATAACTCCCACAATCAAGAAGAGCATTGCTGTAATAGTTCCATGGTTAAACATTTGGAATACAGCTCCGGAAATTCCTAACGAATTTAACGAAGCCATTCCTAATAGTACAAATCCCATATGTGAAATTGATGAATAAGCAATTAGCTTCTTAAAATCCTTTTGAGCCATTGCACAAAGGGCACCGTATATAATGTTTATCATACCAAACAGTGCAATATACCAGACTAGCTGCCTCGTAATCTCAGGGAAGATAGGGAAGCATACACGAAGAATACCATAAGTTCCCATCTTCAATAAAACACCTGCAAGAATTACGCTAATTGCTGTTGGTGCTTCAACGTGCGCATCAGGAAGCCAAGTATGAAAAGGGAACATAGGAATCTTAATTGCAAAACCTATGAACAAAAATATGTAAGCTATGAATCTTAGATTATTAGGATTAAGCGGCGACAAAATTCCGAACTGATTGTAGTTGTGAGGATTCATCATCGCAAGCATATTAAATGTAAACACCTTTGTTCCGTCGGCAAGTGTTTCAGAAGTGCTGAAATATAAACCGATCATTACTAATAAAATAAAAATACTTCCGAACAAAGTGTAAAGGAAAAATTTAATTGCCGCATATTCTCTTCTTTTCCCGCCCCAGATTCCAATAAGGAAGTACATAGGCAGAAGCATCAATTCCCAGAAGATGTAGAATAAGAAGAAATCAAGTGCAACAAATACTCCCATCATACCCGTATCAAGCAGCAGGAATAAAGCAAAATATCCTTTAACTTGTTTATCGATTGTCCATGACGACAAGGTGGCGATAAATGTAATTATTGCCGTTAAAAGAACCAATGGTACGCTTATACCATCTATACCTAAGAAGTAATCAATTTTAATCCTGCCGATCCATGAAAATCCACTAATGTCAATCCATCTAAACTTTTCCATAAACTGGAATGAGTTAGGATCATTAATTCCTCCTAAACTGTAATTGTAATAGTGAAGAATAAACAAAGCGGCAATCACTTGAGCCGAGGTTATCAGAAGCGTTACGCTCTTGATCATGGTCGCTTGGTTTTTTGGAATGAATAAAATGAATATCATCCCAAGAATAGGGAGGAAAGTGATAAACGATAGAATAGGAAAGTACGTCATGTTATTTACCTAAAGTTTCAAACTAAATTTTACTTAAAAATGAATAAAAGAATTACAATTGAAAAAACAACGAATACAATATATGTTTGCACTTTTCCGGTTTGGAATCTTCTAAAGATCAAGCCGACAAAACCACTAAGATAAGCCACAAAATTTACAAAGCCGTCGACAACTACATTATCAAACTTCCCGGTGAAAATTGAAAGAGCCCGAGTCAAAGAAGCTGACCCATTTACAATTCCATCAATGATTGTAAGATCAAACCATGATAGGAATCTACTTAACATCAGTGTTCCGCCAACAAATATAGCATCATACATTTCATCAAAATACCATTTGTTGTAAGAAAGATTATAAAGCGGTTTAATGGAGTTGGTCAATTTATCTACATCTACTTTCTTCCACTGGTAAAAAATAAATGCTATAAGAATTCCGAGGCCGGCAAGCACAAGAGATAGGAGCATCGCCGGAATATGAGCCTGGTGAAGTGCTTCTGTATAATTTTCAGAATACATTATTTCTGAATTTTCCGGAACCGTCTTTATAACTGATCCCGACGGTACATCAGACTTCATGAAGTTATATCTTGTATCTTGTGGTGTAACTAACTGAGGAGCTTTTATCCAATTCGTTAAAATGGCGCCTTGTTCGGGATTAAAAGGATTTGGGGTGTACCAGATAAAAATTGACAGTGCTGCTAAAACTACAAGCGGCATTGCCATTGAAAATGAGGACTCATGAGCGTGGTCATATTTATGCTGGTCACGAGGTTTGCCATGAAAAGTAAGAATCAACAGTCTGAACATATAGAACGCTGTTAACAGTGCTACCAAAAATCCTACAAAGCCAAAAATCCAGTAGCCGGTCAAAGATCCAAAAGCAAATGATCCCTGAAGAATACCGTCTTTACTCAGAAAGCCCGAAGTTAATGGAATTCCCGAAATAGCTAAAGAAGCAATTAAGAAAGTGGCGTAAGTAAGCGGCATTTTCTTTCTTAGACCGCCCATTTTGGTAATATCCTGCTCGTGGTGCATTGCATGAATAACAGAACCGGAACCCAAGAAGAGGAGAGCCTTAAAGAAAGCGTGGGTAATTAAATGGAAGAAAGCAAACTTATAGGCACCTACACCGAGACCCATAACCATATAACCAAGTTGGCTAATTGTTGAGTACGCTAAAACTTTTTTGATATCATTTTGAGTAAGGGCAATTGTTGCCGGTATAAAAGCGGAGAGCATTCCTATAATCGCTATAAATAAAAGGGCACCACTAGTTAATAGAGGATAAACACGGACTATTAAGAAAACACCGGCAGCAACCATGGTGGCGGCATGTATTAAAGCACTAACCGGGGTTGGACCTTCCATTGCATCTGGCAGCCATACATGAAGAGGGAATTGTGCAGATTTTCCGATGGCTCCGCAAAAAATCAATATACCTGTTACCGTAAGCCAAAATTCACTGTTGAAAGGTAAATGTCCTGCTGAAATTTGAGCAAAAATTTGAGAGAAAGTAAAAGTATGGTAAGTCGTATAAAGAATTAAAATTCCGGCAAGCATTCCGAGATCACCTACCCGGTTAACTATGAATGCCTTTTTTCCGGCATCAGATGCAGACTTCTTTTCAAACCAAAACCCTATCAGCAAATAAGAAGAAAGACCAACTAATTCCCAGAATATATAAATCATTAACATATTGTGAGTAAACACTATACCAGTCATTGAAAAGGTGAATATCCCCAGATATGCAAAGTATCGGTTATAGAGTTTATCGCCCTTCATATAAGCGATTGAAAAGATGTGAACAAGCATGCTGATTAAAGTAACCACAAAAATCATCAGCACCGCAATATTGTCAATCAAAATACCAAGATCGATGTTTGTTTGACCAAGCAAAGGAATGTTGCCGAAATTAATCCAGGTAAACTGAGAAACGATATCTGTGTTTTGATAATAATTCAATTTTACGAAAGCTAAAGTCACAGCGCCTGCGAATGTCAGAATTATAATGAAAAGCTCAAAGATATAAATTGCTTTAATCCTTTTGCCGAGGAATAACGATACAACGAATCCCAAAAGAGGAAGTAAGAGAATCATTAGCGCTAAATTTATCATAAGAGGCTCAGTCATAAACCTAATCCTTTAGAGTATCAATTTCATCAACGTTAACAGTTGAGAAGGTTTTATAAATATTGAGTACAATAGCAAGTGCGATAGCAGCTTCGGCTGCAGCGAGTATTATTACAAATAATGCCATTACCTGACCTTGTAATCCAAAATTTCCGAATCTTGCAAAAGCTATAAAATTTATATTTGCCGAATTGAGTATTAGTTCTATTCCCATTAAAACCATTACTGCATTTCTTCTTGTTACTATTCCAAAAATGCCTAGCGAGAAAAGCGCTGTGCTAATTACTAAGAAATGATTTAATCCAACTTGCATATTGTTATTTCTTCTTAATTTATTTGCGAGCCATTGAGGCTGCTCCAATTAGAGCTACTAAAAGTAAAATTCCTAAAAGTTCAAATACGACGGCATATTGCTGAATAAGCAGCAATCCAATTCCTTGTGTTGTTGCAGACGGCATTGCAGTTTCAATATTCTTCCATTTTGTATTTAACATTGATGCCATTACTATCCCAGCAAAAAGTGCCACTCCTACAGCCGCCGGTACTATTTGGATAGAACCTGACCTAATTTCAACGTTTGTAATTTTGTTTGTAAGCATCACACCGAAAAGTAATAATATCAATATTCCGCCGACGTAGACTATTAGCTGAACTATTGCTATAAAATCTGCACCTAACAGAACATAAATACCAGCTACTCCAAAAAAAGTAAATAAGAGATAATAAGCCGAATAGACTATATTTCGTGTCGTTACTACAAAGAATGCCGAAAGTATTGTAATTGCGGCGAATAAATAAAATATTATATCATAAATATTCATTGCTTAGGTGTTTCCTGATTATCAATAGGTTTATTAACTGGAGCAGCTTTAGCTGCGGCTTTTTCGGCAGCTTTCTCAGCTTCAAACTTAGCATAATTGCTTTTCTTTTCTTCCCGTTCCTGAGGAGTTAAAGTAACAAAGTCATAAATTAAATTTCCGCGCTCTAATTCGGAAAATTCAAAAACATCAGTCATATAAATACATTCAGTAGGGCAGGGGAAAACGCATAATTGACAGTAACAGCATTTTGCAAAATCTATATCGAACTTGGTAACCCATAGGGCCTTCCTTTTGCCGTTTGATGTCTTACCCAGGTCCTCACCCGCTAAACCTTTTACAGTCTCAATAGTTATACAATCAACAGGGCAAGCACGGGCGCATTGATCGCATCCGATGCAATCATCCATGTTAACATAAAGACGGTTTCTTTCTCTTTCGGGAAGTTGAAGCCTCTCATCAGGATATTGAATAGTTACAGCAGGAACGAACAAATGCTTAAAAGTAATCTTCATTCCAATGAAGACTGTAAACAAACCGCTCCATGCATTCTTAAAATATTCTTTCATAATTCTATAAAACCGTTATTAAGCCAATAATAAGTAAATTTACAAATGCTATCGGAATTAAATATTTCCAACAGAGTGCCATAAGTTGATCCACTCTTAAACGAGGTAAGGTCCAACGAAGCCACATTTGAACAAACACAAAGAAAATTCCTTTTGCCGTGAACCAGAAGAATTGTTCGAT
The DNA here is from genome assembly GCA_021777835.1 of Bacteroidota bacterium. Classification (GTDB taxonomy): domain Bacteria; phylum Bacteroidota; class Ignavibacteria; order Ignavibacteriales; family Ignavibacteriaceae; genus FEN-1297. The sequence continues at coordinate 69,165 of JAJYDC010000009.1, read as the reverse complement.
TGGAATTAACCAATGTACACCAAAGAGGTTCCCCAGGTAACCAATGGGCGATTGATACCCTCCTAAAAATAAAGCCGCTACAATTGCAGAGACCGCAAACATATTTGCATACTCTGATAAGAAAAACATTGCGAATTTCATTCCTGAATATTCAGTATGATAGCCCGATACAAGCTCTGATTCAGCCTCAGGAATGTCAAATGGGGTACGGTTTACTTCTGCAAGAGTGCTGATATATATTATTACAAAATTTATTATCATGATCGGAATGAAAATAAATTTGGCTATTCCCATTACAGGTCCGCCGAAAATCATCCAATTCCAAAAATGTCCGGTTTGCATTTCGCTTAAAGTAAGAAGATTAGTTGTGCCTGTAATCATTATTACCGATAGAACTACAAGAACAGTAGGAATTTCATAGCTTATTATTTGAGCTGCCGACCTCATAGCGCCGAGTAAAGAATATTTATTGTTTGATGACCAGCCAGCCATTAAAATACCTGCAACCACAAAACCCGAAGCAGCAATAATAAATATGATTCCAAGGTCTATGTTTGAGCCTATAAAAGCACTTGAAAATGGTATAGCTGCAAATGCTAAATAACTTCCCGCAAATACTAAAACAGGAGCTATATTAAATAGCGGCTTGTCCGCTAGAGTTGGAATTATATCTTCCTTCTGAACTAATTTCAATATATCTGCTACTGTCTGTAAGATACCATGGTAACCTACTCGCATTGGGCCTAGCCTGTCCTGCATGTGAGCGGAGACTTTTCTTTCAAATAATACTGCAAAAAGTGCAAACGGAAGGATGAAAATAAATAATGGTAGAAGACTTTGGATTAGGTCTGCCAAAAAATTACTGTTAGTCAATTTGAAAAAGAAATCGTAAATCATCTATCAACTTCTCCTAAAACAATATCGATGCTTCCAAGAATTGCAATTACGTCGGCAATCATGTGACCTTTTAATACTTCATTCAAAACTCCGAGGTGTACAAAAGATGGACCTTTGACTTTTACTCTAAAAGGATTAATTGTTCCGTCGCTAATAATGAAATATCCTAATTCACCTCTGGGATTCTCAACTCTAGAATATACCTGACCCACAGGCGGTTTAATTCTTTTAGGGATAGCTGAAGTAACATCGCCTTCCGGAATACTATTAACTGCTTGTTCAATTATTCTAAGGCTTTCTTCCATTTCCAATATTCTAACGTAATACCTGTCCCAGCAATCGCCAACTTTACCCATTAATCCCTGACCCACAGGTATATCAAAATCAAACTTATTATATACAGAATAGGGGTCTTCTTTTCTAATATCCCATTTGAAACCGCTGCCTCTTAAGTTCGGTCCGCTTATGCCGTAATTAATTGCTACGTCTAAGGGCAAAACACCAATATTTGCAGTACGGTCAATAAATATTTTATTCTTGGTAAGGAGATCGTTTAATTCTTTTACTTTCGGGCGAAAATATTTAATAAAATCATTTGTCTGATTTATAAAATCAGGATGAAGATCATGAGAAAGTCCGCCGACCCAGATGTAATTATATAGTAGTCGGGCACCGCAAGTTTGCTCAAAGAGGCTTAATATCTTTTCTCGATCTCTAAAACAAAATAAGAAAGGCGTAAAGGCCCCGATATCAACAGCATATGTTCCTAAGGCAACAAGGTGAGAGGCAATTCTTTGCAGTTCGCCCATTATTACTCTGATATATTCAACACGCTCCGGAACCTGTATACCGAGAAGTTTTTCAACTGCTATTGCATAGCCAAATTCATTATACATTGAAGCAAGATAGTCCATTCTGTCAGTATAAGGGATAACCTGAGAATAATTCATAGCTTCAGCATGCTTTTCAAAACAGCGATGAAGATAACCGATGTGGGGAATTACATTTGTAATAATTTCCCCTTCAAGCTGCAGTTCAAGTCTAAGTACTCCGTGCGTAGAAGGATGTTGCGGCCCCATATTAAGGACCATTTCTTCCGTTCTTATTCCGGTCTTACTCTCTGATTTATTTTTTTCTATTGTAATAGACATTATGCATTAAATTCCAATTAACAAAACAGGTATTAAAAAAAATCTATAAACCAAAACTCCGTTAAATTCTTATATTAATAAGGAACTTTCATTCCCTGGTAAAATTCAGGATTCTTATAATCCTTCCTCAGCGGATAACCGGCTTCCCAATCATAAGGCATTAAGATTCTTCTTAAATCAGGATGATTAAGGAATATAATCCCTAAAAGGTCATAAGCTTCACGTTCATGCCAATCAGCATGCCGCCATGTACTTTCTACAGAAGCAACTTCAGGTTTTTCTCGTTCAGTCGAAACTTTCAGAGTTAGTTTATGGCGAAGCTTGGTGGATTCTAAATGATAATATACACTAAGAGTGCCGCCTGATATTATTTGAGTTCCGTCTGCATCTGTTGTTTTTTCCCCATTAGAGTCATCCACTCCGGACAAATTCATTAAACTATCGAATAACAATTCTTCATTATATCTTAAGTAACTGCAAACCGAATTAATTTCAATTGGATTGATTCTAATGAAATGCTCAACAGGTTGTGCGGTAACTAATTCGAGGATTGACTCTCCGAATATATTCTTTAGTATAGTAAATATCTCTTCAGTAGTCTTCATTAGCTTTTCTTTACAAGTGATTCATTTCTAATTTTCTCTTGAAGCTTTAGCAATCCTTCAAGAAGAGCTTCAGGGCGGGGAGGGCATCCAGGAACATAAACATCAACAGGTATTACTCTATCAACTCCCTTTAATACATGGTAGCCGTGTTCCCAGTAAGGTCCGCCGCAATTCGAGCAGCTTCCCATTGAGATTACGTATTTAGGGTCAGGCATCTGTTCATACAATCTTTTAATTCGTGTAGCCATCTTAAGTGTAACTGTACCTGAAATAATAATTACGTCAGATTGACGTGGCGAAGGCCTTGGTATAACACCAAATCTATCAAAGTCGTAGTGAGAAGCTGAAGTAGCCATCATTTCAATAGCGCAGCATGCTAACCCAAAACTTACCTGCCATAGAGACGATAAACGTGCCCAATTGAGCAGATCGTCCACTTTTGTTATGACGATATTTTCATCATTAAATTGTTTGTCTAATAAACTCATAAATAACTGTCTAATTCGTAATCGTTGTTAATTATTATTTGTGAAAAGAATCATTATGCTGCAACATCTTCCTTAATTTCAACTGGTTCTTTTCTTAAGGTAGGAAGAATTACTTTTGGTTTTACCCATTCGAGGTCACCTTTGCGCCATTCGTAGGCCATTCCTAAACCAAGCATGAAAAGAAAAATTGCTCCGACTAAAAATCCGCCAATTCCAAACCCTTTATAAACTAAAGCCCAGGGAATCAATAATACAACTTCAACATCAAAAATTAAAAAGATTAGAGCTACTACATAAAATCTGATATTGAATTTGACCCAAGGAGTGCCAATGGGATTCTCACCGCATTCATAGGTGAGCATTTTTTCATGAGTCGGTCGCGCAGGTCTGATAAATCTTGCTGCTATAATTGCAATAATAACAAATACAACTGCAACCGATAAAAAAACAAATACTTTTCCGAATTCTATTAACATTTTTCCAATAATTTATTATTAAAAGTTAAAACAACAGTCTTCTAATGTCAAGAAAAGTTTTACTAAACAAATTGTCTATCAAAATCGGCTAAATAAAAACAATATATATGCCAATCGTAAAACTGAATTTTGATCATTGATGTAAGAACTTAGACCTTACAATATATTATGATTTGTCAATTTTAAGATACTGGATTTAATATTCTTCTCAATTAAGAGAAATGGGAATGGACTTTGAAATTTGACATGATGCCTTCGATAAGACTAAAGAAGAATTTCTCAATTGACTATTTTGCCTTTCAGAAGAAAAATTAGAGGTCACCAACTCATACTTTGTGAGAGCATAAAATTGCAAAAAATTACACATAAAAAAATTAACTTCACAAACCGGTGCTTGATTATTATTCCTTAGAGAATTAAAAAATTCTTTCTTAACATTAGTAGAGAAATAAATCAACTTAATAAACAATAGTTCCTTGCTTCTTCAAATCTTATCGAATTTTAACTTCTTAATTTTATAAATCTACCTGCGATCAATAGGTTTTAGTTAGGCTCATAAATTATAAATTAGAGATTATGGGAGGACACTGAAACTTTCTTTTTTTAAATGTATCAAATAGCTATGTTTACAAAAAGTTAGTATATTATATCAACAATTTTAGGAGGCACAGCGCTATGAAAAAGAATATTGGTAATATTGATCGTTCGTTTAGAATTGTCCTTGGTATTGTAATTGCCGTTCTGGGGATCGTATTTCAGTCTTGGTGGGGACTATTAGCTATTCTCCCATTAGGTACGGCTATGATTAAGGTTTGTCCTGCATATATGCCGTTTGGTATCTCCACTATAAAACAAGAGCAGCAAAAATAGATATTCTAATTACTGATTCTTAAAGTTTTCTTATAAAAAAAGCCGTCATTTTAGTGACGGCTTTTTACTTCCCCTAGTTCCAAAATTTAGTTCCCTCTTACATTAACCTTCCCGTTAATATGCCTAGTCTTGTCAATAATATTTCCTTGATCATCAACTACACCTTGATGACAAGCTACGCACGATGTAATAGGGAATACCTGGTACCCAATGTGTCCTTTAGGAGGTAAGTCATGGCATGAACCGCAGGCTGCCTGTGATTCATCAACTTTAGTCCATGTTACAGTCGCATTATTACCGACCATCTGGCTATCAGCAAATGCAAATTTATCACCAGGTAACGCTGAATCAACTGAGAATAAAAAGTTACCGTGACAATATGTGTTTGCACATGTGTTAGTACTATAATTATAAGCTGCATTTGATGCTATGTTAGTTGAAGCTAATCCGTTAAGGCTTACTTGAGCTGGTAACCCCGGATTTATGTGTCCGGTTGAATAAACTGATTGGGGAACAACGTGACAGTTAGAGCAACTAACAGTGCCTAACGAATCGCCATAAAGGTGGTTGAAATGAGCGCCTACTCCTGCAAAAGTCGTAGATGTGTTGCCATTCAAGTCTCTTGGAGGTGCAATAAATTTCCCTGTCGTATCCGAAAAATCTCCATGACAGGTATTACATGCTTCAGGACCTTTCGGCGAGGTGTGGCACGACTTGCAGCTTGCACCGGTAGTACCGCCGCTGTAGTCTGCTGCGTGACATTGTTGACAATCCTTCATACTCCAATTGTTAGCCTTAACAACATTGCCATGAAAGTTTGGCGAGGTTGGATCTAAATTTCCAGCCTTATGTGCGCTAAGTTGAGGAGTAACGGGGATATTATTTTGCAAATCACTGCAGCCGATTAATATTATTGCAAAAGCAAACGCTAATAATATATTTGTTAGAAAGTATTTCATTTTTATTTCCATTAATTATCAGTGTACATTTGAACCATGACAGTAACCGCAGAAACCAACTCCAGCCGGTGAGGACGGGGAAGAACCGGTATGGCAATTAAAGCAAATCGAACCCTGGCTGGTATGCCAGTCACCGTGTACATCATGCATGTAGTTACGAGGATGGGTTCTTGGATTTGTTCCTTGGATTCCATCAGGATCAGTATGGCATTGAATACAAGTTGGGTCGCCGCCTTGAACGTCATGACAGGCTGCGCAGGTTTCTATATCTCTTCTAGCTAAAGTAGCATGTTCGCCGCCTCCGGAACCTACTCCTATTATCATGAAATTAGGACTTAAGTGAGATGTAGGCTCAATTCCGCCAAGAGAGAAATCACCGGACTTTGATTGATGACAGGTTGCACAAAATGTATTTATTTGATGACACGACTGGCATTCAGCAGTTTTTCCTTTTGCATCAATACCATGAGTAAATCTGTAGTTAAGATCGTGAACCCTGGTTATTTGTTGCTGTTTAATTCCGTCTTTGGAATTAGTAGGGGAGTAAGGCTGATAAAAATCATTTTTTGCATTAGTTCCCGATAGCATTGTTGTTCCGGTATGACATTCCTGGCAAGAAGCATTGTCATGACACATTATACAATTTGCGTTGAATTCTCTAGCTGCAAATTTGTGTGTATGAAGAAAGTCTTCGCTTTTGTGCGACTGAGGTTTTAAGTCCGCAGTTGAAACGTGGCAGCTAATACACTCATTTGATGCAGTCGATTTATTATTGTGGCATGAATAACATGTTTCCATCTTAGGACTTGGCTGAACAGCATCTTCTGCGTATGCTACATCATAAATTCCTTTATGACATGTTTCGCATTTGATCTTTTGTTTATCCAAATGAAACTCGTGATTGAATTTCAATTCCGATTTCTTCTGAATTAACGGTTTATAAATATTGTCATAGTGGCATTTGTCGCATTTAGTCTTGTCGGTTACATCATGACAGCTTGAACATGCGTCATGATTAGGCATCAAATTGTCTTTAAGGGAAGTGCTTTTAGGTACTGCTGTGTGGCAATCTACACATTCAGCGTTTCCATTATGCACTTTGTGTGAAAACTTAATGATGCCCTTGTTTCCGACTCCTTGAGGATCGCTTTTCAAAAAGAAAGCGCTAAAAATTAGAACAGCCGCTACAAGTGGAAGAACAAAAATATAAAGGTATTTAATTTTCATAATACATCAGTTAAAAATTTGAATTAAACCAATAATTGAGCTTCAAGAACATACTGAAGTTATTTTTATAGATCTGATTATCCATGTATTGAGCCTGTAAATCAAAAGATAATAAAGACCATGGGCGAACATTTAATCCGCCGATTAAAGCTGTAAGATGATTTAGCGGACCATCTGACTCTAGCTTATATTGTGTAAATGATACCCCAACCGACGGTGTCAATAGACCGTTAAGTACCGTATACGCTGAATAAAGAGACAGAGCATCAAGCTCTCCGGCATAACCAAATGTTTTTCTATAGCTTATACTTCCGTAATTTGAACTAATCCCAACCGTAACTCTCTGAGAATTTGCATCCTGGTAAATTACGTTCCCGTATCTGCCTGTTGCAGTAAAGTATTTGTTTATTGTATAATCTGCTCCGACCTCAACCTCCTGTGTATTCCCGTAATCAAATACTGAGAATATTGAGTTGTAGCTAATCATTGGTGCGCGATAATTATAGTACAAACTAAGTCTGAGGTCTTTGTACGGGTTATATCCGCCGTCAAATTCAACTTTGGATGTTCTGTCATAGTTAAGGTCATAGTTATAAGTTGTAAAAATGTTAACCTTATCTTTATAACTATAATTTACTTCTGCGGACGTAAATTGATATTGAAGTGATTTGTTGCTAATTAATACTTGTATAGGATTTAGATTTACATCAAGCCTTGTAGCCCAATAAGGATCCGGCTGAAAGTTCTTATCAACATAACTAAGTGACATTTGGAAATTATCGAGTGCAATAGTTGTAAATCTGCCGCCAAGAATGAAATCTTTGTCCCATTTATTTGTTAATTGCAGTTTATCATAAGCAGGTACATCGCCGCCGTAATAACCGCTAAATTTATAAGCGTTCTTTTTAAGGTCGATATTTATACCGTCATAAACGCCTCCAGCAATGCTATTAAAAATTGGCTGCCTGCCTAATTTTATTGTAGCCATATCAAATAAATCCCGAACCTCTAAGTATAAATTGTAGAACCTAAGCATTGGATCGTAAACCATCTTTTCGCCTGTAAGATCACCTTCTAAATTCATATAAGAACGAAGGGAAACATTACCCTGGTTAATATTCAAATTCAACATTTGATACGAGCGCAGGTAGTTATTAGAAGCGGAAGCCGAATCGTATGTTTGGAATGAATAAAGCGAAGATGAGAATCTTCCGTTGAAGCTTTGAGGCAATACAACGGCTGTAATTCCAATGATAAAAATAATAGTAAAAAGTTTTTTCATATTAGTTTTCGTTTTTTCTAAACAAAGCTGTCAAAAAAAATTATATTGCTGTTACCCTATTAGATACCCCTTTGGCCAAAGCGAGAGTCACGAGTTTATGATTGATTGTAGAATCTCGCTTTGCCCTAGAGAATTATTTTAAAAGATATAATTTTATACATGTCAATAATTATTTTATACATATTGCCCAATGACAATTATATATAAATTACTTTGCATCCTGTGGTATTGGGTGCTTTATTTTATCCCACATTGCATTTATATCAATAGCTTTATCTGCTTTGAAAGTTGGGCTTTCTGAATTATGGCAAGTAGCACAGAAAGTTTTAAGATCATCGTGCATAACTAAACCATTAGCTACAGCTTTTTCTTTATCTTTCATAATAGATAGCATTTTGTAATCAGCACCGCCGCCATGACAAGTTTCGCATTGAACACCATCAGCTATATTGTATTTAGGACCGAGCATTGATTTATCAACATTGTAAGCTGGCGAATGACATTTCAAACATTCAGGAGTTTCAGCTGCAGGAGTTGTGAATCCTTTATCCTTTGCGATTTTATTTGCTTCATCTGTTTGAAGAGTTTTATAGGCATTAGCATGTTTACTGTTCTGCCAAATCTCCAATTGCTTCCCTTGTTTGTCAGTATGATGACACATACCGCATGCCGTTGCACCTATAAAACCATGCTTTGGCATTTCAGCAGTCTTTGTTGAATCCGCAGCAGCTAACAGCAGAGAAGACGAAAGCAGAAGCACTGGGATTAATAATTTACCTAACATTTTTCCTCCTTTGAATTGAGGTTGTAAAAAATGTAGAGATCATACTTGCCATGATATAACAAATATGAACTCTACTCTGACATTTTTGTTATTTAAGTAGAACCATTTTCTTAACCATTAAGAAATTCTTAGCTTCAATTCTGTAGAAATAAACACCTGAAGCATAAGAAACTGCATTCCAGGTAGCTTTGTAATTTCCACGGTTCATGAATGAATTAACCAGTGTGGTAATTTGCTTACCTAGTGCATCATAAACCGTAATCTTAACACTTCCAGCTTCAGGAATTGAGAAGTCAATAGTAGTTGTTGGATTAAACGGATTAGGATAATTTTGACTTAGACTGTAAGTAATTGGTAATGTATTATTATTTTTAACATCACTTACACCTGATGGAGTAAAGTTAGCAATAGCATCAGTCAATAGTTTTTGTTCAAGACGTGTATTATGAACACCATGACTTCCGTCTCCGGAAACTGCAGCCAGGTTGTAATTAGCTTCAAGGAATGCCATTGAAGTTGAATCTGAGTGAGTAGCTTTGTTTAACTTTGCCTGTAATACGGCCATTAGACTATCAGTTGTTGTTTGAACTCCGTCATAGTCAAATCTTTTTGCAAAATTTGAAGTATCAACGTTTGAATAATAGTCAGGATGGCATGTTGCGCACGCTGCTACTCTTGGCTCAAATGTATGACCTGTATTTGTTACGCCGCCTGTTGTGGAAGCATAAACGTGGCAAGTAATACATCTCTTTGTAGCCGCAAAAGTATGTGCTGAATTCGAGTAAGTCTGTCCCGGATACCTATATCCAAAAGTAGCTGCACCGTCTAATGCAGGTCCGTTATCTTCATGCACGGCTGTCTTTACGTTTACTGAATCAAGATAAACACTATGGCATGCATCGCAAATAACTGCTTTGTTTGTTACTGCCATTCTAAGTTGTTTTTCATTAGCAGCGCTATGCGGATCATGGCAAGCCGCGCAAGTAATTGGTTGAATATTTGCACCTGTAACTAAAATAGTATCTCTATATGCAGTAGGATTCTTAATATATGAGATAAAGTTTTGAGCTACGTGGCATCTTACGCATGATTTATTTTTAATAACTACATTAGTAATAGTTGGGTTACCTGATGTAGAAGAAGCATGTACCGATAATTGCCACTCGTCGAGGTAAGGATTGTGTGAGCCTGAATGGCATGAACCGCATACACTTGCAGCAACGCTAGGTACATTTGTAGTACCGTTGTTCAAGAATCCCCAGTGATCAATTGACGGTAAGGTACCGCTGCTATCCCCAAGAGGACCATGGCAATCTTCGCAGCCGATGTTCTTGGTCCTATTGAAACCTGTAGCATCTGTAATTGTGTATCCATGTTTTTGTGATGTATCGGCTTTGACATATTCATCTGCACCACCGTTTTTAACAGCAGCATTCCAGCCTGTGGTGTGACATTGCAAACAGCTATAGTTTAATATACCGCTTAGCGAATCATAAGCTTGAGCATGTTTTGTAAGTTTCCATGAATCATAGTAAGGAGTATTATCTGCTATACCGCTTGATGAGTGGCAAGTAGCGCAGGAGGTACCTTGCGGATCGCCAGGCGTCCCTACTCCCAGATAGAAATCCTGGGCAAAGGAAAAATTTGCCGCCATTGCCAGGACAAAGATTAAAGTAACAATTTTAAGTTTCATAATGACCCCGAATTTTTATAAGTATTTTAATTGTGTCATTTTTTAATGACTGCAGTCTGTAGTCAAAAAGCAAACCAAAGTATTGTAAGTAAATTCATCAAATTTGTAAGATTTTCTTTCCATGTGTGAGAAAAAACACGATATGGTTCTCTTATGAGAGAAAAATAAATGCATTAAAAAATGTCTGTGGAAATTATTTTACATTAATAAAGCTAGTAGAGTCTATAAAAAATGAAGAAAAGAATATTAGATTTATTACCGACGTTGCAACAGTAAATATTTTTTTGCTTTGAACATAAAACTCAATTTGAAATTGAATTAAACAAAAATGAGTTCAAAAATTCTTAGCGGGATTCATCGTTCACTTTTGTACCCTGTGGCAGAAAAGTTTTTAATATTAGCTGTTGTCTCCCTAAACAATTAATTATAAAATCTATTATTATAGCACTAATATTAATCTATGTTGATTTCTTCCTGCTTTGTGATAAAAGAATTATTTAAAACAATGACTGGTGTGACACTAATGGGTAAATAGCAATTACAAATAAAGTTCGTTGTAATCTTTTTATAATTGTCTGCAATATTTCACATTTGACTTTCTCAACAAAGAGAAGCATGTTTCGCAATCCTTCAAATATCGAGAATTAATTTCGGTAATTATGATCACAACTACTCAATTTCCTTAAATTATCAACAATATTCTATATATAATATCGGTAATCTTGGAATAATAGTTGTTTGCTCGAAGCCATGAAAATATCATAACTTAATTTGGGAGTTGATATATGGACGCAGTTTTATTGTCGAGAATACAGTTTGCAATGACTGTTGGTTTTCATTTCTTATTTCCTCCAGTATCTATCGGATTAGCATGGCTCCTTGTAATTATTGAAACTTTTGGATATAAAAGAAAAGAAGAAGTTTTCATTAGAGCAGGTAATTTCTTTGGCAAAATCCTAGCCCTTACATTCTCCATCGGTGTAGCTACCGGAATAGTTATGGAATTTCAGTTCGGCACTAACTGGGCAGAGTACTCTAAATTTGTAGGCGATATATTTGGAGCTCCATTAGCTGCTGAAGGAGTATTTGCCTTTTTCCTTGAATCAACATTTCTAGGTTTATATTTATTCGGAAGAGATAAAGTATCAAGAGGAGTTCATTTATTTTCAATATGGATGGTTGCTATCGGAGCAACAATATCCGCATTCTGGATTATCGTTGCAGGATCATGGATGCAAACGCCGGCTGGATATATTATCGAAAACGGGCGTGCTGTACTTACCAATTTTTGGGATGCAGTATTTAATCCATCAACAGTAATCAGATTCCTGCACACAATAGATGCCGGCCTGATAGCCGGTGCTTTTATGGTTGCCGGAGTTTCAGCTTACTTAATTCTAAAAAACAAAGAAACAGAACTTGCTAAGCGTTCGATGAAAATTGCCGTGTATTTTGGTTTAATAGTTTCCTTACTTGAATTATTCCCATTTGGGCATGAAAGCGGCAGGGAAGTAGCTAAATATCAACCTGCAAAGTTTGCAGCAATACAAGGTCTATATACTTCCCAAACTGGAGCCCCTCTGGCAGTGTTTGCAGTTCCAATAATGCCTCCGCCTGAATTAAAAGCGAAAGTTGAGATACCCGGGCTTCTTAGTTGGCTTGCATTCGGCGATTTTAATGCTAAAGTGTTAGGAATAAACGCATTCCCCGCTAATGACTTACCGCCGTTATTTATTACATTCGTTGCATACCATAATATGGTGGTGCTTGGAATGATATTTATTCTACTTATGATGATGGCAACCTACTTAATAATAAAAAATAAATTATGGGATACAAAAATTATACTTAGAATGTTTATTTGGGCTATTCCATTACCAGTAATTGCGTGTGAACTTGGGTGGATATCTGCCGAGGTGGGCAGGCAGCCATGGATAATTTATAATGTAATGCGAACATCCGATGCTGTTTCTGCAAACGTACCGGCTGGTGATATTTTATTCTCGATTATAATGTTTGCGCTGATTTATTTGCTTATCGGCTCATTGTATGTCTATTTACTTGTAAAAGAAATTAAGCACGGACCTGAACCTTCAATTGTAAAGGAGGAGTTATCATAATGGACTTAAACACTGTTTGGTTTCTACTGATTATCATTCTAATTATGGGTTATGCAGTATTGGACGGTTTCGATTTAGGTGTAGGGGTATTATATCTTTTCACAAAAGACGAAACAGCCAAAAGGGTATACTTAAACTCAATCGGTCCGGTATGGGATGGAAATGAAGTCTGGCTGCTTACAGCAGGTGGAGCATTATTTGCAGCGTTTCCGGTAGTGTATGCTACAGTATTTAGCGGCTTTTATATTCCATTCATGTTATTGCTTGCGGCTCTTATTTTTAGAGCTATTTCATTTGAATTCAGAGGAAAGGTTTCTTCGCCTGGATGGAAAAAACTTTGGGATTACTTCTTCGGAATAGGAAGTCTGCTGCCGGCAATATTATTTGGCGTAGCAGTAGGAAATATTGTTAGCGGTTTACCGATAGATATTAGCGGGATGTACATTGGCAGATTTCCTCAACTGCTTAATGCCTATGCTATTCTTGTAGGGCTGGTCAGTCTAGCTTTATTTTCAATGCATGGCTCAATATATCTAATGATTAAAACCGAAGGATCTATAAATGAAAAAGTGCAGCCGTACGTTAATAAACTATGGATGACGACAGTATTATTATACGCACTTACTTCCTTTTTTACATTGTTCGAAGCACCATTTCAATTTAACGGTTTATTAAAAAGTCCATTGTTCTGGATTCTCTTTATATTGCTGTTAGTTTCAATTGTATTAATCCCTGTTTTTGTAAAAGCACAAAAGTATTTTAGAGCATTGATTTTTTCCTCGCTGACCATTATTTCAATGATAGGGCTAACGGCATTAAGTTTATTCCCAAGAATTGTACCTTCGAATATCGATTTGGATTTCAGCTTGACTGTTTATAATTCAGCCTCTTCTAAAACATCTTTAACAGCTATGCTGTACATTGCACTAATAGGGATGCCGATAGTGATAGCATATACAATATTCGTCTATAGGATATTTAAGGGTAAGGTAGTTATTACAAAAGAAAGCTATTAGAAAAGGCTTGACTATAGGATTAATTTTATAATAATAAAAAGAAACTTATATTTATATCGTACTTTTGCACGATATTGTTGAAGTACACAATTGGTGAGTTTCAGTCTCTATTTAAAATTTATTGTTATTCCAGATCTTAACAGAAAAGACTTTGTTCTGGTTTGTTAAATGAGAGCAAAAGTTAAATAATATTTTACTTTGAAAAGTATTTATTTCAACCTGAGATGAAGTTTCTTAGATCTGCAGATTAGCGAAAACAAAACGCAACTTTACACACCATAATTTCTCACCATCTGCTAAAATGGCAGACTCCAAATTACAGGTGCAAGTCAAGTATAAGATAAGTCAAGATAAATTTTAGACAAGTATAAAATAAGAGCAGGTTAAGTACAAGATAGGTACAAGACATGCCCAAAGTAATAAGTGCCGAAAATGAGCTAAAAACGAATAGTATGGCTTTCTCACATTTAGTTGATTGTCAAAAACGGCGGACAAGCAAATCGACAAAATAATTGAGAAACTATATGTCCTATAAAACGATAAAATGTCGTTTGATTGTTTAGATCAGCTTCTAGACAAATAGAATTCAAATAAAAAGGACTTCAATTTGAATAATGTGCATCGTCAACTTTTGAGAGGGAAAGTCAAAGGAATTTATGGCTCAGTTGTACTTTTATGAACCTTCATAGTTATTAATAAAGATAATCCAAGTCCACAGACACCGAGAATAGAAATCGCGCTAAATCCAACAAAATTTATTAAAGCTCCTCCAATAAAAGTGCCGAGTACAGTAGCAACTGCACCGGATGCATTGTACAATCCCATAGCTTCACCTTCGCTTACAGGGGATAGCTCAGCTGTTAATGTTGTGCTTGTAACGCTTAGTATAGGCCAGGATAGTATTATTATCGCAAAAGCAAGTGATGCTATTTCAGGCATTGCGGGTATTTTATAGAATATGAGCAGCAGTAATAATGCAAATCCAATTAGTCTTATTAAGATTCCCAATTTATATACTCTCTGAACACCTAATTTCTCAGAGATCTTTGTACTTCCGGTATATAAAGCTATGCCGGCTGCGCCTGCAATAGCGTATATTAAAGAAGTTGCACCCGGGGATACATGATAGGATGTGTTCATCAAGATAGGGAAGTATGAGAAAAATGAAGCTGCGCCAAAGGCGGATAAAAACCAGGTGATGATGAAAAATCCTAAACGAGTCGATAGCAATTTTTTAATACTGCGCAATGCGCTTAGATTTAAGATATGTGAATGCCTAATTATACCACCGCCAATTAATTCTGTCTTACCGAAATTTGCTATCTTCCGAAAGTCCAAATGTTTTAATTTGCTTGGCATAGACATTTTACTTTTCTTCACCGGCAACCCTAAATGACCAAGTACAATTGCTGGAATGAGCAATGCAGCTCCTATCCATATTCCTTCATTATATAATTTACTCGCTGAAAAGAATGCAGCGATGAACAAACCTATTGTTTGTCCTGATCCATTGAAGCTTTGAAGCCATCCGATCCTTTGTGTCCACTCTGATTGAGGATTATATTCAACTACAAATAAGGTTGAAATTGTAACGACTGCAGCAGTACTAGTTCCCAGTAGAAATGAAATAATTAACCAGCCTAAGAGTGATATTATAAATGGTAATACGGCTAAACTAACCATCAAAGAAAAAAAGCTGCTGAAAAATATTAAGCGTGGTATGTGTTTTTTATCGTTTAGATTTCCCCATAAAGGTGAGGTTAAAATACCAAGATTATAAACACCCATTACCCATGCAACATTAGATAGATTATGCGATGATGAAGTTACTATTAACGGCAGTAACACCGGAATTATCGCAGTGGAAACAGCGCCTAAAATTGCGTAAGCCAGATACCATGGTGATACCCACCTTCGTATCGAATGAATCAGGTTTTCAATTATTCCCGAAATAGAAAACATCATTCTACTTTCTAAAAATCAATTTAGAATTATAGAAAACTTTTTTATTTATCATCAAGACAATTCCTTTTATTGAGCATCATCTAACACTTGTGCGAAAGCTTACTGAGAATCCTACAAGAATAATTCACCAATATAATTTCTTATGTGAAAGCCTAACAAAAATAATGTATTATGAATTATGCATTTGTGTCTTAGTAACTACTCTAAAATGAACAATTTTCTTATTCCTTTTTTACGTATACTCTATATTCCATACTCCATTAATTCATCATTGCCACTTTCGGTGATATCTTATTATTTTTACAAAAATGTATTTACTATTTTATAAATTATTATTTACAATAAATGAAGATTCGCGAAAGTGGGATGCCTGAAGAAAAATACTGGGAATCATTCTTTAATCCTCAATATATTTTTAGTAAGCTTAAATTTGATGACGCAATTTCTGACGCGATAGAACTTGGATCCGGTTATGGCACCTTTACAATACCAGCGGCTAAAATCATAAAAGGTAATCTATATGCGCTGGATATTGAAAGGGAAATGATAAGCAGCTTAAAAAGAAAAGTAAAACTAGAAAAACTTTCAAATATTATAATTAAACAGATTGACTTCGCCAAGGAGGGTACAGGATTAAAAGAAGATTCAATCGATTACGCAATGCTTTTTAATATCCTTCATGCGGAAGACCCGCTGGCATTATTAAAGGAAGCATACCGGGTATTAAGAAATGGCGCAAAGGTCGGAATTATTCATTGGATTTATTCATCCTCAACACCAAGAGGTCCTTCATTAGATATTAGACCAAAGCCTGAACAATGCATAGCGTGGATTGAACAGGGAGGCTTTACAATAGACAGTGAAGTAATTCAATTACCGCCATACCATTATGGAATTATAGGAATCAAAACAAACTAATTGCAGGGATTAGATTTGTCAAATTCTTGAATATGAATTCACAATTCACGAAGGATTTGTTATAAGAAATAAAAAGGGAGCAGTTGCTCCCTTATGTATATTATTTTTTCTTCGACATTTGAACAATCATATTTGGCGGAATAGGGGACGGGACACGATTACTGATTGCCGGTATTGATTGCAGATAAGCAAAAACACAATCCAAGTCTTTATCTGTAAGCCCCGCAATAGCCTGCCAGGGCATTGGCGGCAAAATATCCCTGCCTGAACCCATATGCTTACCTTGTCGCATAGCCTTGATAAATATATCAGGTGTCCATAAACCGATGCCGGTTGAAGAATCAGGAGTTAAATTTGCGGCAAAAGAAATTCCCCACGGTCCTACCCATGCATTCAGATCTCCGGTAGTAATGATCCATTTACCATCTGCGATCATAGCAGTATCAATTGGGGGCAAACGCAAATCAGATGACTGTCCCGATAAAAGGCGAGTTGTGTCGGGTACCGGTCCCATAGATGTCATTATTTTAGGTGAGTGGCAATCATTGCATCCCCCGATATTAACAAGATATTTCCCTCTAGCAACCTGTTCATCCTTTGTCATCTTAGACGAACAATTTATTTGAACTAAAAGGAAAAAAACTGAGATGGTGATAATTGCAAGAAAGATAAGTTTATTTTTCATGATAACTCCAAATTAAATGATTAATTAAAGAGGGGCTCATAAATTGTTTGTAATAATATACTTAATAGACTAAATGTTTACAAATTAAAAGTGATTGCTGAGATAATTTATTATGTTGAAAAAAATTCATAGTTCAAATTCTTATATGTTTTCTATGATAAATATTTATTAATTGAATGTATGATATTAGCTAATGGGTAAAATATTAAGTGCATTTCTAAAAACTTTTAATTCTAAGAAGCAAAGGGCACAAGGAATGTAAACAGTATGTGACTTCCTGAAGATTATTGAACTTTCCAGAAATGTACTATATTTATATAAGAAGAAATTAGTCGCAACATTTTCTTTTATAAAAGGAGAATCATTATGAAGATTACGTCCCGGGTCCTACCTATGTTGTTAATTATCTTTTCATTACCATTACAAAATCTCTATGCTCAATGGGTTCAAACAAGCGGACCCAAAGGCGCCTATGTTTCCAGTATTGCCTTTAGCGGAACAAATATATTTGCGGGAACTTTTGGCGGTGGCATTTATTCCTCCGCAGACAACAGCACAAGCTGGACACAATCAAACAATGGTTTATCTAATTATGAAATTCTCTGTCTACTTGTTAACGGAAATGATATTTATTCTGGTGGAAATGGCGGAATTTTAAAATCAACGGATAACGGTTCAAGCTGGACTCCCGTAAATGCCGGCTTAACTGATTATACAGTCCGCGCTTTAGCTGTAGCCGGCACGCATTTATACGCAGGATGTAATTACGGTAAAATATTTACTTCAACAAACAATGGATCAAGTTGGACTCAAGTAGGATCAAATGTCTCAGGAGCTAGTGTTTTTTCAATTGCTATTACCGATACGACTATTTTTGCAGGGACACTAGGCGGCGGGATTTTCCGATCTACTGTTAATGTTCCAAGCTGGGTTCCTGTCGATACGGGATTAAATAGTTATAATGTTATTTCGTTATGCGCTGCAAATGGATATGTCTATGCCGGAACTTCCGCCGGTGTCTTTGTTTCAACAGACAATGGGGGATCATGGAATAGTAGGAATAACGGTTTAATGAGCGGCGTCAATTTATTTGCTTATAATGGATCGAGCGTCTTTGCCGGAACAAACGGAGGCGGGATTTTTGTAACTACTGATGGCGGCTTAAATTGGACACCTATAAGCAATGGTTTGACGAATCTTTATGTGTATGCAATTGCATTCAACAGTTCGGAGATTTTAGCTGGAACAAATAGCGGTGTTTTCATATCAGCAAATAACGGATCAAGTTGGTCATTAGCTAACAGTGGACTTGGATATAATCTTTCTGCTCAGTCTCTTTGTGTGAAAGGAAGTAATGTTTTTGCAGGGACTGGCGCATGCGGAATGTTCAGAACATCGGATAATGGTGATCAGTGGTTTCAAATGAATTCCGGATTATGGAGTTTTTGGATAAGTACACTTGATGAGGATGGAACAAATATTTATGCAGGAACCGGTTCTAGCGGAGGAGTTTTTATATCAAGTGATGACGGTGCAAACTGGCAGTTTTCCAAATTTACAAACCAGCTAGTTTCTACATGGGCTATTAAAGTAATCCATTCAAATGCCCCGGGGACAAATATATTCGCCGGGAGCGATGCAGGTGTTTTCTTATCAACGGATTTAGGTAGCTCCTGGGCTCAGGTTAATAATGGTCTAACAGATACTGTAATCAAATCTTTAGCTGTAATTGCAAATGCTGTAGATACAAATATTTTTGCTGGAACTTCAAGTAATGGCGTTTTTCGATCTACTGATAACGGAAAAAATTGGACTGCCGCCAACACAGGATTAACAAGTGCAAGTATTTTTGCTCTTGCAGTTTCAGGCAATAGCCTTTTTGCAGGAACAATGAACGGTGTTTTCCGATCTACCGATAATGGGACAAACTGGACAGAAGTTGATTCCGGTTTGACAAACAACGTAGTAATTTCTTTTGCAGCAAACGGAAATGAATTATTTGCTGGAACATTCAGCGGCGGTATTTTCTTATCTACTAACAACGGCATTAGTTGGTCTAATGTCAGTTCAGGATTTACAAATACTCCGGTGCAATCATTGGATATTTCCAGTTCTTATCTTTTTGCGGGTACTGTCGGTAGTGGAGTTTGGAAGAGACCTTTGACTGATATGATAACCGGCATTGATGATAAAAAAAATAATTTGCCGGTAAGTTTTTCGTTGTACCAAAACTACCCAAATCCTTTCAATCCGACAACAACAATAAAATATGGAATCCCTAAGTCAGAGTTTGTAACTATAAAGGTTTATGATGAGATGGGAAGGGAAATATCTACTTTGGTGAATGAAGAGAAATCAGCCGG
The DNA here is from genome assembly GCA_021777835.1 of Bacteroidota bacterium. Taxonomy (GTDB): domain Bacteria; phylum Bacteroidota; class Ignavibacteria; order Ignavibacteriales; family Ignavibacteriaceae; genus FEN-1297. The sequence goes on along the minus strand of JAJYDC010000009.1, from coordinate 49,666 downwards.
CAGTTATAGCATTAAGTTTGGAGTCTTCAATAAAAGTATTGCAAGTGGAATTTATTTTTATCGGATGCAGGCCGGAAGCTTCTCAGAAACAAAAAAATTAATTTTAATGAAATAGGTATCATTATACTATTGGTACGAAAAAGGGATAAAACTTAATTTCATCCCTTTTATTATATTATGCATAAAATGAAAGATCTTTCCTATCACTTTCTGCTTAATCAGCGCAAGGATATTTTACGAGACCTATATTACTCCAAATTATAAACCGTTTCCGGTTATATGGACACTTATTCACGACAACAATAATAAATTCTTAGTCTGCAGTTGATATCTTAAATGGGATTTCTAATTTTTCCCACCTCAAATATGCTGTGCAAGAAGTTCCTGCCAAATCATCAAAACCATAAGAGAGCCATTCCTGGAAAGGCACATTAACCGGCGTAACATTTATTCGTAAAGCATCATCCTTTTTATCGTATTCAAAACTACCCCAAAGCTTTGTATTCTTGTTAAATATTACTGTCCATTTTTCTTTAGACGGAATGAACTGAATACTATATTTCCCGGCAGGTAATTTATCCCCGTTTATAGAGACATCTTTACTAAATTCTATAGTTGTACACTCGTTAGCACCGCCTCGCCATGGAAAAGGTTTTCCATTTGATTCTTTAGTTCCCGGAGCTAATCCATATGGAACTAAACCTCCCCAAATTTTCCTTCCCTTAACTCCAGGTCTGCTGTATGAGATGTTAATATCAGTATCAACGCCGATTCTTTGGAATACTCCGGCTTTTAGACTGAGTCGAGGTTTCTTCTCTTGTTTCATCTGCGCCTCTGTTACAAAAGAAAGAAATAATAACAGAGAAACTAAAGTAATGACGCTGCCGAAAAGTCTGGTGTGTTTCATAACTTCCTCATATAAATTAAATATTGTTATTAAGAACATAATAAAAATCCATCAATATGAAAGTGACCGATGAACAATTTCTAAATATATCCATTTAAGCCCTTGCCTTTTAATTTCGGAATACTGCGTAAATTGGAAAGAATATGTTCAGTTGCATCGCAAATTCCTAGAATATGTATTATATTAATAAGAATATTTCTTATCACTTATAAAAATGAGAGTAGTATATGGAATTTTATTTATTAATCCTTTTTATACATATAACAAGCGCCTTAGTTCTGTTTATGGCAATGGCTATTGAATGGGTAGGAATATCAAAACTTCAACTCGCTGTCAAAAGAGACCAAATCGATGAATGGATAAAATATATTTTACCGCTTAAATATGTCTTTATGGGAATAGGTACTCTTCTGCTTTTTACTGGGGCTTATTTGGTTTCTGCAAAATGGAACTGGACTGCCTGGATAATAGCTGCAATGTTGATGTGGCTTTTCCTGTTCTTGCATATAATTCTAGTTACTGGAAAAAGACTTGAGAAATTAAGCAAAATAATAAATTCTAATAGCCAAATGTCAGATACTGAATTGCATAGTCAAATAGGCAAGTTAAGCCTAATGAATTTATTGCAATCTGAAATTGCAGTCGGTTTAGGACAAATTTTTATTATGACTATTAAACCGGATGTGGTTGGCTCTGTTTGTGTAATAATTGTTGCAATTATATTGGGAATAATTCCTCTTTCGATGAAGCAAAAAAAATAAGGAATTAGTCAGCGGAGAAAATAGTTCTCGATTTCATGAACTTAAATTGCATTATAATCGTTCCGTCTGGTGCTGTAATTAATTTCTTTTAATAGTTATTTACTAAAGTATTGCGATTTATCCGCAATAGGCAGATTGCTTTTTGTGTCAAGATATTTCAAATTTGTTTCGCATACTCCATATTACATACTCCATCAAGCAAATTCCGTTGCGGCTTGCTGCCATAGGTAAAGTGTGAAAGTATTATGCGCTTCTTATTTCTCACACTAAAGATGTAGTCCCTTTTTAATCCCTTTGCTCTATTGAATTGACACACCCGAATAGATAATTTGTTTAAGTATAAAAATGTTTTTACAAGATCCGTAAATATTAGAAAAGGATTATATAATGAAGTTTCGAGGTTTTAGTTTAGAAAAATCTTTAGCATTGTCTCTCTTGCTGATTTCTAGCACTGTAATTTATAATGGGTGTACATCAAATGATAACCCGTCTCAACCGACTACAACTAGCGGGATGATGAAAGTTCAGATGATTGACAGCCCCGCAGATTATTCAGAGGTGAATATTGTAATTGATAGTGTGCAAGCACATTTAGCAAACAACGACAGCACTACCGGGTGGGTTACTCTAGACAATCATCCGGCAACTTACGATTTATTAAAGCTGGTAAATGGCGCTAATGCAGTAATTGGCGAAGATACTTTACAAGCAGGTTATTATACTCAGATTAGACTATTTATTGGCAGTGGAAGTAATATTGTTATTAATGGACAGACTATCGCACTTACAACTCCAAGTGGAAGTCAGAGCGGAATTAAGCTAAATATACATGCAACTGTGCTGCCCGGAATTACCTATTTGTTGACTCTGGATTTCGATGCAAATCGTTCAATAGTTCAAACAGGTTTATTATTAAATGCTAAATATATCCTAAAGCCCGTTATCAGAGCTGTTGCAACTGGAACCACAGGGATAATTGCCGGAGTAGTGTCGCCAATTTCAGTGTCATCTAATGTTTGGGCAATTTCGGAAGGGGACAGTGTTTCGACTTCAACAGATGCCACAGGAGGATTTAAACTTCAATATCTATCTCCAAATAGCTATTCAGTATATATTGCACCTAAAGATACTTCTTATAAAGATACAACAGTAGTTAATGTTAATGTAACTGCTTCGAATACAACTAATATCGGAACTGTTGTTCTTACTAAAAAGTAACCTTACCTGAAAACTTTAATAAGCCGGTCAAAGTTAACCGGCTTATTAATATCACTATACAAATTATAAAAAATAATTTCAGGAAAAATCTCTTTTGCGGAAATCTTAACTTGACATTATTATTTGCCATTCCACATTCTTATTCTTCTTGATTTTGATTCGGAGAAATGCTTATTTATTACATAAGACCTTAATAATTTTATTTTCTTAAGAGTTATAAATATTATTTCACTTAAGGTTAAATAAATGAGAATGTATTCTTGTGCGGCATCAGAGCTAACAAGAAGAACGGTTGTTTTTGCAAGTGTACTCTTATTAGCTCTGGTCAGTAAGGCTTACTCACAAGTAAGTGATGTATCTTTTGATCAAATATTTCTTGAAGAAGGATTATCTCAAAGTATCGTTAAATGTATTCTCCAGGATCACCGCGGGTTTATGTACTTTGGAACTGAAGACGGACTAAATATATATGATGCATATTCATTTAAAGTTTTAAGAAAGTCTGAGAATCCGAATAGTTTAAGTTATAATGATATTACAGCTCTTTGTGAAGATAAGCTCGGCAGATTGTGGATTGGGACATTCAACTCAGGCGTAAACCTTTACATCCCATGGAAGAAAAAATTTATACGGTTTAATTATAATGGGAGTAACCAGAATAGTTTAAGCAATGATAACATAAATGCAATAGTAGAAGATAAAGAAGGGAATATATGGGTCGGAACTGATAACGGACTGAATCAGATTGTAAAGTCGGAATCTACCGATACTACCTTTACCATCAGAAGGGGAATCAAAGTATCCGATAAAAAATATGTTCTGGGAAATGTTAAAGTCTTATCTCTTCTTATCGATAGCAAAGGCGTATTATGGGTTGGGACAAATAATGGTCTGTCAAAAATACTTAAAGAGAATGGAAAAATATTATACACAATTATTGGATACTTCAAAGAACCCGCTGCTAAAAACTCATTAAGTGATAATGATGTAAGATCTATTTTTGAGGATGCAAATGGAAATCTTTGGATCGGAACCGATTATGGATTAAATAAAATTTCTTCAACTGATCGCAATAAAACTATCCCTAAGTTTAATCATTATCTATTTTCTTCTTCGAATAATAACTCAATTAGTAACAATGAAGTCTATGCAATATCAGAAGATGCTTCTGGCATGATATGGATTGGTACTAACGGCGGCGGAGTAAATATTTATGATATAAAAAAAAATAACTTTGCCTCATATCGGCATGACCAATTGGATAACAGATCCTTAAGTACAGATGAAATCAGATCTTTGTATATGGATCGCTCCGGCATTATGTGGATAGGAACTTATGGAAGCGGAATAAATAAGGTATCCAGGGGGGCTGGTCAATTTTATCATTACAAACACAGGCAGGATGATCCAACCTCTTTAAGCCACTCAATAATATGGTCGTTTTATGAAGAAGGCGATAGTGTACTCTGGATTGGTACTCATAATGGCTTAAATAAATTAGACAGGAAGACAAATACATATAAATATTATTTTCATATTCACGGGAAAAATAGTCTAAGTAATAATGTGGTTAGAGTTATTACTCCGCTTAATGATGGTAAACTTTTAATCGGAACAAATGGCGGCGGTATGGATGAATTTGATCCCAAAACCGGTTATTTCAAAAATTGGTCGAATGTTTCAGATAAACAAAATAGTTTAGCCCAAAATGAAATTAGATCAATTTATAGGGATGGGAAGGGAATCGTTTGGATTGGTACTTATGGGAAAGGAATGGATAAGTTTGATCCTTCAACCGGTATATTTAAACACTTTGTGAATATACCCGATGATACTACAAGTCTTAGTCAAAATTATGTTAGGGCTATTATTGAGGATGAAGAAGGATATTTGTGGATTGGTACAGAAGGCGGCGGACTGAACAAATTTGATAAGAAGTCAGAAAAGTTTATTAGATATAGAGCACATAACGGTGATCTAAATTCTTTATCCAGTGAATATATCTTTTCAATTTATTATGATGCTTCAGGAATATTATGGCTAGGGACTTACGGAGGGGGACTCAATAGATTCGATACAAAGACCGGCTTGGTTAACAAATATACTTTGCTCGATGGATTACCAAGCAATTCTATCTATGGTATGCTTAAAGACCGGGACGGAAATTTTTGGATTAGTACAAACAATGGATTATCAAAATATAATCCTAAAGAGAATAAATTTAAAAATTATAATGTAAAAGACGGTTTACAGGATAACGAGTTTAACGGGGGATCTTATTATAAAACTAAAAGCGGTGAGATGCTTTTCGGCGGAATTAACGGATTCAATGCATTCTATCCTGAGAACATTAAGGATAATAAGTATATCCCTCCTGTTGTCATAACATCATTTAAAAAATTTAACAAGGAAGTTAATTTTTCAGAACAGTTAACTTCGATTAGGGAGATCGAACTACCATATTCTGATAATGTTTTTTCTTTTGAGTTTTCAGCACTTGATTATTCTGCTCCTGAAAAAAACAAATATGCTTATAAAATGCAAGGTGTAGATAAAGACTGGGTATTTGTGAACGCTGATCAAAGATTTGCTGCGTACACGACTCTTCCACCCGGTAAGTATGTTTTTTATGTGAAAGGTTCAAATAGTGACGGATTGTGGAATGAAAAAGGTGTAAAATTAATTCTAACAATAATTCCTCCATTTTGGCAAAGACTATGGTTTATAATTTTTGTTGCTGTCCTGATTATCGGCATAGCCTATCTATTATATATGAGAAGATTGAGAATAATAAGAATGAAAATAGAACTTCAAACCGCTCACGATGCGCAAATATCAATAATGCCGCTTTTAGATCCAGTTATTGATAACCTGGAAATATCCGGAACTTGCATTCCTGCAAATGAGGTAGGCGGAGATTTCTTTGATTACTTCTGGCTAGATAACGATCCCAAGAAATTTGGAATAATGATTGGCGATGTTTCCGGTAAAGCTATGAAAGCCGCAATAACAGCCATTATGACAAGCGGGATGATTATGTCTGAAACAAGATCAAACGGAAGTATCAGCAAAATTCTAGAAAATGTAAATGCATCATTAATTAACAAAATTGAAAAAAGGATGTTTGTTGCGATTTGCCTATGCGTAATAGATATTGAAAACAAACAGCTTTCGATTGCTAACGCTGGGTTAAATAGACCAATTATACTGACTGATGGGAAAATTGATTTTCTGCAACCGGAGGGACCAAGATTACCATTGGGTGTTAAAAGCAATATTCAATATGAGCAAACCGATTACAATCTGAAAAAGGGCGACCTTATTATTCTAACCACAGACGGAATTAATGAAGCTCAAAATATTAATCGTGAATTATTTGGTGATGAAAGACTAAAACAATTCATTCTTTCTCTTAATAATACCGGGTTATCAGTACTCGATATAAAAAATGCGATCATAAAGGAAGTTCAAAAATTCATTAAAAAAGATAAGCCAAATGATGATATGACTGTTTTGGTAATAAGAATTAAATAGTCTAAAGTAAAATCTTAATATCTTTTTATTATTCCGTTATAGAGTCTTAGCCTAATTTAATACAGAAGTAATTGCTCTTTCAATTAACCTATCCATTATTTTATAGCCAGCTAATGTAGGATGAACACCGTCATTAGTATACTTGCTATCCAAACCCTTCCTATCATCTACCATGCTTGAATAGTAGTCAACATATAAAATATTATTCTCCTTACAGTATGATTTAATCATGCTGTTTAGTTTTATAATTTTTTCAGCAGGCTGCAATCTTGGATGCCAGGGGAAGTCATATGCGGGAAGAACTGAGGAAAGGATCACTTTGATTTTATTCGCTTCCGCTAATTGAACCATAGAAATTATATTTCCTAAAACATCTTCCAATGAAATGGGGCCAGTATTTTCTGCAATATCATTCGTTCCGGCTAAGATAACAACAATATCAGGCTTAAGATTAATTACATCCTGGCGAAAACGCAGGAGAATTTGAGGCGATGTTTGCCCGCTAATACCTCTATCTATATATGTTTTATTTGCGAAAAAAGCAGTGTCTATTTTAGTCCAAAATTCTGTAATTGAGTTGCCCATAAACACAACTCGTTTTTCTCCGGAGGCTTGACTGGTCAGAAGTTTATCAGCTGCAGAATACTTTTTCAAATTAGCCCAATCTTCATTTGATTTGTCATTTTGACTGTAAGTAGGTAATTGAATGCAAATTATAATTAAACAAATTAAAATAAATATGTTTTTCATTAATGTGTCCTTTCGAGACCAATTTATTCCGGCGCTTCAAATTAGTTAGAGGATGGATAGTTTCAACAATTTTAATATCCCTTATCTTAATGCTCAATTTATTAATTATAAATTAATAATTTATTTGTCTTAGGTCAAAATTATTTTCTTTCTATAAACAAAAAACGGAACTGTTAATTCCAATAATAAAGAAAAATCAAAAGGCGATCTTTCCCTATGCGTTAATAAGATTGGAGGAAAAGTCACTATTTTATCATAATATTTTAATAATGCCTTTAAAGATCATTAAATGAAATATTTTATCAACAAAATCCTCATAAATAATATTTAGAATACCCAATCATAGTTGACTGTAAGTGTTTAATCCTCCCAAAGGATTAGCTCCTTTTCCATCCTTTTGCCCGATTGAATTTCCTTATGTCCCTGTATAGCTTAATTATGCACAGATAATATCAATCTGTTAATTACCAAATTGGAGCTAAATAGTATAAATACAAAAACAAGTAAGCCTCTGGTGTTGGCCTTTATAATTATTTTAATAGTATTTCTTCTCTTTTCCGGCGGTGCTATTTTTTCAACAATGAAGTATCCCCGAGATAATGGAAATGGAATGATGAGTAATCTAAGCTTGTTATGGACACCTTCAATGCTTGCTTTATTTCTTAGTGCGTTACTTGGATGGGCAATATTTTGAAAAAAAAAGAATCATTAAGTAACATAATAATTTGAACAATTCTTATAAATTCGCAAAAACCCAACTCTGCTAAAGATATTTGTCTTTAATGGGGTATCTATTCCATAATTAAAACCTTAAAGGGCATGCTGGCAATAATCCCTTTGACCTAGCTTGTGATTTAAGGGTCGACAAAAAAGATCTCGATCATTCCACAGAATATGAATTAGCCCGATTCTTCAGGCAAGATATGAAGAAGAATATAGATATTTATTGCAGACAACAGTTCTAATTCTCAGTTAATTTTTTCAACTCAATTGATTTTGTAAAGAACTCATCTAATGTAAGTTCTTTTAAATAAACCATTCCATGTGCTGCTCTTACTCTCGGGATTTCATGTTTAATAAAAAAATCTCTTCCTAAGCATAACCTTATAGTTTTGTACTGTTCTGCAAGTACATTCTGAGAAAGGGCAGAGAAGGGTCCATCAAGCTCAAAGCTCGGAAAACTTGCATTCTTCTGAGAACCGTAACTGTTCATGAACATGCTTTCAATCAATGCAAAACTATTTAGACTTACAGGTATATATATGTTTGCTTCTGCCGGATGAAATCTATACCATACATTGCGATAGCCCCAAATACGCAATTTTGAAATATCTGTTTCTTTTGCGTATAACCGTAGAGCTTCAGATATAGTTTGAAGTACCTTGTAATGAGTATCCGGACCGCTGCCTTCGGGATCAAGAGCTACAGTAATTACGGTAGGCTTAAATTTTCTGAAGAGATTTAATACCGGTAAAACATCTCTGTCAATTTCCGGATTTTCAGTAAATATTTCTCCCTGGTAAAAACCAAGCCTTAAATGAGATACCTCATCACTATGAAATCCTAAATGTGCCCAAAGTATTTCTTCTTCCCATTCTCTGAGCATTCCCTTGAGCTTTTGAACTTCCGGTGAATCTTTCTTACCTGGATATTGAGTCTGAAAATAGATTATTAGTTCTTTAATTTTTTCATTTAAGAATTCTACATCACTATTCCCAAAGATTTCAATAAGGTTCCGTAATGTTCTTCTTGCCTGCGCTTCGTTATTAATTACCAAGCTTTTAGCTGCTACTCCATCCAGGTATAAATTAACATCACGGTTAATTCCTTCTTCAAATGATGTTTCAAAATATTTGGTGTTTAGTCTATTCTTAAATTCTTCTTTAGAAAAATGATGCTTCAGGTTCTCTAAAATCTCCAGCATGTAAGAGTTCGTAACTGCAGTAAACCCGCTTGTCAGAACTGAAAAGTGATGCTTGTTCGTTACAGTACGGACAAGATGAACAATGTATGGCAAATAACCCAGCATTATATCATCATGATGGGGACCTGTGTGCAAAATTCTTTGATTTTCTACTGGAGCAATTCCGCGATAAAATCTATTATAGACAGAATCGTGTACCTTCTGGTTTATAACTTCAACTGATTGTCCTGTTTTCTTTAAAATATATTTACCAAATTCATCATCATTATAATCGTCAACATTTAATTTCAAGACTTCTTTTTGCTTTTGTACAGCAAGGTTAATAATTGCACGCTCAATTGAGAATTCAGAAATCGGATTTTCGTTCTTAATGTCTCCTAATCTTCTTTCCTGCAATCTTAAAGCGGCTCCATCAGTAAGGTAGAACCTGGCTTTAGATAGATTTTGAAGAACTGAAGCAGGATATTTGTTGCTAAGCGGACTTTCGATTGAGTCGCGTACAATATTTGCTTTTGCCTCTCCCGATGCAATTATTAATGCTACAGCATCTTTGTTATATGTAATAGTATTTAGCCCGATGGTAATAACAAGTCTGTTCCTTGCTATTTCTATTCCTCCAAGATCAGTTGAAGCAGCTGCCTGAGTTTCATAGTTGGTTTCCATTAATCGGGTGGTCGAAAAGTGATCGCTGCCTTGTATATTAAATCCAATGTGCCCGTCCGGTCCTATTCCGCCGAGGAAAAAACCTACTCCTCCAAGTTCTCGAATCTTTCTTTCATATTCGGTGCAGAATTCGTCGACCATTTCAATTGTTTGCTTCTGCAGCTGTTCAAGCTTTGTTTTCGCATATCTATAACGAAGTGATAGGTCAACACATTTATCAGGGAATATTTGATCAATAGGTATCCCTTTAGCAGTCGGAATTTCATTCACATTTATCAGGAGAGCTTTATTTGCATCCATTTCAAAATTGCTTAAATAATATCTCTGTATATAATAGTAGAAACTATTGTGTTGAAAAGAATCTATCGGATAAAATTCATCTATTTGAACAAAGTGAAGACTTCGCATTTCAGGTTTTAAAGACGTATTTATTCCAATATTTTCTAATATCTCTTTGACCTCTTTGTTTTGCCAATTCATAAGATAATAAGTTACCCATTTTATAAAATGCTCAGGTGTTTTACCGGTAGGCAGGGAGACAACACCTCCGGGATTTTCTATTACCCATTCAATAAATCTTAATGCGGTTAATTTTCCTAATTCAGGGAAGTTCTTTATTTGTATTATTCCTACTTTCTCGGTAGGAGAATAAAGTAATTCTCTGCCTGAATTCTGTAAATATATCTTCTCCACATTTGACAACGCTGACATTTTATTGGTTACCATTTTTATTTCTATTATTGTTTTACATATTATAATTACGAGAGATAATACCTGCAGCAATCCTCCCTATGGATGATTACCGCAATAGCTGAAAGCTAGTTAGTTCTCAGACAGATATTTCTTTAGAGCTAAATATAAATAATTATTAAATATATTTAAATAATAGCATATAATAAATAAAAAAAATAATATAAACGAACAAATGCCAACTATTTAGATAGAAAACGCTTAAATGATCTTTGAAAGATTCGGGAATAGTTGATAACTAAGTACTCAAAACATCAACATATGAAGAAATTGTGTGCGGAAAGAGATTAATAATTAAAATAATTTAATTATTATTTGCTTTTAAATAAAATAATTATAATATTCCATAAGAAAGATTTGACAAATAAAAAAGTGCATGATTATAAAATAAATTGATTTAAAAAAGAGTATCATATGCAAAATGATAATTTACATTACGCTCTGAAAATTAAAATCGAAAAAAACCTTTCTCAAAGAATAATACTTAAAATATTATTTCTATCAACAATCTTCCTGTCAATCCAAACAGTCTTATTCAGTGCCCCAATTCATAATGGTAATAATAAAGAACATATTGCCGGAAATACACTGAGCAATATGAAAATTATGGTTCCGGCGTATTTTGACCCTTCAAGCTCAAATTATTGGAGCCGTATGGCGATTCAAGCCGCTAAAATGCCGGGTCGCCTTTATGCAATAGCTAACGTAAATTCTGGTCCCGGAACGCAATATGAAGTATCTTATGCAGCAGTTATTAGTAACATGCATACTGATAGCGGAAAAGTAATTGGTTACGTGCATACATCTTATGGTGCTAGATCTTTATCATTAGTCAAAGCCGATATTGATGCATGGTATTCTTTCTATCCATCTTTGGACGGGATATTTATTGATGAACAGGATAATGTCGCAGGACAAGAGCCTTACTATAGTCAAATTTACGGCTATATTAAACAAAAAGATTCAACTGCATTAGTCGTAACAAACCCCGGGACTAATACAATTGAAAGTTATTTGTACTACAACGGACAACGGATTTCAGATGTTATTTGTATTTTTGAATCGAATACAGGCTTTGATTCATGGACACCCGCCTCATGGTGCGGAAAATATAGCAGCGATAATTTTTATGTTATTCCTTACTCAACCTCAGCTAGTCAATATGTAAATAGGGTAAATCGAGCCGCTTCATTAAATATTGGCTGGACATACTTTACAGATGCAGGAGCATCTAATCCATATAACACATTACCCGGATATTTCGAGGATTACTGCAATTATATTCTTACCGGAACTGTTGTAACGTATGTTAATAACAATAAGATAATTATAGACGGAAATTTTAGTGATTGGCAGGGCATTAGCTCTCTCAATACTCCCGCTGATTCTTTGAACCCAACTTATTCAAGTTCTCCAAATGCAAACTTTACAAATGTGTGGGCAACAAATGATTCAGCAAATTTGTATTTAAGCTATCAAGTTGCTGGAACTATTTCTTCATCCTACTTCTATCATGTATATATTGATATTGACGGAGATTCAGCTAGTAAGACAGGTTACGTTTATAATGACAGTGCTTCTATCGGCGCAGAATTCATGGTCGAAAACGGCGGACTATATTCGTACACGGGAACAGGAGGCTCTAATTGGTCGTGGTCTTCTGCCGCCGGCCTGCAAAAGGCAGACAACGGAGGAAGATCAGAATTAAGTATTCCGTTAAAGACTTTATTTCCTAATGGAATAAAAAATAATATAAAAATAATTTTTCAGACAAACATGGCAGCATCTCCGTATTCTCTAATGGATATTGCGCCGAACAATTATAAAACTCAAAGCTATACATACCAAATAAGCAGCTTAACTGATGTGAAACAAAATGAAAACAAAAATGTTTCATATTATTTAGGGCAAAATTACCCTAACCCATTTAATCCTAGTACAATTATAACTTATGAAATCCCAAAATCTGGGTTAGTCAAATTAATAATATATGATTTGCTTGGAAGGAAAGTCGAGACACTTGTAAATAAAGTACAACCGGCTGGAAAATATAGTGTCCAGATGTCATCTGTCAGTGGAAATCTATCCAGTGGAGTTTATCTATACAGGCTTGAAGCAGGCAGTTATTTTGAAATAAAGAAAATGATACTATTAAAATAAAATGTTTTTGAAATACTTATTAACCTTAAAATTAAACTAATTAAGGAGAGAAATATGAATAGAATTTTTTCTGTTTTGGGCGCTTTGTTCTTAATAATAATTTTTATCAGTAAAAGTACGCTTGCATCAAATTCAAATGTAGAAGGATATGTAAAAGATGCAAAGACAGGAGAAGGTCTTTTTGGCGCTAATATAATGATTGTTGGCACAAGTATGGGCGCGGCAACTGATATGAATGGAAGATTTGTAATTCTAAATGTTAAGCCCGGATCATATACACTGCGTGCTACTTATATCGGATACAAAACGCAAAATATAAAAGCTACGATTAAAGAAAATGAAAGTCTTAAGCAAAATTTCCAACTAGAACCGGTTGGAGTTGAAGGAAAAGCAGTCGTAGTAACAGCACAAGCAAGCGGACAAACTCAAGCAATTAACCAGCAGTTGTCGTCTGACCAAATTCTTGATGTTGTTTCGGCAGCTAAGATTCAGGAGTTGCCAGACGCAAATGCCGCAGAATCAGTCGGAAGATTGCCCGGTATTTCTGTACTTAGAAACGGCGGCGAAGGTACTGAAGTAGTGATACGCGGTATGCAGCCGAAGTATAATCAAATTACGATTGACGGTATTCAAATGTCTTCTTCAAATCCCGATGATAGAAGCACAGACCTAAGCATGATATCTTCAAATATGCTTGAAGGGATTCAGGTTTCAAAAACAGTTACTCCGGATATGGATGCTAATGTAATAGGAGGTACCGTAAACTTTGAATTGAGGGAGGCAAGAGCAGGAAAACCCGGAATTCCAAAATTTGGACTTCTTGTACAGGGAGGCTACAACAATCTTTCGGATGCTTATAACAAATTTAATAACTACAAATATGTTGGAAGCGCAGAAGAAAGGTTTCTAAATGATCGTCTGGGTATTTTTGCGCAAGTAGATATTGAAAGAAAAAATCTAACGTCTAATGAAATGGGCGCTGCATATACTCATGCGAGCAATAGTACAACCCAATATTATACTACAGCGCTGAATCTATATGATATCCCTAGAGATATACAAAGAAATAATGCGGCGTTGGTTATCGACTATAAACTTCCGGAAGGGAAAATTAAACTTTCAAATTTCTTCAGTACAGGGAATTCAAATAACCAGACAAGACAGGAAACCTTCGACATTGCAAATAATCAGTTGTTCTATGCACTATCAAATACTAATAGCTCATCGACAACAATTACAAATGGGATTGACTTTCAACAGCAGTTGCCAATATTTAAAATGGACGCAAAATTTTCACATGCTTATTCGGAGACGAAGGATCCGAATGACTGGTCAATAAACTTCCTTCAACCTTCGGCAGGGCTTAGTCAATTTAATAATACCCAAAGTGTTAATCCAATAGATGTTCCAAAATCAGTAATTACTAATTTTTCCAAAACTATCTTAAACACAGTTTATAACAACAGTAGTTTCTCTCGTGAGCGCGCATTAACAGGATCATTGGATTTTAAAACAAATATTAATTTTTCAGACCTAATCACTGCAATGATTAAATTCGGAGGTATGTACAGATATCAAACTAGATCATATAGTTATGACCAGTATGATGGGGGCGGTTTCCAATATGGCGGTGCATCTTATGCAAATGATTTAATAATTTCATATTTCTCATTGCCTCAAAGCGCAAAGTACAACATCCCAATTACTGATTTTGCCGATCCTAATTATAATTATGGCAAATTCCTTAACGGTGATTACGCTTTAGTTGAGCCGCTGAGTCTCGCAAAATTATCACAAATGGTTGATCTATTAAAACGGAATGTAGAGAACATTGCTGCAAACAATGGTTCTCAGGCATTTAGTCATGATAATTTCCTATCTAATACTTATAATTATTCAGGAAATGAATACCAATCGGCATTTTATTTAATGTCAGTTGTAAATATCGGACCTGAAATAACTTTCATACCCGGTGTACGTTATCAGAATCTTGAGTCTGTTTATACCGGCGTTCGTGGAATAGAAAGCAGAAATTCTTTTAATGCATATAATCACTATGACACAACTGTAACCCAAAATCACGGGTACTGGCTTCCGGATTTTTCATTGAGATATAAACCTCTAACTTGGTTCGATGTTCGTCTATCATATACTAACACGATAGCCTACCCGGATTTTAACGCAATCATTCCGAGAATTGATGTCGGAAATGGGACTATAGCATGGAATAATTATAAAACATTACCATCCAGGTCTCGAAATTATGACGCTTATTTTTCATTTTATAATAATACAATAGGATTGTTCACTGCAGGCGCTTTTCTAAAACAAATTGATAATTTAATTTATCCGTGGACCTTCTATGTATCGGGTGCGAGTGCTCAGCAATATTTTCCTGCTAGTCTTACATCCTCAACACCTACAGGAACTTATAGTGTAACTACTTATGTAAATGATTCCTACATGATTAACAACTATGGAATGGAACTTGACTGGCAGACTCATTTCTGGTATCTGCCGGGTCCCTTGTCCGGATTAGTATTTAGCGCAAACTTCACACATATTTTCTCGAAAGCTCAGTATCCATACGTTAAAATAATTTCAACCGGACGTGCAATCAGCTACAAAGATACATCCTTTACTGATAGACTTTTAGATCAGCCTGACAATATTGCGAACCTTTCTCTTGGATTTGATTATAAAGACTTTTCAATTAGGGTATCTATGCTTTATCAAGCCGATATTTTTACTGGAGCTAACTTCTGGCCTCAATTAAGAACTAATACTTCCGCTTATACCCGTTGGGATTTGGCCTGTAAACAGGAATTGCCTTGGTTTAACATTCAGATTTTTGGAGATCTATACAACATAAATGGAGCGAATGATATAAGCGTGATTCAGGGAGGCGGAGTGCCTCAGGCAGTTCAAAACTACGGTATGACCGGAGATTTGGGACTTCGATGGGGACTTTAAAAGAATATTTCTGAAAATTAATGTTATTAACAATGCGACTAATAGAGAAAGGAGGCTGTTAAAAATTTTCTTAAATGGTTGATAGAAGCCAATTTAATAAGTTCTATCAAATTTAGTATTGTTCGAATTTTTAAATAATCTCTCAATGGAAGGAGACTTTTCATGAAATCAACATTAACTGCAGCTTTAGTTATGGCGGTTATGGTTTTTGCTTTATCGTCTAGCAAAGTTTTAGCTGCTAGCGGCGATACACTAGTAGTTTATGCAAACGGGGCGAGCATAGATCAGGTTATAAATAGTGATACAACTTCTTCTGGTACGCAAGCACATAGCGTTTATAAACTTGTTTCTCTTGATACGACATACATTTTCCTTGGCCCGGTTTCAGTTAAAACAAGTATTACTGTTGAAGGGGTGCTAGGATCTAATGGCAGACCTCCATGTATTCAGCCGGGTGTTCTTAGCGATGGATCTTTACCATACTATTTGTTCGTTATGAACGGAAGCAATACGGTAGGAACGTTCAAGAACCTTTATCTTACCGGTCTGGCTACGAATAACACAATTAATCAGCTTAATGTAAACGGAATAGGAGCGCTAATTCAAATTTCCGGTGATTATATTAAACTTTATGTTGATAATGTAATATTCGAAGATTGGCCGGAGAACGCTATAAGTTATAGCGGAAACTGGGATGATATGTTCGTTACCAATTGTAAATTTAGAAACATGGTATCAGCCACTCAATGGTATTCTGGCGAAGCTTTAAGAAATCAGAACAACAGTGCTATAACTGATTCAATTGTAATGAGAAATAACACTATACTTGCTATCAATGCTTACGCTGCTTGCCCTGTAACTTCTGTATATACTAAGTATTTTGAATTTACTCATAATAGTGTCCTTTTAACTTTCCAAAATCCATTCTGGATTTTTAACGTAACAGATGCAAAAATTAACAATAATATATTTTATGCTAACTGGGTTGGCGGTATTACCATTCCGGAATATCAAGGCATGTGGGATCAATTATGGTCAATTGAGGTAGGGTCAATTATTGATTTAGATACTCTTGATGCTGCTAAGGATACCGTTTTTGACCCATCAGACGCAAGTAATCCAAATCTTAGATGGTTAGCAGAAGCTAAAAGAACTATTGAAGTAAAGAATAATGATTATTATCAGCCGGCAGCCGTTACAAACTTCTGGACTGCATGGAATGATACTGCTCATACAGATTCACTTTATACAACTTCCTGGATGAATACAAGAACTACTGGAATGTTTACTGATAAAACACATTGGCCAAATTTGGTTGAATCCGGCAATCAATTTGTCGATCCCGGATATGGATCTTCGATTGATAAAGTATTGCTGAATAATACCGGAAACGGTGTAGGAATATTTCAGTATTGCGTAGATATTAGAACAAATTCAGCCACTACTGATATCTATGGGTATCAACCTCAGAGTGTAACTGGTTCGAACTGGATTCCTGCTTGGCCGCTTCCTGAGCTAGCAGATATGCAGTACAGTAACACAGCTTTAAAGAACGCAGGCACTGATGGTCAACCGGTTGGAGATCCGGGTTGGTTTACCGGCGGTTATACAGGTGTTCCAAAAACTGTTGCACAAGTACCTAATCAGTTTGCTCTCTATGAAGCATATCCGAATCCTTTTAATCCTACAACAAACATTAAATTCAGCTTGTCTCAGGCTGGTAATGTGAGTCTGAAAATTTACAATTTGATGGGACAATTAGTAAAAACTTTAGTTAATAATTCGTATAAGAATAAAGGCGATTACAATTATCAAGTCAATATGGATAATTTGTCAAGCGGCGTTTATTTCTATACCCTTATTCAAGGTAATCAACAGATTACAAAGAAAATGGTACTCATGAAGTAGTTAGTTAGTTATCCTCTACTCTAAATTCGGGGCTACTTGTAAAAGTAGTCCCGGATATTTTTACTTGATATCCTAAATTGAGATGGTAAAACAAAAAAGAAAATGAGACTATGAATAAGTTTTTTAAGTTTCTAATAATTATTTCTCTGTTTACAATATTTCTGCCATTTATAAAAAATTATCCTGCTGGACAAGAAAAAAAATTTCCTATTAATATTGCGAACAAAGAAATCTTAATAAAAGTTTATAAAAATACAGACTTTATAATTTATTCTTTTCTCAACAACTCAAAAAAAATAAAGCTTCTTGCTCGAGGAAATTGTTTATTTAAAGTTAATTTAAAGAATATCAATAATGTTCAAACGTTTAATATTAATAGTTCATCAATAAAAACACTTCAAAATAGTCCAGGCTCTGAATACTTAAAAACAATATCTTTTACTGCTTTATCTCAGGATTCAAGTTTGGAGCAAAGCTTTGTATTTATTATTCCTAAGAAATTAAACAACTCTATCCTTTATAAAGCTTCTTTAATTAACGAAAGTAATAAGCCGATTGTAATAAGTGAATATGAAGCCTTTAACACTGCTCTTGACGCTAAAAACTTTGGAGCGGACAGCTCATATAAATTTTGGAGCTTTCAAGGAGGTAGTTACCCAGAAAGATATGATTGGATATTTCCGTTAACTCCATCCTATAACAGAGAAAATTATCAGGGTATGAATGCTCCAGATTATGGAGGAGGAATACCCGTTGTTGATTTATGGACAAAAGAGCAGGGACTTGCATTTGCATCTATAGATGTTGCTCCTCAGTTAATATCATTACCTGTAAAAGTTGAAAATTCCGGAACCGTTTCGTTTGCCGTTAAAGATTCAAATCAATATATAATTCAGCCCGGAAAAAGTTTATCGGAAGTTCCATTGGCAATAATTACTCACCACGGTGATTATTTTAACGGATTACACACTTATTCTAAACTAATGCAGAGGGAAGGTTTTTCATATCCCGAAGCGCCTAAAGATGCTTTTCAGCCTGAGTGGTGCGCGTGGGGTTATGAAAGAAATTTTAATAAAGAACAAATCCTTAAGAGTTTAAATGAAGTTAAGAAACTTGGATTTAAATGGGTGACAATAGACGATGGCTGGCAGAATGCGGACGGAGATTGGGAACCAAGTCTTGACAAATTCCCCGGCGGTGAAAAAGACTTTATATCATTCATTGATGCAATTCATTCTCATGGCTTAAAAGTAAGACTCTGGTGGGTGCCGTTTGCAGCACAGGACTCTTCTTATAATGTTAAGCACTTTCCCGATAGAATGAATGAGTACGGAATGAAAACTCAGAGTAAATTAGCTCTTGAGCATCCGGATTGGTTTTTGCTTGATAAGAATGGACAAAGGGTGCAAGTATCCTGGTGGAATTCTTATCTGCTTTGCCCTGCATTACCGCAGGTCAGAGAATATTATCAGGCGTTTCTTAAGAAAGCAATTACAAAATGGAGAATCGACGGATTTAAGATTGATGGACAAAATTTAAATGAAGTACAGCCATGCTATAATCCCGAACATCATCATAAAAATCCTGATGAATCAACTCAAGGAGTCCCCGGGTTTTTCAAAGACCTTTATAAAACAGCAATATCTTTGAACCCTAATTTCGTAATTCAGGCATGCCCTTGCGGAACTAATTTTTCAATCTATAATCTTCCTTATGTAAATCAAACAGTCGCCTCGGATCCGTTGAGCTCCTGGCAGGTAAGACTAAAAGGAAAGACATTCCGAGCCTTATATGGAAATAGGGAGTCTTATAGTGGAGACCATGTTGAACTTACAAACCGCACTTGGGACGATAAGTTGCAGAAATTTATTCCTCACGGTAAAGAAGATTTCGCATCTACTTTAGCTGTTGGAGGTATCCCTGCTTCAAAGTTTACTTTTGATGGTATTGCACAGGCTGATTCGACTTTAATGCTTGATCCGGCAAAAGAAAAATATTACAAACGATGGATGCAAATCTATAACACCGAAAAAATGAGTGAAGGTAAATATTTAAATCTTTACGATATAGCCTTTGATAAACCGGAAACTCATTTGATTAAAAAAGGCAATTCATATTATTATTCTTTTTTTGCTACTAAAAATTTTGACGGTAAAGTTCAATTAAGAGGTCTGGAGAGGGGTAATTATAAAGTCTATAATCTATACACAGGCAAAGTAATTGCCAATATCAATGTAAACGTGCCTTATCTTCACATAAATTTTGATAAATATTTGCTATTAAAAGCAGTTAAAGAAAATCGGTAAAACTTATGAAACGTCGCAATTTATATTTTCTTATAATCATTTTTATTTTAATGGCAGTATATCCAGCTAACGCTCAAGTTGACAAATGGCTGGAAATAATAAATCAAACAAAAGTTGCAGTTCAGTACTTCTCTCCCGTAAAATCTGAATCATTTAAAATGATTCAAGAAAAAAGCACAAAAGAAAATGTAATTGGTCTTATCAAAGAATTCTCCAATGAGAATCTGAATGTTAAACTAACATTTAAGAAATATAATTCTCATATTGAATTGTTCGGTGAAGTAACAAGTTTGAAAAAGGAAGATTTATGCTTTACTCTAAAACTTATATCTCCATTGGGCAACATGAAGAAAAATGTTAGATGGAGTTATGACTTAGACAGTACGGTATCCGTTGGAGACAGCAATAAACTATTCGGTAATTTTGTAGACGCAAATACGGTAGTCCCTCCGAACGGGGCGTTTAACATTGATGAGAAGCATAATGGAGGATATGGAGATAAGGTAGGAGTCGGTAAAATGTCTTTCTATCCGTTGGCTGCAGTTTCATCGGATGGAACAGGATTTGGCTGGGGGGTCGATATGGGTATTCCGATAGTATTCCGGTTAGCTTATGAACCAATGAATGGACTGATTTCGGAATTTGATATGGCTATTTCTAAAGAAACAAAAAAATTCCCAAACAGAAGTTTCTTTAAACTCCTTCTCTTTGAATATAATTCTAACTGGAATATGCGTGCGGCATTAAAAAAATATTATGAAATTCAACCGGATTATTTTAAGAGACGGGTAACTAAAGAGGGAATATGGCTTCCTTTTGCGCCGCTGCATTTAATTAAAGACTTTCAGGACTTCGGATTTGCATTTCACGAGACAAGCTGGGCATCAAAGGATCCCGGGTTATTAAACGAATCGACAATTGATGCAGATAGACAAGCCGGAGTCTATAGCTTCCAGTATACTGAACCTTGGGATGTGCAAATACCTATTAAGGACACTAATATTACATATAGTGATCTGGTTAGTGATACCGTTATTCCGCAAAGATATCAGGAAATGCTTAAGAATAGCGCAACATTAGATAAGAATAACCTTTGGCAGGCGCGTAAACTTCAAACACCATGGTTCAAAACCGGATGGGCTGTAAGCATAACAACGGATGCTAATCCCGAGATTATCGGTATTAACCAATATAAATTTACAAGAAAAAATGAAATTGACCCGGCTATAAATTTGAATGTTGATGGAATATATTTCGATTCTATGGAGTGGAACTGGCACAACGATCTAAATTATAACCGAACTCAATTCGCATTTGCTAACTTTCCTCTTACTTTTTCTGCATCATTAGAAAAACCTAAACCGGCTATATGGAACTATGCTTCTGAATATGAAATGATGAGTAAGATTGCTAATGAAATGCATTTGAAGGGTAAACTAACAATGGGAAATGGTTTTGGATGGATCCCATTTGCTCCCGGTATTTTAGATTTGTTCGGCTCGGAATTTAGCTGGTATTCCAAAGGTGAAGCCTATGAAAATAACCTCGAATTTATTCGTGCAGTATCTTATCAAAAACCGATTGTCTTTTTGCTTAACGAAGGATTAGATGATAAAGTATTCACTCAGCCTCCTTATGACGGATATAAAATATATTTTGAGAGAATGTTGTTCTATGGATTTTACCCATCCTTCTTTAGTACAAATTCTTCAAACAATATATATTGGGAAGATTCGACTAAATATAATCAGGGTAGACCTTTCTTCAAGAAATATATTCCTTTAATTAAAGAAGTATCACAGGCAGGCTGGCAACCTGTTACTTATGCAAAAATTAAAAATAATAATTTAAAATTAGAGAGATTCGGTGATAAAGGAAGTAATAATATTTATTTTACAATATATAATCCTGATTCAACTGAAATTCGATCTGCAATTACTATTGACGCTAAGGACCTTGGACTAAATAAAACTCTAACTGTTAAAGAATTAATTCAAGGGAAGGTACTTACTTATAAGAGAACCTACAGCAAAATTGTAGTTATGATTTATGTTAAGCCTAAATCAACAAGTTTAATAAAAATAAATAAATCCTAAATATTACTGTTAAAGATTAAATGCCGGAAAAAGTAAAAAAGTTAGATAGAAGTTTGGGGCTGCTGCATGCTACCGCCTCAAATATGGCTACAATGGTCGGGATTGGACCATTTATTACTTTTCCTTTAATTATCTCTGCTATGGGAGGCCCCCAGGCAATGCTTGGGTGGGTCATCGGTGCCATCATTGCTATTTCGGACGGGCAAGTGTGGGCTGAACTAAGTACTTCTCTCCCTGGAGAAGGCGGTACTTATATTTATTTAAGGGAAGCCTATAAAAAATACTTCGGTAAACTAATAGCTTTTATGTTTGTCTGGTCATTTCTTCTTAGCGGACCATTTGAAATTGCTTCCGGTTTGGTTGGAATGATGCATTACGTCGCTTTTATTTTTCCCTGGCTGACGGAAACTAATATTAGAATATTATCATTTGTCGCTGGATTGGTTACAATTATTCTTCATTATAATAAGATAAAATTTGTTGGTGTTCTAACTGTAATTTTATGGGTCATAATGTTATCTACAGTTGCTTTGACAATTTTGGTCGGGATCCTTCATTTTAATTCTGCTAATGTATTTGATATCCCTAAAGGTTGGTTCTCTTTTTCATGGGGATTCCTTTTAGGTCTTGGTGGAGCTACCTTAATTGCGATGTATGATCTTTTGGGATATAATAATATCTGCTACGTAGAAGAAGAAGTTAAAAATCCCGGATATGTTTTCCCTCGAGCTATTATTTGGTCGGTTATTGGAGTAGCCATTCTATATGCAGTAATGAACTTCCTGATTCTCGGCGTTACACATTGGCGAATCGTAATCGGCTCAACTCATATTGTCTCCGATATTTTCAATACTTATTACGGACATACAACCGCAGTAATAATAACAATACTGGTTGCGTTGACAGCATATGGTTCAATTTACTCCCTGATGATGAGCTATTCAAGGATTCCTTTTGCCGCGGCAAGAGATGGATTCTTTTTTAGTTGGCTTAAGGAGATTCACCCTACAAAACATTTCCCGCATTATTCATTATTAATTGTTGGGTCGATTACTTGTATAGCTAGTCTTTTCAATTTAGATTTTATTATTGCTGCTACATTATCAAGCAGGATATTAATACAGTTTATTGGACAAATTGTTGGGCTTACTATTTTAAGAAAGACTCAGCCTGACTTAAAAAGACCTTATAAAATGTGGCTTTACCCGCTACCATCGTTCATAGCTTTTATTGGCTTTGCGTTTATCTTCATAAGTTCAGGAATTGAAGCAATTTCATTGGGACTTATTTGGCTTGTTGTTGGAGTAGTATTCTTTTTCTATTGGGCTAAACAAAATAATGAATGGCCTTTCAAATCTTTGGAAAGCGCGGAAATAGTATGAAGAGTGCATCAATAGAAATACGGGGTTGTAATTCTAAAGAAGAATTAGTCGAAGTTGTTGAATTATGCGATTCTGCATTTCCCAAAACCAATCGAGAATATTTTGAAAGACATGTACTGAAAGATAAAACATTAGACAAAAATGATACTCGCGTTCTTTTGATTAATGGGAAAATAGTTAGTTCTGTTCAGGTATTCCCTAGAACTATTTTTGTGCAAAAAGAAAAGATACAAATAGGCGGCATTGGAAATGTTGCTACGCTGCCTGCAGAAAGAGGGAAAGGTTATGCCGGATTATTACTCAAGGACTCGCTTGATTATATTATTAAAAAAGGATACTCCCTTTCTATGCTGACAACAAGTATAAATCCTTACTACGCAAAATTCGGTTTTCAGACAGTTTTGAGAACCATTGCTGCAATTAATTGCAATGAAGGGAAAAATCATAAAGAGATAAGTAGGTTCGACAAGAATAATGACCTTAAAGATGTTATAAATATTTATAACGGATTTAATTCCGGAAAAATTGGAACAATAGTAAGGGACGAAAAGTACTGGTTATCTCAATTTGAATTCTGCGACGAGAACAAAGACTTATTCCTTGTATACAGATCGAAAGACGGAATAATAGGATTCATTCGTGCTCAAAGGAAAGATAATTACATATCAGTCTTAGAATATGCTTCCAAAGATAATAACGCTTTAGTGTTTGCAAATTTAATAGAAGAACTTTCCTTCATCACCGGTATAAATGATTTTAGGTTTTTTCTTACTAAAGATGAAGAAAAGATAATCGGAAAATATTCCTTTTCATTAAAGGATGAGAAAGATTTTATGATTTGCTTCCTGGACAATAATCTGAGTGTGCAAATTAAAAATGAACTATTGAAAGATAGAAACCTAAATTTTTGGCAGAGTGATTTCTTTTGAAATTAAAACCTAATATAAAAATTATGCGGAAACAAAATGTTTAAGAATACTATCATAATAATTGCTTTAGCTATAACCTCGCTGCTAGCCCAGAATACAGCCTTTATAAAAAAAGACGGCAACCATATTAGCATAGGAAATAGCTATATAGAAAGAGTTATAAATATTTCTCCGCGGGATGTCGGGACAATTCAAATAAAAAATAATATATCCGGAAGGACGTATAACGTCAAATCGGATGAATTCGTATTACGGGTAGTGTTTTCGGGTGTGGGGCCTGCCTATAGCAAAGAACAAAATGGTGAGAATCCGGTTAACCTGACCGCTAAAGATTTCAAATTCACAGGTTATAAGGAAAATGAGCTGGCAGACGGAGGAAAACTGCTGACTTTAAGTTTTAATTTCAATTATGATGTCACGAATTATTATTTAAATGTTAAATATGAAGTGTATCCAAATAATTTTTATATGAGGAAATGGATTGAAATATCCGACTCTTCATACGGTATTGATTTCCTTGATAAGCTCGATGTGGAATCAATGTCTTTTGATAAGAAAGATTTTTCCCATGGTCAATTTGGTCAGCCAGTATTTAATGATGATATATTCATGGGCGTGGAATATCCGACAGTTGAAAATAAAATTACCGGCAGCAAAATGCAGATTGGATATATCGTAGGGAAAGAAATAAAAAAAAATATATATAAAAGTCACACTTCCGTTCTTGGCGCTTCATCCTCTCCCGTTAAACTTGAGCAGACATTTATGGATTATGTCGATCAAATTAAGGTTAACGGCACACACCCATATTTGCTTTATAACTCATGGTATGATTTTAGAAATCCCGCTATAGTTACAGACTCTTCTAGCGTAATGAACGAGAAAAATGTTTTAGATAGAATAGAGACATTTAAAAAGTTCATGTATGATAAGTATAATATTGCCCTAAATGCCTTTGTATTAGATGACGGTTGGGATAATTATAAATCTATGTGGGGTATTGATTCAACTAGATTTCCGCATGGATTCACTCCTTTGGTAAATGCATTGAAAAGCATGCATACTTCTCTAGGCTTGTGGGCTTCGCCTTTCTGCGGATATTCAAATAGAGATATACGTGTAAATTGGGGCGCGGCTCATGGTTATGAAAAAGTAGGTGACTTCCTTTGTTTTGCCGGCACTAAATATGGAGCAGCATATAAAAACGTTATGGATAAATATACACAAGAATATAATGTCGGCTACTTTAAATGGGACGGCTTCCTGCTTTCTTGCAATGAACCTGATCATGGTCACCTTCCGGGCATTTATTCTCGCGAAGCAAATGTCTCAACTTATATTAAAATCATCAACTCGGTAAGAAAAATAAATCCTAAAATTTATATAAACATTACTACCGGTACATGGCTTTCACCGTGGTGGCTTAAATATGCTGATTGCATCTGGATGCAAGGAGCTGACTATGCTTATGCTGAAGAAGTACCGTCTATAAATGATAGAGATAAATCAATTACGTATAGAGATGCGGTACTCTGGGATGATCTTCAAAAACAACACTTGTTATTCCCAATGTCAAGTCTGATGACGCATGGTATTATTAAAGGCAGACTGAATTTCCTTGGCGGCAAAAATGAATCTCTTGATTCATTTAGTAATGAAGTCATGATGTATTTCGGCAGGGGCGTAATGATGTGGGAATTGTACATCTCACCAGATTTGCTTTCGACCAAAGAATGGGATGCAATTGCTTCATCAATAAAATGGGCTAAAGCCAATAAGGAAGCACTTGAAAAAACCAAAATGATATTGGGAAATCCGTTAAAACGGGAAACTTACGGCTACATTCATTTTACTAAAGATAAAGGAATTCTCCTACTGAGGAACCCGGATGTTGAGGCAAGACAAACTAAAATTAAATTGACTCCCGATCTAGGAGATATTGATCCTTCGACAAAATATTTTGTGAAAATAATTTATCCCTATAATTTGATACTGCCGAACACTGTTAAAATCAATCAGGAATTAAATATTCGCCTTGATGGCTATGAAGTTCTAACTGCAGAACTTGTCCCGGCTAATAAAATAGATAAGAACTTGCCTGTAGGAATAAAATATTCAATTGATAATAATAGGCTAACTGTTTATGGAACCCCTGATAAAAAAGAAAATATTATTTCTACCGGGTCTGAGAAGCTTAGCGATGTTAATTTCAAAGCTGTTGCCGGTAAACTTGAGTTTCATGAAAATAGTCCTCTTGTAAATAACAGTAAAGACTTTGAATCTAATGCTGAAATAAATATCCCGTCTAATTATGAACACGCAAAGTTTGGTTTCCTTCTTGAGCCGGATACTAATCTTCAAAAAGATTCGAAACCCGAAATGAATGTTGAAGTAAACGGGGAAACTCAAAAGATACGTATTGAAGAAGAAAACGGGAAATGGTTCTGGGTCTTAGCTGATTTGAAGAATGGTAAAAATCTGGTCAATTATAAAATAAAATTTAAAGATAATGTAAAAGGTAAAATCAGTTCATGGATTTTTGCAGATGAAAAATTATCGGGTAAAGTGATAAAAACAGGTTCATTTAATGATCAAGAGTTATTACCGGCTAAGCCATACCCGGCAGATATTCAAAAGATTATAATATCTATAAAGAAAAATAAAATTTAAATAGGAGCATGCATGTATTTTGACTGGAGAACCTGGGGTATTTGGGCAATAGGATTTTCCATCCTGGTTGTTTGGATTATAGTACCAATTAGGGAGTTTAAAAAACTCCTTAAAAAACGCAAAGAAAAAAATAAAAGTAACTAAAAATATAAACGACGGAGAAAAAATTGAATTCGATTGACTACTTGATTGTTGTAGCCTTCTTAGGCATGATATTTTTTGTTGGATCAATATTCTATAAATGGATAGGGAATTCCGACGATTTTTATTTAGCCGGTAGAAACTTAACACCTTTTATCCTTGCCGCCGTATTGGCAGCAACTAATATCAACCTTTATAGCTTTATCGGGCAGTCAGGAATCGCATACAAATACGGAATACCTATTATATGGCAGACATGGACGGGTAATATGGCTATGGTCTTTTCCGGATTATTTGTCATTCCAATTTTCAGGCGGCTTAGGATAAGAACAATACCTGAATTCTTAGAAATGCGATATAGCAAAGGAGTTAGAACTCTTGTTGCAGTAATTTGGGTATTCAGATTGGCATTCTGGCTTGGTGTAATTTTGTATACTGCAGTTACCGCAGCTCAAATAATTACAGGATTACACTCATTCACCGCCCTGGTTCTAATTCTATCAGTTGTTGTAATAATTTATACAATGTTAGGCGGTATGTGGTCTGTAGCCTTTACTGATGTTATTCAATTTATTTTAATGCTGGGTGGTGCCTTAATTCTATTACCCATCGCAATGAGTTATGTAGGCTGGTGGCCGGGACTAATTGCTAAATTGCCGAAAGACTCGTTGACGTTGGTTCAGCAGTCCGGCAAATATAGTTGGAAATTTGTATTGGCAATTTTCTTGCTAGGAATTGAATGGGCTTGCGTTGACCAGGGTCTTCTGCAAAGGGCTTTCGGCGCAGAAAATACCAGAACTGTCGCTAAGGGTTTAGTATTAGCAGCGATTATTACTACTCCATTTGCTTTATTATGGAATCTGCCGGGTCTGGCCGCTAGAATAATTTTCCCCCATTTAGCTAATGCTGATACAGCTGTACCCTTATTACTTGCTCATTTTATTCCCAACATAATTTTAGGAATTATAGTTGTAGGACTGTTTTCTTCCCAATTATCAGCAACTTCCGGAAATCTAAATGGTATTGCGACTGTTTTTGCAAGTGATATTTATGAAAATGTTCTTAATCGAAAGGCTACGGATAAAGATGTTATCCTGGTTGCTCGAATAATAACAATATTAGCAGGAATTGCAATGATTGCATTTGCTTATGCAGTCCCGGTTTTGGGAGGTGCTGTTAATGCCTACCTCACAGTTATAGCCATTATGGATATGCCGCTTTTCATAATTGCCGTCGTATATGGTCTATTGTGGAAAAGAGCTAATTGGCAGGGTGCAATAGGAGGCTATTTCAGCGGCGCCATTGCAGGAATTATAGGGCAGTACTTTTTTAAATTCGACTTTAACTTAACCACTTTTATTTCTGCCGGTGCAGCTTTAGTGGTTACACCTATTATCAGTTTAATTACAAAAAAATCTACTTCAGTGACGGTAGATAATATATGGAAAGCTAAGAAAACCAGTGAAGAAGAATCGAACAGCAATAATGTTTATAACATTATACCTAAAACAATACCTGGGAAAATCAGCTTATCCATTCTTGCCCTTGGATTAGTTCTATTCCTGGTTGGCGTTATCCTAGGAAGTGAAGGTCTCGAATTAGCTTCAATTCTTAGTGTCTCTGGAATGATATTGTATTTTATTGGCGGACTTTTAAAAGCTTATACTAATTAAACATCGAAAGAAAATATGAAAAACTATAGTGAATTAACTGTTTCAACACCGGGTAGAGTATGCTTGTTCGGTGAACATCAAGACTACTTAAAACTCCCGATAATTGCTTGTGCAATTTCTTTAAGAGTATCTATTGAAGGAAACAAAAGAAATGATAATTTAATCAACATCAACTTACCCGATATTAATGATAAAGAAATTTTTTCTTTAGATTTTCCCATTAAATATGATAGGGAAAGAGATTACTTTAAGAGTACCTTAAATGTATTAAGTCGCAATGGCTTTACTTTCTCAAATGGCGTTGATTGTACCGTAAAAGGGAAAATCCCGATCAATGCAGGTACTTCAAGTTCATCTGCCTTGATTATCGCATGGGTTAATTTTCTAACCCAGATGAGCGATCAGGCAAGAAAATTAAGCGCCGAAGAGATTGCTTATTTTGCCTACGAGGCTGAAGTCCTTGAGTTCGCAGAACCGGGCGGTATGATGGATCAATATTCAACGGCTGTGGGAGGGATTATATTTTTAGAATCTTATCCAAAAGTCAATGTAGAAAGAATAAATTCAAATCTTGG
This sequence comes from Bacteroidota bacterium, assembly GCA_021777835.1. Classification (GTDB taxonomy): domain Bacteria; phylum Bacteroidota; class Ignavibacteria; order Ignavibacteriales; family Ignavibacteriaceae; genus FEN-1297. Next base: position 20,346 of record JAJYDC010000009.1, on the reverse strand, counting down.
ATCATTCGTTCTGGGTGATTCTCAAGAACCAAAAGATACAAAATTTATTCTTGCAAGAGTAAAAAATCAAATTCAAAATGTCTCTAAAGAACTTCAGAAAAAATATCCGGACTTCTCATTGCAAAATATTGATTTAAATGAAACAGGTCGGTTTACTAAAGACCTTAACAAAGAACAAATTGAACTTCTTGAAGGAACAATAAAGAATCGAGATATAACTAGAAAAGCTAAAAAACTATTATTAAAATCCCCGATTGACCATAAAGAAATTGGTCTTATGTTAACTGAACATCAAGCGATACTTAGAGACGTTTTGAAAATCTCTACTCCCAAAATTGATAGAATGATTGATTCTGCACTTAAAGCCGGAGCCTACGGGGCGAAGATAAACGGCTCAGGTGGCGGGGGATGCATGTTTGCCTATGCTCCTCAACATACTAATGAGGTAAATGACGCAATTGAAAAAGAAGGAGGCAAGAGCTATATCATTCAGGTAGATAAAGGGACTCATAGTAGTGTTTTGGAGGCAGCTAAGTAATGGAAGGGAAATTGATAATTCTAGCCGGAGGCATCTCTTCACGCATGAAAAAGCCTGCTGAGTTAAAAGACAATGTAGAAAACCGGTTAATTGAGGATGCAAATCTTAAAACGAAATCAATGATAGGAGTCGGACAGGATTATAGACCATTCCTTGATTACCTCTTGTATAATGCTAGAGAATCCGGGTACAAAGAAATATTAATTGTCATCGGCGAAAAGGATGATAGCATTAAAAAGTACTACGGAGAAAAAAATACAGATAATAAGTTTTATGGACTAAGCATTTCTTATGCAGTTCAAAAAATTCCATTCGGAAAAGAAAAACCTATCGGAACAGCGGATGCTTTGTTTCAAGGACTGCAATCCAAAAGTGATTGGTCGGGTAAAAGATTTACTGTATGTAATAGCGATAATCTTTACTCTAAGATTGCTTTGAAGTTAATGCTGAAAGAAGATTATAAAAATGCGATGATTGATTATGACCGTGATTCATTAGAGTTTGAATTAGACCGTATTTCAAAATTTGCTGTTACATTTAAAGATAAAGATAATTTCTTAGTCGATATTCTTGAAAAACCTACGGAAGAAGAAATTGAAAAAGCTAGAAGTAAAGATGGAATTATTGGTGTAAGTATGAATATATTTAGCCTTCAATATGATATGATTTTTCCCTTTTTAGAAAAAGTACCTTTTCATCCTGTAAGACAGGAAAAGGAACTTCCAACCGCGGTTAAAATGTTAGCAAATGAAATGCCTCAGAGTGTCTTTGCATATTCATTAGGGGAACATGTTCCCGATTTAACTGTTAAAAATGATATATTGATCGTTAAAAAATATTTAGAAAATCACTTTTCCAATTTTAAGTTATAACATTATGAGTAAAGTCAGAAAAAAAAATGAAATAAGAAGGAATTTAATATTACGGGCATTACTGGATTACGGGCAATTATCCTTAACTGACTTAATGAAAAATACGGGTATTACTCTTCCGGTAGTCTCTAATATTATCTCTTCTTTAGCAAAAGAAAACTTAATAATTGAGGTTAAGGATAAAGACAATACACAAGCTGGAAGACCCCCGTATTTGGTTAAGCTTAACGGTAAAGCAGGATTTATTTTGGGGATAGATATTGGCAGATTATTTACAAATTTTATTGTTCTTGACTTAGAGCATAATGTTTTAGCCGATGTAAGAAAAATTTCTATACCTCTCAGTAATGATATAAGCCTGATAGATCAATTAGATAAAGAAATAAAAAGCGTTATCTCTGAAGCGAAAATTAGCTGGAATAAATTACTAGGGATTGGTATTTCTATACCTGGTATGGTTAAAGGAAGAAAAGGCTTAAGCGAGACTTATTTGAACTTCGGAGAAAGATCTGCGAAAGAAATATTAGAAGAGAAGTTCAAAAAGCCGGTTCATATTGAACATGACTTGCAAGCAATGGCTCTTGGCGAATTATGGTTCGGTGAAGCTAAAAATGAAAAGAACGTTCTTTGCGTTAATGTTGGCTGGGGACTCGGTCTGGGAATTATTCTGGATGGCAAAGTATATTATGGCGAAGATGGTTACGCCGGGGAATTCGGACACATTCAAGTAATTCCTGATGGTGATCTTTGCTACTGCGGTAAGAAAGGATGCCTTGAAACTGTATCCTCAAGCAGAGCTATTGCGCATATCGCTAAAGCTAGAATATCTGAAGGTGCTACTACAATGCTATCGGGTGAAAATATAAACATTGAACAGATAGATTCAAAGATGGTATTTGAAGCTGCAAACCGCGGTGATCAATTTTCTATAGAAATAATCGAAGAAGCAGGCAGATATCTTGGCTCTGGAATAGCCGTTCTAATAAACTTGTTTAACCCTTCATTAATTATATTGGGCGGCGGTGTATCTAATGCAGCTCCTTATCTTCTGGATTCTATAAAAAGTAATGCCATGAAACATTCCTTAGTTCAATTGAATAAAAAAGTAAGATTTGTTACATCAAAGCTTGGCAATAAAGCCGGAGCTTTGGGTGTAGCAATTTATTTAGCAAGGGATTTATTTGAGGTTGACCACTTAAATCCGATTGCGTATGTATAATTATAAGAAATCGATAAATGGAAAATATTAAAGTAGTAATAACAGGCGGAGCTGGATTTATTGGCTCTCATTTAGTCGAATATTGGGAAAGCAGAAATGCAGAGGTTCATGTTATTGATAATTTAAGAAGCGGATATATTAAAAATATAGATTCATCTAAAAATGTTGCCTTTCATAAAGTTAGTATTACCGATAGGGAAGCCGTTTTTGATATATTGGAAAATGCTTCTTATGTCCATCATCTTGCTGCAATGATATCAGTTCCTGAATCAATACAAAAACCAATAGAATGCGTTGATATTAATATAAACGGTCTGTTGAACGTCCTTGATGCTGCGGCTAAACACAAAGTAAAAAAAATTGTTCATAGCAGTAGCGCCGCTATTTACGGAGAAAATCCTGAATCTCCTAAAGAAATATCAATGCTGCCTAAACCTAAATCTCCTTATGGAATTACTAAATTGGACGGCGAATATTACTTGCAGGTATATCATGAGAATTACTCCTTAAAAGGTACTGCATTACGTTATTTTAATGTGTTTGGACCTAGACAAGACCCTAAAAGTCAATATGCTGCGGCAATACCGATATTTATTAGCAAAGCTATAAAAAATGAACCTATAGTTATTTACGGAGACGGTGAGCAAACAAGAGACTTCGTTTATGTTAAAGATGTCGTGCAGGCAAACGTCCTAGCCGCAACTAATGAAAATATTACGGGCGTTTTTAATGTCGGTAGAGGCGATGCTGTATCTATAAATGAAATTGCAAAATTGATAATCAAAGAAACAAATAGTAATAGCAAAATTGTCTATGAGGAAACTAGAGCAGGAGATATTAAGCATAGCTTATCATCAATAAATCTTACTACTTTAAACCTTGGCTTTAAGCCGAAATATTCTTTATCGGATGGGTTGAAGGATACGATTAAATATTTTGTAAATATTTTTAATTAATAAAAATTGAATTGAATCTACTTTTTGAGTAAATATAAATTTTCTGAAATAAAATTTGGTATCTATAAAACTGTTATTCTTTCTGATGAAAGCAATGGTTCAAGGTTTCAAATATCTTTAACAGGGGCTACTCCATTAAAATTTAATATACCGGTAAACGGAAGAATTTTTAATATCCTGGATAGTTTTATGTCGCCTACCGAACTATTAGAGGGAGAAGGTTCAAGATGTTGGATGATGGCTCCCTTTACTAATAGAATTTCTGATGATACTTATCAATTTAATGGAAACAAATATCGCATGGAACCAAATTCCATAAATGGGAAAGTTATCCATGGATTTTCTCACTTGATACCATTCGAAATATACAATCTTGAGATAACCGACAGCTTTATTGAGGTCACTTTATCAACTACAATGATACGTCCCGGAATATTTAAGGGATATCCGTTCGCGTTGGATCTCTTTATCAAATATAAGCTGCATGATTCTCATTTAGACGTAAAGATTATTGCAGAAAATGTGGGAGATATTCCCTTACCTTATTCTAGTGGCTGGCACCCGTATTTCAAAACAACTGATGATGGTATCGAACACTTAATACTATCATTAGAATCCGAATCTGTTATTCTATTGGATCAAAACTATATACCTTTGCCGGGAAGTTTAGCTTATGGAAGTATTAATGATTTTCCTCAATTGGATTTTAGGAGCAGCGTGCCTCCGCAATTTCGAGTTATAAGCCATAGAAAAATTGATCACTGCTACGATAAGATTGCCAAAGATACAAATGGTATTTCGACAGCTTATATTTATGACCCTGATAATGGATTGAAAATATCTCTGACTCAAAAGGGAGGTGTTACTTTGGTATTTACCGGTGATTTATTAACGGTGCGCCCAAGAAAATCAATCGCCATTGAACCGCTCCAGGTTATGACTAATGCTTTTAATAGAAGCGAATTAAGAGAAGCAATAACAGTTCTACCCGGTCAAAAATCTACCTTTGAATTTGGAGTTATTATTTCCTCAAGCTAGATAGATCCTATTCTCAAAACCAACCCCGGGTTGCAATAAAAGCAATCCAAATGTTAACCCTATAATTTTGCTATATTATTTATATTATATATAACATTTTTATATTCCTATATAAAAATAAAAATATTATTCATTATTTCTGAAACTATTATTTATTGAAATTAATATAGAAACTAAGTTTTGGCTGTCAGATAGTTACTATCCTCACTGCATACAGACGATTGGAATGAACTATACTTCGAGCGCTGACCAGACATATAAGTTCACCGGCAAAGTTCGTCATAATGAAAGTAATTTGGATTATTTTAGTGCCAGGTATTATGAAAGCACACCAGCAAGGTGGCTAAGTGTTGATGCGATGGCAGATAAATATCCTGGGTGGTGTAGTTATAATTATTAAGAATGTCATGAATTCAGCAAAGTAGAAATGTCACTAAAAAGGGAATTAACTTGAGATTTTCAAAAAAGGAGAAGCCTCAAAAAGAAAGGAACACTGACAATGAGTTCGTGAGATTTGGATAGATTAAAAATGGGTTCACAAATAGATTCAATAAAATTAACAATATCCAAGGCAGAAGAGGTTCTGAAATTAAGCAATACGGAAATACCTGCAGTGTCTCTCTATTAATTATCTAATGCATAAGTAGAAAACACTAAGTAAATCGATCTCCTCAATTTAAAATAAGGAAACCTTCCAATGCTAGTAGTATTCTCAGGCTTTTTCTTGTTTTGCGGAGAGACAGGGATTCGAACCCTGGAAGGACTTACATCCTTAACGGTTTTCGAGACCGTCCCATTCAACCACTCTGGCATCTCTCCATTAAATGATTAAATATTAACCTTTTAATTACTATTTAGATCTATTTAGGATTAAAAAATATATTAATATTAAATATGGGTTAAAACCATTAAACTATTGTTTTATAATAAATTATTAACTTTCTTAGAAGCAATAATTGAATGGTTCTCCAGATAGTTTATACCCTAATATGCGGAAAGAGAGGGATTCGAACCCTCGGTACCCGTGAAGGCACACACGCTTTCCAGGCGTGCCAGTTAAACCACTCCTGCATCTTTCCGAAAAAGAAAAGCAAATATAAAGATTTCAATTTTCTATAACAATAATTACATTGTAGTATTAGTTGACTGAAGTTATTTACCTATTTCGTAAGTTTGTCAGCTTTAAACCTGCTTTTCTTAACTTCATTTATATGCGGCCTAATTCACTAAACTTTATTTGATCCTTGACTATTATCCCTATTTTGTTAATCTTATACCAGGTCGATTTTATTGTTTAAGCTTAAATCCCGAATCTATTTTCAACCGGCATTTAATGGATCTATTTATATGAAATTTGTAATAAGACTTTCTATCTTTCTAAGTCTTTTGTTTTTGTTTGGAGGCTTGCTTTCTGTAGGTATCTTCGGGGATAATAATACTATTAAAAATAGTTCATCTTATTCATCGATATTCTATTCAGTAAAGCCAACACCTCGTCTTACAATCCAGCAAATCGATAGTATTAGCGCTGCCTCAAATTATCACTTTACTGTTGCTAATGCCCAAACATCAAACTATTACCCTAAAAGTACTATCCAGTAATATTATCTCGCCCGGAAATTCCTTATTTTCTTTTCCTTTCATTCTCTTTCAAATAAAATCCCATTTCTTCTATAATAAATATGCATTTATAAACTAGTCTCTGAAAATACTCTCGTGCTTTTTTACCATCCAAAGTTAAATTAAATTTCACTTTACGTTTTATAAAATAAAATATTCTATCTAATGCAGACTATAAAAGAAGAACTAAAAGCCACAATAAAACTTGCATACCCTGTAAGCCTCGGTCAACTTGGATTTATGATGATGGGCGTTGTAGATAGCATTATGGTAGGAGGATTAGGCGCTAGAGCGCTTGCAGCATCTGCCTTGTCTAACGGAATTTTTATTCTTATTCTTATTATCGGATTGGGCGTATCCTTTGCTGTTACTCCCTTGGTTGCTATTGCCGTTGGTTCTAAAAAGTCTAATGAATGTGAATCGACTTTTAAGCAATCTATTTTAATCAACTTTTCCTTAGGTATAGTTTTATTTCTTGCTACCTTTTTCTTTTCGATTTTTATAAAGTATCTTAATGAACCCGCAGGTGTCGCCGAATTGGCAGTGCCTTATATGAAAATACTTGGTTTCTCAATTTTACCCGTAATGCTTTTCCAGACTTATAAACAGTTCATAGAAGGCTTGTCCTTTACTCGGCCTGCAATGTACATTACCATTACAGCTAACCTTATAAATCTTCTGATGAATTGGCTATTGATATATGGGAAGTTCGGCTTTCCCGAATTAGGACTAAACGGTTCCGGATGGGCTACCTTCTTCTCGCGCCTGTTCATGGGAATAGTATTGATGCTCTATGTGATTAAGTCGAAACACTTTAAACAGTTTGACTTGTCTCTAATGCTCAGTAAAATAGATTTACGCGTAATAAAAAAGATTTTAGCTTTGGGATTGCCTAGCGCCTTTCAATATGTCTTTGAAGTCGGAGCTTTTACCATTGCAATTATAATGGTTGGATGGCTTGGCACAAAACAATTAGCAGCGCACCAAATAGCTATAAATCTTGCATCAATATCTTATATGATAACTCTCGGCATCTCTAGTGCTGGTGCAATTCGCGTTGGCAATGCCCTTGGTAAACAAAATATTAAGCTTGTCAGAAGAGCTGGTTTCTCGGCAATAATTTTGGGTGCTTCCTTAATGGCATGCTTCGGTATTATTTTTATTAGCCTAAGAGGAATTTTACCTTTGTTGTATATCAAAGACCCCGAAGTAATTTCTATCGCGGCAAATTTATTAATTATTGCCGCTATATTTCAAATATTCGACGGCACTCAGGCTGTCGGCATCGGCGTTCTTAGAGGATTAACAGATGTAAAGATACCTACAATAATTACCTTTGTAGCTTATTGGATAATAGCTCTTCCTATCGGATATTTTTTAGGCTTTACTCTTCATCTTAATGTCGTCGGGGTCTGGATTGGATTACTCCTTGGTCTGGTTACTGCTGCAGTTCTGCTTACTCTCAGATTCAATAAGAATAGTAAATTGCTTATTGAAGTCTAATTGTATCTTGCGTCAAATCTAATAAATCTTCGCGCCTACTTCTCGGATCTTCGTGTAACAAAATTTCCTTATTCAACGAATATCCTCGAAGTAGTCACGAAAAATCCCTGTCTATATTCTATTTTCCTTCAATTAAAAAATCCTTAAAGTAATTTGTTATCTTATCGTATAGATGATATGTATCAATTCCGGTTACTCCATGTTGTTGTCCGGGATAAACAAAATAATCTACCGGGACTCCTAAGTCAGCGCATTTCTTTATAAACATTAAATCATGCTGCCAGACTACAATCGGATCCATTGTCCCGTGTATCATTAATAATTTACCTTTTAAGTTCTTCGCATAATTTAAGAGATTTGATTGCTCGTATCCTTTTGGATTATCTTGCGGCGTATCCATGTATCGCTCGGTATACATTACTTCATAATATTTCCAGTTAATAACTGATCCGCCGGCAACTGCTACCTTGAATAATCCCGGCGTCCGTGTCATTAAGGATGTAGTCATAAATCCACCAAAACTCCATCCGAAAACACCTAGCTTTGTCGTGTCTACAAATGGAAGTGATTTTAAGTAATTAACTCCAAGTTCTTGATCCTGGATTTCATTCGTTCCTAAATGTCTGAATGTAACCTGTTCAAAAGCTAAACCTCTGTCTGCAGAGCCTCTATTATCAAGTGTAAAAACTACATAACCATGCTCAGCCATGTAGTTAAGCCATAATCCTGCATCACCTAGCCACCCGTTTCTAATCAATTGTATTCCCGGACCGCCGTAAACATATATTAGTACAGGATATTTCTTTGTCGAATCAAATTTAGCCGGTAGTATCATTCTGCAGTATAAATCAAATCCATCTTTGCTTTTCAATTTAAAGATTTTAGTCGTGCCTATATTAAAATCTTTTATCGGATTCGGAGAGGTGAGTAGGGAGGTGATCTCTTTTCCTTCACCGTTAATAACCGAAATATTATTTGGAGTCGTTAAATCGTTGAAGCTATCAATAAAATATATTCCGTTCTCATCCGGTATAATATAATTAACACCTTCAGCCTGGGTAAGTTTGGTAATCTTGGCACTTTTCAAATTAACCTTATATAGGTCTCGGTCAAGCGGACTCGCCATCGTTGATGTGTAATATAAGTCAGCCCCTTTCTCGTCAAAACCATTGAACTCGGTAACTTCCCAATCTCCTTTAGTCAATTGCTTGATTAGTTTTCCGTCTGTATTGTATAAGTAGAAATGATTCCAACCGTCTCTTCTTGATAACCATAAAAATTCATCCGGATGATTTTTCACAAAGAATAACCCGTTTAACGGCTGCACATATTTTGGATTGCGCTCTTCAAATAAAGTCTCTACTGAATCACCCGTAGCTATATCATATTTAATCTCTTCAAGGTGATTCTGATCCCGGTTGAGTATCCCGATATATATGTATTTCTCATTTGGATCCCAGGTAATGCCCGTTAAATAATGATCGGTATGTTCTCCTGTTTTCAGGAAAATAGTCTTCTCTGTCTTTAAATCATAAACCCCAAGTGTTACTTCTTCACTCGTCATTCCTGCCATAGGATATTTTATATCCTCTACTTTTGCCGGACGAGAAGTAATATCTACTAGCGGATAATCGGTAACTTTCGATTCGTCCTTACGGTAAAACGCAAGATAATTATTCTTTGGTGACCAAAATGTTCCCTTAAATATTCCAAATTCATTTCTTGAAACGTATTGCCCGTTTACTATGCCTGGATTTTTATCTTGAGTTATCTGTATCTGCTTCTCGTTTACAGCAATATAAAGATTATTTTTGATTGTATATGCCACATGTTTTACGTCTGCAGCATCTATATTTTCAGCTCCGATATTTACAGTGTTCGATATATCCAATGTTTTTGTGCTTACATTATAACTTAGTAATGTATCGCCCTGCCAAAATTGGAACGAGTCCTTAGTAAGCCATTTAATCTGTGGGAATTTTAATAAAGGCTCAAATTTCAATTCGTACATTTTTTGATTTAATGTCGATAATGATACTAGTGACTCTTTCTTATTTGTATGAATATCCTCAACTGTTAAAGTAGGTGCGCCGTCAACTGTATCTATGAATGAAACAGCTTCCGTAGATGGGCGCCATTCTAATTGAACAAGATGCTTAGGGAAAAACGATCTTGCATTTGTTGTAACATCTCTTAATGTAAGTTCCTTTGTTTGAGCTAATGTAATTAAAGCCGCAGAAAGTATTACCAATAATGTCTGCTTAAATAGTCTCATTTTTATTCCTCATTAATTAGTGATGATTTTTGTTATCAGTTCCTTATTTACTTCTTCAAAATAAAAATTCCGAACCTTAAGGTAAGATGATTTGTGATTCCACACTTCATCCGGTTCTGAATCCTCTTGGACGTATTTTTTACTTTTACTAATTTTATCTTTAGAAGCTAACACATAGAAAGGCTTATTGTAATAACGGCTTAGAATGGCAGCAGGAAGACTGCCTGTCTTATTTATGATATTCCCATTTGCCAAAATTATATCTGCCCCTATAATTACCCCGTCCGTTTTGCTAATATATTGCGCAAGCATATTGTCAGTTATCAACTCAACATGAAGTTTATTCTTAATGAGTTCTTTAGCTAATATCCTTCCTTCAAGCATTGGGCGCGATTCTGCAATTATGATCTTTAGCTTTCTGTTTTTCTTACCTAAAAGATTTAAGCTCTCCGAAATAGTCTTGCTGTTTGAAATTGTCAGTATTGACTGCATACCCTCTAAATAAGGCAGTGCATTTTCATACATCAATTGATGTGCAAAGCGCTGGTTTTGTTCAAATTCATTAATAAAAACCTTTAATGCCTTATTTGAAGTATCATCTAGAGAACCCTCAACCCTGATTATATAACTCTGTATTGTCTCGAATGTCTTAAAGTATTTCTTTGCTTTGCTAATTATTCTTTGTAACTCAGATTTATTATCAAGATTTTCTTTGATAAGTCCATTCAATTTTAATAATAATTCGGTTGAACCCGAAATTGTATCCTCAAGAATTTCTTCTAATCTGATTCTCTTTATCATTAAATCATTAGCATTTACTTATCCGTTAATTTCTTTATATTCCTTACCGCTTGCCTAATTCGCTGCTCATTTTCTACCATAGAAATTCTTAAATAACCTTCACCATATTCACCGAATGCCACTCCCGGTGAAGTTACTACTTCTGCTTCATCAATAAGCATCTTGGAAAATTGAAGCGATCCCATAGCCTTAAATTTATCCGGAATCTCTGCCCATACAAACATACTTGCCCTCGGCTTTTGAACATTCCAGCCTGCTCCGTTAAGCCCTTCTACCAGTACGTCTCGTCTCTTAGTATATACTTCTGCAATTGCCTTAGTTACCGAAGGAGGGGAGTCAAGTGCCGCAATTGCTGCAACTTGAATAGGCGTGAATATACCATAATCATAAAAGCTCTTTAACTTTGCAAGCGCCTTGCATATCAACTCATTACCTACGCAGAAACCAACTCGCCATCCTGCCATATTGTAACTCTTGGACATAGTAAAAAACTCAACTGCTACTTCCTTTGCCCCAGGCACTTGTAGTATTGAGGGTACTTTTGTACCGTCAAAAACTATATCGCTATATGCCATATCATGAACAATTATCATATCTCTCTTTTTAGCAAATGCCACTATCTCTTTTAGATAATCAAGATCAACAACTGCAGTTGTTGGATTCGCCGGGAAATTCAATATTAGCATTTTAGGTTGAGGCCACATATCCCGCGTAATCAAAGATAAATCCGGCACAAAATTGTTCTCTTTACTCAGCGGAATTGAAATTACATTAGCTCCCGCAGCTATTACGCCGTATATATGTATTGGATATGTGGGATTTGGAACAAGCACTACGTCACCTGCATCAAGCGTAGCAAGGCATAAATGCGCCAATCCTTCCTTACTTCCGATTGTTGCCACAGCCTCTTTTTCCGGATCAATATCAACATCAAAATCACGCTTATATTTACGCGATATTGCCTTAAGTATTCCCGGAATACCTTGCGATCTTGAATAGCGATGCGTCTTCGAATCATCTATTGTCTGCTTTAACTTATCTATGATAAATTTCGGAGTTGCTTGATCCGGATTGCCCATTCCTAAATCAATCATGTCTATCCCTTGCTGGCGCTTCTTTAATTTAATAGCGTTAAGCTCAGCAAAAAGATAGGGGGGAAGTCTATCTAATCTTTTAGCGAATTTCATCTGGTTCCTAATAACAAATGTGGAAAAATGCTTAGACAAAAGTACAATATTTCTTAAATAAAAATGTGAGTTTGCCGAATGGACGCAATAAATTATTCAATATTACCTAAAGATATATAAAGCTATTCTTATTACTTTGATATAGTATCAAGCACTAAAGTTTTCTTGAATGATTTAACGCTAACTTCCGATACCTGAGCCTAACGGAACTTTCCCACGTAGCTCAGACTTTAATCGGGGAATTTACTGGAAAATACAAAACGAAACAGTATCATGATTAATTTGGCCGTTGACTAATTTGTCTTAGCCTTATAATAGCCCATTAGTAATTCTTACTCGCGCGTACATTGAATAACCAAATCCTTTCTTAAGAAAGAATCTAAAATCCTTCAGTCAGGTTAAATTCCCAGAGCCATCCAATTCCTGGCCGATCAATAGGCAGCACATAATCAACTTCACCCACTGCATATCCAAATAAATTTATCCTTATTGCCGCTCCATAACTTCTAACTGGTTTTTCACTGCCGCCTAGAAAAAATGGTTTTAAGTCATTCGTCCACGTAATTCCTGCATCATAAAATGCTGCTACTTCTATAGGAAAATATCCGTAATAACCAGGTCCTATCCCAAGTACACCTAAAAGAGGAAATCGCAATTCTAGATTTGTAATTAATAACTTGCTCCCGAATAGTCTGCTAATTAATGAACCTGTCGAAGTATCTGCATATTCTTGATTAGTAAAGGTCTGTGTGTCGTAACCTCTTACAAGCCCAGGGTATCCTAAGAAAAGAGGGGAGAGTCGATTATCATCCGAACCGCTTCCATATCGTCCGGCATGTAGGATTCTTATTGCAACTGTAAATGGCTTTACCGGTAAAAAGTATTGCCTGAAGTCAACGAGTATATTTTCCCAACTTATTGAACCTACAATCGGCTGCACATCAACCCTGAATCGTGTACCGAGTAAAGGACTTGTTGCACCGAAGTAGCTGTTATCATATACTAACGCAGCGTCAAAAGTTGCCAGATTTAATGCAGCATCGTGTGGAAGTGCCTGAGTGTTATTTATTAAAGCAGATCCGTCATATAACGAAGTTGCTTGAGTAATAACCTCGTTATCAAAGCTAATATTTCTGTATCCTGCACTTAATTCTAGCCTGAAAGCCTGATTAAAAGGGTATGCTAAAATTCCGGATATCTCCCGGTCGGTTTCTTTATAAATGTATTGCTGCTCTACATAAGCAGGTGTACCGTTTACCATGGCGTAACCAATATTGTATCCCGTTATATAATATGGTACCTGTTGAACAACTCCGCCCCAGTTCCATCTGTTCTTCGTGTTCATATAACCGACAAAACCAAATATATTTGTTATCCCATTACCGGATTCAACTTGAAGCGCAGTCGATAAATTATAATCACCAAGCAAATCACTCCAGAATAACGCAACACCACCACCTACATAAGTACCAAATTGATCAACACCCGCACCGACTGATGGCTGACCTACTCCGCTTAATCTTAGCGTAGGATGATATTTTGAAACCTTAAAAGTTGTATCTGTTGGCAATCCGAAATTCGGGTCGCTTAAATTATTTGTAAGCACATTCCCAAACCTTTTTACCGGCGGAAGTTCCCCGGGATTTGTAAATGCATATTTAGGAATCTCAGGTTTCCCATCCAAAATCTTAAGCGAATCAATTGAATAAATATTGTATTTCCCATCATCGAATACACTGTAAGCCATATACTCCTTGTTTGCTGCTACTGAAAGTGCAGGACTTAGTCCCGTAATTCCGCTTACTCCGGTAAATAGATTTGTAATTTGCTTTATATCCCCTGAACTTACATTTAATTTGTAAATATTAGTTATTCCGTTTCTGTCAGAAAGAAAATAAATGTCTTTTCCGTTCGGTGACCATTGTGGATTAATGTTCTTTCCGTCTTTGAAACTTCCGGTGGGTTTAATCGTCCCTGATTTAATATCATAAAGTGCAAGTTGATAATTACCTAATTTCAAATCGGAAAGCTGTGTCGTAAATCTGTCTGTAACAAAAGCAAGTGTTTTTCCGTCAGGCGAAAAAGCAGGCTGAAGGTCAGCATATGCGTCGTTAGTTAATCTTTTCAAAGAATCTGTCTTTAAGTCGTACATGAAAAGATCAGACAAGCCGTTCGCTAATGCCGAAAATGCAATGTACCGTCCATCAGGTGACCATGCAGGATTAAAAATCTCAGCAAGCTTGGGAAACTTTATCTCCTTTACTTCCTTCCCATCATTGACGTCTATTATTGTAAGGATAGGTCGATTTTCAACTGTACCCGCAAATATAAATTGCTTGCTGTCGGGGCTCCATGCCCCTGCAGAATTAATAAACTCCAGATTCTGTAGGTGAGTATTTAGTTCACTCCTAAATATATTCTTTTCAATCTTGCCGGTCTTCGCATCAGCTAGATATAAATCCATTGCAAATAAGTCTTTTGATGAAAACAAAACTATCTTTGATCCGTCAGGACTTAGTGCAGGAGATAAATTCATTTCACCTCCGCCTTGTTTCTCTGAGATTAGCTCTTTACCATAGTTTTCTGGTCTGGAGGTTACCTTTGCCAAAGAATCATAAGCAGTATGCAGTGCTTGATGCCATTCTTTTGATATCGAATCCGGCTTCATGTGATATACACTATCAATTCCTTTATCCATACTTCCAAGCCGCGCGGCAACTCTTAATAACCTTATAATTTTATAGTCGCCCCATTTCCCGCCCATAAATGCAAGCAAAGATTGACCATATCTATATGGAAAATATTTCGGATTAATAAGATCGGAAATATCCGGGAGCTTCCTTAGAGTAGCGTCTCTCATCCACATTGCTGTATTCGGATCGTCAGGACCTAATGAAAAGTATTCAGCCATACCTTCAATAAACCACAAAGGCATTTGAGCAGCAATTGGAAAACCGCCCTTACTACCATCATCGCGTCTTGCGCTTGTTACATCAAACTGAAATGCATGAACAAGTTCATGTCCTATTACGTGACTTGTCTCATCAAGCGGTCCTGCAAAAGGCAAAACAACTCGGCGCATTATCGGCTCCGTGAATCCCCCTGTACCTTGACCAATTTGACCCTGCGTGACATTTGTTTCAGAGAATTGAGGGAATCCGTCATATAAAATCAATGTCTGCTTTCCCATTAATGTATCATCCATCAATACAGAGTGGCGTCTATACCATCTTTCGGCTAAACGCGCTGCAAAGTCAACTCCTTCTTTTTCTTCCGGATAATAATATATATCAAAATGTTGTGTGTGCAGAATCTTGAAATTAAAACTATCATAGGTAACTTTATTTCTTCCGAAATATTGTGCCTGCGCTGTCGAAAATAATACAAGAACTGCCGGAAGTAATAGAAGTAATTGTTTGTAAGCGGTTTTTAATAGTCTCAATTTCATCCTTTATTAGCCTGTATTTTATAACTTCCAAAATAATTTATTTTAAGAGAAATATAATTTATTTCTTTTATTAATATTATGAAAATGTAAGATTTAGATGCATATCTCCGTCACAAAGTTTAAAAATTATCCGGTCAATTTTTGAGTATTAAATTAAAAGAAAAATATCTAACCAAAGACTAATGCAAAATGTTTTAATATCTCTAATTATGTCCCTAAAAATATTTAGTCGGAAGTACGACTTTACAATATTGAAAACATACTAACAATTATTTTTTCCCCTTTGCTATGACACTCAAGTATGTGAATAGTTCGGATTTCCGAAGCTCTCATAGTCCAACATTAACCGCTCATGGATTAAAAATATGTCATGTAATATTATAAATTGTAATATCCATCTGCTCAAAATATTGACAGATATAATAGACTTTTGTATTTTATTACTATATGAAATTCTGATTACTCACATCGTTCTTGAATTCAATTTGTACTGCTATCTTATGCATTGAATTTATTGTACTTCTTAAGTGATAATTTAAAGGGGGATTTATGAAAAAGGGACCATAACTACAACTCCAATTCAAGTATTGAACTTGTTAATTACCTAATTCTCATATTAAATATTTATTAACCTTATAGTATTTATTCAATAGAATTATTAAATTAAATTGTGTTTATATAAATAAAAACAACCGGAGGATAAATGGCTTTTTCGTTAAATAAAATAATGCTAATCGGCAATTTAGGCAAAGACGCTGAAACAAGATTTACAAATAATAACGTCTCCGTTTCCAATTTTTCTTTGGCAACTACTACTGGATATAAAGGAAAAGATGGTAATTGGGTTAATGAAACTACCTGGCACAATATTGTTGCATTTAATCTTTCCGACTATTTTAAGGATAACTTGAAGAAAGGGAAGAAATTCTATATTGAGGGAAGACTTACAAAAAGAGACTATACAGATAAAGAAGGTATTAAAAGATATTCAACGGAAGTTGTAGCAGAAAAATTAATTCCGCTTGAAGCTAGCGGCTCAGGTAGTGGTGAAGGTGGAGGCGCTGTATATTCAGATGAATCATCAGCCGGGGGAAATACAAATGAACCAGATATGAGTGTAGATAATAATAATGATCTTCCGTTCTAAGTAATTTTTCAACAATCCTGCCCTCGCTTAATTCGAAGAGGGCAGGATAGGCTACTATTTAAATTTTATATACTAATACAGGATTTATCAATATTTGTTATTACAATGGTATTACAAATTATCACTTTTAATCTTTTTATTCTTTCTATCCGCCTTTTTCTCCGGATCTGAAGTAGCTCTATTTTCTCTAGACAAAAAGAAAATAAAAAAAAATCTCTCCTCAAATCCAATTATTTACAGGTATCTTAATTCTTTGATTGAACATCCGAGAAGACTATTGGTTACTGTTTTAATCGGAAACACTATTGCAAATGTCGGAGCTTCTATTATTGCAGTTTCAATTGCTCTTGATATTGCCGCTTCTACCCTATATTCAACCAATATTGTCCTTACAATTGAAATTGTTTTGCTGACAATTCTTATCATTATTTTCGGCGAATTGGTGCCCAAAGTGTGGGCTTCAAAACGACCTCTCGCTCTTGCAAAAATTGTGGCTATCCCGCTTTATTGGACTAGTGTTATCTTTTACCCTGTGGCTGAAATTCTTACAGAATTTATAAAACTTTCTATTTCAAAAATAAAGTTTAGTAAGTCAAATTCAGTTATTCTGCATGACGAATTTTCAGAGCTTGCTGACATCGGGCAGGAAAGAGGCACTATTGAAGAAGAGGAACAAGGATTAATTAAAAGCATCGTTAGCTTAAAATCAGTTACTGTCCAGGAAATAATGACTCCTAGGGTTGATATAATCTCAGTAGATGTTGATACTAATTTTACCGAGCTTTTGGAACTAATTACTTCCTCAGGGCATAGCAGAATACCATTATATGAAAATGATCTTGATAGAATTGTAGGAGTTATTTATGCAAAAGATATTCTTCCTTATCTGAAAAATGAAGAATTAAAAAAGCAAATCACTATTAGACAAATTGCTAGGAAAGTATTATTTATCCCTCAGACCAAAATGATAAACGATACGATGTATGAGTTTCAGGAGAAAAAAATGCATATCGCTATTGTCGTTGACGAGTATGGCGGTACTGCCGGTCTAATTACTATGGAAGATATTCTAGAAGAAATTGTCGGCGAAATTAGAGATGAATATGATAAAGAAGAATCACCTTATTCAAAAATTACTGATGGCCAATTTGTTGTCCTTGGCAAAGTTTCGGTAAGTGAATTAAACGATTTACTCGAAACTGATTACTCGTCTGAAGATGAAGATTATGAAACTCTCGGTGGCTTAATATTATACCATGCCGGACATATTCCGAAGGAAGGATATTCTTTTATATTAAAAAATCATAAATTTACGGTAAAAGAAGTATCTAATAAAAGAATTAAAAAAGTCCATATTGAAAAACTTCCGCCGGAATTAGAGAAATGAAGAAGGGTTGTTTTGTAAAGTTAATTGTTGCCTTAACTATTATTACGGCTGTAATTACATATCTTATACGGAATAGATTTAACGATTTTATCTTAGTGCCTGGGCGTTACTTTATCAATAGAAGCTTAGATGAAAACTTTAACAAGTTTAAGGATTCACCTGAAAAGGATTCATTGAAAATATTAATTAGAAGTTATGTGAATGGAATAAAGAAGGATGATATAACCTCCGGTAAATCTATTGGCGAATTTGCGGATTCTATTAAAACTATACTTGGAAATGACAGCGTTATCACTCGTGAAAATCTTAAAAATATTAAAGAACTTTTAAAACGAAACGTGAAACAATGAAAGACCAAAGAAAAACAGAAATAAAAGTTGGGGTAATGTTTATTGCCGGTATTATTCTTTTTATATGGATTCTCGGCTGGGCAAAAAATTTTTCTCTGGCATCAAAAGAAAAATCAATTAGTGTCGAATTCAATGATGTTTCGGGACTCGCAGTTGGCGATAATGTCACAGTAAATGGTGTGCTCAAGGGTCATGTGGAAAGTATTTCAATGAAAGATAATAAAGTATTCGTGAACCTCAATCTTGATAATGATGTTGACCTTAGAAAAGATGCAAAGTTTGCGATTTCTATGACTGATTTAATGGGCGGTAAGAAAATAGATATTCAGCCAGGTATTTCGCCCGAGCCTATTGATTATAACCAAGTCCAAACCGGCGTGTTTTATGGCGACGTTGCTTCTGTTATGTCAATGTTGGGATCATCTCAGAACGATTTATTGAAAATCGTAAAGAATGTAAACGTTACTCTGACTTCGCTGAATAATTATTTAACTGATCAGCAAATAAATAAAGATGTGAAAGCATCCCTCAGTAACTTAACCGAATTAACTAATAAATTAAATATTTTAGTCGACGAAAATCTATCAAGTATCAAAGTAATTACTTCAAATAGCGCTGCTTTAACGGATGAAGCTAAAACTTTTATTGCGGATAATAAAAGTGATATGTCCCAAACTATTAAGGAAGCCGCAAAGGTCTTGAAAAGTACAGACTCTCTTGTTATAAAGATAAACGGGTTGACTGATGAAATTAAGAATAAACAGAATAATGTCGGGAAAGTATTATACGATCCAAAGGTTTACCAAAATCTTACTGAGTCTCTGCAGCAAGTAAATGAATTGACTAAGATTATTCTAAAGCAGCTTAAAGAAAAAGGATTCAAAGTTGACGCAAAAATTAGTTTGTTCTAAAAAGTCTGTAATATTATTCGTTTTATTAATTTCATTTTCATTTGAAACCCTTCGCGCACAAATAAATCAACCTGTTGAAGCTAAAAATGGAATGGTCGCCTCCGCAAATGGATTAGCAACTAATGTAGGCTTGGAGATTCTCAAAAAAGGGGGCAATGCTGTTGATGCCGCAGTTGCTGTTGGCTTTGCTCTCGCCGTTACTTATCCATACGCCGGAAATCTTGGCGGCGGCGGTTATATGGTTATTCACCTTAAGAATGGGAAAAATACTGCAATCGATTACCGCGAGGAAGCTCCCCTAAAATCTACTAAGAATATGTTCTTAGATAAAAATGGAAACTTTGACCCTAACCTTAGCCAGCAAGGAACTACTTCTGCCGGTGTTCCCGGAAGTGTTGCGGGACTTATTTACGCTCTTAATAAGTATGGCACTATGGACTTATCTGAAGTAATTCAGCCCGCTATAGAGCTAGCGAGAAATGGGTTTTTACTTGATACTTCTACCGCCGAATCATTTAAAAATTATCTCCATGACTTTAAGAAATATCCATCCTCATTCAAAATCTTTGCAAACCATGGCGAACCGTATAAACCGGGTGATATGTTTTTCCAGAAAGACTTGGCAAATTCTCTTGAACTTATTAAGGAAGAGGGAAGTAATGGCTTTTATAAAGGAAAAACTGCTGATCTGTTAGTGGAACAAATTAAAGCACTTGGCGGCTACATAACAAAAGAAGATCTTGAAAAATATCACCCTGTCGAGCGTCAACCGGTTTATGGCACATATCGCGGATATAAAATAGTTTCAATGCCTCCTTCAAGTTCCGGAGGAATTGCATTAGTTGAAATGCTTAATGTTCTAGAAAACTTTCATTTCAAAGAAGGAGAATGGGGAAGCAGTAAGTATATCCATGATTTGGTTGAAACTATGAAATATGCTTTTGCAGATAGAACCAAATACCTTGGTGATTCTGATTTTTATCCGGTACCCGAGAAAGGATTGATCTCCAAGCAATATGCTAAAAATATTTTTAATAAGATCACCGGTAAGGCTATTCCCGCAAAAGATATCACCGCAGGTACTCCGCTTAAAT
>JAJYDC010000072.1 GCA_021777835.1 Bacteroidota bacterium | reverse complement strand
TCAACTAATTCGGCGCTATTACTTAAAATTACTGTCATTATATTCCTAAAATGCTCCATTAACCCGTCCATAAAATCAAGGAAGTTCCAGCCATGTTCATATATAATGTTTGTCACCTCAAATACAGCCTTGAAGTTTTTTTGTAGTATTGCATCTGATAGAGTAAAATAAACCTCATCATCTACGAGGTTTAACATCTTAGATACAGTCTCAGAGTCAACATCATTTCCGCAAAATGATACTACCTGATCAAAGAAACTTTCCGCGTCACGTAATGCTCCGTCAGCCTTCTTTGCAATTATCGTTAATGTCTTGTCGTCAATTTTAATCTTTTCACTTTCGGCTATCCTCATCAACTGATTCTTAATTGTATCAAGTTGAATTCTTCTGAAGTCGAAACGCTGACATCTTGAAATTATTGTGAGAGGAACTTTATGAATGTCTGTAGTAGCAAATATGAATATTATGTATGACGGTGGTTCTTCAAGAGTTTTCAGGAAAGCATTGAATGACTCTCTTGTAAGCATGTGAACTTCATCGATAATATAAACTTTATATTTCGCATTCGTCGGCGGATATTTTACGGATTCGCGAAGCGTTCTAATCTCGTCAATACCTCTGTTTGATGCACCGTCAATTTCAATAATATCTAAAGACTGATTTGATTGTATTGACTTGCACATCTCACATTCGTTACAAGGTTCATAGTCTATTGGATTTAAGCAGTTTAATGATTTGGCTAATATACGTGCAGTTGTTGTTTTTCCAACTCCACGAGGTCCCGTCAATATATAGGCATGCGCAATACGATTATTCTTAATAGCATTTTTCAAAGTAGTGGTTATATGTTCTTGTCCTACCACTTCGCTAAATCTTTGGGGGCGCCATTTCCTTGCAGTAACTATGAATGACATTAATAACCTTTAATTTGAACTATAACTAAAATATTTCAGATGAAATAAAATTACAAAAATTTTCTAAGTATTTCCCGTCGATTTCGTCAAAGGAATTGAATGAGTCGCTGTCAAGATCTAGCACTGCAACAAGTTCTTGCCTCTTTATAACCGGTATGACAATTTCCGACTTCGAATCAGCATCGCAAAATATATGTCCAGGAAATTTATTAACATCAGGGACAATAAAAGTTTTTTTCTCTTTTGCCGCTGAGCCGCAAACTCCTTTGCCAACTTCAATACTTGTACAAGCAACTTTCCCCTGAAAAGGTCCAAGATATAATTTTTCTCCGTTGAAAATATAAAACCCCACCCAGCTAACTTTCTCAAAAGTCTGTTTTATTGCTGCTGATGCATTAGCAAGATTAGATATTAAATTATCTTCCTTACTCAACAAACTTTTCAACTGCACAAGTAAAAGGATGTACTTATCTTCTTTACATAAATTTTTATCTATAGATAAACTTTCAGCCAACTTACTTCCTTTTAGTTTTATTGCGCATGTCCGTAGCTTTCCGATTTAATTTCCAATTATCAAAAAGATAGGGTATGGCTTCATCAATTTTCTCAAGCGGAATTATTCTTAATCCTTCTTTCACCGGTTCTAAAATTTCTTTCAAATCAACTTCATTGTCTTTAGGTATCAGGATCGTTGTAATTCCGTTTCTTTTAGCAGCTAATAATTTTTCATTAAGTCCGCCGATTGCAAGTATATTTCCGCGTAGAGTAATCTCACCAGTCATTGCAACTTTATTTGATGCAGGGCGACCGCTTACAGCAGATAAAATTGCCATAGCCATAGTAACTCCTGCAGATGGTCCATCCTTTGGAATAGCGCCTTCCGGGAGATGTATATGTATTTCCTTACCCTTAAAAAAATTAGGATTCAATCCAAAGAACGTTGCTTTTGACCGTACATAACTTAAGGCTGCTTGCGCAGATTCTTTCATTACATCACCAAGTTGTCCGGTAAGGATTAACTTCTCCGCTCCGTTCATCATTGTAACATCTACGGATAATATCTCGCCTCCAACACTAGTCCACGCTAAACCTGTCACAGTGCCGACTTGATTTTCCTTATTATGTTTGTGCTCTCTGAATCTAGGAGTCTTTAAGTAATCTTCAATCTTCTTCTCGTCTACCACATATTTTGTTTTTACCTTCGCATGCCCGTTTGAAGACTCTTTAACTACTATATCACGTGCAGTCTTTCTACACACTGAAGCTAACTCTCTCTCCAGATTTCTAACTCCTGCTTCCCGGGTATACTCAGAAATAATCTTCTTTATAGCTCCGTCAGTTATAGTCACATCTCTATTTGTCAACCCGTGATTCTCAATTTGCTTTGGAATTATATGGCGCTTTGCTATTTCCATCTTGTCGTATTCAAGATAACCAGGAAGTTCTATAATTTCCATCCTATCCTGTAAGGGAAGAGGAATGTTATAACGAACGTTAGCAGTAGTGATGAACATAACCTGAGAAAGGTCATAATCAACTTCGATATAATGATCGTTGAAAGTATGATTTTGTTCAGGGTCCAATACTTCAAGCAAAGCAGCAGACGGATCGCCTCTAAAGTCCATACTCATCTTATCAATTTCATCCATTAAGATAACCGGGTTTATTGTGCCTGCCTTTTTCATGGATTGAATAATTTTGCCTGGCATTGATCCAATATATGTCCTTCTATGTCCCCTTATTTCGGCCTCGTCACGAACTCCGCCTAAACTTATACGAACGAAATTCCTTCCTAACGCATGGGCAATTGATTTACCAAGCGAAGTCTTTCCAACTCCCGGAGGTCCAACAAAACAGAGAATCTGTCCCCTCATTTTTTTTACTAAATTAAGTACTGCTATGTTTTCTATTATTCGTTCTTTTGGCTTTTCCAATCCAAAGTGATCTTCGTCCAGAATTTTCTGAACATGATTTATTTTAAGATCATCTTTCGTTGTCTTTGACCAAGGAATATCAATTAGCCAGTCCAGATAATTTCTAATTACGGTTGATTCGGGGGACATTGGTGGAGTCTTCTTGAGCTTAGATAGCTCTTCTAAGGCTTTTTCTTCAGCTTCCCTCGGCATCTTAGCTTTTTTAATTTGATCTTTGATCTTCGTAAACTCAGGTGAACTATCCTCTTCTTCGCCGAGCTCATCCTGAAGTATCTTTATCTGCTCCTGGATAATAAACTTGCGTTGTGTCTTGGCAATGTTTTCCTGAACTTTATTGTCAATTTCCTTTTCAATCTTAAGAATATCTATTTCTGAATTCAATATCTTAATTACTTCAAGAAACTGTTCTTTCAGCTCCAACTTCTGTAGGATTGACTGCTTAACTTCAATTGATTGATTTATGTTCGCCGCAACGTAAAATAATTTCCTATCAGGCTCTTCTATATTATCGAAGGCAGCAATTGCTTCATTTGGAATATTCCGGCTAATCTTAACGTAATCTTTAAATAACTGGGATACCTGTCGAATCATAGCGTGCATTTCATGATCATTTGCCACTTCAGGAACTATAACTTCAATACTAGCCTCAAAAAAATCCTTATTCTCAGTAAACTCAACAATTCTTCCTTGAAGAGATCCATCGACAAGTATTTTCATTAAGCCGTTTGGCAGTTTTAGGATTTGAACTATCTTCGCAATTGTTCCATCCAGATATATGTCTTCTTTTTTGGGATCTTCAATATTAGATTTCTTTTGAGTCGATAGGAAAATATATTTTGTGTTATCTGAGGCATAATTAGCAGCCCTAATTGATTGCTCTCTGCCTACTAGCACAGGATAAATCATATACGGGAAAATAACAACATCTCGCAATGGTAGAATAGGGAGCACTGAAGGAATGCTCTCTACTATTGAGTTCTCATTTTTTTTACTTATCTCTATTTCATTAATTTCTTTCAACTACTACTCCTTAGTTTCAGTTACAAATTTGCTCGCAAAATATACCAAAATTGAGCCGGGCTATCAAGGTAATGAAATCTTCAATTAAGAGCCTAAAAAGTAAATATTTCAAACTTGGTTAATAGAAGAATACCTTATTATCACGCAGGAATCTAACCTTGGTCTGGATAATATTACCGCAGTGGATTAAGACTGCTGTAAAAACAAAGGTAATAATTTATGATAAACCTGCATGATGCGGAAGATTTATGAAAGCCAGGGGCAAAATCCATGCATAAAAGATAAATACGGATTAATTCTTACTTTAATGAGCAATATAGATGATTTTATTATCCCAGATTATCTAGCTCGTTATAAATTATGATTTGGCTGAAAGGATTTCTGCAGATTCCCTATATTTGTATTAAAAAAAAGGACAATATGATTGAAGATATAAAATTGATTTCAAAAGAAGCTGGCATTCTAATAAGAAATGCATTTGGTACAAACTTTAAGATCGAGTTTAAGACTAACGAGTCAAACTTAGTTACTGAAGTAGATAAAGCTTCTGAAAAGTTGATTACTGATTTTGTAAAGAAGAAATACCCTACGCACGGAATTCTGGCTGAGGAAGGAGGAGGTTATAATAAAGAATCAGAATATTTATGGGTTATTGATCCGATTGATGGTACTACTAACTTCGCACATGGATTGCCTATTTTTTCAGTTTCTATTGGTGTACAGAAAAATGGTAAGACAATTGCGGGTGTAGTGTACGATATAATGAATGATATTATGTATTCGGCTGAATATGGAGGAGGTGCATTTGCTAATTCTGAAAGAATATCAGTAAGTAAGAATGATAGATTAAGCAGGAGTGTTCTTGTAACCGGATTTCCCTATAATATTGCTGAGAATCCTGAAAACGCGCTTGGTAAGTTCGTTGCTTTAACAACAGTTGCCAGAGGAATTAGACGACTTGGTTCTGCAGCCATTGATTTCTGTTATCTTGCGAGAGGCGTATTTGATGGTTTTTGGGAGGTACAACTTCATCCTTGGGATGTTTGTGCCGGGAAATTAATAGCTGAGGAAGCAGGGGGATTAGTTACTGACTTTAAAGGGAACCAAATAGATATTTATTCTGAGAAATTTCTTGCAACTAATGGTTTAATCCATAAAGAAATTATTGAAATTATGGAAAAGAATTAAAGATATTGAAAGACTATGAAAACGTGCAGATTTATGTATTTATAAATCTGCACGTTTTGTTGTTACTTGCTATAAAATATAATCAGATGTATCGATTTTTGTCTTCCACTGATTGCAGTATGATTTAGTTAGCTCTTGCTGAAGTCTAGAGAAATAACGACTTTAAAACTTATATTTCTTCCCATCTCAAAGACTCCGACTCTGCCTGTGACGTTATTAGTATCACCGTATTTCAATCTGCTCATATTACTTTGATACGCTTCATCTAACAGGTTACTTCCGTATAGGTAAAATGAAAATAAAGTATGCATTTTAGATACCACATCCGCTCCAATGCCGGCGTTTAGTAATGTATAAGCGGGAGTAACGGTCTCATCCCCGAACTTATAATATATCCTATCCTGCTTAAAGTAGTGTTCTACATCTATTCGGAAATAAGCGTCCTTTAGAAAATCCCAGAAACTTTTAGAATTGAATTCGATGCCGGACACTAACTTGAAAGGAGGAGTGAAAGGCAAATATTTTGTTGAATCTGGCTGATTTTTTTGGATGGCGCTTAGCATGGAGAATGAGTTGTTGAAATGAAACCATTGTGCTTCTTCAGGATGAATATTAAATGTAAACTCTGCTCCGGTTATAACTGCGTTGCCTGAAATGTACTTAAATGTAGGCCCGCTCATTTTAGCCATTACGTCTGTGCTTATAGAATCTCCCCCGAAGACACTTGCCAGTTTAACGGGAAATATGTAGTTGTCAATATTATTATCAAAAACGGTAAGTTCAGCAGAGACATCGTTTGAATTATATCCAAGTGTTACATCTAATTGGAGACTGCTTTCCGGTTTAAGATTTGGATCGCCGATTTCATAAAATGGAGTTCCGTCATGAATACCGTTGCTTCCGCTCTCTGCTATGTTTGGTGCTCGGAAACCGCGTGAGAGATTTATCTTACCATAAAGTGCCTTTGAGAAATCATAAGCTGCGCCAATACTTCCTGATATGCCGGGGAAGTTTGATTTATAGGCCGTGAACCTGTGAACTGCATCTGGGGAAGGGCCATTTAGTTTTACTCCGCTGCTGTCAAGATAAAGATCATCTCCATGAAGTGAGCGGTTATCAAAGCGGAGTCCTCCAGCAATTGATAATTGATTAAAGGTCTTTTTCCCAATAGCAAATACACCAAAATCAAACAATTGATATGCTGGGACTAAGAATAATAAACCCTTATTCTGTGAAGCCTGCTGCATTCCGTTTGTGCCGAAGGAAAATTCAAGGTTATTCTTTTCCGGCAATATATAGTTTATGTCATAATTAAAAGTGTTTAGGAAATAATATATGTTGTAGATGTTACCGATTGTTACATCATTTGCCTCTTGGCGATTATTTTGTTGAAAGCCAAGCTTTACGCCGAGACGTCCATCGCCGATTGCAATACTATTGTCTAAAACTACTTTATAGTGGCGGACATGTTGGTGTATAATCATATTGTGAGAATATGTTGTCAAGTCGGAACTAGATGCAATTGCAGCACTGTCAGAGCCGTCGGAAGCTAATACGTGCCTTGTAAATTGTCCTGTAGCACTGTCTCTGCCTCCTTCAACAATACCAAGTTTAAGATCAAAACTGCTAAATATTAGACGTGAATATCCCCAGCTTCTATTTATACCTATGCTTCCCCGGAAGTTATTTTCGCCATATCCCGAGTTAAAAACATAACCATCATATTTATCCTGATAGGCATGTGAATTTATTAAAGTGTAGCGAGCATTCCAGGTAATATTGTTATTATTGCCTGCCAAGTAAGCAGAACCAGCATAAAGTCCGTTATTAGTCTGATAATTAGTAATTATATTTCCTTTTATTTCTCCTTCAGGTAGAGTAGGGAAGGAAAGCATATTTATAACGCCTGCCATTGCAT
>JAJYDC010000031.1 GCA_021777835.1 Bacteroidota bacterium | reverse complement strand
GACCATATACAAATGATGGTCATTCTACGTTTCATCCCTTTAACACACATGCCGCCGAAACATCGTTCCCATCCGGCCATTCTACCGTTGCCTTTGCTATGTCTACTGTCCTTGCAAACAATACAAACAATATATTTCTTAAAATACTTTGCTACTCTGCCGCTGGCTGGGTGGCATGTTCAAGAATTTATCACAATGCTCACTGGACTTCTGATGTTATTGCCGGTGGAGCAATTGGATATTTTGTAGGTAACTTTGTTACAAATAATTATGATAATAACTCAAAAAGTAACTCCGGATTATCTTTTCATTATTCCATGGATTCTCTCGGAATAACTTACTCTTTTTAGTCTGGCACTGATTTCAAATGACAAATGATTTTTCTGGCGACAAAATAAAATCTCAGTTCAGAAACATTGGAACAATAAAAAATTTATCTGCCCTTATCGCAGATAATAAAAGCCCAATAGTTCTGATCTCGCCACTTTTTGGCTCATCTAAAAGTCTTCTCATAGATCTTTTATCCGAATCGGAACATCAAATTATTGTACTGGTGGCCAATGTTCAAACTGCCGCAGAATTAACAGTTGAACTTACGGAGTTGGGCTTATCAGATCATACAATCTCAATAATCGATTTTAAGCCGGAAGCAGTTCAAGAAAAATTAACAGACATTTTAAGCAGAGAAAGATTCGTTTTAGTATCTACTTACCAACTATTAAACTGTGAATTTCCGGCTAAAAAGACTATAGAGGGGAACACTACAAAAATTCAAGTAGGCGGAGACTTGACCTATAACGATTTAGTAGAATATCTGAATTTGCTCAATTATCAGAAAGATAAGTTTGTTGAAGCCCCAGGAGATTATTCACAGCGCGGATCCATAATTGACTATTGGTCATTCAGCGAAAAAAATCCTATCCGATTGGAATTTGACGGAGACTTTTTAGAATCAATTAGATATTTCGATCCGGAAAGCCAGCGCTCTATCCAGGAAATTTCCATCGCTACTTTAGCCGGCTCCTTAAATTCAAACAATGAGATTGCTAACAAAAATAATCTTGTTGATATTTTTGATTACTTGACTAACCCCCTAATATTAGCATCTTCATTCGACCTAAATAATCTACTAAAAGAAAAGGTAATTTTGTTTGATGAAGAAAAATCAGTGGAGAATCCATCTGAATCAAATGAATTCAATGAGGATGAATTTCCTGAACCAGTAGAAATAGCTAACAATATTATTTTACCTCAATCTTCGTCAGAAGGTTCAGAGTATGTATTTAACCCCAAGGCAAGGTGGCTCGTTGAGAACGAACTAATCACTTCAATTGATAGAATAGAACTTGGTTTTACCGAGGCTCCCTCAATCAATTCTAATTATGAATTTCTTTTTTCTGTCTTAACCGAAAATGCAAATAGAAATTATACAATTATTATTACTTCAGAAAACGATCTGCAGTCAGCACGGTTAAAAGACTTGCTAAGTGAATTTAAACCCGAGTTAGAAACTCTGATCGGTTTGGGTAAAGTAAAAATCCAAACGCTTCCTATAAAAAGTGGGTTTGCACATCATCAGGAAAAAATTCTGCTTCTATCTAATTATCAGATTTTCAATAAACCCTACCGTACAAAAATTTCAACCGGGAAAAAGTATAAAAAATCTAAGTCAAAAAAGTTTGCTTCGATTAACCGCGGTGATTTTGTTGTTCACGAAAACTATGGAATAGGAAAATATGTTGGTCTAGAAACGATTACGATAGGCGATGTAAAACAAGAGTCCATGAAAATTCTATACAACGCAGGCGGCATTGTTTATGTTAACTTAAATTATCTGACCTTAGTAAAAAAATATTCTTCAAACGAGTCCGCGGATGGCGTCTTAGCCCCCACACTATCAACTTTGGGGACTTCTGAATGGGTAAACACAAAAGCCCGCGCAAAGAAAAAAATAAAGGAAGCTGCAAGAGAATTAATCGAACTTTATGCAAAACGTAAGGTAACAAAAGGTTATCAGTTTAGTCCGGATACTGTCTGGCAAAAGGAATTAGAAGCTTCATTTTTTTATGAAGACACACCTGACCAGGAAAAGGTATGTGAAGAAGTTAAAAATGATATGGAAGCCGAGAACCCTATGGACCGGCTTGTCTGTGGAGATGTTGGCTTTGGTAAAACAGAAATTGCAGTGCGTGCTGCATTCAAAGCAGTGCAGGACGGCAAACAAGCTGCCGTGCTTGTACCCACCACAATCTTAGCCGAGCAGCATTTCAATACATTCTCCGATAGACTTTCGCAATTTCCTATTAAAGTTGCGGCGCTTTCAAGATTTCAGACTAAGAAGCAACAGGCAGAAATAATAAAAGATCTTTCCGAAGGAAAGGTTGATGTTGTAATCGGAACTCACCGACTCATTTCTAAAGATGTAAAATTTAGAGACCTTGGTTTACTCATTATAGATGAAGAGCATCGTTTTGGCGTTATGACAAAAGAAAAACTCCGTTCGTTAAAGTTAAATGTGGACACTCTAACGCTAACAGCAACGCCAATACCTCGCACACTAAATCTTTCGCTTCTCGGTGCCAGGGATTTATCTATCATTGCTACTCCACCGCCAAACCGCCAATCTATTTCCACTAAAGTTTCTACGCTGGATATTTTCAAAATAAAAGAATGGATTTTAAACGAACTGCGACGTAATGGACAAGTATATATTATTCATGATAGAATTCAGTCAATCGATAAATTTGCAGGTTACATCCAAAAATACATACCTGATTTAAAAATAGCTGTTGCGCACGGTCAAATGAAACCAGCACAGCTAGAAAATGTTATCCACGGTTTTCTAAATAAAAAATTTGACGTTCTTTTATCTACAAAAATTATAGAGTCCGGAATAGACATTCCGAATGTAAACACTATAATTGTAAACCGCGCAGATAGATTTGGACTAGCAGAACTTCACCAACTTAGAGGAAGAGTAGGCCGATCCAACAGACAAGCGTTCGCTTATTTTATAGTTCCCTCATTGGGAGGAATAACAAAGAAAGCTTTAAGGAGATTACAAGCAATCGAGGAGTTTACGGAAGTTGGATCTGGATTTAATATTTCCATGCGCGACTTGGAAATAAGAGGCGCGGGAAATTTACTTGGGACACAACAATCGGGATTTATTAATGATGTTGGTTTTGATCTTTATATAAAGATGATAAACGAAGCAGTGGAAGAGCTGAAATACCAAGAATTCAAGGATGTGTTTTCCACAATGGATGGATCCAATAAGTCCTTACCAAAACAGGTTGAAAGAACTGATCCGGTAATTGATGCATTTTTCGAAATTGGAATTCCCTCCAGTTATATGCCGGATCAAATGGATAGATTAAATTTTTATACAACCCTATATTCCATCAAAAATATTTCGGAAGCTGAAGAGATAAAGGAAGAGATGATAGACCGGTTTGGCCCTCTGCCAACACTAGTAAAGCGCTTTATTGGTTCAGCAGTCCTTAAACACTATGCTTCTTATGCTTTATTTGAAAGAATAATAATTCAAAGAAAAAGTATTTCTTTGATATTGCCAGAAAGCCGTAAAGAAGAGTATTATCAATTCAAGTTTTTGCAGTTGATGAAATTTATTATGGAAGAATATAAAAACACAGTAAAGTTTGAGCAGCGGCGGGCAACATCCTCTTCCGGAAAAGATATTATGAAACTAATCATTCCTAACACCTTTGAGACTCCGGAAAAAATAATGGAATTTCTGATCGGTTTTTGCAAAAGAATCATGAATCTATACGTTCCAGAAATAAAGGAAGTTTCTGAGGAAACAGAAAGCTTTTAATATTTCCCTAACTTTAGCTAAATGTTCTATGCCAATCTTCATTTATTCTATCTTCAAAACAATTTTACCTGTGTTTTTATTTTCTGCCATATATTGATGTGCCGCGGCAGCCACTTTCCAACCGAATACTTTATCAACCACAGGTTTTAGTTTCCCAGAGCTAAATTTATCAAGCGCAAATCCGGAAAATTCTTTTACAAGCTTTATTTGGTAATCCAGGCTCCTTGATCTTAAGGCTGAACCTATAATCGAAAGTCGTTTCCCGACAATTTTTCTCATGTCAAAATTTTCAACCAGGCTCCCTCCGAGCGAAGAAAGCATTATTAGTTTTCCATCTACCTTTAAACAGTCTATATTCTTTTGCAAGTAAGGTGCACCGATGAAATCCATTATAACATCAACGCCCTGATTATTTGTAATTGCCATTACTTCATCTTGAAAATCCTTCGTCCTATAATCAATTGCGTTTCCGGCACCTAGCAACAAGCATGCTTTATGCTTCTCAAGCGAAGCAGTAACCATTATACGAGCTCCAATCTCTCGCGCCAACTGAATTGCCGCAGTTCCAACGCCGCTTCCGCCTGCATGTATTAGAAGTGTTTCGCCAGTCCTTATTGCTCCGTAATAAACAATCGCTTGATACGCAGTCAAAAAGACTTCCGGTATTGCTGATGCTTCGATAAAATTTAAATTCTGAGGAATGGGTAACGCCATTGCTTCGTTGATAACAGCATACTCAGCATAGCCACCACCGGGTACTAATCCAAAAATTCTACTCCCACGTTGCCATTTTGTTACTTCGTTTCCAATCTCCTCTATAACTCCCGCAATTTCCAAACCAAGAATCGGGCTTGCACCTGGTGGAGGAGGATATTTTCCATCACGCTGCATCAAGTCAGCGCGGTTGATCGCTGCAGCTTTAACTCTTACTAATAGTTGCTTTGATGTTGGAACTGGTTTTTCAAATTCGCCAAGTCTAAGTGACTTATCAGAATTTACAAGTATCGCTTTCATATGATTAATCATACCCTACTCTTCAAATTCTTTTGTATAAAATCTATAATTACCTTGTTTACAAAATTAGGATTTTCAACCGGAGACATGTGTGCGGCATTTGGGACCAAGACGTACTCTGATCCATTTATTTTTTTTGCCATTTCTTTCATTAATGCGGGAGACGATAATTTATCATCTTCACCACAAACAACAAGCGTAGGGATTTTTATTTGAGAAAGATATGCCGTCGTATCAGTTCTTCCGGCCATTGCAAGCAAGCATCCCTTTACACCAAGTGGTATTGATTGTAAAGACCTATTTAAAATTTCTTGATATATCCTGGAGCTTTTTATCGAATCAGAAGTAAAAGTGTTTGGCACACTACCATTTATAAATGATTCTAATCCTTGTGTATTAATTTTTTTTAGGTCTTCAGATCTTTTTAACTTAGCTTCATTTGTGTCGGCTTCAGATTTCGTATCACACAATACTAGGGCGCTAAATTTTTCTTCCATTCTTTCAGCTGCTCGAAGCGAAATGTATCCACCCATCGAAAGCCCGCACAAAACTGGCATATTCAAATTAAGCTCCAAAAGAATATTTTCTAAATCATCTACAAATGATTCCATCGTAAATTGTCCATCTCCAACGGGTGATGAACCCAGACCTCGAATATCATAAGTAACACAATAATATTTTTTGCTCAATGATATTGTCTGCATATCCCACATTTTGTGATCGTATGGGAAACCATGAACGAAGATTATTGGAGTGTTTTTACTATCGCCGGAAGTAAATATTGATAGATCGCATTTTCTTATGTACATTTTGTGTTCCATATAATTAAGTTCTCAAAACATGTTCTGCCTTGCAGAGGAATGTAACAACTTCAGGAAATTTTTGTTGTAATTATTCCTAATTTTAAATTGAAAATCATCAGTACTAAAATACTATTAGAATAAAGAAAAAGCATGATAAAAATCGCATTTGTTGCATCTGAAGCTATCCCTTATGCAAAAACGGGAGGACTAGCAGATGTTGCTGGAACTTTACCCAAGGTGCTGGAGAAACTTGGTTGCGAAGTAAAATTATTTATCCCAAAATATTTTACAATTGATGAATCAAAATTTAACCTTAAATACAATTGGAATATTGGAGAAATTCCAATAATGGTAGCTGGACACATTCGCTCTGTACATGTTTTACAAAGCAAATTACCCGGCTCTAATGTTGAGGTTAACTTTATTGATTGCCCTCATTACTTTCATCGCGCACATTTTTATACAAATGACATTGATGAAGACGAACGATTCATCCTTTTTTCCAAAGCTGTAATTGTGGCATTGCAGCATTTTAATTGGAGGCCGGATATCATCCATTGCAATGATTGGCAAACAGGTCTCATACCTCTTTTGCTAAAAGATAATTATTCGTGGGATAATTTATTTAAGAACACCTCAACTATTTTTACTATTCATAATATTGGATATCAGGGAAAATTCTCAAAAGAAACTTTAACAAAGGCTCAGATTAATGAACGATATTTTTATCCAATGGGACCTGTGGAGTTTTATAATGATGTATCATTTATGAAAGCGGGAATTTCATTTGCAGATATTATTACAACTGTAAGCCGTACATATGCTAGAGAAATACTTACGCCGGATTACGGTGCTGGTATGGAAAATATTTTGCTTCAAAGGAAAGAGGATCTTTATGGAATTATCAATGGTGTAGATTATACAATGTGGAATCCTGAAACTGATAAACAAATTCCATTCAATTACACATTAAATTCCTTAAGTGAAAAAGCCAAAAACAAAGAGTATCTTCTCAAACAATTTGGAATGCCTTTCAAAAAAGAAACTCCTCTAATTGGAATTGTTTCAAGAATAGTTGAGCAAAAAGGGTTTGATATTTTTGCCGAAGTGATAAATAGTTTACTAAATCTAAATGCACAGTGGATTGTGCTTGGAAGCGGTGAAGATAAATTTGAAGATCTTATTAGATGGTTGGTAAACCATTATCCTGAAAAGGTCGGAGCTCACATTATGTTCAGCGATATATTATCCCATCTAATTGAAGCTGGCTCCGATATGTTTTTAATGCCCTCACGTTACGAGCCATGTGGGCTTAATCAAATATATAGTCTTAAATACGGCACGGTACCAATTGTGCGAAATACGGGCGGACTTGCTGACACAGTGCGCGATTGGCATTATAGTGAATTAAGCTATGATAACAGGGGAACTGGGTTTTCTTTTGATAGTTTTACTGGAAATGCGCTATTAGATACTGTTAAGCGTGCCATAAAAACTTTTGGAGACAAAACAACATGGAGGAGAATTCAAACAAATGGAATGAATAAAAATTTTTCATGGGAACCATCTGCACAAGAATATATTAAATTATATAAATATGTTATTGGTAAATGAAAAATATTTATTATAATATGATCAATATTCGGAACGATGCTCTTTAGTAATAATATCCAATTGAAAAATAGAAAAAATAATTACCCCAGCTAAGAGGATTACCCGGAAGATTCTTTACAAAAAGAAAACTTCTGCCAACTGAAAAGTCTGCAGGACCAATTGGCGTATCAAAAGAAAGAGTTGCGCCAATTCCATGCCTTAAATCCTTAAACCTAATTTCTTCTTGTTCGTCCCATGTCGATCCTAAATCGTATCGAAATTTAAAATAAGTATCAAAAAATATTTGAAAAGGAAGTTTGTAACGATACTCTAAAGAAGCTAAAAATATTTGACGTCCTCTAAATTGGTTATCATTCATACCAAAGAATGAACTTTGACCACCAAGTGAATATTCTTCACTTAACGGTAATGTTTTATCTGCAAATCCCATCGTCAACCTTGGCGAAAATGTACTAACACTTCCAACAGTAAAATAGTTTTTATAGCTAAAATTAATATTTGTATAACCGACTTGACCGCCTAATACATTTTGTGCTGTTTCATAATTGCCGTTAAAATAAATCCCCTTTGTTGGATATGGATATTTGTTTTGAGTATCTACCGTTGAGCTAGCTTTAAAACTGACAATGGTGGCTCTTAGAGGGTTAACGGGGGAGTTGTTAATGTTTTTTACTTGATCAACTTGATATTTACCCTCAAATATTAAATTTCCAAATCTTTCAACCTGGGTCCCTACAGATACAGAACCACCATAATATATTTGCCTGTATTCTCCATTTGAAGACATATAAAATCTTGACGTTGAAGAAGATGGGTCATTAACGTAGTTGTAAATATCTTCAAATTTATAATATGCATTAAGTTTATAAGTAAGGTAAGTATCAAAAATTCTGTTTGATTTGTGCTCAATTACAAATGATCTATTTCTTGAACTACCCAAAAGAAGTAATCCAAGTTCTGTTCCGGTTCCAAATAAATTTTCGTCAACCAGGTTAAGACTAAGTTGTGCTTTATCCTCATTATCAACACGAAACCCAACCCTGAGAAGGCTGGAATCCTTTTCGTGAACGTTTACGATAAGAGCATCTCTCCCATCTATATTTTTTATTGCGAAATAAATATCATCAAAAATATTTGTGCTACGAAGGTTGGTTAATCCCTGTTTTATATTATTAGAATTTAAATAGTCCCCAATTTTAATTGGAATTTCACGAGTAATTATTGTGCGGTTAGTAAATTTATTTCCCAAAATTTCAATTGATGAAATTTTTCCTTCGTTTACAGTAACACTGAGTATTCCATTTTTTTTATCAAAACTAATTTTTTTTATTTCCGCAAGAGAATAGCCTTGCTTACGATACAAATTAATTAGTGAAATGGATTTTGCAACTACCTTCTTTGCTGAATAAGGGAACCCCACAAGTCCATTTAATGAATTTTGGGCAATTGAATCGCTAATAAGACTTACACCTAATAACTTTATTCTCTTAATTATTGGATTTTTTTCATCGATAAATTTTATTGTAGTATAGTTTCGATATTTCGTAACCTCGGCGCTCAGTTTCTTGTAATATCCAGTAGAATAAATAGAATAAAGATCATCTAAAATATCGTAGCTTGATACCGAATCCTTCATTGAATATTTCTCAATAAATGGCTTATCTAGTTCTGATTCGTTACCAGTTAGCATTATATTTTTTAAATAATATTTTTTTATAGTGAAATTTTTTCTAAATAATGAATCAATTTGACTTTTTATTATATTCATTTCTGGAAGAGCTGCCTTATAACCACTTAAAATAAGTGACTTAATGTGTGTAAAATCATTAATTTTATTACCAACTATTTTTGGGGAAATAACTGAATTTGCCAAGCTTAATTCGGAATCGTTTAATTTCTTCATGGGAATACTTACTACCTGATCTGCTATTTCCCATGGAAGCGAAAGCTCTTTTTGAGTGTGAAGCGCGCTTGTTGTGTTAACTGCAATCACATATTGACCGCCTAGACTTTTTGCAATTTTTACTGGAATATTTGCAACAAGTCCGCCATCTACAAGCGTAAGAGAGTCTACTCTGACTGGTGAAACGAAAAATG
Source organism: Bacteroidota bacterium (assembly GCA_021777835.1). Lineage (GTDB taxonomy): Bacteria > Bacteroidota > Ignavibacteria > Ignavibacteriales > Ignavibacteriaceae > FEN-1297. The sequence goes on along the minus strand of JAJYDC010000031.1, from coordinate 22,827 downwards.
AAACGCTTGAACTTGCCCGCAGGGCCTGACTTAACGAACCATCCCCAATTACAACAGGGTGACCATTTACTAGGTTTGTGCACACAGCTCTAAATTTATTTCTTAATTCATCAAAACTAGAATCAGCATGAATTGGTGCTTGAAATGTTAAAATATTTAAATAATTAGATAGCTTCTCACCATTGTTTAGAGAGGTTGGTAGAACAAGATTCAGCCCCTTAAGTCTTAAAGAAAATATCGCTTTGTCTTCTGTAATTTTCTGATCTACAAATAGCTCACGTCTATTTGTTTCTCTGTCGGAAGCGAGAAGGTTATCCCAATTTGTATTTACTGCAATAGAATCAAGTTGATTTATACTATAACCCGCAGAGTATAATCCACCAACAATGCTTCCCATACTTGTCCCAACTATTAAACTAACAGGAATTCTTGCTTCTTGAATTGCTTTAAGAACACCAATTTGCGCTAATCCCCTAGCGCCTCCACCGCTTAAAGCCAAAGCCACTACGGGCATCGGTTTGGGAATCCTTTCTGTAAGTCCAAACGGAAGCTTCTTAATTTTATACTCAACTGAAATTGTATGGGTTACCTGCGCAAGAGACGTAGAAATTAATAAAGGGAATAATACAATTATTATTTTTTTGAAGTTTATCATCTGGTTAAGACAAGCCTGTGAAAAATAGACTTTTCACAGGCGATATATCTAAATATTAACGGCGCTTTTTTTGCTGAGTCTTTGCATTTTGTTCGGCGGCTTCCATCATCCTAGTCATAAATCCTTTTTTGCTGCTGGGATTTTTTACTGGTTGTAGAACCATTCCATCGTGTTTATGATTAATATAATATTGCTGGCCAATAGAAAAAACATTGAACATGAAATAATAAAGATTTAAGCCGGAAGGAAAACTCATGAACATTAGGGTTAGCATAATAGGCATAATATAAACCAAAGCTTGCTGGGCTGGATCCTTAACGGTCATTTTTTGCTGAATAAAAGTAGCAAGACCCATTAAAAGAGCTAGTCCACTTATTTGATCGATTCCAAAAATTGGAATCTTGAATGGAAGTGATAAAATTATATCTGGCCTTGAAAGATCTTTAATCCAAAAGACAAACGGTTGCTGACGTAATCCTATAGCTACTTTGAATAAACCCCACAAGGCAATAAAGATAGGCATTTGGAGAATAAGGGGCAAGCATCCGCCAGCAGGATTTATACCATAGGTTGAATATAGTTTCATTGTCTCCTTATTCAACTTAGTGGGATCATCTTTATATTTTGTTTTAAGCTCTGCAATCATGGGCTGAAGCATCTGCATTTTTTTCATTGATTGAAGACTGGATTTTGAAGGCAGGTATAAAATCATCTTGATGATTAATGAAAAAATAATAATCACAATTCCGTAATTTGGAATAAACCCATGGAGGAAATCGAATAGCGGCAACAAAACGTATTCGGCAATCGGTCGAATAATAAATTTAATTCCCAAAAAACTCCCAAAATCTACAACGGCATCTAAGTTATGATTGTAGTGTTTCAAAATATCATAATCCGCCGGCCCCATATACAGATCAAATGATTTCTTTTCGTAATTAGTATTGTTAAACGGAATGATTAGCCTAGCCGTATAAAAAGCCCGTTCACCTCCATCTGCAAAAGGCGTTTTATATCCATCTATAAAAGCACCATCAACATCGGATGAACTATGCGGAGCGAGGATAGCTACAAAATACTTGTTTCTAACAGCAATCCAATCAACCCTGCCGTTAAATTCCTTCTGGACCTTTTCGTTGAATTTAGATGCGTCCACGACAACATTTTCTCCACCATAATATGCACTTGCATTAGAATACAGCGCCTCATCAACAGAATTTTCTTCAGTAAAGTGAAGTCCATCGCGCCAAACCAAATCATAATCGTTGTTACTAATAAGATTATTCATATTCACCAATTCAACACTGGTCTTCATGTTGTATTGATCGCCATAAAAAATGTAGTTCTTTTTTATATAGCTATTTTGGTTGACTGAATAGGTAAAGGAAATTGTAAGGGAATCGTTTTTTGAAATTTTATAATAACTATTTCCCAAGCTTGGAACGAAATATAATTTTGATGTGTTTATCGCCTTGCCATCGCTGGAAACAAAAGCTAAATCAGGTCCACCACCACCGATGGTATAATTAACAAGTTGAACATGAGAGGTGTAAAAATTGGTATCTGGAACATCAACAGAAAACCAATTCTTAAATTTCTTTAGAAAATATCTTTTGATATCCCCGCCTTTATTTGAGATTTCAATTTTTACAAGATTGTTTTCTATTGTGATGATTTTTTCGGGTTGTTTCTTTTCGTGAAAATATTTCCCAAAACTAATACTGTCCGTTTGTATAGACGTTGAGCTATCCCTTATTTCAGTGTTAACCGAAGATAATCTTTTTTGGACGGCGCTGCTGTTTCGTATAGAATCTTTAGCAACCATTGTTGTATCTTGCTTGGGATGTGTTTTTTCAATTTGCTGTGGGGAGTTAAAATAAAGCCAGATAACAAAAATTAATCCAATAAGTACAAAAGCTAACGTTGATTTTCTATCCATTAAATTACTTCCATTATTCCAGGGGATCATAGCCCCCTTTGTTAAAAGGATTACACCTTAAAATTCGCCATACTGCTTTTGCACCGCCCTTAAACACACCATATTTGGTTAATGCCTGGACTGCATATTCCGAACATGAAGGATAAAATCTGCAAGAAGGTGGAAAAAGCGGAGAAATTATTCTTTGATAAATTCTTATGAGAAAGACAAATATTTTTCTCATTATAAAGCGCTTTTTAATTTTTTCAAAACATCTAACAGGCCCGGCAGTATTTCCTTTTGATCGATTTTTTTATTTTTTTTCGCATTTAAATGATATGGCGAAAAAACCACCCTAAGCAATATATTGTTATTTATGCAATGTTCTGTTATTTCGTTTTTATTTAACCTAAAACAACTTTTTAGTATTCTTTTTATTCGATTTCTCCATACTGCATTACCTAATTTTTTGTTAACTGCAGCGGCAATTTTAACTCCACCCCTATTGTCAGATTTCTCAACCAAATAAATTAACCTTATTTTCTTGTCAAAAGAAAACAACGTTTTTCCAAAAGAATAAATATTTTCAAAGTCTTTTCTGCTCTTTATTCTTTCATTAGAAGAAAGACCAAAGCGTTTCAAAAGACTTATTTCTCATCACTAACAGTTAGTTTCTTTCTTCCCTTTGCTCTACGTCTTGCCAAAACTTTGCGACCATTGTTGGTTTTCATTCTCTCTCTAAAGCCATGTTTGTTTTTTCTTTTTTCATTACTTGGCTGATATGTTCTTTTCATCTTTTACTCCTTATTTGAAAAAGATTTCAAAAATAAGTAATAACGCATAAAATTACAAGATAAATTCTAAGCTATAACTCCATTGTTTTGGCACCCAAAGCCTGAAAATCTTTGTTATTTTGCTTTTTTGCTATTTCATAGTACATAAAAGTTGCATTTTTACACAGACAAACAGTATTTGGCTTTATATTTAATACACGAAGCATTCAACAAACCGTAAAAATAATTTTTTAATTTGAAAATTATTATTAATCATCTACTATGCAAAAATTAATTTGCTCTAAATTGGTTTTGTTTATATTTTTTCATGCAATTGGGCTTAGATATTTTTGTTAATATGTTGTGGATAAGTTACGGATGTGGAAACGTTTCACATTCAATTACCCCAATCACCCAGAGCACACCTTTTGTTTTTTGTGTTTGTATCTTAAGAAAATCACCATAAGTTCTTATTTGCTGGGTGGTTATCGTCGCCACAATAATGTTGATATGTTGTTCGTAAGTTCCATTGGTTTTGTTTTTATATTTGAAATTGTTTGTTTTTACATTTTTTTTAATAATTTATATGTTGATAAACCAAAAATGATCGATTCTACTATTGAAGCCAACAACATAATTCAATCCCCAATAACAGCTTGGTCTGAGTGTTTAAAATCAATCAAGGGTGGGGTCTCTCAGATGACCTACAACACGTGGTTTCTTCCTATAAAGCCACTAGAAATAAAAAACAAAACATTAAAAATACAGCTCCCTAGTCAGTTTTTTTGGGAATGGATTGATGAACATTATAATACATTAATTAACAACACAATTCACGAGGTTATTGGGCCAGATGCCCGACTAGCTTATGTAATTTCTGAAGATAACGAGTTGTTAGAATTTAAAACAGACGAACTAACAACAAATAGCATCGAAAGAAAAACACCCGTTGTTACAAAAAAAGATTTCGAGTCTTCTTTAAATTCAAGATACACTTTTGATAATTTCATTAATGGAGAGGGAAACCAGCTCGCCCGAGCTGCAGCAAGCGCAATAAGTGAAAATCCTGGCGGAACCTCATTTAATCCTCTTTTTGTTTACGGAGGTGTTGGTTTAGGAAAAACACACCTAATTCAAGCTATTGGTAACAAAGCTCAAAGTAATTTCCCAAATAAAAGAATAATATACTTATCAACAGATATATTTACTGTCGAGTTTGTTGAAGCTATCCAATCTAACAAAGTGAATGAATTTTCAAGTTTTTATAAGAAAATGGATGTTGTTATTATTGACGATATTCAGTTTTTGATCGGAAAAGAAAAAACTCAAGACCTATTCTTTCATATTTTTAATACACTTCACCAATCAAGAAAACAAATTATTCTATCAAGCGATAAACCACCAAAAGATCTTAAGGGACTAGATAACCGATTAATATCTCGGTTTCAGTGGGGTCTAACTGCCGATATTCAACCACCTGATTTAGAAACAAGAATAGCTATTTTAAAAAGAAAAGCTGAAGATTACGGGATGAATATCACTGGAGAAATTGTAGACTATATTGCGAACAATATTACTTCTAATATTCGAGAGTTAGAGGGATGTCTAATTAAACTCCTGGCAAGTGCTTCTCTTAATTCAAAAGAAATTAATTTAGAACTGACGAAAAAAACAGTAAGAGAAATTGCAACGGATAGAAAGGTTAATGTTTCTATTGAGTATATAACAAAGTCTGTGTGTGAATATTTTGGATTAGATGAAAATAAACTGCGTGATAAAACTAGGAAAAAAGAAATTGTGCTTGCGCGTCAAATAGCAATGTATTTATCAAAAGAATTGACAAAGTCATCTTTGAAAACAATAGGATTACATTTTGGAGGAAGAGATCACTCTACGGTCATTCACGCTTGCAATTCTATTGAAATATTAAAACAAAGCGATATATCAATAAAAGATATTCTAAATACTCTCAAAACATCAATAGAAATTAGTAATTATTAGTTGTTAGTGTTGGTTTGTTTATATGTTGTTAAAAACTGTTTTTTGATTGTTAATAAGTTCGGTGTTATAAACAAAACAACAATTATGTGTGTTATATGGTTCCTTTGTTAACAAAGTAGTTTTAAGAAAAATGCTCTTTTTGATTCTGTTTAATAGTATTTTAATGATATCAACATATTAACAGTATTATTAATATATTTAGATTTAAAAAACTATATCTAATTATTAATAATGTTGTGGAGATAAATATTTATTCTGGTTGATTATTAAAACTAATTAAACTAATTTTTAATCAGTAAAACACTTTAAAATTTTTTAGAGATAAAAATGAATCGGTCTTTAGTTTTTGTTGGTGTTATATTATTTATATTAACTTTCTTTTCGGGGTGCTCTAGTAATATAAACAACAGTATAACTTTTAAAAATTTAGCATCTGGTGATGTTTATATAAATTTTAGAGGCGGATTAATTACTGTTCCTGCGGGCCAAACATCCTCAATTACAGAAATACCAAACGGAACCTATGATTATTCAACAACATACACTGTCCCTGCGGGAGCTTCAAGTTCAAGCACAGTTGGAAACACATCTGGTACGTTGGTGATTAAAGCAGGCACAAAAATACTTTTTGTATATTCCAGTACGTTGCAATCAGGTGCATATGTTCTTTCGATAACAATTTCAAATAGCGACAATCAGGGTTCATCAAGTCTAACCGGGCCTTAAAAAACTAATATAATATTCTTATTAATCACACTCTAATCAGTGATTTTGTTGAGATTAGAGAGTATTTTTTGTAATTTACACTGCCTCTATAGGAGATTAAAAAAATGGAATTTAAAGTAAACAGCAAGACCTTAGAAAAACTATTATCGAAAATTATTCCGGCAGTTCCAAGCAGAACACCAATGCCAATTCTAGAAAATTTTCTGTTTGAAATTAAAGACGGCTTGCTTACAGTATGTGCAACCGATTTAGAAATATCTCTTCGATCTTCAATAAATGTTTCAGCAGACGAAAACAAAAAAATGGTTATTCCTGCTAGACTTTTGTATGATATAATACGTTCATTGGGAGACACACAAATTCATTTTGAAACAGAAACAAATTCAAAAATAAAAATATTAACGGATAATGGAGTATATAATATTGGCTATTATTCTCCAGAAGATTTTCCAGCAATACCGAATGTTTCTGGAGAATTCGAAATTATTATTAATGGTTCTGATCTAAAAAAAGCTATTGATCAGACCGCGTTTGCAATGAGTAAAGAAGATATGAGACCAGCTATGACTGGAACGCTATTTGAGTTTACAAACGAAGGTTTAAGATTCGTAACAACAGATGGACACAGGCTTGTTAAGTTTATATACAAAGAAATTAAAACAAACAAAGACGAACAATATGTTGTTCCAGAAAGAGCAATTTCAGTTTTATCTAAAATATTAAATGAAAACGACGTTAAAATTTTTTTAAGCAAAACAAACATTTCTTTCCAAACAAACGATATGGAATTTATTACTCGCCTTATAGGAGAGAAATATCCATCTTATAGTAGTGTAATTCCGATAGAAAATGAAAACATATTAAAAGTCAAAACAAACGATCTTCTCTCAAGTATTAGAAGGATGCTCTTGTTTTCGGCATCCAATTCTAAGCAAGTAAAATTTTCAATTAATAAAAATTTGCTAGAGGTTTCTGCTGAGGACATAGACCATGGATCTAATGCAAAAGAGAAGGTTCTATGTGAATACACCGGTGAATCAATGGATATCGGTTTTAATACTTCATATGTAAATGATATTTTGTCACATGTTGGAGATGAAGATGTTATCTTTAAACTTCATTCACCAACAAAAGCATGTATTATTGAACCCTCTATAACAAAAGATAATGAAGAGTTGATGCTTTTATTAATGCCTGTTCGACTAAATAATTAATATGGTATTATCCTCCATTAAGTTAAAAAATTTTAGAAGCCACATAGAAACAAAATTGAATTTTTCTGAAAAATTAAACTATGTGGTTGGCGGAAACGGGCAAGGAAAAACATCTATTCTGGAGTCAATTTATTATCTTTGTACAACCAAAAGTATCAAAGCTAATATGGATAGAGAAGTAGTTAGGTTTAATGAAAAAGAATTTGAAATAAATGGATCATTTAAAGATTATAGTAATAATGAAGTAAGAGTTTTTTACTCACTGTCAACTAACAAAAAAAATTATTTTCTTAATGAAAAAAATATAAGTAATTCTTCGGATATAATAGGTAAATTTCCTGTTGTTGTTTTGACGCCAATAGATCACTCAATTACACAAGGCTCTCCAGGAGATCGTAGAAAGTTTGTAGATTCAGTCATATCCCAAGCAAGCGAAACATATTTGAAAAATATTATAGATTATAACAAAACACTTCGTCAAAAAACAGCGCTTTTAACCCAAATTAAGGAATCAAGAGACGTCACTTTGTTTGATGAACTTGATGCCTGGAATTCTAAATTGGTTGCTACGGGTAAAGAAATTATTGAGAATCGCATAACTTTCGTTCAAAAGTTTAAAAGCTTTATCTTAAATTCCTTTAATGTTATTTTGAACGAGGATGAAACTCCAAGTGTTGAGTATTTTTTTTTAGGCGGTGCTTCACAAAATGAAAATATTGAAGATACGTTTGGTAGTCTTCTTCGAAAAAGGAAAGAAGAGGAAATACGTCGCTCATCAAGCTTAGTTGGCCCGCATAGAGATGATTTTGTTTTTAAAATAAATGGTGTTGATTTGAAAACATATGGCTCTCAAGGCCAACACAAAACATTTCAGGTTGTTTTGAGATTTGCTCAGTTTTTTTACCTCAAGGAAATAACGGGCAAGGCCCCAATCTTTTTGCTAGATGATGTTTTTGGTGAGCTTGATGTAAAAAGATCAATTAAAATCAGCGAGTATTTGAGAAATGTCGGGCAAGTGTTTGTTACCCTTACAGATTTTACTGATTTCTCTTTTCTAAAAAAGGAGACAGATGACCTTATAATTAGGCTTAATAATGGCAAGGTTGTTTATGCATAAGGATTTTCATAGTTTGGCTGAAATCGTAAACGAAAGCCCAGGCTTATCCGGCCTGAGAAATTCTCTAAAACAATCGGAGGTCATTAATTCGTTTTATGAAATCTTTCCCAATTTTAAAAAGGTAGTATTGGCAATAAAGGTAGAAAAAAAAACTCTTTTCCTTTCTACAGAAAGTTCTGCGTGGAAAAGCGAATTGAAATTTATGGATATGTTGATCATAAAAAAAATAAATGATCATTTTAAAGAGGAAAGAATTAAATGGGTTCGGTTTGTCTAAAATTCGAATCGATAAATAAATTAAAATAACCTGGTTTTTAAATTATGACTAATGCAAATAATAATAGTGAATATAGTGCTAAAAATATAAACGTATTAAAGGGGTTGGAAGCAGTTCAAAAACGCCCCGCAATGTATATAGGAGATGTAGGACAGCGAGGCCTTCATCATCTTGTTAATGAGGTTGTTGATAATAGTATTGATGAAGCTCTGGCGGGTTATGCAGACTATATAAGCGTAACAATAAATAAAGATGAAACTGTTACTGTTGAAGATAACGGAAGAGGTATTCCTGTAGATTTACACCCAGAGGAGAAACGGTCAGCCCTAGAAGTGGTTATGACAGTACTTCATGCTGGGGGCAAGTTTGATAAGAACACGTATAAGGTCTCCGGCGGTCTTCATGGTGTGGGAGTATCTGTGGTTAATGCTCTTTCGGAATGGTTAAAGGTTGAGGTTAAAAGAGATGGACGGCTCTATTTTCAAGAATATCATCGTGGAGTGCCAGTAAAGCCAGTTAAGGAAATAGACAAGGCAAAGAAGGGTGAAACGGGTACAAAAACGACTTTTTTACCAGACGGAGAAATATTCAAAGCTAATAAGTTCAAATATGATACGCTTGCTGAAAGGATGAGAGAGCTTGCTTATCTCAATAAAAACATTACAATTAAAATTTTGGACGCACGCACCGGCGATGGCGATACATTTCACTTTAAGGGTGGATTGGTTGAATTTGTAAAGTATCTAGATGAGGCTCGTGAACCTCTTCATAAAACAATTTATATTGAAGGCGAAAAGGATAATACCCCTGTTGAAATTGGATTTCAGTATAATGGCTCTTACAGCGAAAACATTTTCTCTTATGTCAACAATATCAATACCCATGAAGGCGGAACTCACCTTGTTGGTTTTAAAACAGCATTGACAAGAACATTAAATAATTATGCTTATAAAAATGGATTGATTAAAGAAGGAAAAATTTCTTTAACTGGAGATGATTTTAGGGAAGGACTAACAGCGGTTATTTCCGTTAAGGTTGCAGAGCCTCAGTTTGAAGGGCAAACAAAAACAAAACTTGGCAACAGTGAAACAAAATCTGCCGTTGAGACTATGGTTGGAGAAAAATTAGCAGAGTTCTTAGAAGAGAATCCAAGCGTAGGGAAAAAAATAATTGAAAAATGTATGCGCGCCGCAGAAGCCCGTGAAGCAGCTAGAAAAGCACGTGATTTAACTAGAAGAAAAAATGCTCTAGATGGGATGAACTTGCCGGGGAAACTTGCGGATTGTTCCATTACCGACCCAGAACATTGTGAAATTTATATCGTCGAAGGTGATTCTGCTGGTGGTTCTGCTAAACAGGGACGAGATAGAAGGTTTCAGGCGATTCTTCCTCTCAAAGGAAAAATTTTAAATGTTGAAAAAGCAAAGCTTAACAAAATCTTAGAAAACAATGAAATTAAAGCTATTATCTCTGCAATAGGCGCTGGGTTGGGTGTTGATTTTGATGCTTCAAAAGCACGCTATGGCAAAATAATTCTAATGACAGATGCCGATGTTGATGGCAGCCATATTAGAACTTTACTTTTAACTTTTTTCTATCGCCACATGCAAGATCTTATAAATGAAGGGAAAATATATATCGCACAGCCGCCTCTTTATAAGGTTAAAAAAGGAAAACAAGAATTCTATGCTTTCGATGATAACGAAAGAGACGAAATTCTAAAGAGATTGAAATCCAACGGTAAAGAGGCTGATGAAGGCATTGAAGAAAACTCCGGTGAAGAACAATCTACGAAGGGAGTTTTAATATCACGCTACAAAGGATTGGGGGAAATGAACCCAGAACAGCTTTGGGAAACTACGATGAATCCGGAAACAAGGACAGTTCTTCAGGTAAATCTTGAAAGCGCTGCAACGGCTGATAAAATATTTGAAACTCTAATGGGAGACGATGTAGAACCCAGAAGAGAGTTTATAGAAAAGAATGCAAAATATGTTAGAAATCTTGATGTATAGTCAAAGCTTTGACAAATGAATTGCTTCAAAATAATATTGGTGACTGTTTAGGTAAAATCCAATTTTAGAATATAAGTTTATTCGGTTTGCCCTTACAAAGCGAAGAAAACGAATAGTAAACATTAAAAATTAATTGAAAAAAACATGGCAACAATTTTTGAAAAAATAATTCCCGTCTCCCTAGAAGATGAAATGAAATCTTCTTATATAGATTATTCAATGTCAGTAATAGTAGCTCGCGCCTTACCAGATGTGCGTGATGGACTTAAGCCAGTGCATAGACGCGTGCTTTACGGGATGCATGAACTTGGAGTTGCATACAACAAGCCTTATAAAAAGTCTGCAAGAATTGTCGGAGAGGTCCTCGGTAAATATCATCCCCACGGCGATACTGCGGTATATGATACTATGGTGAGAATGGTGCAGGATTTTTCTCTTCGATATCCTTTGGTAGACGGGCAAGGTAATTTTGGTTCTGTCGATGGCGACTCACCAGCGGCTATGCGTTATACAGAAGCTCGGCTTTCTAAGATTGCAGAAGAGATGCTTCGTGATTTGGATAAAAACACTGTCAATTTTGTCTCAAACTTTGACGACTCGCTTCAAGAGCCAACAGTTATGCCCTCGTATCTTCCAAATCTTCTTGTTAATGGTTCCAGCGGAATCGCGGTTGGTATGGCTACAAATATTCCTCCGCACAATTTAACCGAAGTCATTGATGGATTAATTGCACTTATTAAAAATCCCGAATTAACTTCGGAAAAATTGATGAAATATGTTACCGCTCCCGATTTCCCAACCGGCGGGATTATCTATGGCTACGGCGGTGTAAAAGATGCTTACACAACCGGTCGTGGAAGAATTTTAGTACGTGCAAAAGCTAATATTGAAAGCTTAAAAAATGGCAGAGATAATATCATTATAACCGAGCTCCCGTATCAGGTAAATAAGGCAAATCTAATTGAAAAAATTGCCGAGTTGGTTCACGAGGGAAAGATTGGCGATATTTCAAATATCAGAGATGAATCTGATCGAGACGGTATGCGTGTAGTTGTTGAGCTAAAACGCGATGCTCAACCCCCAGTGGTTCTTAACCAACTTTTTAAGCATACTCAAATGCAAACCACTTTCGGCGTAATTATGCTAGCTCTAGTAAACGGAGCGCCTAAGGTTCTTGTGCTTAAGGAAATGATGCAGCATTTCATCGACCACCGTATGGATGTTCTTATCAGAAGAACAAAATTTGAATTAGATACCGCAGAAAAACGTGCCCATATTTTGGAGGGCTATATAATTGCCCTCGATAATATTGATGCTGTAATCGAAACTATTAAGAAGTCTAAAGATGTCGAAACAGCTAAAGCTAATTTGATTAAGCGCTTTAAGTTAAGTGAAATTCAAGCTAAAGCAATTTTAGATATGCGTCTGCAAAGATTAACTGGGTTGGAAAGAAAGAAAATAGAAGATGAATACCGTGATATAATTAAGCTTATCGAAAAATTAAAAGGAATTCTTACCAGCGAAGAAAAAAGATATTTAATTATTAGAGACGAGTTACTTGAAATTAAGGAAAAATACGGCGATGCAAGACGCACCGAAATTATTTATAACTACGAAGAGTTTTCTCTTGAAGATATCATTGCAGAGGAAGATGTTGTTGTTACCATTACTCACGGTGGATTTATAAAAAGATTTCCTGTAAGCGGATACCGTAAACAAGGACGCGGTGGCAAGGGCGTTACAGGTGCCGGAACAAAAGACGATGATTTTATCGAGCATATGTTTGTCGCCTCCACTCATCACTATATTCTGTTATTTACAGATAAGGGAAAATGCTACTGGATAAAGGTCCATGAACTTCCTGAAGGCGGAAGGGCTACTCGTGGAAGGTCCATGCTAAATCTTATTGAAAAAGAAAAAGACGAAAACATTGCAGCGTTTGTCACGGTAAAAGAATTTAAAGACGATAGCTATCTTGTAATGGCAACAGAAAAAGGAACCATTAAAAAAACGGTTCTATCTGCTTACGGAAATGTTAGGAAGGGTGGAATAAATGCTATTAATATTGCTGGAGGGGATAAACTAATTGCCGTTAAAATGTCAGAGGGTAATAACGATATTGTCCTCGGTACGAAAAGCGGATTTGCTATACGCTTCCACGAAAATGATGTTCGAGATATGGGAAGAACTGCTACTGGAGTAAGAGGAATTAGGCTTAGTAAAGATGATAAAGTGGTTGGATTGCTTATCATTAAGAGAAACGATAGCATTTTAGTTGTTACTGAAAAGGGTTTCGGAAAAAGATCCGACATTAATGATTATCGAATTACAAAGCGTGGCGGCAAAGGCGTTATCACAGTTAAAACAAGTGATAAAGTCGGCAAGATGATCTCTTTAATGGATGTTGTCGACGGCGACGAGCTTGTTATTATTTCCTCAAAAGGAATGGTGATTAGACAAAGCGTAAAAGACATCCGGGTAATGGGAAGGAATACTCAGGGCGTTAGAGTAATTCGACTGAGCGAGGGCGACATGATTGCCGATATCGCAAAAGTAGTTCCGGATGAAGATAATGTTGATATAAATCCAGTTGAATAATGATTTAAGATTGGCTAAAGTATTAATTCGCATCAGGTAATGAATGGGAAACTCTAAGGTTTCGAAGTAAGTAAAGAAATAATTTCTTTGAATTTAATCTAAAAAAATCTTGGAGTTTTACTCTCCTCAACAATTATATCTGAATTAGTTCCCTTTAGTTGAATTATTAATTCATTTCAACAAAATTTCTAATCTTTTAATTTTAAATAAACTTTTATTTAATATTTAATTAATTCAAGGATTTTATAATGTATAGGAAATTTGCATGGACAATTCTGTTGTTCTTAATACTAATTTCTCCTGGCTTCTCCCAGGTTAAAATAAATTTCACAGAGTATGATCTTGACAATGGATTGCATGTAATCCTTCATCAAGATAAATCTACCCCGATAGTTGCTATTGCGGTTTTATATCATGTAGGATCAAAAAATGAAAAACCGGATAGAACCGGCTTCGCACATTTTTTTGAACACCTTATGTTCTCTGGATCTAAATATATTCCCCGGGGTGAATACTATAAGATGATTCAAAATGCAGGCGGTCAGTTAAATGCGAACACAACTCAAGATAGAACCCTATATTATGAAATTCTGCCCTCTAACCAGCTATCACTTGGCTTGTGGATGGAATCTGAACGAATGCTGCACCTAAAAATAGACAGCATGTCTGTCGAAACTCAACGTAAAGTGGTTAAAGAAGAAAGAAAACAACGCTTTGATAATCAGCCATACGGTAGTGTGTTTGAAAATATTTTTAAGTATGCCTACAAAGTCTATCCATACAAATGGGTGCCGATAGGGTCTGTTCAATATATTGACAAAGCTACCCTGTCTGAATTTATAAATTTTTATCATACATACTATGTGCCTCAAAATGCCACCTTATCAATTTCCGGTGATATAAATATTGAAAAGACTAAAGAATTAATTAAAGAATATTTTGGCGATATTCCCAAAGGAACAAAAAAAATATATCGCCCGGATGTTGTAGAACCGCCCCAAACAGCCGAGGTTGTTGATACTGTCTATGATAACATCAGACTTCCGGCGGTAATTGAAGCATATCATATCCCCGCAATAGGAACAAAAGATTTTTATCCGCTTGATATGCTTACGACGCTTCTTGCAGTTGGAAAAAGCTCCCGCCTTTATAAGGCCGTCGTAGATAGCGAGCAGAAAGCAGTCGACGTGGAGGCTTTTTCATTTGGACTTGAAGCACCGGGATTATTTATTTCGCTTGGTATTGCAAACACAGGTGTAAATGCAAGTGACTTGGAAAACTCTATCGACGATCAAATAGCAAAAGTGAAAAATACTTTAATTTCAGATGAAGAATTGCAGAAATTAAAAAACCTAATAGAGTCTAGAGCTGTTAGCGCAGTTTCTACCGATGCTGGGATTGCTGAAAACCTTGCCGAGTATCATGTTATTTATGGAAACACTGACCTTATCAATTCAAACATCCAACGCTACTTAGATGTTACTAAGCAGGATATACAAAGAGTTGCGAATGAATACCTTAAAAAAGAAAATAGAGTCGTGCTTTTTTATTTGCCAAAAGCCCTACAGAATAAGGAGGGAAAATAAATGCTAAGAAGAATTTTAATTATGATGCTTTTGGCTGGGTTTGCTTCGACATCTTTTTCCCAGATAGATCGCTCAAAACCTCCAAAACCAGGACCAGCGCCGGCCATTCAACTCGGCAAGTATGATACCTTTGAGCTTCCGAACGGCTTAAAAGTTTTTGTTATTGAAAACGACAAACTTCCTCGTGTTGCCTTTTATTTAGTTATAAATAGAACACCGATTTTGCAGGGTGATGAAACAGGCTATATTTCTGCCGTTGGAAAGCTATTAGGTACTGGGACAAAAACAAGAACAAAAGATCAAATAGATAACCAGGTGGATTTCATAGGTGCTTCGTTATCAACCTCTTCAAAAGGGGTATTTGCAATGGCACTTAAAGATCACGCAGCTACTTTGCTTGACCTTATGTCCGATATCGTTAAAAATTCTGTGTTTAAACAATCTGAATTAGATAAGATTAAGCTAAGGATGAAATCTGATCTAGAAGCTTCCAAAGACGACCCCGATGCTATCTCTGGCGTAGTGGGCGATGTCCTTAGATACGGGAAAAATTATCCCTACGGTGAAGTGATGACAGAGAAAACAATTCAAAATATTTCTCTTAAAAAATGTGAAGATTATTATTCTACATATTTTCATCCCAATGATTCTTACCTTGCGGTTGTTGGCGATATTTCAAATGATGAAGCGAAATCTTTAGTTGAAAAATATTTTGGAGACTGGCAAAAAGGGAACATTCCAAAGTTTACTTATAAAACCCCTGAGCCGCCCTCACAAAGAGAGGTTGTTATAGTCGATAGGCCAAATGCCGTTCAATCATCAATAAATATTACTTATCCCGTGCAGTTATTACCCGGAAGTAAAGACATAATAAGTGCCGGCGTAATGAATACTATCTTAGGTGGTGATTCCTTTAGATTATTTCAGGATTTAAGGGAAAATCATGGATATACTTACGGCGCATACTCCGGATTATCTTCAGATGAGCAAGTAGGCTCTTTTGATGCTTCTGCAAATGTTAGAAACGATGTTACAGATAGTTCTGTTGCACGAATATTATTTGAAATGAACCGCATTAGAAAAGAAAAAGTTTCTATGGATGAACTGCAAAGAGCCAAAAATTACATCTCCGGGAATTTTGCAATTTCGTTAGAACAGCCCCAAACAATAGCTGCCTTTGCTATCAATATTGCAAAATACAATTTACCTCAAGACTATTACGAAAACTATTTAAAAAATATTGCAGATGTATCACCTGAAGATATTAAGAAAGAAGCAGACAAATATATACTGCCGGATAACTCGTATGTCCTTGTCGTGGGCAATGCTGATCAAGTTGCTAAAGGTTTGGCTCACTTTGGTCCGGTTAAATATTACGATACTTTTGGAAATATTGTAGATACAACTAAAAGCACTATACCGGAGGGACTTACTGCAGAAAAAGTAATCGATCATTATATTGATGCAATCGGTGGAAAAGAAAACCTGCGAAAGGTAAAGGATAGAACAACAGAAATGACTGGAAGCGTTCAGGGCATGGCTGTGTCTATGGTGATATATCAGAAAGCCCCGGATAAAATGATGCAGGAAGTGTCTGCTGGCGCAATGAAGCAAGATATCTATTTTAACGGCAAAACTGGCCTAATGAAAATTTCAGGAAGGTCAATTGAAGTTAAAGGAAGCGAACTTGAAAAATTAAGATATGAATCGATGCTTGATTTGCTTACTCATATCAGAACATCCGGCATAAAATTGAAATTAGAAGACATTGAAAAAGTTAATGGAAAAGAGGCTTATAAAATTGATATGATTCTGCCTTCAGGAACAAAGTGGATTCAATATTATGATACACAAACATGGTTAAAAGTTAAAGAATCAAAAGCTATTACTGTTCCCCAGGGCACCTTTACTCAGGATACTTTTTTTGATGACTACCGTGATGTGGATGGAGTCAAGTATCCTTTTTCTCTTAAGCAAACTCTTGGTCCACAACACCTTGATTTTGTTGTTACTTCTATCAAAGTGAATACCGGATTGAAGGATAATATTTTTGAACCAAAGTAAAATGCTGCTGTTAATAAGAGATTTTGGAAAATGACGAAAGATTAATGATGAAAAAATATTCTGCAATTGTTTTTGATTTAGGTAATGTTCTTATTCCTTTTAATTATAGTTTAATGACCGAAAGATTTAATGCAATTAAACCTCAGCTCGGCGATAAATTTGCGGCTTACTATAAAAATAATTATGATATTCATCGCCAATTTGAGCGAGGCGATATCTCTGAAAATGATTTTATACAAAAAATGCTAGAGGTTCTTGAGCACAAAATTGATGGCAATACATTTTGCCAATATTTTTCTCAAATATTTACCATTAACCAAGACGTAGTCGCGCTGCTTCCAAAGCTAAAAGATAAATACAAACTTGTCTTACTTTCCAATACAAATTCGATTCATCGGGAATTTGGATGGAAGGATAATGAATTCTTAAAATATTTCGATAAGCTAATCTTATCCTATGAAGTTGGTGCTGTAAAGCCCGAAGAAAAAATCTATCGCGCCGTAGAAGCATTTACAAATTATCCTCCGGAAGAACATATCTTTATTGATGATGTAGCAGAATATGTAGAAGGAGCTCAAAAATCTGGTTGGGATGCGGTTCAGTTCCTTGGTTATGAAAAGCTTATGTCTGATTTAAAAGAAAAACACATCATTTAATCAAATTCTAAAAATGACTATGCCCCATAAAGAAGATAATTTTAAGTTTAGTGCTGATAAATTTGCAGATATTGAAATCCTCCGCTATCAGGTTCCGGGGTTTGAAACGATTTCACTGAATGAAAAAACGCTTGCCTATTATTTATACGAAGCTGCTCTATCTGGAAGAGAAATAATATTCGATCAAAACTATAAGCACAATCTAAAAATTAAAAGAACTCTCGATACAATTGTTAAATCCTTTGCTGGTGATAGAAAATCCACCGACTTCAGCAAATTCTTAATCTATACTAAACGGGTTTGGTTCTCAAACGGTATTCATCACCATTATTCAACCAAGAAATTTATTCCTGAAATCTCACAAGAATATTTTAAGGATCTGATTCTCAATTCAGGCACCAAGGAATTCCCCTTAATCCCAAACCAAACAATCAAAGAGTTCCTCGAAGAAATAACCCCCATAATTTTTCATCCTACCGTTGATGCACAAAGAGTAAATCTTGATTCAAATAATGATGTAATTAAAACCTCCGCCAATAATTATTATGAAGGATTAACTCAAAAAGAAGTTGAAAATTATTATTCGCTAATCGAAAATAAAAATTCCGATAAGCCAATCTCCTACGGGTTAAATTCAAAGCTTGTAAAAGAAAATGAAGAGATTAAAGAAAAGGTCTGGAAAGTCGGCGGAATGTATTCTCCGGCAATAGAGAAGATAATCTATTGGTTGGAAAAGGCTTGTGAAATTTCTGAAAATGAAACTCAGAAATTAGCGTTAAATAAACTTGTTGAGTTTTATAGAACTGGTGATTTAACGTTATTTGACGAATATAATATTGCATGGCTTAAAGACACCGACAGTAATGTTGACATAGTTAGCGGATTTATTGAGGTTTATGGCGACCCGCTCGGTTATCGAGGTGCTTATGAGGGAATTGTTTCGATAAAGGACATTGAAGCAACGAAAAGAATAAAAGCAATAAGCGATAATGCACAATGGTTTGAAGATAATTCTCCCATTGATGATCGATTCAAAAAGAAAAATTGCGTGGGTATTTCAGCAAAGGTAATTACTGTTGTCGTTGAAGCGGGAGATGCTTCCCCCTCTACCCCAATTGGTATAAATCTTCCCAATGCTAATTGGATACGAAAAGAATATGGCTCCAAATCAGTTAATCTTGGCAACATTGTTTATGCATACGAAAAAGCCGGTTCCGAAAAGTTGCTGCATGAATTTTGTTTTAATGATGAAGAAATTGAGCGAGCTAAAAAGTATGCACCCCTTGCTGATAACATTCACACCGATTTACATGAAGTAATTGGGCATGGCTCCGGACAAATAAACCCCGGAGTTGGAACGCCGAAGCAAACCCTAAAGAATTATGCATCCGCAATTGAAGAAACTCGTGCAGACTTAGTTGCTCTTTATTATCTGTCTGATAAAAAATTGCTCGAGCTTGGACTGCTTCCTAATTTTGAAGCTGTGAAGGCAGGTATTGAAAAATATATCCGAAATGGTTTGATGCTCCAGCTATATAGAATTGAGTTTGGAGACAATATTGAAGAATCTCACATGCGTAACCGCCAGCTTATTTCTAAATGGGCTTACGAAAAAGGCAGAAGTAAGAATATATCAGGAACCAACTTGTCTAATAAACAAATTGAAACGGATGTTATAGAAAAGAAAATAAGAAACGGCAAAACCTTTTTTGTTATAAACGATTTTGATAAGCTTAGAATAATCTTTGGCGAGCTACTGAAAGAGATTCAAAGAATAACCTCCGAAGGAGATTATGAAAAAGCAAAGTATTTGATTGAAACTTATAGTGTAAACGTTGACCCGGAACTCCACAAGGAAGTTAAAGAGAGATATGCAAAATTAAATATTGCTCCTTACCGTGGATTTATTAATCCGGTTCTTACGCCGGAATATCGAGATGGAAAAATTGTCAACGTAAACATTAGTTATCCTGAAGACTTTACTGAGCAAATGCTTTATTATGCCGAAAAATATTCATTTTTGCAATATGAGAATTAACTAAAGGTTGGGCAAATGCTAGTCTTTGGTTTTTGCAAGTAAATTCCTATTCTTATAATATTTTCATAGAATAAACTATTTTATTAATTATCCGGAGCCTCCAAATGGGTCTAAGTATCGGAATAGTAGGTCTGCCAAATGTTGGTAAGTCCACCTTATTTAATGCGCTTACCAAAGCACAAAACGCGGAGGCAGCAAATTATCCTTTTTGCACTATCGAACCGAATAAGGCAATAGTACCTGTGCCTGATGAAAGGATAAATAAATTGGCCGTCCTTGTTAATCCTGCACGTCTTGTAAACTCAACTGTGGATTTTGTCGATATTGCTGGACTTGTTAAAGGAGCCAGTAAAGGCGAAGGACTCGGTAATCAGTTTCTAACAAACATTCGCGAAACCGAGGCAATCCTGCATGTGGTAAGATGTTTTGAGGATAATGATATTGTCCACGTTGACGGCAGCATCAACCCTCTTCGCGATATTGAAGTAATTGAAACTGAACTAATCCTTGCCGACGTACAAACTCTCGAAAAAAAGATAGATCGTCTTCAAAAAATGGCAAAGGGAGATAAGAATGCTAAAGCTGCTGCAGAAGATGCCGAAGCCCTATTGAATTTTATGAATCAAGGAAACCCCGCGTTATCATTTCCCGAAAAAGATAAAGAATCAATAAAAGAAATTTTTAATGAACTCCGTCTAATGACCGCAAAAAATATGATCTATTGCGCCAATGTTAATGAGGGAAGTTTAGCTGAAGATAACGATTACGTTAAATCTTTAAAAAGTTATGCCGAATCTAAAGGAGCCGATTGGGTAAAAATATCTGCTAAAGTAGAAGAAGAATTAGTTGGGCTTGAAGATGAAGAGCGTGAAGAATTTCTTGCCTCATACGGTGTTAAAGAAAGCGGTCTTGAAAAAATTATACGCACTGGCTTCCATACACTAGGCTTAATTAGTTATTTTACTGCAGGACCTAAAGAAGTAAGGGCCTGGACGATTCATCGTGGCTGGAGAGCTCCACAAGCCGCAGGAGTGATTCATACAGATTTTGAAAAAGGATTTATTCGTGCAGAAGTAATCGGCTATAATGATTATATTACATATAAATCAGAATCCGCCTGTAAATCTGCTGGTGTTATGCGTGTGGAAGGCAAAGACTATGTTGTTCATGACGGAGATGTCATGCACTTTCTGTTTAATGTTTAAAATTCTATAGACACTGCAATATCAACAATTGTACTCTAATTACTTGTTGATTCACCTTACGCAAGCTATGTCATACTGTACCCTAGCATTGATGCAGTAACTCCAGCATTCATGCTAGGGCCCAGGTTAGCAACTATTTTTTAACTGATGCTCTGAGAATCGAAAGAACGTCTTATTATATCAAGTACTTCCATATTAATTATCCTTTTGTATGCCATCTTTATTCCGTTTGTTTCAATTCAATAAAATAAACGGCAAAAATTACTTTAAATAGCTTGATAAACTAATGCGCTCCTTGTATAATTATAGGTGAGAAATCTTTAGGACCCTACTGAGGAATACTTTTGGCTCCTGACAAAAATTAAAATGGAACAATTTCACGCCATCACTGAATATTCTTCCACTATTTTCTTTTTATTGATCGAATTTATATTAATCATTTTCTAATTACAGAACAAATTGAAACCACTTTATTAAAAGGAATTCGTATATAAAAAATGAGAGGTAGAGGAAAAAGTAAATGCATTCGTACAAAAAAGAATTGCAAAATAGGCCAAACTAATTTTACTATCAGTTTATTATTGAAAATTGTTTGTTAACATGAATGGTATTTCTACTTTGACAAACCTTCTGTAGGATATAATACTATATAAAATTATAGCCGCGCCATGCGACTCTAATTTTATTATATAGATAACTGGTCTTATTTGAGTAATACCATTTTTTTTATCGATGAATAATTACCCGCCTTCAATTGATAAAAATAAACTCCGCTTGCAAGATGAGAAGCACCAAAACTTACGGAATATTTCCCTTGAGACTTGTACTCATTAACTAATGTCTTAACTTCTCTTCCAAGTAAATCATAAATTTTTAATGTAACAAATCCATTGTTGGGAACTACAAAACTTATCACAGTAGACGGGTTAAATGGATTTGGATAGTTCTGCGATAGAGAATAAGTTGTGGCACTATCTATTTCTGCTTTCATTTGTTGTATTTTCGGAAGCGCTGAACCGTTCTTGATTGCTAGCATATTGCCATAATGATTATAATCATCTTCTGCTGTTGAAATCTCCACCGGAGTAGACAAGCTTGCTTGATTTTCTACTTCATTTAATAAATTTGAAGATGTATTTACATCATTCTCGTTATAAAGAGCAATATAAAAGTTATTAAGCGTTGCCCTTACTGCTAGCCGTGTATTCGAATTATCTGCAATTATCATAGCATTTACTTTTTTTGCCAAATCAACGTTCCCTTGTTTAAGATATAAATATGAAAGCAACAGTTTTTGCGCTTTCGATGCTTTTGGGGGAAGTGATTTGAAAAAGTTTATAATATCTGGAGTTGTGCTACTGTCTGCACAACTATAAAGATATGTATATGCCGCTTGATTCTCGGGGTGTTGTTTTAAATACAATATAAAGAAATCTTTTGCCTCGTTCAATTTATTATCTTCCCTTAGGGCAAGGCCGATAAAAAGAGAGTCCGTAATACCCGAAACTTCATCAGAACTGTTCGGATCAACAATCAGCTTTGAGTCTTGAATGCCTGCAATCTGATTTTCTAATTTTACACTTGGGTCGACAACGGGTAACTGTTTTGTCGAAGGCAGGGGAAAGCCATACCATGGATCACTTGATTCATAAGGAGTATAATAGAAATATGATGCAGAGCCCACTGAGAATAATGTAGTATTAGGATTACTACTGCCCCACCAATTATAACAGCCATAAAGACCGCTAGCTATTGTGGGATAGGAAATTCCAACATTAACATTTGAAATATTGCCGTAAATACTATTCCGGCCATAAGTATCGCCTGGAGTTGGAATTCCAAAGGTTGGGTAACTATTGGGCACTTCTAAAAACTAAATAAAATAAAGTAGAAGTCAAAGAAATATTGTTATATTAATAAACCCAATAACAATAAAGAAGATGAGTATCCAAGCAATGAAAAAGCATACACAACACGGATTTTT
>JAJYDC010000030.1 GCA_021777835.1 Bacteroidota bacterium | reverse complement strand
AAAGAAAACATTTTCAAACCCTTGAATATGAAAAGTACAATGTTTAATCCTCCAAAGAAATTAATCTTCAGAATTGCACCAACTGAGATTGACAATTACTGGCGTCATAGATTAATTCGCGGTGAAGTTCATGATGAAACTTCTGCTTTACTCGGCGGTGTAGCCGGTCATGCAGGATTATTCTCAGATGCAGGTGATATTGCAAAATTACTGCAAATGCTTCTCCAAAAAGGGAATTATAGAGGAAGACAAATTATTAAGCGCAAAACAGTAGAACTATTTGTTAAGAAACAATCTGATCTTAGCTCACGAGCTTTGGGATGGGATACAAAGTCACCTGAGGGGTCTTCGGCGGGTAGTTTATTTAGCGATTTATCTTATGGGCATACTGGATTTACCGGCACTTCTATGTGGACAGATCCTGTAAGAAAATTGTTCGTTATATTTCTGACAAATCGAGTTTTTCCAACAAGAAATAACTTAAAAATATTAAAAGTGCGACCACTGCTTCATGATGAAGTTATACGTGCAGTTGATCGTTAGTACTTTTTTCGGAGAGACCTGTAAGAATTCCGCCGATTAGAACTGTGGCAGTTACACCAATCAGCGTATACCATGTCCAGGCTGCGAGTCCTAATGAAATTACAGTAATCATTATAAAGATACTTGCCATAAAACCTGCCAGAGCGTCTTCCTGCCGTGCCTTCTTAAAGAAAATTCCCAGGAGAAATGTACCAAGTAAACCGCCGTATGTAAATGAGGTTATACTTAAAGCAAGTTCAACTACCGACCGCGAAATATTAATAAAACACATTGCCGAAAAAACTAATAATACTGCCCACATTAAAGTGAAAAGCCGCGATATTCTTAATTGCTTTTTATCATCATCTTTTTTTCCAAAGAATGGCATATATAGGTCAAGCATTGTAGAAGAGGCAAGCGAACTGATAGATCCGGAAAGCGTTCCAAGAGCTGCTGAAAATAGACCTGCTATTATTATTCCCCTTATTCCGTGAGGCAGTACATTAATAATGAACATTGGGAAGATTTCATCTGGTTTTATCTTAAGCGGACCATAATATGCAAACAGCAATACACCAAGAATCATAAAAATTGTCATTTGGAGAATGACTATCACACCGCTTCCGATTATTGCTATTTGACTATCTTTTAGAGTTTTAGTTGTAAGAAGCCGCTGTACAATAAGTTGGTCGGTACCATGCGATGCCATTGATAGAAAAGCACCGCCTATTAGTCCGCCTATTAATGTATATGGTTGGCTAAAAAATCCCGAAAATCCTTTATCAAACCCCAGGTGAATAATATTCAACTTTCCTGCTGAGGAGACATTGCTAAGAATCTTTTCCCATCCTCCCGGCAGGAGATGTAAGATAAATATAGCCGATAATATTGCGCCCCCTAAATAAATGAACATCTGAATAATGTCAGTCCAAATTACTCCTTTTACTCCGCCAATAAATGTATAAATCAACGCAACTGCTGCTATAATAATTATAGCGGTAGGATAATTGATGTTCAGCAAAAATTTTAGAGGAATAGCGGTCGCAAAAAGTCGTACACCGTCTGCTGCCAAACGTGTAAATAGAAAGGTAATGGATGCTATAGAACGAGTCTTTCCGCCAAATCTCTTTTCAAGAAATGTATATGCAGTTTTTAATTCATCTTTGTTATAAGCCGGCAAAAAGACAAACGCAACGATTATTCTTCCAATAAGATATCCAAAAGTGACTTGAAGAAAATTCAAGTTGGTTAGATACGCAAGACCGGGGATGGATATAAATGTAAGAGTGCTTGTTTCAGTTGCAACTATGGAAAAACATACTGCCCACCATGGAATTGTCTTTGAACCTAAAAAATAATCTTTTAATGTTTTTTGTTTCTCTCCTGCGGTTATACCTACTGTTGTGATAACAATGAGGAATACTATAATAATGAGGTAATCAATATAATTTCCTTCCAAACAAAAAATCCTTATTCGTTTACCAATAAATTAAAATCTTAGAATATCCATTTAATAAAAATAAAATTAAACCCTGTTGTGTCTCCTCAATACTCCGACTGCATTAAAAATAGTCAAAATCATAAGAAAGCGAAAGAAATTTTTGCTTATTTTTACCAGGCAAGGCTCATAATTCAGCCGAACATAATGTTATAAGTTGTTAAGCTCTCATTAACAAGATCTGAAAAATAGTGTATGAAATTATGGTAAATATTTTTAATTGACTAAATTTTTTAAATTATTAATAACATAAATATTAGGAATATTTTATGATAGAAATCTTAATCTTAAATCTTAAAGAAGGAACGAGAGAGGAATTTCATCAAGTTTATGTTACACAATCATTACCACTTTTAGAAAAGTGGAAAATTAATGTTGTAGCACATGGACGATCTTTGCATGATGAAAACACTTATTATGTTATCCGCTTATTTAAAAGTTTAGAAGATAGACAAATTTTGGAAGATACCTTTTATGGAAGTGAAGATTGGAAGAATGGGCCGAGAGAAGCAATAGTCTCAAGAATTGAAAGTTCTGCTGCTATGGTTGTTGCACCAGAAAGTCTACAAAATTGGATTGATATTATTGAAAGATGAACAAGGATTTATTTAACCCTTTTCTAAAAGGGAAACACAAAGAGTACTAACGAGTGCTTCAACTCGATAGCACGGATTTAATCGGGGAAGGCTGTTTTAAGTTTGTTGTTAAAGGCAGTCTTGCTATGAAAGTTTTTTGTAATTATAATTAATATTAAAAAGTTCGGTATTGTAGATTTAGGCGGCGCCTTAGCCACAACGGCGATATACAAACTAACTAAATTATTTTGTGAAAAAATTGATTGGATAATATTATGAGTAAAAAAATAAATGAAGTGTATCAATTCAAAATTACGCTAACCAGTTCCGAACCATCAATTTGGAGAAGGATATTAGTACCTTCTCATTATTCATTTTGGGATTTACACGTAGCTATTCAAGATTCTATGGGTTGGCTTGATTACCATCTACATTCATTTTCAATAAAAGACCCGATAACAAATGGTAAAGTTGAAATCGGAATCCCCGATGAAGAGTATGATGCATTTGATAGAAAAGTTTTGGCAGATCATAAAGTAAAAATATCGAAATATTTTAATGAAAATAATCGCAATGCCAGATATGAGTATGATTTTGGAGATTCGTGGATACATACAATCAAGTTCGAGAAAATAATCCAAGGGACAATTGGTGAGAAATATCCAAAATGTATTGACGGTCAAATGGCTTGTCCACCGGAAGATTGTGGTGGAATTGGTGGTTACTACAATTTATTGTCTGTCTTGAAAGATCCTAAAAATGAAGAATACAATGAAATGATTGAATGGTTAGGCGAAGAGTTTGATCCAGAAAAATTTGATCCCAACGATGTATCGTTTGATGACCCTAAAGAAAGATTTAAACAAATGAATGAAGATTAAATATTACGAAAAGTTTGTATTACGAGTCAATAGTGTGTTTTGAGTGGCTTTAGTTTAGATGTAATTTACAAGTGTAAACCTTGAAAAAATCCAATCCGTCAAATTTGTCATTCAGGCAGGCGAAAAGCAGACAGCATAAACGGATAGGAATATGTTGAAGCTCTCTTATCAGTAAGTAAGCCGTAACAACAGTATTTTACACAAGCGAGGCTCGTATTTTTTTTATGTACTATACGATAAGATAGGTCTGCCTTATTTTCTAAGAGTGCTGTATAAAAGAGTAAAAGCCAATGGCGGCAGCTGTGGTGAAAATGGAATAAGCTTCGGTAAGGTTAAAAAGTATCTTGAAAATTCTAACTATATGTGCTATCATTAAAATATATGATTATACAGTTGATACAAACATAATATTCTCTGCGCTTTATAGTAATAAAGGTGCCTCTCATTTAATTGTTAAATTGATTATTGATGAGAAAATAAAATTAGCTGTCTCGCCTCAAATTTATTTTGAATATTACGATGTATTAATGAGGGAAGAAAATCTTAAGTTATTAAATCCTTCTGAGAAGGAAGTGGAAGATTTCCTAGATTTATTACCCTTATTAGCTCAGAAACATTCTATATATTATTTATTGCGTCCTAATCTTCCAGATGAAAACGATAATATTTTTATGCAATGTGCATTTGCAAGTAACAGTGATTATTTAGTTACTTCTAATATAAGAGATTTTAAACAAGGTGAATTAAAAGGATTTGGATTTAGAGTTATGACTCCGAAGGAATTCTATAAAATATTAGAGGCCAAAAATGAGTGATTCACAAGTGGTAACATTACGGTTACCAAAAGATTTAAAAAGAAGGCTTGAAAGAGAAGCCAAATATCAAGGTGTTTCAATAAACCAATTAACTAATTATTTATTGAACTCTCAATTAACACAATTAGAATCAGTTTCTATTTTGGAATCGAGATTATCAAATAAGTCTGTAAACAATTTAAAGAAAAAAGTAAAAAAGATAATGTCAAAGGTTCCTTCAAGAGAAGTTCAGAGTTGGGATAGAGTAAATTAATAATTACTTAAGAGGAAGGTAAACTTTACCTTTGGCTAGTGTTTCTTGAAGTGTCTATATCCCAGTAGGTGCTTATAATAAGCTTCATTCCTTACTCTACAACTTGATCGCCTTATCAATGCGGAGTTTTTGATGTTATCAGCTTTGTAGTTTGTGTTTAACATTGTTGTTTAAGTCATATTAGTTAACAAATATTTTCTTAATTTTTGCTATTGTCCTTCTAACTTAGCCTGCTCTGGGCGGCAAGTTAGCTGGAACTCGGTTAGATATTAACTCAATTTTTCTGAAAGGACTTATAAATGCAAAAATTACGTGTTGCAAGTTTTTCTGTATCAGTGGATGGATTTGGCGCAGGACCGAATCAAAGCCTGGAAAATCCTTTGGGAGTTGGAGGTCAAGAGCTTCACCAATGGTTTTTCCCCACAAAAACTTTTCAGCAGAACGTATTAGGAAAGAGTGATGGCACATCAGGGGTTGATAATGAATTTGCTGAAAAAGGTTTTGAAAATATTGGCGCCTGGATTTTAGGGCGTAATATGTTTAGTCCATATCGCGGCTTACCTAATGTTGATTGGAAAGGATGGTGGGGAGAAAATCCACCATATCATGTCCCTATTTTTATCTTAACTAACCATAAGCGTGAATCAATTGAGATGGAAGGCGGCACAACTTTTCACTTTGTAACGGATGGGATTAATTCAGCTCTTGAAAGAGCTTTTGATTCTGCAAATGGCAAAGATGTAAGACTTGGTGGGGGTGTTAGTACAATTCGCCAATATCTTAAGGCTCAATTAGTAGATGAATTACATTTAGCTGTATCCCCTGTAATTTTAGGAAGTGGTGAAAATCTTTATTTGAATTTGGATCTCAAATCTTTGGGATATAAATGTATTGAAAATATTGCAAGCGATAAGGCAATGCATGTGATAATAAAAAAAATCATTTAGCACCTAACCCCCTTTAATAAATAAATGGAAAGCTGGTAATACAGAATAATATTCACCGGCTCGATGCAGACAGCTTTACGAAGATATGGCTCGAGCAATTTCCTTTTTTGATGTTCCAAGAGCTAGTAATGACCTTATGATGAGATCAAGAGAAACGGAAGGATCTCCAGTTTCAATTTTTGCTACTCTAGATTGGCTGGACTTGAGAATTTTAGCAAGCTCAACTTGTGTTATATTATGCTCAGTTCTTAATTTTCTTAAATTAGTACTAAGCTTAATTTTTAATTCGATGTATGCAGATTCTTCATCTGATAAGCCAAGGAAATCTTTAGCAGAGCCAATTGTCCAACCACTTTTCTCCAGTTTTTTTTGTTTTACCTTATTCATTGTCATATTCCTTTATTCTCTTTTTACAAGTGTCTATAATCTTTTTTGGTGTTTGTTGGCTCTTCTTATTAAACACTTCAAGAATTATTATCCCATCATCATCGATTCTATAAATAATCCGCCATATACCTGTTTCATCGTTAATTCTAAGTTCGTGACAGTTAGAACCAATATTTGGCATTGGCCTTGAATGAGGCATATTAAGTTTTTCTCCCATCTGAAGAAGTCGAAAAAGAAATCCAGCTTCAATCCTGGCGGCAGAAGAAAATGGTGGTGTCTTTATTTCACCATGCAGCCATATGAGAGGTTTATCGTTTATTCTCATGCAAGCAAATATATGTCATATTTGACATAATTTCAATTAAATTAATCATTAGGTTAGCATACTTAATAAGTAAAAAATTACTAGTTCTTGCATTCCAGGTTAAGGCAGGATTGAGGCCATTTAGGATCTAATCTATAAGTGTTTATTACTTTTCCGAACTATAGTGTCGTTAAATCTAAAAGGTAATTGGCAAGCCGAATTATTTTAGGGACTAACTCCAAAAGCTACATATATTTCATCGATAAGAATCGATAATACTTTGGAAAACTTAAATTGTGATTTACATAAAGAAAGATTATTAAAAAGCGGTTATCGAGCTTTTACGAAAACAATAATATGAGAATATGGTTTTATAAAAATGGCTGTAAAAGCATTTCAAAGAAACACACCTCCTTTATTATTACATATTTATGACAACAGAAAACATAAAATTGCAATGATTTTCTTGGAGATTGAAAATTTAATATTTAGGTTAATTCATAAATTTATAGGGATAATGTATTTGACTTAATGATGGATACAAAAAATAAATTTCTGATGAATACACATGGGGAGAATAATAGATGCTCGCTCATGTAAATATTCCCACAAAGAGTGAGCGCAGAATACTGCCACTTCAGGGCGACATAAACACATTTCAAAAAGATAACCCAAGACTTTTAGATAGAGTTAACATTGATATGCGAGTGAAGCTATATTTACCTAAGACGGAAGAAAGCTGCACCTCGTATATTAAGCGATTTATTCTTTTCAACAACAAAAAGCACCCTAATGAAATAGGAATTGAGGAGATATAAAAATTATCATATAAACGATAGCACAATACAAAAAGATTTAAGGCAAACTGTACAAAAGGCTAAGATTTTAAAACAAGGTACGTAACGTACTTTTAGTCATTCATTTGCTACACATCTTCTTGAAGCCGGATATGATATAATAACTATACAAGAATTACTCGGACATAGTAGCGTAAAAACGACAATTTTATATGCATAAGCCTCAAATACTGGTGCAGGAATTAAGAGTTAATTAGACGGATGAGAGTAAATTTTTATTAGGCAGATTGTTTCATGTGCTAATAAGCCGAAGGAAGTAAAAACAAATATTATAATTATGTATAAATAGTCCAGTTATGGAGATTAAGCTTATATCTAAGCAGAATATTAGAAGGAAATTAGATCAGTCTAACATGCGAAAGGATATGCTGTTTAATCCTCTCCAATAATATTTTTAAGCTAAATTATTAATATCAAGAAGTGAATAAAATATGGGAAAAATTAAGATTATAATATTGGTTGTTATCTCAATTCTTTTGTTAAATGGTTGTAGTTACAATCAACTTACGAGGCATTCTAATTCACCAACATGTGAGACAACCATTGAAGGTAATTATTTCACAAAATCTATTTATAAATTTGATGGACCGGCAATATTATTTCCATGGTCAAATTTAGATCCTATTAGGCATGGAAAAGTGATAAGAAAAGATAGTGCTGGAGTTCTCTTCTTGCAAAATAAAATCGGTATGTTCGGAAGTGCCGATACACTTTATTTTAAGTATAATAAAATTAGAGCAATAATTGACTCGAATAATCGATGCGTTTGGGGGCATTTAGATCGAAACGAAGAAATTGGGATTCATATGAAAATTGAACTATCGAAATATCATGAACATTCTTATTCTCCCATTTATCTTGATTTATTTCCAAATAGAAAATTTTCATACTGCATAAAACCGGGCAAATATGAAATAACAAAAATAATAGAGTATTTCCCATATAAAAGCGAAGAAGTATACTATGCAAGTATGCCGGAACATATTGCAAGGTTTGAAATAAAGCGGGATTGTGCAAATTATATTGGGGATATAAAATTATTAGACAATAAATCATCAGATAAAGCATCTTTAGTTGTCCCCTGTAAAAATCAAAGTACTGGTAAAACTGCGGGATTTATTGGTGGTTTTATGGGTGGTTTGATAGGTGGTGCAATTGCTGGAACTATAGTTTCAATTGAAAATGCGAATGCTGATTCATCCGGGGTTTTTAGAATAAGTTTAAAACATGACAAAGAATATCAACCTCAAGAAAAACTTAGGCTCAATAATATAATAGTAAATCAAATTCATCAAGTAGTGAAAAAATAATTTCGCATATAACCAGTCCTTAAAACCGGCAGGTCCTATTAGATAGGGGCTGGCTGTTTCAAGTTTCTTGTCCAAGTTATTATCGCTATGAAAGGTTTTTGTAATTATAAAAATTATTAACAAGTACGGCATTGTAGTTTTGGATTGTGCCTTAGCCACAAAGTCGTTATGCAGTAAAAAACAGAGGTTAAAATATGGGAGATGAATTTATTCCTAACTATTCAAGATATTCAACGACTGAATTAATTGATGTTTATAATCGCATTGATAAAATAAATAATCCTATAAGAACAAAAGCAATCGAAGACGAATTGAGAAAGAAACTTAATATTGATCCAATATTAAATTTTACCGATGAATCCGTGATAACTATGCTAAAGAATTTTTCAGGAAATCACGACTCTATAGACGATGAAAAACCAAAGTATGAAAAGAGAATAAGAAATGGTTGGATTGCAACAGTTGTATTAGCTACAATTATTTTAGTTCTTACAATATTGTCAAAAATATTGCCTCAAAATGCTTTTTTAAGAGACAACTTTGATTATTGGTCGTTTTTAGATGTTATAATTTTGTATGGTCTAAGTATTGGTATTTATAAAAAAAATAAAATTGCAGCCATCTCATTAATAATATATTTCTATTTACCAAAAATAATAGGTTTTATTGAAACTGGTAATGCGAATGCCTTAACGGGTGGTTCTTTATTTCTTTACTTTATTCTACAAGCAACAAGGGGAATTTATGAATATCACAAAATAAACAGTCTGCAATCAAAAGCAGCAACCGCATAGCCAGCGACTCAACCCGACAGCATATTTTCCGTACGTAGTTTTGTGTATTTTAAGTTTGGTGGCTTCATTCAAGTTTCTTGTTCAAGGTGTTTGTGCTAAAGAATATTTTTAAATCATTTAGGTTTGTGGTTTTAATCGGCTTTCCTACTCTGGGCTGCGGCTTATCGGCAAGGCGGTTAGGCTACAAGGTAAAATTTTCTTAACAATAAAAGATGAAACAATGAGAGTATTTTCTTTAACAACACTATTGTTAGCCATAGTATTATTTGGCTGTAAATCATCTATACTTTATGATCCTTCCACAATTATAAGGTATTCTGTACCTGAAACATCAATGGTAAAATTGACAATTGAAAATAGTTATAATACGATCATTTTAACTCCGGTTGATAAAGTGCAGAATGCCGGATCATATTCAATTAATTTTGACTCTTCTAATTTACCGGAAGGTGTATACTTTTATACTGTTGAATTAAAGGGTCTAAATAGTACATATTATTCAAAAACTACTAAGAAAATATTATTGGAGAAGTAATGGTAAAAATATTTTTATTCTTAATAGTTTTTTTATTAAGTACTTCGATAATCAATTCACAAAATAGAATTAGCCTAAATGTCGGTTATGGTTATTATTTGAGCAATTCTGAAAATTCAACAAAAATAATGGGAGATAATAAATTCCGATCTTTTGTTCTGTATGATTTTAGTTATCAAAGAGATAGGTTATTTGGTTTCAATCTTTTGTTTGAATATAGTTATCAGGAAATTACGAAGAATAATATTATAGAATTTATAAGATATAACCCTGGTCCGAATCCATCGCCGCCGCCATATTGGGGTAATATGAAGCTCATTAACCATAATTTTGATTTGGATTATACAGCTAATATTAATAAATATCTTTCTTATGGAATTGGTCCATCATTTATAATTGCAAACAGAATACTTGAAGTAGATACAATACTTTATGACAAACTTGCATCTTCCGGGCTAGGGGTAAATGGTTTTGCAGAACTTTCTATCCCAATATATGGGAGTAGAAAATATGTTTTTTTTACCTCTAAGTTAAAATTCAGATATACTTATTCTATTTGGTTTGATAAAGGAATAAGAAATTTAGATGGTTATCACCAAGAATTCTTTACGGCACAGATATTAGCCGGTATAGGATATGCGTTCTAATAAAGTAATTGTAGATTAGCCATGAGTTTCAATCCGTTTATTTTGGGCAGTAAGTTAGCTGGAACTCGGTTAGATATTAACTCAATTTTTCTGAAAGGACTTATAAATGCAAAAATTACGTGTTGCAAGTTTTTCTGTATCAGTGGATGGATTTGGCGCAGGACCGAATCAAAGCCTGGAAAATCCTTTGGGAGTTGGAGGTCAAGAGCTTCACCAATGGTTTTTCCCCACAAAAACTTTTCAGCAGAACGTATTAGGAAAGAGTGATGGCACATCAGGGGTTGATAATGAATTTGCTGAAAAAGGTTTTGAAAATATTGGCGCCTGGATTTTAGGGCGTAATATGTTTAGTCCATATCGCGGCTTACCTAATGTTGATTGGAAAGGATGGTGGGGAGAAAATCCACCATATCATGTCCCTATTTTTATCTTAACTAACCATAAGCGTGAATCAATTGAGATGGAAGGCGGCACAACTTTTCACTTTGTAACGGATGGGATTAATTCAGCTCTTGAAAGAGCTTTTGATTCTGCAAATGGCAAAGATGTAAGACTTGGTGGGGGTGTTAGTACAATTCGCCAATATCTTAAGGCTCAATTAGTAGATGAATTACATTTAGCTGTATCCCCTGTAATTTTAGGAAGTGGTGAAAATCTTTATTTGAATTTGGATCTCAAATCTTTGGGATATAAATGTATTGAAAATATTGCAAGCGATAAGGCAATGCATGTGATAATAAAAAAAATCATTTAGCACCTAACCCGCTTTAATAAATAAAAAGTCTAGCCGGTAGTATAGATTTATGGATTTTTATGATTGAGATGAAAATGGTTTTAGAGATTATAAATATATTCGATGTTATATAATATCTTCTAATGATGAACAGGATTTAATTAACACGGAAGTTTTAATAGAAACAGATGAAGTAAAAATAATAAATCAAGGAACGGTATAACAAGAATTTCAAGCTTACAGTTTTTTTAGCGCTCGACATATTAGAAGTTTTAGCATTGGTCGTTCCCCTGATAGTAATTGGGGCAGGCTGTTTTGGCATTGCCATTTAAGGTAGTTGTGCTATGAAAGTTTTTTGTAATTATAAAAATTGTTTAACAAATTCGATCAACCGCGGAGGACAGTTCTGGGCTTCGGTTTAGGCATAATGCCGTTATAAACTTTCTATCATTGTAAGTATTATTAAAATTTAATAGATTTATTTGTAGCTATTTAGTGGGCAATAAGATTTATTTATATTAAAAAGGGACCATATTATGGTTTCAAATATTCAAAAAGAAAAAGCCGAATTGTTCTTGAAATATCATCAAGACAAAGAAATTTTGGTTCTGTTAAACTCCTGGGATATCGGAAGTTCTAAATTAATAGAAGCAAGCGGCTATAAAGCAATCGCAACAACTAGTATGGGAATAGCTGCCTCTTTAGGGTATCCTGACTGCCAGATAATCCAATTGTCAGAAATGATTGAAGTTATAACCGGAATCGTAAATGCAGTACAAGTTCCGGTAACTGTAGATATAGAAGCCGGATATGGAAATAATTTAAGTGAAATAATTGAGTCTGTTAAAAAGATAATTGCAACGGGAATTGTTGGAATAAACATTGAAGACAGTATTGATTTAAATCCAATATTAATTGATGAAATGGAATTTTGTGAAAGAATATCTGCCATTCGTGCATTATCAGATTCATTGGGTTTTCATTTAGTAATAAATGCAAGAACGGATTCATTTTATACTTCGTCAGGCTCGCCACGAGAAAAATTATCTGAATCAATTAAGCGTGGCAATAAATACCGGGAAGCTGGTGCTGACTGCATATTTGTACAACCCGTATGGGAAAAAGAAACGATTTCAACATTGGTGAAGGAAATTAATGCCCCTATTAATATTCTTTCAAACCCTACGATTGGGGCAGGATTACCACTATCCGTTAGTGAACTGCAAGATTTAGGAGTTGCCCGTTTAAGCCTAGGTTCAGGTTTGATGAAAGCTACTTTAGCTTTAATTAAAAAAGTTGCTGATGAACTGTCTGAAAAAGGGACTTACAATATTTTATTAGATACTTTAACACCGTTTCCCGACGCAGCTATGGCTTATAAAATGGCAATAGGGTCGCATAAATGAACTACTCAAAGATCAGTCGATAGAAGATGGTAGAAATAAAAGAAAATTAAAAGCGCTTATAACCATGAAGTTCAAGCCGGGCCTTATATCCCGCTTAACAATTTCAAAAGTTTTTGGCTGAATTACTCTATTTCGGCGCAGTTGTTTAAAGTTAACGAACATAGCAATCACTTTTCATATTATTGTCACATCAATGTAAATTGAAATTGTCATAATGGCGGCAGCTTAATGGCGACGCGTTCAGTGGTATAAATATAAAACTGCAAAAGTAAATTATGATTTTACGATCAACACTAAAGCTTTCTCAAAAGCTGAAAATTAAATCCTTTCAAGATTATGAAAATAAGGTTTCGGCTTTCGAAGAATGGTATGGTCATTTGTTTACAGTAAATAGAATTCAGTATATACTCTTTACAAATGCGTATTCATTATTCTCAATAATATTACCCGGGAAAGGAATAAATAATATAAGTACGTTTATTGATTCAACTAATTATTGGCTATCTGAAGTTTTAAGGGAAGCAGGATGTGAAAATATGGTGGGACGATTTATTACTAATAACAATGGCACAATAGAGGTCTGTAAAACTAATAATCGCGGCATATTAGGTTCAATGAATGATATGATATTTAATTCCAAGTTTTATCTTTCTGAATATCAATTAACTCCACTAGAAATTTCTAAAAGGTTGAATGAGATCCCTTATGGTTACTTGCAGTATAAAAATCCATTGGGAGTAATTAAACAAATGGCATTAAGCTAAAAGCATAATTAAATTTTATATACAAATACTTCCTAAAGTCTTTAATAAGTAAATAGTGGATAAATTAGAAATTTTAGAAGACATAAAGCTGGTAGAAGAACAAATTAGTCAAGGAATGGAAATAAAGCATCAAGAAATAAAAAAGAAATTTCCTAAGAAATCTAGATTATGAAAATATCCTGGTCTCCATTATCAGCTGAGAAATTGGAAAATATCTATGAATATATTGCAATAGATAATTACTCAGAAGCTCAAATAACGGTTGATAGGGTTTTTAATAAAGTTGAGACCCTATCAAAAAATCCAGCTAGGGTTAGAATAGTGATGGAAGCGAATAGAGAAGAAATTCGAGAAGTATTTGAAGGTGAATGCTGAATCATTTATTGTATTGAATCTAAAAAAGTCTTTACTATTACAATCAGAAATTTCAAGCAATTATTATCTGGAAAAGATATGGAGTAACTTGCCTAAGGCTGATGCTACCGATTATATTGATTAGACAAAAGTAATTAAAACATGAATATCATGAGCGAAAGAGACAGCAAATGACAGGCTGGAGTACAGCATTCTGCGAAACAAATGGAATCCAGATATACTACACGAGAACCGGAGGTAGCAAGCCCCATATAATTATGCTGCACGGGTTGATTGCTAATGGTGCCTGTTGGACCACTCAGGCTCATGCCTTAGAGGGAGAATATGATGTAATTATGCCGGATGCCAGGGGTCACGGAAAATCGAGTGTGCCTGACTATGGGTACCGGTACGAAGATCATGCAAATGATGTCGCCGGTCTAATTAAGACTTTAGAGCTTAATGCTCCGATTCTTATGGGACATTCAATGGGAGGTATGACTGCAGCCGTGGTGGCAAGTCATAATCCAAAGCTACTAGGCGGTTTAATCTTAGCTGATCCAACGTTCATAAGTCCAAAAGTTCAACACGAAGTTCGCGATAGTGATATAGCCAATCAGCATAGGCGAATTCTAAATAAATCATTGGATGAAATTGTGGAAGAAGCTCGAATTAGGCATCCTGATAGGTCATTGGATATCATTGAGCAAAATGCTCGAGCACGACTTCAAACAAGTATGAACGCATTCGACGTACTATCGCAACCATACCCAGACTACATTGAGTTAGTGAGAGCGATTGAAGTTCCAAGCTTGCTTGTGACCAGTGATGCTGGTGTGGTTTCTCTATCTGTAGCAGAAGAACTGCAACGTCTTAATCCGGGATTTCAGGTTGAACAAATATCGAAAGCCGGACACGGGCTGCACTTTGACCAGCCCGAGAAATTTGCGGCTGTGGTTAAATCCTTCTTACGTTCAATTAGTAAAGAGAATCGGTTATGAACGAGCCAATGCTTCAAATAGCCAAACCAGCTTTTGCACCCGACCTCCTTCCTAAATAACATAGGCAGGTTCAATGAGGTATTGTTTTAGTTTAATGGTTTAGAATAAACTCCGGGTGAAAAACATTGTCGTTAAATGTCAATATATTGTACTTGAAACTTCGATCCTTTGTACGTATCTTCACACAAGAATTTATACGTAACTAAAAGGCGCGGGAATGAATACGAAACTAACCTTAAAATTAAATAAACGAGCAATTGAACGGGCTAAAAAGTATGCAGAAAAGAATAAACAAAGTCTCTCTTTGCTGGTTGAGAACTATTTCAATATGATTTCAGAAAAAGATTCTCTAAGTGATTTAGAAATATCTGTAAATGTACTCGAATTATCCGGGATTATTAAATTATCAGAAAATTTCAATCTAAAACAGATGTATGGTAAACATCTTGAGGATAAATATTCTAAATGATTAAAGTATTTGTTGACTCTGATATTATTTTGGACCTTCTTGCACAAAGAGAGCCATATTTCGAGTATGCAGCAAAATTATTTACTTTAATCGATCAACAAAAAATCAAAGCTTACACATCACCTATAATTTTTGCCAATCTACACTATCTTCTCAAAAAATTGACCTCTAATACAGTCGCCTTAAAAAGTTTAAGAAAGTTGAAAACACTAGTAAATATTTTACCTGTTGATGAAAGGATAATTGAACTAGCCTTAAATTCAGATTTCAATGACTTTGAAGATGCTATTCAATATTTTACAGCCACAAGCAGCGGAATTAATCTTTTATTAACGAGAAATAAAGTTGATTACAAAAAAAGTAAAATAGCAATTTCAACATCGGAAGAATTTCTTAAAACATGGTATGCTAAGAAAATCAAATGATTGAATACTCGATATTGATGTATTGGGCTGCCGTATAGCGGCAACAGTGTTAGTCATTGCTTGGGACTTATAATGAGAATTTGGTCAATTCATCCGAAGTATTTAGACGCAAAAGGAATTGTTGCGTTATGGCGGGAAACGTTATTGGCTCAAAACGTTTTATTAGGAAAAACAAAGGGTTACAAAAATCATCCTCAGTTGATTCGCTTTAAAAATTGTTCTGATCAGATCGGTGCAATCGGATTTTATTTAAAGTGCATAAATGATGAAGCTGTGATACGCGGCTATGAATTTAATGCGGACAAAATAAAATACGTTAATGATGAAATAGTAATAAAAGTTACGAGCGGGCAAATAAAATACGAATTCAAACATTTAATGAATAAATTACAAATTAGAGACACAGAAAAATATAATTTAAATAAATCGGTAAAACGAATCAGTGCACATCCGATGTTTGTTGTAGTCAAAGGCGATCTTGAAAGTTGGGAAAAACGTAATGACTAACAAATCGCTGAAACGAAAAAATAAAGATTGTGCTTTCTGGAATTAAATTTGGGATCATTAACGGGGAAGCTAAAATCAACCTTGCGTGTGAGTCAAAGATAAGATTTATTTTTCTTGCAGTAGCTTATTTAGCATCAAGAGAGCATTATCGTTCTTTTATTCTGAGTTAAAGGTAGTAAGAGCGAGAAGTTTATGCTGCGCAATAGACTGGGCTGCAAGGCGGAAGATTTTATCGGCAGGTTTGTACCATATCATAATATAACATAACATTATGGGCAATTACTTTTGCCAGTGGATATTTGGTTTATAATTATTTTGAGCACATTCTCTTAGATACATATTCATCAAATTCTGATAAGGAATATCAATTTCTGCAGCAAGTTTTTTGAAGTACTCAACAGTTTCTTTTTCGATACGAATTAAAATCTGTTTCTTAAGTTTTTTTATATAGGGATTCTTAATGGAATTACCGAAGTCATATTCCTTTTTCATTTTATTTCACCTTGTAATAATATTTTAATTCAGTCTTTGTAGCTTTTCTTGCAGAAATTATTCTAATAACATTGTCATCTTCTTTATAAGTATGCACAACAACTAGGAACCTTAATTTGTTGGTAACACCCAAAATTATAAATCGCTCTTCTGATATTGAGTGTTCCGGATCCGGGATAAGTCTTGCATTATCGTCGAAAAATACATTCTCAGCTTCTTCAAAAGAAATCCCATGTTTTTTAATATTGGCAAGGTTTTTATTTTGATCCCAGATAAAGCGCATAATTTATGTGCGTCTAAAATAATTATAATATAATGCTATTAGAAAATATTAAAATTGCCTCTAACAAGCAACCAAAGCGAATCCATTAAACATGCGTTTGTACAAAATATTTGTGTTTGTTGTAAAAGGTAATTGTTTAATGAGTCAAGCAAGGTTTGATGCTTCTTGTAGTACGATATGGTGGATATAAACTAGAGTAGAATAGGCTGCAATTGAAATGAGATTTGCGTTGCTGTTATATAAAAAATATTTGTTCAAGTCGATTGCGATAAACAAGATTTTAAATAATTTTTGGAGTTGTAGATCTAATTAGACTTTCCGTACGGCGCGGAGCGGTGAAAAGTTATCATGTTAGGTAATAAATTCAAACATATTTATTAAGGTTAATAATATGAAATCAAGCGATAGGAATTATATTTTTTGGACTTTAATAGTCTTATTTTATTCTAATATGACATTCCCTCAGACTGGATCTACCCGAGAAAAGATTGCCGGTATTATTAAACATGCTAAAGGACATGTAGGTGTGGCTATAATGGTTTTAGAGACCCGTGATACTTTGACAGTTAATGATAATTACTGTTACCCGATGCAGAGCGTATATAA
The DNA here is from genome assembly GCA_021777835.1 of Bacteroidota bacterium. Classification (GTDB taxonomy): domain Bacteria; phylum Bacteroidota; class Ignavibacteria; order Ignavibacteriales; family Ignavibacteriaceae; genus FEN-1297. The sequence continues at coordinate 14,915 of JAJYDC010000030.1, read as the reverse complement.
ATTCCCATTAGCTTTAGCAATACTCAGCGAAATTGATAAAGGCATTTTTTCGCTCAATCAAAAGATCCATTTGACGAAGAGGGATTTACTTCCAAATACCTGGAGCCCGCTGCGAAAAAAATATCCAAATGCTAATATAGATATTACACTCCGTGAACTATTAAAATATACAGTGGAAGAAAGTGACAATAACGGCTGCGACATTCTTTTTAGACTTATTGGGGGACCAGCGAAAGTCAATCAGTATATCAAAAGCCTTGGAATAAAAGGAATATCAATTGTGGCTACCGAGAATGAAATGCACAAAGATTGGGCAACGCAATATAAAAACTGTTCCACTCCTTCGGCTTTTGTGAATTTGCTATATAAGTTTGAAAGAGATAATATTCTTTCAACAACAAGCAAAGATTTTCTTTGGAATATTATGACACAGAATATCATCGGTTCCAATAGGATACCAGGACAATTGCCCGCCGGAACAATAGTAGCACATAAGACAGGTACCTCAGACGTAAATAGCAAGGGAATAGCTGCAGCAACCAATGATGCAGGCATAGTTATGCTTCCGAACGGCAGGCATCTTGCAATAGTAGTTTTTGTTTCAGATTCGCCTGATAGCGAGAGCGCACGTAATAAGATCATATCCGATATTGCTAAAGTTGCCTGGGACGCTTATTCCACTAAATAGGTATATTCACCAAAGCTCTTTAATAAGTAATAAGTCAAGAAGATAGTATTTTAGTTATTTAGTGATTAGAAGTTACTGATACTAAAAAACACATTTTACAGAAGTGAAATTTAAATTGAAATCATTAAGTAAATTATCCGGTAGTGTTGTATTTTAATGTAACACGCCGTTATAATAACTTAAAGAATTGAGGTAATTTTGAAATATATTATACTGCTAATATTTGATGAAAAAGATAAAATTGAATATAACCTGCATACCGACTGAACCCGGCAATAAGTTTGTATGGTTGAATTTACACACCGGTTTAAATTATTGTAGATGTTTTTTTAACCGGGGCATTTGTTTTGAAGCGGTTGGTTATTTGTCGTGACTTTGAAAAAACCTCACTTATCAAGCAGAACATAAATTGATAATACTATAAAGTCAAAATCAAAGGTGCAATAATGAATACATACTTTAAGCCTAAGGATTACTCAACTGTCTCTCCTTATTTAATTGTAAAAGGAGCGACCCGCACGATTAAATTCCTTGTAAATGTATTTGATGCAATCAACCTTCGTCAGATACCCGACTCCAGCGGTAAGCTCATTCATGCAGAAGTACGCATCGACGATACTGTAATAATGATGTCAGATGGAGGGGAAGGATGGCCTCCCATTCCTTCTCACGTGCATGTTTACGTAGCCAATGTAGACGATACGTATAAACGTGCGCTAAAAGCAGGAGGAACTTCAGTTCAAGAGCCTATAAAGAAGGAAGATGAAAACAAAAGAGGTGCAGTCAAAGATGCGGGCGGTACAACTTGGTGGATATCAACTAAAGTAGAATAGGCTGCGTTTGAAATGGAATCAGAAGGTATTGTCGTAAAACCGCTCCTAAACGCTGGTCGTAAATTAGCTGGGATAAATTCCTCACGCTGGACGCTTATGAGGCTATGCGATTAGGCATTTAGTCAAGTGAATAGAAATAATAAAATTTATTATAATAGTTGGGCTATTATTTTTTCAAAATCTAAGGAATGATAAAACAATTAGGAAAAGGGTTTTTTATGAGGATATTATTTATTACTGTATTATTATTCTTTCTTGCTATTACCTCAGTATATGCTCAAGATGGTTCAGACTCTAATGATCAAAGTAATGAAATTATGCCTGAAATTATTTTAAAACCTGAATTGCATTTTCCTCAAATGGCAGTTAAGGCTGGCTTACATGTTGATATCTTTGTAGAAGTATTTATTGGAATAGATGGAAAGCCATATAGAACTGAAATTGTAAAGAGGGAGCCCGAATTTGTATATTTATTTGATAATGAGGTTAGAAAATGGGCTATGCAAATACGATTTTCACCGGCTCTGAAAGATGATGAACCTGTTGAATCAGAGATTATAGTACCGGTAAAATTTAAGTTAGAAAATTTTCAGTCACCGAAAATAAAAGAAGAACCAAAACCGGTATATCCAAGTGAAGCTATAGAAATGGGAATGGATGGATGGGTTGCACTTGCAGTTCTAGTAAACCCTCAAGGCTTACCTGAAGGAACTATAAATATTGTATCACGTTATCCGATATATTCAGATATCTTTGATGATGCGGCTATTGAAGTAGCTAAGCATACAACTTTTATCCCGGCATTTACAAATGGTCTGTCATCATATGGATGGATATTCATGAAAGTAAAATTTAATATTAGAAATAAATAAAATAATAAACGTATAGCTAATTAAACAAGCTGAGCGTTTTCAAAGCTGCAAGATTATGATATGATTAAAAGGGATGCAAAAATGAAAAAAATAATTTTATTAATATCATTTCTCTTATTGTTTGTTATACAAAGTATTTCTGCTCAAAGTAAAATCAGTTTTTCTTTAGGTGGCGGTTATATTTCATCAGCAATAGACAAAACAAAGCTGCCTTATTGGGAAAATGGATATTTAATAAGTGTTTCATCTGATTATAAAATCCTTGAAAAAATTGCGTTATTTGTTTCTTCTTCATATCAAAAATATTTATTTAATGAAAGCCTACTTACAATTGCAGTTCCGCAAGTTGTTGGATATAGATACAGCGTTAGCGGAGAAAATAGTTCTGTGATTGAACTATCTGCAGGAGGAAAATTTTATCTTTCTACTTCAAGGATAAGGCCTTATTTAGGAATCGGAGTGGGGGCGTTATTTATCGAACAGGGGAAAGTAGAGATAACAAACTGGATGGAAGGAAGTTCCAATAAATCAACCGGTCTTTATGCAAATACGGGAAAAAATAATACTTTAGCTCAATTTAATTTCGGTTTAGGTTTAGAAATACAACTTATTGATAATTTTCAATTAGTCCTTGATGGAAAGCTTATTAGCGGCTTTGGAGGTCCATCATATTTACCATTAACGGCATCAATAAAGTATAGTTTATAAATTACGTATATTTCAACCGGCTTAATCTGGAAACAGATTTTCCATCCTGAATTTGTGTAATTATAGAAGTAAGTTTGAAGAACCAAGTTGCTCTTTAGGTCAATTGGTCTAAGAGATATTTTTATAAATAGAAGTTGTTATTTATATTCGGCATCGTAGTTCTTGACGGCAGACCAACGGTAACACCGTTAGTCAAGGTAATTGAAAGAGAGAAAAATGAAAAAATATTTATTCCTTTTAATCTTTTTCCCTTCATATCTTTATTCACAAGTAGACTCGCTTAAGGATTTATTGAACTACTATCCTTTAGAACGGGGGAATTACTGGGAATACAAAACAATATCTCAACAATTGCCATATCCTACCGACTCATCAGCTTATTCAGTTGAAGTAAAAGGCGACACCTTACTTGATAATAACAAAACTTATAAAATATTGATGTTCAAAGGCATTTATCCAACCAATTACAATTATTATAATTATGAACGAATTGATTCATTAAGCGGATGTATTTATAGATATAAAAAAGATACATCTATTACTAATAATGAATATAAAGTAGATAGCTTATACGCCCAATCCGGCGATACCATCAATTCATCAAGAGAAGGATTTACCGGGCAAGGTTATTTTCTGACTATTTGTAATTCAGTTGCGAGTGCTACAATATTGGGAATAGCGACGCAAGTAAAAACTTTTTACGAACTATCATTCATCGGAGGAGAATATAGATTAGCAAAAGGATTTGGATATTATTCGAGTACCTATTGTGAATTCAATTGCTGGTCAACTTATATGGTATATGCAAAGATTAGCGGAATAGAATATGGAAATAAAATAATTACTAGTGTAATAAAAAATAAAATAACGCCCGGTAGTTATAAATTATATCAAAACTACCCAAATCCATTTAATCCAAATACAAATATTATCTTCGAAATACCTAAAGCCGGGGACGTTACTTTAAAGGTATTTGATTTGCTCGGCAAAACGATTGCAGAATATCATGTAAGTTTTTCGAACTGGGGTAAACATCAAATTATATTTAATGGGAATAATTACCCCAGTGGTATTTACTTTTATCAACTTGAATATGTAGGACAGGCTCAAGCAAGAAAAATGCTATTATTAAAATAGTCTTTGCTAAACAAGTAAGAGATTACAAATCCTGAAAGCGAAATATTAAATATTATCAAGTTAATAATGACTTTTAACTTAAAGACAGATACGAAAATCTAATTTAATTAGGTTAATCATGGAAACAATAAAAAAGTACTTGCCCTTGTTTCTTTTCTTTATTTCACTCATTGTATTGTACTTTTCTTCTTACCCGGCAATAGGATGGTGGGACAGCGGCATATATGCTGCAAATGCAAATAACTTAAGCATCCCTGATCCTGGTGGATCAATTCTCTATATAATATTGGGAAGACTGCTTACAATTATTTTCTTTTTTCTGCCGACAATAAAAGCAATAACTCTAGTTAGTATTATCTCAACAAGCGCGGCAGCAGTATTTTTTTATTACAGTATGATAGAGGTACTAAATAATTTTAAAAGATTGCCTGAGCAATCTAGAATTATAGCATCGTTCTTTACAGCTTTAGCACTTCCTTTCTTATTCAGTATTTGGTCAGAGTCAAATGTTTCAAGGGTTTATACGCTAGGCCTGTTGTTAACAAGCATTATTTTATTATGCACGCTGAGGTTATGGTTTGCGGAGGAAGAAAAGGAGAAGGTAAAACTTTTCTTATTAATAATATTTCTTTTGTCAATTGATTTTGCAGCTCACCGCTTAAGCATGCCTTTTATTCCGGTTATTTTATTATTGCTTGCCTTTCCATTAAGAAAACATTTATTTGAAATTAAATTCTGGTTACCCACATTATTAGTTGCGGCATTAGGCTTATCAATAAATGTTTTTGTTTTAGTACGCTCAATAAATAACCCTCCATTTCATATGGATGAAATAAGATCTTTCAGTGATCTAATATTCTGGATAAACATGAGGAGATATGGGCAGTCAAACCTATCAATGATTTTTCATAGGCAGGCTCCATTTTGGGATTACCAAGTTAAATTTATGTATTTAAGATACTTCGAATGGAATTTCATGGGGAAAAACGGAGCAGGATTCTTAAGAGTAATTACATTTTTCCCATTTATCTTAGGATTAGCAGGCTTTATTTACAGTCTTATAAATAAAATTAAAGCATGGACTCTAATTTCAATAATATTCTTATTATTCTCATTCGGATTAATTATTTATGCTAACATTCAGAATGGATTTGATCATACAAGAGAAATCGACAGGCTGTTTATCCCATCATTTATGATTTTCTTAGTCTGGGTTGGGATAGGATTGTCAGTGTTGTCTGATGGTCTATTAAGTATTCTAGAAAAGATAATACCTAATACCTCAGTAATTATTGTATCAGTAATATGCTTCTTAGTTCTTCCGATTAATTTATTTTATGTCAACCGAAAAGACTGCGATAAAAGTAAATATTATTTTCCCGTAGATTTTGCATATAATTTACTAAGCAGCTGTGAAAAGAATGCTGTTCTTTTTACTAACGGAGATAATGATACTTTCCCTCTTTGGTATCTGCAAAGCGTCGAAGGTTATAGAACTGATGTTTCCGTAGCTAATGCTAGTCTCTTAAATACAGATTTTTTCGTTAACGAGCTAAAACATGATAATAATGGCTTTATAATTGATTCGCTGTATCCGAATACTAAAGAATTCGATCCTTCGCTATTAAAAAAGCCCGTTGAAATATTACTGCCTTTTTCATATCAATTACCCGGTGGAAAAATTGAAAAGGATACCTTGTGCTCGACATATATAGGTAGAAACTTTGGCGATAGGAAGTTCTGGTTATCTCAGGATAAGGTGATATTATCTTTTTTAAAAAATAATAATTGGAGAAGACCGGTTTATTTTAGTTCAACCCTGGATCAGGATAATTTACTGGGCTTAAATGATTATTTAAGATATGAAGGAATAGTTAGCAGGTTAGTGCCGATAAAAGCAGACAGCATTTCACCAACAATACTGGAACTGAATCTTATGCATAAATACAGGTATAGAAGTTTCAATGATAGGGCTGTTCCTATTGATAATATAACCAAAGATATATTCATGAATTTTAGAATTGCGTTTTATAAACTCATATTATACTATAAGCAAAGAGGTAATAAATCCAAAGCGAAAGAAGTTTTTGATTTTATGCAGAATAAATTACCGGCATGGAGATTTACCAAAAAGGAAAATAAACTTTTAAATGAGTTAGCCGAATAAATTAGAAGGGCGAAATGAAATCTTTACTAAATATTTTGGCAATTAGTTCATTTGCCATCATTGAATGTTTTGCACAGGGGGTTATGACGATGCAAACTGATAAAAGTAATTATTCTTATGGAGATTCTATACAAGTGAGCGTAATTATTTCTAACAATACTGATTCTACCATTACCATATGGGGTGGATCATGTATGGTCGATATAACTTTCGATACATTACATTTTCAAAGACTGTGTAATACTTCTGAATTCCCTCACACGTTTCAGCCCGGAACATCAGGCAAATGGACATGGGTACTTGTACCAAGTATGCTGGGAATACCGATACAAGATGGAGAACAAACAATATATGGGTACTGTTATGGAAATGGGTCTAAAGATTCGATAAAGATTACGGAACCAAAATACTATGGTGGTCGTTTAGACGTAAGCTACAAAGTAATGACACCAGCTAACAAAATTCAGATCATTCGAGACAGTATAAATGCTTCTGTCGTTTCAAGTGATACACTATCGAATTTTGGAATTATAGAAGAGGTATGGCAAATTAGAAATTATTCGATTGATAGTCTTGCTAATTTGTATTCAAAAGATTCAATACTACAATCTATTTCTGTTGAAAGACATCTCGAATCACCAACAGAAATCATTACATCGGTTAAAAAAATATCCGAGATGCCGAGTAAATATAGCCTTTCCCAGAACTATCCAAATCCATTTAATCCAACGACAGTAATTACATATTCAATACCTAAAGAAAATATTGTAACAATAAAGGTCTTTGACATACTTGGCAATGAAGTGGCAAGTCTGGTTAATGAAGAAAAGCCGGCGGGCAAATATTCGATTAATTTTAATGCAGGCAAACTTCCAAGCGGGATTTATTTTTACAGGATGGAGGCGGGAAGTTTTATGGAAGCGAAGAAATTAATTTTATTGAAGTAATGCATAGTTCGGCAAACTGTAATGGAATATGAACTCAAAAATGAATTATCTTAACACATAAAACCTACCTAGCCGGAGGAAAAGATTTAACTAATACAATAGACAATGTTTTCGCATTTGATTTTTTAAGTATCTTAACGTTAGTTGTTTCGTTTAGAGTATTTTATTTAAGGCAGTTATGCTATGAAAAAAATTTCAAATAATAAAAGGTGTTTAACAAGTACGATTCACCTAGGCGAATAGTTATAAGCTGCCAATTCTTTGTCATTCTGCTAGGATTTGGAAAATGATTTAAGGATAGTAATGAAAGCAGTTATATGCACAAAATACGGACCTCCTGAGGTTCTTCAGTTTAAGGAAGTAGAAAAACCTTTACCTAAACATAATGAAGTGCTTATAAAAATAATTGCTACAACAGTACACATAGGTGATACTAAGATTAGGCGTTTAGAGCCCGGTTTAGGTCCAGTAAAGGATTTCTTTTTCAAGCCTTTGATGCGAATCATTGTAGGTTTCAAAGGACCAAGGAAAAAAATACTTGGAATGGAACTGGCAGGAGAAATTGAAGCAGTCGGCAAAGACGTTACGCTGTTTAAGATTGGCGATCCTGTTTTTGCATCAACAGAATTTAGATTTGGCACATATGCCCAGTATTGCTGCGTTCCTGAAGATGGGATTCTTGCAATAAAGCCAAGCAATATGAGCTACGAGGAAGCCGCGCCAATATCTAATGGAGGATTAACTGCCTTGAATAATCTTAGAAAAGCAAATATTCTGAAGGGGCAAAAGGTATTAATTTATGGGGCGTCAGGCAGTGTTGGCACTTATGCAATACAGATTGCAAAATACTTTGGTGCAGAAGTTACAGGAGTATGCAGTACTTCAAATTTGGAAATGGTAAAATCTCTGGGAGCCGATAAGGTTATAGATTACACCCAAGAAGATTTTGCACAAAGCAGAGATACATACGATGTTATATATGATGCCGTAGGCAAGATTACATATTCAAAACGTAAAAAATCGCTGACAAAGTCCGGGATCTATCTAAACGTTTTTGCTTTGTCAGGGAACATTAAGTTAAAAGCTGAAGATCTGATCTTTCTTAAAGAACTGTGTGAAGCAGAAAAGTTAAGGACAGTAATAGACAAACGTTATCCAATGGCACAAATAGTAGAAGCTCATAGGTATGTTGAGAAAGGACATAAAAAAGGAAATGTTGTAATTACTGTTGAGCATAAAAACAAAACCTAACTAATTTTCAAGTCATCCGCATTAACCTGTTGGTTCTTTAATTAATAAATATATTATGGTAGTTGAATTTAATAAAATACGTAGTTATAGTGAATTTATATGAGCATGCGGAATATGGAGCAAAATAATAAAAAGATAGAGCCGGATAATACAGCAGTAAGAACAGCTTTATGGAGAGCATTGCATGTTAAAATTGATGCATGTCCTCATATATTCGAAGATGAAATAGGGCTAAGACTTATATCTCCGGATGAAAAGTGGCTGCAGCGCCCTGATATGCATCCTGATTTTACAAAACGACTTCGTGCATCAATAGTGGCTCGTGCCCGCTTTGTTGAGGATCTGATAATTGAACAGAGCAAACTTGGACTCTGTCAATATATTATTCTTGGTGCAGGTCTTGATACATTTGCTCAACGCAAACCGGAGATTGCTTCTAAACTTCAAATATTTGAAATAGACCAACCCGATACACAAACATGGAAGCAAAAACGATTAATTGATCTCGGTTTTGGAATTCCAAAATGGTTACGATTTGTACCTGTTGATTTTGAAATTTCTTCCTGGTGGGAACAGTTAATCAAAGCCGGTCTTGATACAAGCAAACCTGCTGTTGCTGTATGCACGGGAGTTACACTTTATCTTAAAAAGGAGGCAATCTCTGTTTTACTTCGACAAATTGGGGCACTCGTCTCAGGTTCAAAACTTGCGATAGCATTTTATTTGCCAGTGGAGCTTTTAGATGAAGAGGACAAACCTTTGCAGCTAAAAGCAGAGAAGGGTGCCAGTGAAGCAGGGACTCCAATGGTAAGTTTCTTTACGCCTGATGAAATATTAACTTTAGCTAATGAGGCGGGATTAAAGAATGTTGAAACTATATCATCAAAAGACCTTGCTAAACGTTATTTTGCTGACAGAGCAGATAACCTTAGTCCAGCAAGTGGAGAAGAATTTTTATTAGCATCGACATAAAAAGGAAGATGCTTCCGAATGTGAGGTACACAAAACTACTGCTGCAAATTTTAATTATTCATCTTTAATACAACACCAGACAAAAACTCAGCCTCAAAGGCAAAGCAGCTCATTTGAAGCTGTCAGAATAAAGCACTTATAACAAATCTGAAACCGATAATCATCCAAGCTCTTATTTTATAACACTAAATAAAGTTCGTTGGAAAAACATTAGAAGGTACTTGCGTATTTAAATAACTAGATATATTTTTGTAGCCAAGTAGCTACACATTCAATTTTGCAGGTTGGAAATGAATTTAAGACGAGACGTATTTCAAGCCATAGCAGACCCGACAAGAAGGGCTATACTACTGCTGGTTGCTGCGCAGTCGATGACAGCAGGCGCAATAGCTTCAAATTTTGATACGGCAAGACCGACAATTTCAAAGCACTTGCAGGTACTAATGCAGTGCGAACTGCTTGGGCAAAAGCAAAGCGGCAGGGAAATTTATTATCATTTGAATCCAAAAAAGATGAGAGAAATATCAGACTTTATTGAACCGTTCCGTAAAATGTGGGATGACAGATTTAATAAACTGCAATCTACAATGAAGAAATACAATCCTACTTCGCGGTAGGCAATATAAAAAAGAAAGGCAAGGTATGGAACAAAAGACAAAAATCAATGCGGAAGACGGGAAACAGGAATTAGAGATAACAAGGGAATTTGAGCTGCCAGTGGAATTACTTTTTAAAGCGCATGCAGAGCCTGAAATAGTTGAGCAATGGATGGGAACGAAAGTACTTAAACTTGAAAGTAAAAAGCACGGCAGTTACCAGTTTCGGACAACCGATGCTCAAGGAAACGTGTTATTTCAGTCTAATGGGGTAATCCATGAATTTATTCCTAACCGGAAAATCACACGGACATTTGAAATGGAGAATACGCCATTTGGAGTTCAGCTTGAGGTCTATGAATTTGAAAAGCTTACAGACAATACAAGTAAACTCAATATGCATGTAATATATGAATCGGTACAGCAAAGAGATCAGGTGCTGAAGATGCCATTTGCTAAGGGTATAAATATGGCTCATGACCGATTACAGGAAATAGTAAGCTACCTGCCTAACGGTCATGCAGATTAAATTAACACATGAGATAACGGAGGGACTATTATGTTAAAAAGAAATACTAGTGTCGGCAAAGCAAGTAAAATTACATATTGGATTTCAACCGGCTGGCTTGCACTAGGAATGATATCAACCGGAGCCGTGCAGTTATTGAAAGCGAAAGACGGTCAAGGCGGAGCTGATATGATTAGCCATTTAGGTTATCCTTTATATTTGCTAACATTACTGGGTATCTGGAAAATATTAGGAGTTTTAGCGGTGCTTATTCCTAAATATCCTTTACTTAAGGAATGGGCATATGCAGGCTTTTTCTTTGTAATGACAGGAGCGATATTTTCACACATCGCGTCTGGTGATTCGGTGACTACAATATTTCCCGCATTGTTATTGTTGATCCTTAGTGTAATATCGTGGTATTTCAGACCGGAGGATAGAAATATTGTTTCAGTTAATGTATAGGTGAGTAGAATGAATCCTAAAGTTGATTTCTTTTTTAATGAAGCAAAAAAGTGGCAAGAAGAATTTAAGAAATTAAGAATGATTATTCTTGACTGCGGACTGACGGAAGAATTGAAGTGGGGCCAGCCTTGCTACACTTTACAGAATAAAAACATAGTTTTAATGCATGGATTTAAGGAATACTGTGCGCTTCTGTTTATGAAAGGCGCCTTGTTAAATGAGTCTAAAGGTATTCTAATTCAACAAACTGAGAATGTGCAGGCTGCGCGGCAGATACGATTCACCAATGTTCGTGAAATAGTAAAGATGGAAAACATCTTGAAAGCATATATTCATGAAGCCATTGAAGTGGAAAAAGAAGGCTTGAAAGTGAAATTGAAAAAGACATCGGAATTCAAAATTCCTGAAGAGTTCCAAAGCAAATTGGATAAAAGTAAAGTTTTGAAAAATGCTTTTGAAGCTTTGACGCCGGGACGGCAAAGAGCGTACATATTTTATTTTTCTCAACCTAAGCAATCTAAAACCAGGCAGTCAAGAGTTGAAAAATATGTCCAGCAAATTCTCGATGGAAAGGGTTTAGATGATTAGTAAATTCTTGGAGAAGGTAGACTAATCAACATTTAAGATATTAACTGCCTTTTTGTTAATTAGAACTTTTTTGGGGATAACAAATAACACATCAAGTGCTTTCATTTAATTATTAATTAATTTTTGTGTATGATAGAAATTGTTATATTACTAAGCGAGAGATAAATAAATCTTTATTGATTTCAGGTTATTGATAAGCCAACAAAAATTATGGGAAATTAACCTCTACTAAAGATTTACCTTATAAAATATAAAAAGAAGCAGACTGCAAACAAGCAGTTAAAGGTGAAAGCCCAAAAGGCGGGATAATTGTCGATTGAAGATAAATCAGGAGGAGTTATAGATATGAACGATAATATTGAAAGACTCGGGTTTGATGAATGGTTCAGAGATAAAATTGATCCAACAAAATTGGAGAATTTTAAAGTTGCACGAGTAATTAGTGTAAACAAAAACAGTTTTGTCATATCAACCGGGCTGAAGGATATTTACGCTGAACTTACGGGTAAATTTTTATTTAGCTCGGATTCCTCAGAAGATTTTCCTGCCGTAGGCGATTGGGTATACACTCAGTTATTTGATGATGATTCTTTAGCAATTATCCACGATATTTTTCCAAGAAAATCATTATTAAGAAGAAAAACTCCCGGTAAAAAAATCGAATATCAACTAATTGCTGCGAATATTGATAAGGCGATAGTTATGCAATCATTTGATTCAAATTTTAATTTAAGAAGGCTTGAACGTTATCTAGTAATGATAAACGAGAGTAATATTACGCCGATTATTTTACTAAGTAAAAGCGATCTTATAAGACCAGATGAAATTGAGACCAAGATTAATAATATATATAAAATAATACCGGATATTAAAATAGCAGCATTCAGTAATAACAATTTGCAGGACATAGAAAATATAAAGAGATACTTTACACCGTCCGAAACATTTTGTTTACTTGGTTCATCCGGTGTAGGTAAAACTACATTATTAAATAATCTCATTCACCAAGACTTATATAAAACTCAAGAAATAAGAGAGAAAGACGGAAGAGGGAAGCATACTACTACACGACGTGAACTAATCGTTTTAGAAAATGGGTCAATTATAATAGATAATCCCGGCATGCGTGAGCTGGGAATAATTTCAATTGATTCGGGTCTTGACGATACGTTCAATGAAATTGCAGAACTATCAGGACAATGCCGTTTTGCTGATTGTACACATACTATAGAAGAAGGCTGTGCAGTATTAAAGGCGTTAGAAGGTGGAACAATTTCAAAAGAACGTTATCAGAATTATATAAAAATGTATAAGGAATCATTGTATAACGAAATGTCGTATTATGAAAAGAGACAGAAAGATAAAAAGTTCGGAAAATTTATGCATACATATATGAAAAATAAAAAGGATATGAAATAGCATCGTACATGCTCCTAAAAGCGACGGTGATCCTTGATGAAGTATAATTGAATTGAGGAAATGATTCTCAGAATAAGCTTATTGATCAGAGATGATTTTATGGCATTATTTGAAATTAGGGAAAATGGATTCGAGAGAAGTAAAGATTGCAGTTAGAAGTGATTTGAAAAGTATAATAATAGGATAGAATATATTATCAGGGCAAAATGAGATTATGAAAGAAACTCCGAAAATATCTAAGATAATTTACGCAATGTCAATTTCATTAGACGGATTCATAGAGGATGCAAATGGTGACCTTAGCTGGTCCTATCCTGATGAAGAACTGAACAAGCACTTCAACGAACAAGAGGCATTGATTGATATTCATTTGTACGGTCGAAAGCTATATGAAACCATGGCTGCTTATTGGCCAATTGTTGATGAGGATGTAAATGCGACAGAGCTCGAAAGAGAGTACGCAAATATTTGGAAAAGCATGCCCAAGGTAGTGTTTTCCAAGACTCTCAAAAAAGTAGACTGGAATTCAAGACTGGTAAGTGAGAATATTGCCGAAGAAGTAAATAAACTGAAAGAGCAATCGGGCAAGATCATGAGTGTGTCGGGAGCCGGGATAGCAGCAAGTTTCACGAAGCTCGGTTTGATAGATGAATATTGGCTATATGTGAATCCGGTAGTGCTAGGAAATGGAAAGCCAATGTTTCAACAGCTGCAGAGTAAGATAAATTTGAAATTAATAGAAACCCGTACGTTTAGGTCAGGAGTAGTGCTCTTAAGGTATGTGAATTCAAATAGTAAATAAAGCAGGTAAATATTATTATCATTGTAAAATAGTTTAAAGTTCTCTGTGTACTTAACAATTAAAATAATTATCTAGTAAATAATAAACTAAGAAATAAGGATTTCACGAATGAGTAAAAAATACTTAGACGAGGTAAGGAACTGTTACAATTTAGCAGCAAATGAATATTCAAGGACATATATAAATGAATTGGATCAAAAGCCATTTGATAGAAACATAATCGACAGGTTTTCGGATCTATTGGATAGCCAAAGCCTGATTTTTGATTTTGGATGCGGGTCGGGGCAAACGACAAATTATATTCATAAGAAGAATAAACATAAGGTATTAGGACTTGACTTTTCAGAGAATTCAATTAATCTGGCGAGACAAACTTTGCCCGAAATACAATTTGAAATAGACGATATGCTAAATTCAAAAATGGGAACGGCAACAGCTAATGGAATTATTGCATTTTATGCTATAGTGCATTTTGATTACGAAGATATAAAAAGAGTGATGCAAGAATGGTACAGACTTTTGAAGGACAATAGTTATTGTCTTTTTAGTTTTCACATAGGGGAAGAATTTGTCGAAGTACAGGATTTCCTAGATATTAAAGGAGCAAATGCTACCTGGCATCTTTTAGATACAGATAAAGTATTAGGGATTGCGGAAGAAGCCGGTTTTAAGATTATGGAAGCAATTATTCGATATCCGTATAAAGGAGTTGAACACGAAAGTAAAAGAGCGTACATAATGCTGAAGAAAGAAGACTCCTCGTTAAAATCTCTGTAAGCCAATAGTATGCGGTATAAAAGAAAATTGGAATTATAATGCAGATGCCCCTCAATGCGGGAGTGTAAATAATTTTGTGTAAATGGTTAATAGAGAGAATTAGATAAATGATGTTGAGCGTAGCGAAACAGCATTTATCTATGAGAAAAAAATCACTAATTTATTAACCAAAATCCGAAAGGAAC
>JAJYDC010000071.1 GCA_021777835.1 Bacteroidota bacterium | reverse complement strand
TTAGAAAATAAAATTATTTAAAATTAACATGGAGAAAATAAATGGCACCAAAACAAATGACCTCTGAAAAACATGAATTTAAGGCTGAGATAAAGCAACTTCTGGATATTCTCGTTCATTCTCTTTACACGAGCAGAGAAATATTCTTAAGAGAATTAATATCTAATGCTTCAGATGCGCTTGATAAATTGAGGTTTGAATCAACCAAAGGGACTGAGATACTCGATAAAGAATTACCACTAGAAATAAAGATAAATTTTGATGAGAAGAAAAAATTACTAACTATTTCGGATACCGGAATAGGTATGACTAAAGAAGAATTAATAAACAACATAGGTACAATTGCAAAATCCGGGTCGGCTGAATTTTTGAAGCAGTTAAAGGACAGCAAATCAGATGTAAATAATATTATTGGAAAATTCGGAGTAGGATTTTATTCCGTGTTTATGGTTGCCGAAGAGGTAGTTATTAAAACAAAGTCATTTAAAAAAGATTCTCCAGAAGTTGAATGGAAATCCGATGGACTTGGAAACTATGAGATTGAAGAAATTAATAATGATCTAAAGCGCGGTACGGTAATAGAAATTCATTTAAAAGAGGACGCAAAGGATTTTGCTGAAAAGTATCGACTTGAATCAACTATTAAAAGGCATTCGAATTTCATTTCATATCCTATTTATTTGGAGAATGAAAAGATAAATACAATATCTGCGCTTTGGCGGGAACCGAAAAGCAAGATTACAAAGGAAGAGTACACCGAGTTTTATAAATTCTTAAGCTACGACAGTGAAGAGCCGATGGATACTATCCACATCACCGTTGATGCTCCTATACAATTTAGTGCCCTACTTTTTATTCCTAAAAAGAATTTTGATTTATTCGGGTTCAACCGGGAAGA
Source organism: Bacteroidota bacterium (assembly GCA_021777835.1). GTDB lineage: Bacteria > Bacteroidota > Ignavibacteria > Ignavibacteriales > Ignavibacteriaceae > FEN-1297. The sequence continues at coordinate 6,389 of JAJYDC010000071.1, read as the reverse complement.
TTACGGTTTAGATTTATATGTCCGTAGAGTATTGATTCAACACAAAAACAAGGAATTGCTGCCTGAATATTTAAGTTTCGTAAAAGGCGTTGTGGATTCGGAAGATTTACCTTTGAATATCTCAAGAGAGACTTTACAGGAAAACGTGATTTTTACGAAAATTGCAAACAGCATAACAAATCAGGTACTTTCTTACCTTCTGAAGAAAGCAAAGGACGAGCCTGAAAAATATGCCGAGTTCTGGAAGGAACACGGAAGAGTCTTTAAGCTAGGTTACAGCGATTTCACAAATATGGAAAAGTACTCGCAATTATTGAGATTTAATTCTTCAACCAGCAGCAATGCTGATCAGCTAACCGGACTCGAGGATTACGTCTCAAGGTTAATCGATGGGCAAAAAGAAATTTATTATGCTGTTGGAAATAGTCGTGATGCAATAGCTCTTGATCCTCATCTTGAGATTTTTAAACGGAAGGGAATAGAGGTTATTTATCTCTATGATCCGATAGATGAATTTGTTGTTACATCGATTAGGAAGTTTAAGGATTTTGATTTTAAGCCAGTCGATTCAACCGAGCTTAATAAATTGGAGCAGTTAAAGGACGTTTCCGAAAAGGAAAGCAAATTTCAAAGTCTTGACAGTGATGATGAGAAGCAATTCGACAGTCTTCTTGCAAAAATAAAAGCAATTCTCGGCGACCGGGTTACCGAAGTAAAAGAATCAAAACGACTAAGCGATTCTCCTGCATGTGTAGTTAGCGCAGAAGAGGGCATGTCTGCATCGATGCAGAAAATTTTGCGTATGACGAATAAAGATATATCAGTTCAGAAAAAAGTCTTTGAGATAAATAAGGATCACAAACTCATTAGAAATCTTTTAAAGATATTTAAGTCAAATTCAAACGATGAATATATTACAAACGTAGCTGAAGAATTATATGAGTCAGCTTTATTGCTTGAAGGAAGTTTGAATGATCCTTACAAACTTGTAAAAAGAATGAACCAGATGCTTGAACAATCAAGCGAATGGTACACAGAAGTAAAAAAACTGTGATTAGTTGGTAATCGAATTTAAATTCGGGACCTAGGAAGGTAGAAAATTATGGCATTTAATCTTAGCAGATTAACTGTAAAAGCACAAGAAGTTGTACAATCGTCTTTTGAGATTGCACAAAATTATAATAATCAAATTATAGAACCGGAGCATATACTTGCTGCGTTAATTCAGGAAACTGGAAATATTGCCGATACGATTATTCAAAAAACAGGTGGGAATATTTCTCGTTTAAAAGTTAAAGCTAATGAGCTTCTTGAAAATCTTCCCAAGGTAAGCGGTTCAGGCGCCGGTAATCAGCAAATGTCAGGTGCGGCGTTTAAACTTTTTGATATAGCCGCAGAAGAGGCAAGAGCATTAAAAGATGAATTCGTTTCAACCGAACATATTCTTCTTGCACTATGTTCATCAGAAGGAAAGGCGGGGCAACTTTTACGCGACAATGGGATTTCTCACGAAGAAACACTTTCGGCATTAAAAGATGTACGAGGTAGTCAAAGAGTGACCTCGCAAAATCCGGAAGACACTTATCAAGCTTTAAAGAAATACGGAAACAATTTGAACGAACTTGCAAAAGCAGGTAAGCTTGATCCAGTTATCGGAAGAGACGAAGAGATCAGAAGAGTTCTACAAGTACTTTCAAGAAGGACAAAGAACAATCCAGTTTTAATAGGTGAGCCGGGAGTAGGTAAAACAGCAATAGCCGAAGGTATAGCGCAGCGTATTATTTCAGGCGATGTACCAGAGAATTTAAAATCTAAAACCATCATGGCTTTGGATATGGGTACTCTTATTGCCGGCACTCAATTCCGCGGGCAGTTTGAAGAAAGAATCAAAGCAGTAATTAAAGAGGTTGAAGAATCGAACGGTGAAATAATACTTTTTATTGATGAGCTCCATACACTTGTCGGTGCAGGGGCTGTCTCCGGGTCTATGGATGCTGCGAATATATTAAAACCGGCTCTAGCACGCGGAGAGCTTCATGCAATCGGTGCAACTACATTAAATGAATATAAAAAGTATATTGAAAAAGATGCTGCTCTTGAAAGAAGATTTCAGCCCGTGCTAATAACCGAGCCCTCGGAAGAAGATACAATTTCAATTTTGCGCGGATTGAAAAATCGTTATGAAGTTCATCATGGGGTAAGAATTACCGATAGTGCTATAATAGCCGCAACTCAACTTTCAAGCAGATATATCACGGATAGATTTCTTCCTGATAAAGCAATTGATCTGATTGATGAAGCCGCTTCAAAATTAAGGATTGAAATTGACTCGATGCCAGAGGAGCTTGATGTAATCGAAAGAAAAATTAAGCAGCTGGAGATAGAAAATGAAGCTTTGAAAAGAGAAAAAGACGAAGCGTCAGTAAAAAGACTGGTTGAACTAAAAGAGGAGATGGGTGAACTGGTAGAAGATAGAGATAAGCTTAAACTTCATTGGGGACTTGAAAAGGAAAAAATAAAAAAAATAAGATCGATGAAAAGTGAAGTAGAGGGAGCAAAACTTCAAGCTGAAAAATATGAAAGAGAGGGTGACCTCGGAAAAGTAGCTGAGCTTCGTTACGGGAAAATTTCTTCTTTAGAAAAGGAACTTCAAAAAGAAACCAGCAACCTCTCTGAAATTCAAAAAAATCAGAGGATGCTTAAAGAAGAAGTTGATGCCGAAGATATTGCTGAAGTTGTTGCCAAGTGGACAGGAATTCCAATAAGCAAGATGTTGGAAAGCGAAAGAGCAAAGCTTTTAAAATTAGAGGATGAACTTCATTCAAGAGTTGTCGGGCAAGACGAAGCAGTAAACGCTGTTGCCAATGCAATAAGAAGATCAAGGACAGGATTGCAGGATGCGAACCGACCTATTGGATCATTTATATTTTTAGGAACGACCGGAGTTGGGAAAACAGAACTAGCGCGAGCACTTGCGGAGTATCTTTTTGATGATGAACACGCAATGATAAGAATAGATATGTCCGAATATATGGAAAAATTTTCCGTATCAAGATTAATCGGGGCACCTCCGGGATATATCGGATATGAAGAAGGGGGACAATTAACCGAGGCTGTTAGAAGAAGGCCATATTCAGTAGTTCTTCTTGATGAAATTGAAAAAGCACATCCAGATGTTTTTAATATTCTTCTTCAAGTTTTAGATGACGGAAGATTAACCGACAATCAGGGTCGCACAGTTAACTTTAAGAACACAATAATTATAATGACATCAAACTTAGGCTCGCATTTAATACGGGAGAAGCTTGAAAATATATCTGAAGATCAAATTGATGATGCATTAGGTGAGCTTCACTCTAAGCTGGTAGAACTGCTAAGAAAAACGATTCGGCCTGAATTTTTGAACAGAATAGACGAAGTGGTTTTATTTAAGCCATTGTCTCAGAAAGAACTAAGAGAAATTATAGAGATACAAATTAAGCGTATTGAAAAAATGCTTAGCGATCAGGGTATGATTCTTAATGTAAATGAGGAAGCGAAGGATTGGCTTGCAAAATTGGGTTACGATATAACATACGGAGCGCGTCCTCTAAAAAGATCAATTCAGAAACATTTAGTTAATCCGCTTTCGCAGGAAATATTAGCCGGCAAATTTACAGGGGGAGATAGAATTTTTGTCACTGTCGGATTAAAAGGGAAACTTGAGTTTAAGAAAGAATTGGAGAAGGCATAACGAGCATTTATGTTTCATGACTGCAATTTAGCTCCTAAGCCGGAAGAAAAGATAGGGGGAAATTGCAGTCCACAATAAGACGATAACCCATAAGCGACCACTCAATAAGTTATAGTCATGGAAAAGAACTTCCCACGGGTGATTCATTACGAAATGACCAAAGACAAATTCAAAGATTATAGTCAGAGAAAGCCACAAAACTCCAACATAGATCGCTTCCGCCGGCGAGCCTAATTTAAGCCGGGGAATTATTAGCCTCACATAGATTCCAAATAATATTATAAAACTAAGAGCTGATAACTGGTGAGCCCCAAGCTCATTGAAGTATAAGGTATAAACAAATTGTCTTAATGAACCATTACCAATTGCAATTACAATTCCCGGAAGCCAGGATAGAAAATATTTTATTTTCATATACTAAATATAAAAGTAAAAATGATTAGGTATTCGAGTAAAACTAATATCAGGATTGGATTATACTATTAACAAATTATTGATTTATTAGAAGTTCGAATTATAAACACAGAAGGCATCTTAAATAAAAGATGCCTTCGAAGTTGTGATGAGCAAAAAGGGAATAAAGTTTTTACTTCATTAGAATCATTTTCTTAATGGCAACATAATCATTAGAAGTAAGCCGGTAGAAGTAAATACCGCTAGGCATATTGCCGGCATTAAACTGAACAGAGTAAGCGCCTGGGGCGTACATCCGGTTGACTAAAGTCGTAATCCTCTGTCCGATGATGTTATAGATGGAGATGTTAACCATCTGAGCCTTAGCCACTGTAAAGGAAATGACAGTAGAAGGATTAAATGGGTTAGGGTAATTCTGCTCAAGTTTGAACTGTTTCGGTAGAATCTGCGTGTTCTCAACATTAGTTAGACCTGCCTGATGACTAGCCACAAGCCAGTAAGACGGAGAGACATTAGCAACCAGACCAGGCATATTAGCCTGCGAGGCAGAGACGACAGAAGCGAAGTTAGCGATATTGACCTTATTTGTTACATAACCATCAAAAGGACTAATATTCATTTGTCCAGCACCATAGAAGCATCGAACGATAACCTGTCCGTAGACTTCACCTGAAGGGAAGTTAAGCACAGAGTTAGGAGCTAGAATAGAAGCAGTAACGTTTATGTAAGAAAGGTTAATTGTATCTGCCTGTGGGAAATTCAGCAGAACTTTGTCAATAGTGGTTCCGGTGACGTTAAATCCACCCTTCATAGAGATGTTTTTACCTAATATATTGACAATGACAGTTGATCCGCTAGGAACGTCAAGGGTAAAGTTATTTTCCTTAGAGACAAGACTTCCGTCAACGTTAAATACGTTAAGAGTGTCATTATGCCCGAAAAGCTCAACGTTATTGTACTGGTCTAAAACAGTATCAGTGCTAACAAGGGCAGAAAGCTGATTAGAAAGATTTAGAAGATGTACTCTAGCCTGCTCGAAGTCAATGACCGAGTCCTTTACGATACCGCTGTCAGCAGTAAACTGCGTGGTAGTTGTAATATAGTTCTGGTATACAGCTCTACCGTGAATAACTGCGCCGCTGATAAAGGTCAAATGATTACCGACGACAAGCACATCGCCGGAGTTAGGGGGCAGTTCATAACCGACGCTGTATTTTCTAAGGTCAGCATAACCGCCAATGGCAGCTTTGCCCTGAGTATCTGAAGAAGGCTGAATTAAGGTATCCAGCACGAATAGGTTAAAGTCGCTAGCCGCACCAAGGTCATAGGTTAAAGAGGGAGTGTTATTATAGTTAACCTTAGTTGAAATTACTAAAGATGCAGAATCATTAGCTGCAATAGTGCCTGCATTCCAAATACCAGTAGACGGATCATATACACCGGAGGGAGTAGCTGACTGAAAGTCGAGCAGTGAGGATAACTGATCAGAGACTTTAACATTCTGCGCATCACCCGGGCCAGTGTTCTTAACAACGATAGTGTAGTTAATTATCTCACCGCTGAAGGCACTGCTCTTATCGGCAGTTTTAGTAACAACTAAGTTATATGATCCCGACCAGTTGACACTTTGAGAAATAGTCCGTGAGGCAACTGTAGGTGTAGCAAGAATTAGTTTTTGTTTACCGTTAGGGTCAGAGACGTTATAGTATTTTGTACCCGAAGGTATGCCGACAATACCGGTAGCGGTAATTGTTGCAGTTGACTGACCGGCAGAGGGAGTTAAGGTAATCTGTGGGGTCACGCCCTCACTGTCAGTTACAGCAGTAGACATGCTTAAGGTGCCCTGAGTAGTTGAAAGGGAGATCTGAACGTTAGGCATAGCAAGACCTTGATTGTTGAAGGCCTGAACGGTAAAGGAAACAGGTGATCCAGTAGTAAATGACTGAGCTGGGATATTTATGACAAAAGTTTTAAGACTGTAGTTGTGGGCATTAGTAAGAGCATCGTTAATGATCTGACTAGCTCTAAGTTTAATATCGTTAATATTGCTATTGTTTTGACCAGACAGAGAACTAATATCCAGGCTATCGGTTAAATGCCAAAGAGCAAGCTGCACGGCAGCAGCTTCACGATGAACATCGCTAAGCATTCCGGGATAAGAGGCTTTGAAGGGATAATAATTATTAAGAATATAAGATAGAGTATCGTTTGTAGATACAACATCCTGATAATCACTGTTATA
>JAJYDC010000029.1:1122-32814 GCA_021777835.1 Bacteroidota bacterium | reverse complement strand
AGTGAAGACGCACATTACAGATTCACCGGACAGGAGTATGATCCCGAAACAAACCTGTTTAACTTTAGAGCAAGAATATATGATCCGTTTCTAGGAATATTTTATGCAGGTGATCCGGCTGGGCAGGCCTTCTCTCCTTATATGTATTGCGGGGGAAATCCAACAATTAGCAGCAACGCATATCCGCATTTCTCTTAGACATTCTTTTTAATTTATTATCAGTTCCTTCTTACTTATATCAATAGTAATACAATTGCCAAGCCAATTTATTGAAGTTATCCCATCATAGATTAAACTTTTTAAGAAAGATGCTTTTATATCATGAACTTTAATTGAAGGATTATCGCTGATGGCTAAACTATTGAGCTTTGCTAAATAAAAGTTATTCGTAGTCTTTGCGTTAAGACTGCTTTGTTTATTATATCTTTTTATATTGGTTGTATCCCCGACTAATGATTTCAAATATTCTGCATTGAATCTAAATACATTAAAACCAGCCCCGCTGTCCAATGATATTTGTAGGTCTAATTTATTATTTACACGAACTCTTGTAAACATATCAATTGAAACACCTCTGTCATCATCCAATTGTATTTTAATAACCTTTCCATTTTTTTCTCTACTCATCAGACTTCCACTTGATTCCAAATAAAGTTTCTTATTCGCATAGTCTATTGTAAATGGTTGCTCTTTGAAGCTTGCTAAAGATATCAAGCCATCTATTTTCCCTAAATCAGCGTCAAGTATAGTAAAAGTAGAATTCCTTTCTTGCAAATCGCCTATTTCCAGACTGCTTATTGTGTATAAGTGCATTTCCAAGGGCTCACCCGTTGCTCGAAATCCTGTGAAACTTCCGTCATGCATTTTGATCTTGCCTAACTTCGACGCAAATGTTTTGGTAATTACATTTATGCCCGCACCTGTATCCAAAATAAAAATTCCTTCGACGCTATTTACTTTAGCTCTTATCTCTACGTGCCCGTACTTCGAAAGTTCAATAGGCATAACGTATTGCTTTTGAATTTCACCCTGTCTTGAATTTCTAAAATCTTTCCCGTTACTTCGCCCAGCACAAAATTCCGGGGAGGCGAAAGCTATCAATAATATAGCCATGACCATTACAGTAATTTGTTTTAAATTATCTCTATATGGCATAAAAATTCCAAATGTTTTTATAAATATTAATGTATAAAATGTTAATTAATAATTACATTTCAAATAACCACTAGCACAAAAAACCAATAAACGATTATTAAAATCCTTCTTAAATTATTTATGGTCTTGCGAAATCATAAATCAATATTTTAACCCGCTTGCTCAAAACGAAGTAGTATCCATGTCAATCTGGTTTTCATAAACCTATTTCCAAAATACAATTCTTACTAATAATGCTATCGTTCAAACAAGATAGATTTGAAAGAATCCAAAATAATTTGCTAATTAAATAATATTTGGATAATAATGTAAAATTTAACTTGACATGTAAATCAAAGAAATATATATTGCAAACGTATTCGCAAACGTTTGCAGGAAATGAGACACGCAACAATAACAGATATAGCTAAAAAATTAGGAATCTCCGCTTCTACGGTATCAAGGGCTTTAAGTGACCATCCCGATATCAAGGAGGAAACTAAAAAACGTGTTAAGAAGCTAGCTAAAGAATTTAACTACAAACCCAATCCAATAGCCCAAAGTCTGAAAAATAATCGTACTACTATAATCGGTGTCATTGTCCCTGAAATCCAGCATGACTTTTTTGCTTCTGCAATTAGTGGTATAGAAGAAGTTGCGTATCATGCAGGCTATACTATTATTGTCTGCCAATCCAATGAAAATTTCGAAAGGGAAGTAGTAAATACCAACGTTCTTATCCAACAAAGAGTTGCCGGTATCGTTGCTTCTATCTCACAGACTACAAAGAATTCTGATCATTTTAAAAGCGCTATCGCTCGGGGTATCCCTCTTGTCTTTTTCGACCGTGCCTGCGAAGATGTAGCTGCAAGCAAAGTAATTATTGACGATTCAAATAGCGCGTTTAACGCTGTTAATTATCTGATCAAAAAAGGTTATAAGAAAATAGCACATCTTGCTGGACCGAAAGCATTGGAAATCTGTAAGCGTAGACTTGCCGGTTATAATAATGCTCTTAATAAAGCTCATATTAGTATAGATAAAGATCTTATTTGCTATGGAGGCCTGCATGAAACAGATGGATATAATTCAATGGACTCTCTGATCAAGAAAAAAATAATCCCTGATGCAGTATTTGCAGTTAATGACCCCGTTGCTATCGGAGCCTTCCAAAGAATAAAGGAAGCCGGTCTTAAAATCCCCGGTGATATTGGTATCGTCGGCTTTTCTAATAACAAAATTACTACTCTTGTCGACCCTACGCTTACTACTATTGACCAACCATCTTTCGAAATGGGAAAGAAGGCTGCCGAAATACTAATTGAACTTATAGAGAATGAAAAGAAATCTGCTAAACCTAAAACTGTTACGTTAGAAACTAAATTAATTATTAGAGGATCAACCTAAGAAAAAATTTACCTGGTACCGCAAACGTTTGCGGCAAGGTTTGCAATCTTTATTCGATAGATAATTTTGTAACTAAATTATTATTTAAGAGGAATCTATGCAGGCTATTGGACTTACTTTTGTCGATTGGACTATCATCATTGTTTATTTCGCTTTTGTCCTTGGTATTGGCTGGTATCTAAGAAAATTTACTACAAACGAGGAGGACTTCTTCCTCGCCGGCAGAAAAAACTCTTCCTGGGTTGCCGGTATTGCCTTTCTATCTGCAAATCTTGGCGCACTTGAACTCTTAGGAATGACCGGCAATACCTTCAAGTACGGCATGTACGTTGCCCACTTCTATTGGATCGGCGCAATTCCCGCTATGCTCTTCTTAGGCATCTATATGATGCCATTTTATTACAGCGGCAAAATAAAGTCGGTACCCGGATATCTGAAGGTTCGCTTTGACGAAAAAACCCGCGTGCTGAACGGAATAGCCTTCGCGATTATGACTCTTCTCGTCTCTGGTATTAACCTTTATGCAATGGCTCTTGTGCTTCACACTTTTCTCGGCTGGCATTGGGATATAAGCATGTGGATTTCAGCCGTTACCGTTGCCGCTTATGTTGGACTTAGCGGGTTAATGTCTGCCATCTTTACAGAAATTATTCAGTTCTTTCTAATTTGGTTCGGACTATTCTTAGTTTCAATCCTTGGTATTATAGAGATCGGCAGCGTAAAGGAAATTATGACTAGAATAAATGAATTCAGTACTCAGGTCTCTTTTACAACTCTTTGGTCTACTTCTTCTAACCCAAATCTAAACGGAATGTTCGTTAGTTGGGGAGGTATAGTATTAGGACTAGGATTCGTTCTCTCGTTCGGATATTGGACTACAGACTTCCTTGTAATACAAAGAGCATTTTCAGCTAAGAATCTGCGAGCTGCACGCATGACGCCAATAGTAGCATCCTTCTTCAAAATGGCTCTGCCTTTTATAGTCATACTTACTGGACTTATCGCAATCGTACTGTCTCATGATCCTCATAGCGGATTCAAACTACTTCATGATGGAGGGCATATAAATTATGACTCGGCACTCCCATTACTAATCGCACGTTATTATCCCTCAGGCTTAGTCGGACTTGGCGTAACAGCTTTGCTAGCCGGTTTTATGGCAGGGCAGGCTGGCAATATTAGCGCATTCAATACAGTATGGACTTATGATATTTATAAATCTGTCCTTAATAAAAATGCTTCTGATTCTCATTTACTATGGATGGGAAGAGCTTCGACTGTAGTCGGCGTTGTTATCTCTCTTGGAACTGCATATTGGGCAAAGAGTTTCCCTAGTATTATGGACTATATGCAGGCAATATTTTCTTGGGTGAATGCACCGCTTTTTGCTACTATGCTTCTAGGCATGTTTATTTGGTGGATTACTCCTAACGGAGCCTTCTGGGGGTTAATTGCAGGCATGTCGTCCTCTTTTACAATGTATATGGCCGTCAAATTTAACTGGTTTAATCAAAGCTTTATTACAATGTCACACGTTCAAAGCGATATGGCTGCAAACTTCTGGCGCGCTTGGTGGGCTTGGCTTATTTGCGCAGTTGTTACTGTTATTATAAGTCTCTTTACTAAAAAAAGAAAGAAGGAAGAGCTTGTCGGACTTGTAAAAGGTTTAACAGAAGAAAATTATGATAGCCACCTTCCGTTTGTAAAAAAACCTGAATTCTATGCGCTGATCTCGCTTATCGTTTTGATTGCATTGAATATCATTTTCTGGTAATTGTATTATAAATAATAGTCTAAGGAATAGATATGAGTTATAAAAAAATGAAACCTATTTGGTTTTTTGTTGGACTTATTCTAATGGTAATTGGAGCAATTATCTTCTTTAATGGAATTTATTTAATCATCCATCCTCCTGCAGTTGCTACTGTCCTCGCAAATACCCATCCCGATATTTGGTGGGGAGCTATCATGCTGCTGTTCGGCGGATTCATGTTCTTGAAAACTAGAAATCAAACTGTCTGAACTTTTTATGGAATTATCGAATAAAATAAAAAAGAAATTTAAGGAATTATTTAACGAGGAGCCGCTAATCGTCCGCTCACCCGGAAGAGTAAATTTAATAGGTGAACATACTGATTATAATTATGGCTTTGTGCTCCCGGCTGCTATAGATATGGCAGTATACTTCGGCATTTCATCAAGAAGCGATAAGCTGTGCACGCTGTTTGCTTCAGATATGAACGAAAGTTATGAATTTAGCCTTGATAAATTGCTGTACTCCGATAGAGTCTGGCCCAATTATCTCATTGGAATAGTGGACCAGTTAATAAAGAGAGGTTATAAATTATCAGGCTTTAATTGTGTATTTGGAGGAAACATTCCAATAGGCGCTGGTCTTTCTTCTTCTGCAGCTATTGAGGCTGGACTTGCTTTTGCTCTGAACCATTTATTTAATCTTGGCATTGACAAATTAGAACTTGTAAAGATCTCACAGAAAGCAGAAAACGAATTTGTCGGCGTTAACTGCGGTATAATGGATCAATATATAAATTTGTACGGCGAAGATTCAAAAGCACTACGCATAGATTGCCGCTCTCTAGAACATGAATACTTTCCTTTTGATTATAAAAATATTTCTATTGTCCTATTCAATTCAAATGTATCCCATTCTCTTGCTTCATCCGAATACAACCAAAGAAGGAAAGAATGCTCCATAGGCGTTGATATAATAAAAAGAGAAGTCCATGAAGTAGAAAGCCTTCGTGATGTTTCAGCCGGTCTTCTTAATGAGTTTCAAAATAAAATTGATCCGACTATTTACCGCCGCTGCAAATATGTAATAGAGGAAAATACAAGGCTGCTCAAAGCATGCGACGCATTAAAAATTCATGACCTAAATACCTTTGGTTCCTTAATGTACCAAACTCACAAAGGTTTGAGTAATGATTATGAAGTAAGCTGCAAGGAGCTCGATTACTTAGTTGATTTGACGCTGAATATACCTAAGGTATATGGCGCGAGAATGATGGGCGGCGGATTCGGAGGATGCACAATTAACTTAATTGAGAATGAAGCTATTGATGAAGTAAGTAAATACGTTACTGAAAATTATAAAAATAAATTTAACCTTCAAGCTAATACATATATAACAAAGATTAGCGGAGGAACAAATATTATATCGATCAAAGAAAATGCCACAGCCTGAATTAAATAATTATCCTCACAGAAGGAAAAATATTCTTACGGGTGAATGGGTCCTGGTTTCACCAAATAGGACAAATCGTCCTTGGCAAGGTGAAGTCTTCTCACCCGCAAAAAATGAACGCCCGCAATATGATCCTAACTGCTATTTGTGCCCTGGAAATATACGCGCAAATGGCGAAGTCAATCCTAATTATGATAGCACCTTTGTTTTTACAAACGATTATTCTTCATTAATTGAGGATATACCGGCAAGTACTAAAAATAAGAATGACCTAATAGTTGCAAAAAGTGAGAAGGGAATTTGCAGGGTAGTGAATTTCTCTCCTAGACACGATCTTACTCTCGCTGAGATGAAAGAAGAAGAAATAGAAAATGTAATTACAACATGGCAAAATGAATTTGAGTCTCTTGCTTCTAATCCTGTTATAAATCATATCCAGATATTCGAGAACAAAGGTTCAATGATGGGTAACAGCAACCCTCATCCGCATTGCCAAATATGGGCTCAGGAAAGTATACCCGCAGAACCTGCAAAAGAATTAAAGCAATTTAAAAAGTATTACAAAAAATATAAACGCTCAATATTAAGCGATTACTTGAAATTAGAGACAAAGCTAAAAGAAAGAATTGTCTATGAAAATTCTTCCTTCTCTGTTGTAGTGCCATTTTGGGCTGTCTGGCCGTATGAGACTTTAATTATTTCAAAAAGGAAAATTGCTAATATCCTTCAACTCAAAAACAATGAAAAGAAAGATTTTGCTAATGCCTTAAGTGTTACAACTATTAAATATGACAACCTTTTCCAAACTTCTTTCCCTTATTCCTCCGGATTGCATCAAGCTCCTGTTGATGGAAAGGAATATAAAGAATGGCATTTTCACATGCACTTTTATCCGCCCCTCTTAAGATCAGCAAGTATTAAGAAATTTATGGTAGGCTACGAAATGATGGCTGAACCGCAAAGAGATATTACGCCGGAGTTAAGCGCAAATATTCTTAGAGGACTGCACTTAATTCATTATAACAATGATCTAAATTCAAAGACTTTATTCAATAAATAATGTATTAGTGTTAAACAAGTTAACAATGTCGACATGTATAAGATTGAGAAAAAAATATTGCAAGTTATGGAATTACGACTCTATCGAAATCGACTTTTTTAAAATTAAAACCAAATAATCTGTTATTTAATTATTATTAAAAATATCATGGAGATTATATGATAATGAAAACATCTACTATTTATTTTATGGTCTTGGCTGTTATGCTCGCCCCTAAAATATTATGGGGTGCTTCCGGCAGTATTTCCGGAAAGGTGACTGATTCAAGCACAGGTGAGCCTCTAATAGGTGTAAATGTTATTCTTGAAGGAACCAGCCTGGGTGCAGCTACAAATTTAGACGGGAAATATCTTATCCCTGTAGTTCCATCCGGCTCTTACAAATTAAAAGCTTCATATATAGGATATAAATCCGAAATAATTCAGATTAAGATTAAAGAAGGCGAAAGTCTTGTAGAAAATATAAAACTCATTGCAGTAGGCGTTTCATCAAAAGAAGTAGTTGTAACTGCTCAGGCAAGCGGTCAAAACGCAGCTGTCAACCAGCAGTTGTCTTCTAATAATGTTGTTAATGTTGTTTCATCTGCACGTATTCAGGAACTGCCTGATGCAAACGCCGCTGAATCAGTTGGTAGATTGCCTGGCATATCTTTACTCAGATCAGGCGGTGAAGCCACGCAAGTCGTTATTCGTGGTCTTCAACCTCAATATAACGAAATTACTATAGATGGTGTGCAAATTCCGGCTAACGATGCTGGATCCATTTCGGCTGGTGGCTTTTATGCTACCCCAACAAACACTCCCGGCGGTCGTGCCGTAGATTTGAGTATGATTTCATCAAACTCCCTTGAGGGAATTGAAGTCTATAAAACAGTTACGCCTGATATGGATGCTGCTGTACTCGGTGGTACAGTGAATTTTGACATCAGGGAAGCTAAATCAACACCTTCCGGCGCGCCTGTTATTTCTCTTCTTGCTCAGGGCTCATATGATAATCTTATGAGCACATATAATGATTACAAGTTTGTAGCAAGTATAGAAAAAAGATTTTTCAATGACCGTTTAGGAATATTCTTGCAGGGAATTGCGCAAAGGCAGAATCTCACTTCAAATCAACTTGGAGGATCTTATTACCAGCCAAACAAACAGCAGCACCCCGATTCAGTCGTACTTGGCAGTATGAATGCTTCATTTTCTCCTAACGTGGAAAATAGATATAATGGAATTCTCTCTTTGGATTACAGAATACCAAACGGAAAAATTGCTCTTATGAATTTGATAAGTCATGGAAATTCTACGGATGAATCTCACTCGGAAACCTACAATTTAGCAAACTATGGAAACGACATTCAATTTGGCACGCAGCTTACATCAAATGAGCTCAACGTAGTTACTAATATTTTGGAATATGAACAAACTTTTGGTTCATTTAAAGTCGATGCAAAACTTTCTAACTCTTACTCTGATAACCGCACTCCTAATGGTTGGATGTTGGTATTTGATCAGCTTTCAGCAGGAACGGGAAGTATACCTAATTATCAGAGCCCAATGCAAATTGCTCAAGCTTCTTCAAAGTTAATTGACTTAAAAAAAATGGTATGGCAGGGTAATTCTACCTGGAGTAGTTTCAATAAGCAGGACGATAAACAAGGATCATTTGACTTGCAGTACAATTTAAATCTGTCTGACTTTGTATCTGTAAATTTTAAAGGCGGTGGGCAATACAGATATACTACTCGTTATTATAATTTTGATGATGGCTTTGGCAGTCTATATAGCGGTTCTGCATCAGGATTTAGATTATCTCTTGTTCAGGCTTTGCCTTGGTTGACCCAACCCCCATATAACTTCGATCCAACTGGTAATCAGTATTTTTATATCAATGGGTTCTATAATCCAAACATGAATTTTGGAAAATTCCTTAAAGGTGATTATGGAATGTATTCCGCAGTTAATGCCGGTACAATAAATACTATTATGAACGAGATTAAAATCTTGGG
Source organism: Bacteroidota bacterium (assembly GCA_021777835.1). GTDB lineage: Bacteria > Bacteroidota > Ignavibacteria > Ignavibacteriales > Ignavibacteriaceae > FEN-1297. The sequence continues at coordinate 24,009 of JAJYDC010000029.1, read as the reverse complement.
CGCCGCAGCTACCCAACCTCAAACTGTTCCTAGCTACCTCCCGGATCAATATAGCAGCACCGCAAGTGATTATTCTGGCAATGAATTCAGAAGCGCAGAATACCTCATGGCTACTATTAATATCGGACCTCAGATAACAATTATTCCGGGTGCTCGCTATCAGGGATTGAAAACTTCCTATACCGCTGCACATTTTATAGGAAATGCCGATGCTACAAATCCATATCCATCCCAACTAAATCATACCTTGGTAACACAAGATGAATATCATGGCTATCTCTTGCCGGATATCAGTATGAAATACAGTCCGTTTACTTGGTTAAGTTTTCGAGCCTCATATACAAGTTCACTCGCATATCCGGATTATAACACAATTATACCAAGACTCGATGTTGCAAGTAATAGCGGTCACTATGTAGTTTGGAATAATTATGCCTTAAGACCTGCATATTCTCATAATTATGATTTTCAGGCTGCCTTATATGATAACTCTATTGGGCTCTTCGCTGTTAGTCCATTCCTAAAACGCATCGATGATTTAATATTTAGCCAGTCGACATATATTACTGATCCTTCAAAATATGCTGGCGTTCCTAGTAATACAAAAACTTATTCTCTAACCACCTTTATTAATAATCCAAACAGAGTTGACGTGTGGGGTATTGAGACTGAGTGGCAAACACATTTCTGGTATTTACCCGGCGTTTTGAGTGGTTTAGTTATGAATGTCAACTATACTCACATTTTTTCAGGAGCAACCTATCCTTATACCAATACTGTGCATTCACCTGTGTATCCTTTCCCAACAATAAATGTGGATACTTCGTATAATGATAGGCTTATCCAACAGCCAAATGACATTGTCAACCTATCAATTGGATTTGACTATAATAAATTTTCTGTCCTCGTTTCAATGATTTATCAAGCCCAGATTTATAACAGTACAAATTTTTATAATTCACTTCGCTCTGATAAAGCTAAGTATTTGCGATGGGATCTATCCGCAAAGCAGGGACTGCCATGGTATGGTATAGAAGTATTCTTTGATGTAAATAATATTAATAGCGAAGAAGATGTCTACTCAATTAGAGGTTCTGGCTTGCCAAATTCAATATCTAATTATGGATTAACTGCCGATTTGGGATTTAGATGGAGATTTGAATAAAGAATAAATGTTTTTGTACATAAATCAAACAAATTGAATTATGAGAAAATTGCAAAAGATATTCTTGCACATTGATAACTGCTTGATGTGTATTCAATTATTCAGAATAGGTTTGTGCAAATTGCTAACTAACTTAAACTAAAACTTAATGAGAAAGGATAAATATTATGAAAACGACAATTACATAACCATAGCTCCGGATTAACTATAGGTAATCATTTAAGATTTTAGCCGATTACTGAATATATGGTAAGATTAATTTAATTATAAACTTCAATGAAAGGATGTTTATTATGAAAACAATATACGCCACTATATCGTTGATGATTCTAATGTTGCTGTCAATGATAACATCAACGTCTTTTGCGCAGGTTGCTGATACTGTAGTCGTATCGGCATTACCTCCCGGCAATTTGAATGATGTTATAAATTATGATACTACTGCCGGAGGATCCGTTCCGCCTAATACAGTTTTTCTATTAAAGCCGACTGGCCCGCTCGACACAGTGTTTTATATGACGGCGCCAATAACAGTAAAAGGGAATGTAAATATCGTAGGTTATATAAATCCGGCGACTGGTCACCCGCCGGTTGTAGCTCCGTCAATCGCAAATGATAACTCTTCAATCGGAAATTTTTTCAGCCCTCAAGGCAATGATACTCTTTCTCTAAAAGGCATTTACTTCTTAGGTACACGTACTGACGGTGCATCCTTTACTGGTCGATTTGTTTCGCCTTCAGGTGATAACAATGTATTTATTATTGATCATTGCGTTATTGAAAATATATCTGGCGCAGGCACTCCGAATTTGTTTGATACCTATAGTCATGATCATAGCAGCTTCTATGTAACAAATTGCGAATTCAGAAATAACCAGGATGATAATCCGCAAAACCCTGGCTTCGCTTGGCTTGACCCTGGTACTTATCCATGCGACACTGCAAAGTTCTACAATAACACATTCTTCCTAACCGGTGGATATGTCCTTGGTGCGTCAGGGTATGGATGTACTTATTTGGATTTCGAACATAATACTATTTTTATTTCAGGACAGGGAGGAGCCTTTGACCTTTACCAAATGCACAACGCTGTTATTCAAAATAATATATTTTTTGGAGTATCTTGTGCAGGATATCCTGAATCATGGTATAACAATGTACCGGGTAGCTGGGGTTCTGCTGTAATACCATTAGACTCTCTGCGTTCTCTGTCAGTAGCTCCTTATAATATGAAGGAATCTGATAGACATATTACTATTCAAAATAATGCTTACTTCTGGCCGCAAATTATAGTTAACAACTGGTCACAAATTAATACTGCAGGTATCGCGAGTATTACTCCGATTCGTCCTCCGGACTTCTTAAATACTCAACCTGGTATGTTGACAAATAAAACTTCTTGGCCCAACATTAATGTAACGAATAATGATAGTGTTGATCCTGGATTCGATGCAGCTCTTGTCCAAACTGCAGCAACTAATATGGCCGCCTTTGTTGATACTCTATGGCACAACAATCAATCGGCAGCAGGCATTCGCCCATACGTAAACCCGATGGCTGATCCGCCGTCTCTTACAGCCGACTGGCCGAATGTAGCAGCTAATTGGGCAACTACTCAAGGCTATCCTGTACCTGAGAATTTAAGATATAGTAATACGGCACTTCAAACTGCTGGTACCGATGGAAAAGCATTAGGTGACTTAAATTGGTTCCCGGAACAGATTACTGGGATAAAACAAATTCCTAATTCTGTACCAACGAAGTTCAACTTAAGCCAAAACTATCCTAACCCATTTAATCCTACTACAGTAATAAATTATAGTATTCCTCAAAGCGGTTTTGTTACTCTTAGAGTATTCAATTTGTTAGGTCAGGAAGTAGCTACTTTAGTTAACCAGGAACAAAAACCCGGCAGCTATAATGTAGATTTCAACGCCGCAAACTTAGCAAGTGGAATTTATATGTATACTATTCAGTCAGGTAATTTCACTTTAACTAAGAAAATGGTTCTTCTTAAGTAATGATAGTTCAAATATAAGATTTACATTTTTGGGAAAGATATACTAAGGAATGAACTTTTCCTGAAAATAAAATCGGGCAAGGCAAACAGAGTTTTGTTCTACAAGCCTTGCCCTAATCTATAAAACATAAATACTCATCTAGATACTTGTACGAAATATTTGGTATTAAAATTTGAACAAGTGATTAAGTTTATAAAGGATCTCCGTCCATGAAATCATTTTATGAAAAAGAAGAAAGTAATATTTTTTTATTCCATTCTATTATCATGCTATTATTTTCATTTGTTTTTATAAGTACTCTTGCTTATTCAGCCCCGCACTTACACAAAAGAATTACCGAAAATTTCGATAACAATTGGAGATTTCATCTTGGAGATGTGAAAAATGGACAAAGTGTTAAATTAAATGATTCAGCTTGGAGGATTCTAAACCTTCCTCATGATTGGAGCATCGAAGGTAAATTTAGTAAAGATAATCCAGCAGGCATAAGCGGTGGGGCATTACCTGGAGGAATTGGATGGTATAGAAAATCTTTTACTATTAAAGATTCTGAACGAGATAAAAAGTTTTTCATTGATTTCGATGGAGTCTATAGAAATAGTGAGGTCTGGATAAATAACCATTATTTGGGCATGCGCCCCTATGGATACAGCTCTTTCCAATATGATTTAACTCCCTATTTAAATTACGGGAATAATAAAAATATAATCGCGGTAAAAGTCGATAATTCAAAACAGCCTAACTCGCGTTGGTATTCCGGATCGGGGATTTATAGAAATGTCTGGCTTGTTACTACTAATAAAATATATGTTGACCATTGGGGCACTTTTGTTACCACCCCTGAGGTTAAAAAAGGATTCGCTAAAGTTTCAATTCAAATTAAAGTAAGAAATTCGTTAGATCATGATGGAAATGTTATGGTCAAAACAACTATACTAAATGCACGTGGGATAAAAATTGCTGAAGTAGAATCTCCCGTCTTAATTCCTAAGGATTCAGTTGCTGTCGTCAGTCAATATTTAACAGTAAATAATCCTGAATTATGGTCTATTAAAAGCCCTTATTTGTATAAAGCAATTAATACTATTGTGTATAATAATAAAGTCTTGGATGATTATAGCACTGCATTTGGAATAAGAACATTTTATTTTAATGTATCAAAAGGATTTTACTTAAATGGCAAACATCTAAAGATTTGGGGAGTTTGTGATCACCATGATTTGGGCTGTTTAGGTGCTGCAGTTAATTATAGAGCAATTGAACGACAGCTTGAAATATTGAAAAATATGGGATGCAATGGCATCCGGACTTCGCATAATCCTCCGGATCCTGAGCTCCTTGATCTTTGTGATAAGATGGGCTTCATTGTAATGGATGAAGCATTTGATATGTGGAAAGAAGCAAAAACAAAATATGACTACTCGCTTGATTGGGATAAATGGCATAAGCGGGATTTACAAGATATGATTTTAAGAGATCGTAACCATCCCAGCATATTTATGTGGAGTATCGGTAATGAAATACCTGAACAAGGTGACAGCACCGGTACTACAATTGCTCGCGAATTGGCCGGTATAATTAGAAACCTGGATACAACGCGCGCAATCACTTCTAATTGCAATAGACCCGGCCCGTCAAATTATATTATTAAATCCGGTGCGCTTGATGTAATTGGTTTTAGTTATCATCAAAATGATTATAAAGATTTTCTTACAACTTATCCCGGACAAAAACTAATCGGCTCTGAAACTACTTCGGCTCTCCAAACACGCGGGCATTATGATATGCCTTCTGATAGTATCCGCCGCTGGCCTGTTCGCTGGGATTTACCTTTTACCACTGGAAACCCGGATAATACCTGTTCCTCTTATGATAATTGCAGCGCCCCCTGGGGTGAAACTAACGAGGAAGCACTAAGAACTGTAATGAATGACGATTTTGTTTCCGGAATGTTTATTTGGACAGGCTTTGATTATTTAGGCGAACCAACTCCTTATACTTGGCCATCGCGTAGTTCATATTTCGGTGTTATCGATCTTGCCGGTTTTCCAAAAGATGCATATTATTTATACCAAAGTGAATGGACTAATAAACCGGTCTTACACATTTTTCCTCCTTGGAATCCGCAATGCTGGACTACTATAAAAGATGGAAAACCAAATTGGAAAAATGGAGACTCGGTAGATGTTTGGGCTTATACTAATTGCAAAGAAGTTGAATTATTCTTGAACGGGAAATCTTTGGGCACAAAGAAAAAAACAAGTGACGATTTGCACTTAATGTGGCGTGTCCCTTATGTACCGGGTACTCTCAAGGCTATTGGTCTGAATGGAGGCAAGGAAACTTTAACTGCAATTGATCAAACCGCCGGTTCTCCTGCAAAAATATCTATTGAACCTGATCGAGATACTATTTCGGCTGACGGCAGAGATCTTTCTTTTGTTACCGTTAGAGTTATGGATAAAGACGGTATAATGGTTCCTTATGCAGACAATTTAGTTAATTTCAAAGTATCCGGTGAGGGGAAAATTATAGGTGTCGATAACGGCTCCGAAACAAGTCATGAACCTTTTAAGGCAAATTATAGGAAAGCTTTTAATGGCATGTGCTTAGTTGTTATTCAATCTAAGGATAAATCAGGAATTATAAAGCTTGAAGCAGAATCGAAAGGATTGAAAAGCGCATTAGTTGAAATTACTGCTAAATAATTGATTAGCGGAGCATGATTTTTTTTAATATAAAATAAACATTTTTAACTATCTAAATGTTAGAGAGAATAAATTGAATAAATATAATTTATTATTGTCAGCAAAAGGTTTACCGGTAATTACACTATTCCTTTTACTACTATTCCTACCTCAAAAAGCAAAAGCGCAATTTGCTAATGGTGCGGATATCGGGTGGCTATCCCAAATGCAGAATTCTGGGTACGTCTTCAAAGATAATTCTGGTGTTCAGAAGAATTGCATGGAGATATTAAAAGAGAAAGGGATAAATGCATTACGTTTTAGAGTCTGGGTTAATCCAACCGGAGGCTATTGCAATAAACAAGATGTTGCCCATATGGCTTATATTGCTGATACTATGGGGTTTAATATATTGATTGATTTCCACTTAAGTGATACTTGGGCTGACCCTGGTCACCAAACTAAGCCCGCTGCTTGGACTAATGATTCATTTGCTCAATTGCAGACTGATGTTTATAATCATGTCTATAGTGTATTGGATACTCTGAAATCTATCGGCGTTACTCCTAAGTGGGTTCAGATTGGTAATGAAGTTGGCAACGGAATGTTGTGGCCTGATGGAAAAGCTCCTGCAAATATGAGCAATTTTGCCAAATTAATTACTAGCGGCTATAATGCCGTTAAAGCTGTTGATAGTACAATTCAAGTAATTGTTCATCTCGAGGATGGTCATAAGGATTCCATGTTCAGACAGATTTTCGATGGCTTAAAAACCTACGGCGCAAAATGGGATATTATAGGAATGTCTGTTTATCCTTATTGGGCTAATTTATCATGGCAAGTCGACGATAGCCTAGCTTTGATAACTATGAAAGATATGATTGCCCGTTATAATACAAAAGTAATGGTCTGTGAAGCCGGCTATCTCTATAACCAGCCGGTTCAAGCAAATCAGTATCTTTTAGATCTTATAGCAAAAACAAAATCTGTTGGTGGATTGGGAGTCTTTTATTGGGAACCTGAAAGTTATAACTGGCAGAATTACCAGCTTGGAGCATGGGATCCTCTAACTAAAGAACCTACAGCAGCTCTAGATGCTTTCCTGGGTATAAGCGTCACTTCAGTAAAAAAAGAAAAAAGTACTTCCACTAATTATGATTTCAATATTTATCCAAACCCATTTAACCCTACCACAAATATTGAATATACGCTTCCTACTTCTTCAAACACCTCTATTGTAATCTATGATGTTCTTGGCAAGGAAGTAACCAGTCTTGTAGATACTTATAAGCATGCAGGTAGTTATAGTATTACTTGGTCAGCTCAAAATGTTCCTAGCGGAGTTTATCTTTGCATGATAAGGTCAGGTAATTTTTTAGAGACAAAAAAAATCATTTTACTGAAATAAAAATCTAATTCCTCTTTATTACATAATTGTGTCATTTTTACCCGAAGGAGAAATCTCTTGAAAAAAATATTACTCCTCTTATTGCTTATTACTTCATTTGGTCTTGCTCAAAAAAAGTCTGCTTCTCAGACGAATGTTTTCGTCGATAAAAACGGAATACTTAGATGGGAAGGGTCGAATAAAGAGGTTAGTTTATTCGGTGTAAACTATACTTCTCCTTTTGCATATTCATATCGCGCTCAAAAAAAATTAGGATTAAATCTTAAGCAGGCTATTGACCTCGATGTCGCACAGATGGTTCGGCTAGGCCTGGATGCTTTCCGCGTCCATGTTTGGGATAGGCAGATTTCGGATAAAGAAGGAAATATTATTGATAATGATCATCTTAATTTGTTTGATTATCTAATATCTAAATTGGAGGCTAATCATATCAAAATAATAGTTACTCCAATTGCTTGGTGGGGAACTGGATGGCCTGAGCCTGATCCAAAAGAAAAAGGATTCTCTCAATTCTATACTAAGCTGGAACTAATCACTAATAAAGATGCTAGGAAAGCTGAAAGAAATTACCTAACTCAATTCGTAAATCATATAAATCCCTATACAAAATTATCCTTCAAAAATGATCCTTCAATTATTGCAATGGAGGTGATCAATGAACCTTCCCATCCCTCAGATAGTAAGGAGACAACAGCTTATATAAATGAGATGGTTAAAACAATTCGCAGCGCCGGATTTACAAAACCTTTATTCTATAACATTAGTCAGAATTGGAATGACTCTGCCCACGCACAAGCTGTATGCGATGCAAATATTCAAGGTCTTTCGTTCCAATGGTATCCTACAGACCTGGTTCACAATAGAATGCTCCGTGGAAATTATCTCATTAATGTAAACCATTATGCGATTCCCTCAAATAATATTAAAGGATATAATACTAAAGCAAAAATGGTATATGAATTTGAAGCCGCTGATGTGGGCGGGTCTTATATGTATCCCGCAATGGCAAGAAGTTTTAGAGAATCAGGTATGCAGTTTGCTACAATGTTCGCCTACGATCCATCTCAAATTGCTTGGAGTAATACTGAATATTCTACTCACTTTTTAAACCTGCTTTATACTCCTTCAAAAGCTATTAGCCTAATGATTGCTGGGAAAGCTTTTCATGATTTGCCATTGTATAAGTCTTATGGCAATTATCCGGATAATAATAACTTCGGTGATTTTAAAGTCGATTATAATAATGACCTTAGTGAGATGAATTCCGATACCGCTTTCTATTATTCAAATAGTACAACTGATCTTCCTAAAAATGCATCTTTGTTAAAACATGTTGCGGGCTGCGGCAATTCTTCTATTGTAAACTATGATGGTACAGGCGCATATTTCTTTGATAAACTTGAAAATGGTATCTGGAAGCTTGAAGTATATCCGGATGCTTTGTGGTTAAGAGACCCATTCAAACCTACAAGTATGTCGCGTCAAGTATCTCGCCTGTTTTGGCACAAAAGAAATATGATTACAAATATTCCGGATCTTGGCGAAGTTTTTAAAATACACTCTATTAGTAGCAATAATAAATTATCCGCGATAGCAATTAATGGAAAATTCTCAGTAAAGCCGGGGATTTATATCCTTACATCAAGTACAATTCCAAATAGCAATGCCAATAAATTTTTAACTAAAAAAGAAAACTTCCTTGTTGGGCTGTATACTCCGCCGGATGTATCTTCACATATTCATCTGGTTAATCAAACTCAAACTTATTCATTGACTAAGAAACCTATAAAATTTTACTTTAAGATTGCATCTGATAAAAAAATATCTGAAGCTGCGCTTTTTATTAAAAGAATTGGCTGGAGAAATTTTCAGAAGTATCAGCTTATTCCTTCGGGAGGTTTTGAATATTCGTATGTTGATTCTTCAAATATGCTAAGCAGCGGTGAACTTGAATATTGTGTTGAGGTTAAAACTGAAAATAATGAATATACTTACCCCGGTGAGGTATTAAATTCTCCGGATAAGTGGGACTTTTATTCAAATAAATTCTGGCAAGTTAAAATAATAACTCCTGATGACCCCTTAACTATCTTTAATGCCGAACAAGATCGTGATAAAATAGATTACCCTCAATGGAGCCCTGAATCAAAGTTTTTCCCCGATTATAAAATAGGTCCTTCCGGTGATAATATTGCTTTATCACTTAAAATAAGTTTTGGTACTCAAGATGAACTTCCATTCGGATTTCAATTGGATGAATCTTGGTTGCATAAGTGCTTAGATATTAACTTTAATAATTATAAATACATTGTTGTCAAAGCACGTTCCATTATAGATTCAAGCGCTAAAATAGGCCTTAGATTTTTAATGCTCGATGGTAAAAGTTATGGGACAAATGTAACTCTTAGCAATCAGTGGCAATATATTGAAATTCCTGTCTCCTCTCTTAAAGCAAGCAGCTCTCTTATTTTGCCTTTTTCTTATCCTCATTTTCTGCCGAAAATATGGAACCCAATCGATAATCTGCCGGGTGAGGCTCCTAATTTGAATGACTTTGGATTTCTCCAGATAATTTGTGACAAATCTAATTCAGTGAAAATAGATAATAATTTGGAGACTGAAATTGAGATCGAATCTATTTATTTAACTAAAGACAAGATTAAAATATTATGATAGAAGAAAAATATAATCGAGTATTATTTGGGAATCATCTGAGACAGTACTTAAATATAATTTTTAATTCATTAATCTTATTTCTAATATTTTCAGGCAATATTCAATCTCAAGACAATGCTCAAAGTCGCCGTACTTATCTAATGGATTTTAATTGGAGATTTCAACTAGGCGATTTTAAGGACGCGGATAAATCATCTTACGATGATAATAACTGGCGGATATTAAATCTCCCCCATGATTGGAGCATTGAAGGTAAATTTAGCAAAGATGCTCCTGCCGGCGGAAATGGCGCATTTCTTCCTACAGGGATAGGGTGGTATAGAAAACATTTTAATATTACTAAAGAAGACCTGCAGAAAAATATCCGCATAGAATTCGATGGTGTCTATATGAACAGCTCTGTTTGGATAAACGGACATTTTCTCGGAAACCACCCTTATGGATATACAAGTTTTTACTATGACCTGACCCCTTTTCTTAAAGAAGGCAAAAATATAATTGCCGTACGTGTAGATAATTCTTTACAGCCAAATTCCCGCTGGTATTCAGGATCCGGAATTTATAGGAATGTTTGGCTTATAATGACAGACCCGCTTCATATTTCTCAATGGGGCGTTTATATTACTACTCCTAAAGTATCTAAAAAATCTGCCTCGGTGAAGGTTAAAACTACACTTGATAATAATTCTAAAAATCTGAAAACTGGAACATTGCTATCTGTCATTTATGATAATACTGGTAAAGAAGTTGCTCGAACAAAAAAACAATTCAATTTATCTCCCGGTAAGAAAACTGCGATATCTCAATTATTAGATGTCTCAACTCCCAATTTGTGGTCTATCGATTCGCCGGTATTGTATAAAATGCATTCTGTTATTCTTGAAGGTAAATCTACTATCGATAACGTTTCTACAAATTTTGGAATTCGTAAGATTGAGTATGATGTCAATAAAGGATTTTTCCTAAATGGAGATCATATAAAAATGAATGGTGTTTGCCTCCATCATGATGGAGGCTGCGTCGGTGCTGCCGTTCCCATTCAGGTTTGGAGACGTCGACTTGAAAAGTTAAAAGAAATGGGATGCAATGCGATTCGCTCTTCTCATAATCCTCCTGCGCCTGAGTTCCTTGATTTGTGTGATAAGATGGGCTTCCTTGTTATGGATGAAGCCTTTGACCAATGGACTATCGGGAAAAGAAAATATGGCTACCAGGATTATTTCAATAAATGGTGGAGACGCGATCTTTCTTCAATGATTCAGCGCGATCGTAATCATCCGTCTATTGTTATTTGGAGTGTCGGAAATGAAATCCCTGATCAGAAGACTGAGGCTGGTGCAAAGCTTCTTCATTCACTAGTTTCCTTATGCCATAGCGAAGATCCTACGAGACCGGTTACTTCTGCTTGCGACGATATTGCCGCTGATGGCGGCGCTACTAATCTTGCATTTCTTAATGGACTTGATATTGTCGGATACAACTACGTTGACCGCTGGCATCAACGAAGAGAATTATACTACAGTATTGACCGGCATGACCATCCTAATTGGAAAATGATTGGAACAGAAAGTTCATCTAATAGCGGGGGTATTCGTGGTGACTATTCTTTCGGAAATGATTCTTCGACAATATATCCTAACTATAATTATGATATGATAGATGCCGAACAGCTTTGGAAATTTGTCGATACTCGTGATTATGTTATAGGTGACTTTATGTGGACTGGAATTGATTATCTTGGAGAAGCTCCTTGGCCATATAAGAATTGGTCATTTGGTGTCCTCGATCTTTGTGGCTTTCCAAAAGATGGCTATTACTTTTATCAAAGTCAGTGGACTAAGAAACCTATGATCCATCTTTTCCCAAATTGGAATTTATCAGCCGTAAAGGGACTCAAGGGAAAGATTATACCCGTCCTTTGTTATACTAATTGTGATGCTGTTGAATTATTCTTAAACGGAAAATCCTATGGCGAAAAACGACTTCAATTTCCTAGACAGGGACATTCAGGCGCCTGGGATAAATACGCCAAACCTGAAGTACATTATACAACTGCCGATCTGCACCTTGAATGGGATGTACCTTATGAACCCGGAGTACTTAAAGCAGTAGGGAAGAGAGATGGTAAAATTGTCTGCACTGAAGAAATCCATACTACTGGTGAGCCTGCTGCTATTCGATTAAGTGCTGATAGGGATACTATTTCTGCTAATGATCTATCAGTATCGGATATAAAAATTGAAATAGTTGACTCTGCAGGCTATGTTGTTCCAAATGCATCTAATCTTGTAAACTTTACCATTGAAGGCGAAGGCAAATTAATAGGCGTTGATAACGGTAACCCTATTGATCATGACTCCTTTCAAGCCCACTATCGAAAAGCCTTTAATGGACTATGCCTAGCCATAGTGCAGTCCACTATGAAGCCAGGTAAAATAACGCTAATCGCAGAATCAAAAGGACTCAAGAATGCCAAGCTGGAAATAATTACAAAGAAAGGGAAATCAATACCTGCTATATAAATATTGCTTAATACATTTATACATAATTCTTAAGGCATATAAAAACAATTCTTGAATTATTCTTAAATGTGCTTAACTTGATGACCCACTGGCACGAAATGAAAGTTGACTTTTCCTAATTTGTTTTTTACATTTATAAAACCCGAATGCAAAAATCCTTTTGCATTTCCCCCCAAATTAATGACAAAATATGAATGCACTCTGAATGCACTATGAATGCACTCTGAACGCACTCTACTAGGCATCTACCACCCATCCCCCCGGCCTATTATTATACCATCCACCCCCTTCCGCCTCCTCTATACACCTGTTCCCTTAATCCCTGCCCCCTCTATGTATTATAATCCATAAAAGCCTCTCTATTTCTAACCCAGCACTTAAAGCATTCATATCCAATACTTGAACTTTTGAATAAACTGTAATAAGTTAATTATAGGTATTATTTTAATTATTACAGTAAAAACATTGGGCGCTTGGCTCAGCTGGTTAGAGCGCTTGCCTCACACGCAGGAGGTCAGTGGTTCGAATCCACTAGCGCCCACTTCAAAAAGCCTTAATTCTAAAGAAATTAAGGCTTTTATTTACATGATTTAATGAGTTGTCCTTCTTGTGTCACCACTAATGTCACCTGTTTTGAGAATGGTTGGAACTTTTCTAGCTCATTTTTCATTCTCTTTATGGAGATTTCCCGGTAATGCTTTTGTGCGATTGCGGCAGAATGTCCGAGTAGTTCAGCAGCTGACATTGGCTCCATATTATTCTCATATCCATAGCTATCAAAGGTTTTGCGAAAAGTCCGGAGGTTATATCCTTTTTGGTCAAGCTTTAGGTGCTTTAAATAACGACGCATTGCTAAGCCCATTTGGGATATTGATTTGTAAGTGATCAATCTGCCTGCATTAACCTCAGCGCTACGATCTATTAGGATAGGTAATAGGGAACTATGAATGGGAACGGTTCTATGCTTCCCGAGTTTCTGGGAGAAGTAATTAAGAGTTCCGTGGATGGGATCAATATCCTCTCCAGTAATATTCAATATATCAGAGGGACGTAAGCCGGTAAATGTTAATAATTGAACCGTGACCTTAAAGTTATTGTTTTTTGTTGACAAGTTTTCCAAGATCAGTTTATAGTCGTCTTCAGTAAAGATAATTTTTTTCTTTACTTCCGGTCCGGTTATAACATCTTTATTGATGACGAATGCAGCCGTGTATCCATATTCAAAAAGGAAGTTCAGAAACTTCTTTGTGTTTTTGCAAATATTGTATTTCGTGTTTTGTTGAATTTTGAATGTCTTGACCTGGTTAAGAAATGATTCAATATCAAGCTTATTAATTTTATTTGTATTTAATTCGCGGGAAAACTTTAGCGTAAACTTATTAAAGAAGTTCTCATATTCATATAGTGTAAATGGATTTTTGCCTGCATTATTCTTAAGGTAATGGTGAAAGGCATAGTCAAGGGTTTGATTGCCTGTTATTCCTGTCTGCTGTTTCCTATGTTGAATTATTACTTCCGAGTCGAATTCTCTTTTGAAAGCTTTCGCCTTAATTCTGCCCGAGGGATTATCAATAATCTTTGTAGAGGCATAGCAATGCTTGTGGGTATTCTTATCGTACCACTTAATCCAAATATATTGTGAATTCTTACGTGTATAGAGAGACGACATATAAACCTCCCTTAATATTCTTTTGTTATAGAAGATCTTCCAGATTTATTAATTATAAAAGGGAAGTCTATAATTATTTTATCATTAAACAATTGTATGCGCTTGATACATGCAATTACCAACTCCTTTTGTTTGTTCAGGTGTAATCTTTCGATTTGAGATCCGGTCAGTTGGGCAAAATTATAATAATCTAACTTCTCCTCAATAAGCTTCTCTTTTTGTATCATTAGGTCGCTAATTCTATTTCTGCTTGCCATAGATGAGGATGACGACTTTGCATTGGTTGTATCTTTTAACGACGCACTGATTTTTTTATCTAGGATGTCGAGTTTTGTTTTTATCTGCCTATCTCTTTTCTTATAAAACACAGACGTCCACTTTTCGATTTCAGTTATATTGCTGATTTGTGTTTCAATGGTGCGGAGAATTATTTCATCTATCCTTGACATAGGAAAGGTTTTGCTTTCACCGCAACGTGTACTACCATACGTACCTCGAGTAGAGCAATAATAATAACGATTAACACCACTTTTTGTTTTGTCAAGAACTGAGGTGATATTCCCCCCACAATATCCGCAAACTGTTCGCCCAATACCGGTCAACAAATATTTGTGTATATGTGGACGCTTTCCGGAAGTCGTCACTATCTTTTTGCGTATAAGTTCGGCTGCCATTTCGGTTGTAATAATAGGCTCCCAATTACCTCTTTTATTATCAGTATATCCGGAATAGAATTTGATCCTTTCAGGTGCAAACAAATAGCTCACGGTTTTATAGGTCCACATCTTACCTTTCCTGGATGAGTTTAATTTGTGCTCGTTTAGCATTTGCGATATCTTATGAGGTGAGAGATTATCCTTGAGTGCATATTTAAAGATTAAGAGGACAATATTGCGCTCCCACTTATTTATTTCTAATACACCGGCATTCCAAGAATAACCATAAGGGGATACCCCTCCTACGTTTCTTACATAACTATCCATTGTTAACTCCTAAATATTATAATATGAAATATTCAATATGTTAATTTAATTAAAAAAGACAAACTCAATCAAGGATAATAGTCGCTCTTAAAAAAACAAAGCGATATCTATAGCTTTTTCCAGATGCCAACAATTGAGAACATAGCCTCAATTTCGCTGTTGATAATGGTTATTGGCTCATATTCTCCATTATCGGAATATAGCATTATAACGTTATGGGAAAGTTCCCTAAATCTTCTAATGAACTGTCTGCCATCTTTTAGCCTAGCGACTACAACATTACCACTCATCACATTCTTATCCATATCTGCAAGAATAATGTCCCCCGTAGTAATAAATTGACCCATTGAATTATCCTGTACGCGTAATGCAAAACAATTTTCTTCCTTTGAATAAGGAAGCGAAATATATTCTGCTCCATTTTCCCGAACAAACGACATAGAAGGCCCCGCATGTATATTAGTTAATATGGGATATTTAAAAAAAAGTATTTTATGTTCATAATCTTTTTCAGCATCCAATCTAATATAGGAAATGTTATTGGGATCCGAATCATCGATTTTTATCTTAAGCCCTTCTTCAAGAAGCTGAATAGTAGACTGGTAGGGGCGGCTGGTTTCACCGCGCGCCATCCGATTGATTGTTGGCTGATTAATATTGCATTTTTGTGCAATCTCGTTTTCTGAGAGCCTAAAATCCCGAGATAGGGTTGATATAAAATCTTTCCAATTCATTTCTATGCAATTTAACATAATTTTATCTCATTGTAAATCAATAACTTAACACATTTTTATAAAAAATTATAAAATAATGCTTGACATTTAGAAAAACTTAACTATCTTTGCATAAGTATTTATAAAAATTAATAGGATCACATGCAAAAGATATCAGAATACAAACTTAGACAATATGGACAACGAGGGGTTTCCCTCACGATTCCCAGAGTATTTGCCAATGATAATGGCATTCGATTTGGGGATCCGGTTCAGATTTTCAGAGGCAATATCGATGGAATTGATTCTCTTATAATCCAACCAAAAGCTATACCAAACTTAAACAAAGAAATTCCGGATGTAAATAATCCAAAAGAAGTAAAAGAGTAATACAAAAGGAGTAGTAATGAAAATTGCGCTTTTAATAGATGACGGCAACATGAAATTACTTTTAAGGCATCAAAACTTAATAGAATTTCAGTTGCTAAAAGATATACGTGAAAAAAAATTTCAAATAGGAATACTAGAAGAGGTATACAAACCAGACAGCATTGATGATTTCCCAAGTGCAACAGGAGATCTTGTTTTGAATCTTGAGCCTAGAGTTTCTAGCTCCGATGTTCAAGAAATAACCGAAAAAGTAGTTGGGATAAAATTACCTTGGTAGCTAAAGAAAATATATAAAAATTCGTAAATCAAACTCCACATTAAGTGGAAATCTAAAAAAAACATAAGGAGTAATATGAAAAAACACGCAACAACCCCAGTCTTTCTTTTGGCTGTTTTCGCGCTAGCATTTGCTGCTATATCTTTTTCTACTGCCAAAAAGACAACCAAAGCGCCCGACAAACATGTGGTGACGATGGCTGAAATAAATCAGCTCCGGGTAAACTTTGTAAACCACCAGAAAAATAAAACGCTCAACATTATGAATGTTGATGAGCGATGGAATGCAGAACTTGTAGTCCAGATGTTATCTCAACCAGGCGTACAATATTGTAATGATAGCCCCGGAGCATTGGATGATGGAACGGTAGTAAGGATACTAACAGGACTCGACAAAGACAAACGCTTAATTGATGAGGAATTCCAGGAACGGATCAAGCAGCAAGCGAGCGACATAAAAATCTGGTGGAAGAAAAAATTTAATTTAAGCAGCAATGACCCTATCTATTTGACGGCAACAGAGGAACAAATATATGAGGACTTTGTCGAACATTTGGTGGGTAGCTATATTGAAGAATATGCTGGTGATCCCATTAAAGAGGAAATAGAACGAAATAGACTTCTTAATCCGAATTATGATAAAGAAATAAATGATCAACTGCAAAAGATGCTAAAGCAAGGCGTGAAAGTAGTGAATATCTAATGGATGAAACATCAACTCTCGGTTTTGATATACGGGCGAGAATCCTTCCGCAAATTGAAGGCACGCAAGAACTTGAGCAAAGTTTAAAGAACATCCCTAACCAAATTTCTCAACCAATAGGTGAAATTGTAAATAGCTCAGGTTTTCAGCAAGGACTCACACCTCAGCAGGTCCAAGAAATACCGGCATGGATGAAGTATAACCAGGGAATATTTGATGATCTCAACTCATCTATAAAAGAAATACTTGAAGATATTAATGTTGATTTGTCCACGGGAAAATTAAGCAAAGGACAGACCGATAAATATATTCGGAAATTTGAACGTTTAAAATTAGGTGCTGGAAGTGCAGGTGAGGATTTAGTTGGTGATGCGTCAGACTTCTTAAAGTTAGATAAAGATCACCTTGACATGATTCGGGCAGCCATCCAGGATAGCAAAGGCGATATTGGGAATGATATTGACTTTTTAAAAGAGAAGTTGCGCGATATTGCAAAAGGCTTCAAAGACACCGGGAATGATGCACAAAGCTTTTACGATACGCTAAAAAAAGCCGGAGTCTTTACAGTCGGAATGGAGGGCGCAAACTCCATAATTAGCTATATACGGACAGGCGCTGAAATACAAGCAAGGGGAATGACAGCCTTTGATCTTAGCTCACCAATGGGCATGTATTCAGAGCAGCAGAGGCAAGAGACATTCTCAGCGGTAAAGGATAGGGAAAGAATTTATCAAATGGTGGGGACGGCTATTGGAATTGGTGTAGGGGCAATTTTTGGCGGAGGCATTGGGGGAGCCGCAGGAGGTGCCGCAGGTGGAATGTTTGGCTCTCAGATCGCTGGAATTATGGGCATCACACAGACAGCCGGCACAGAAGAGCAGCTAAAATATATGAATCAGATGTTTGGTACTTTTAGCGGTGCCGTTGGCTCAGCATCCAATTATGATATTTTGCGAGCCAGATTAAGGGCGCGATTAGGAAGGGGAGCTCAAGGAAGTTTAGGCTTTGGTTACGCTCCGGAAGAAGAAATGCAAATGCGCATGGGTTTTGCAGACACATTAGGAAGATTTGATCCTGAACTTTATAGGGAACAAACTACATTTGCTACAGCTCATGGATTATCTCCTCAAGAAATTTACCAGCTTAATCTATCCGGAAGGGTAACTGGTGCCAATTATGGTGTAGGTGGTCTTAGGCAGGGGGAACAAATGGCAAGGGAACTTTACGGACCGGGAGTAAATCCTGAAAGAATAGTTGATGTTCTGAATTCCATAAAGGCAATAAATGAAAAACAATTACAGCTAAATATAAATGCTGATGCACGAAACGGCGGACTAATTGCTAACATTCCAGAATTACTATTTGGAAACAAATCCCCCTATGGAAGAATATCCGATTTAGGAGGCACTACCATCAGCAATCTTCAAGATATGATGAATCCTCACAGCGATGCACAACTTGCATTTCTTTTCCAGGCAATGGGGACAAATGATATTACAAAGTTTAACGAAATGATGAAGGGCGGCACATTTGCAGGTAATAACTTTTCAAAAATACTGGACCAGGTTAAACGCGATACAGGCGGAAGTCAGAATATGGCTTATTGGGAGTTGAATGGAATGATGCCAAATGCTCCGGAGGGAATGCTTCCTGAGATAGCGCAGATTATGACAGGTGGAAAATATATAACGCGAAATAAAACAGATCAAGAAGGAAATTTAGTCCTAGATAAGAATAAAAAGCCAATAACAGAATCCGTATTTATGACACTTGACCGTTTTAAAGAAGAGATGGAACGCCAACAAAAAGCGATTAGTGATAGTAATTTAACTGAAGAAGAAAAGACTAAGAGACTAAAAGAGAGTCAAGAAGTCTTATTGGGTTGGACAAATGAGGCTCGAAATGCCAAATCTGAAACTGAAAAAATGATGGCAGAAATTCGGGCTAAACAAAACCAAATAGCGGATGCATGGAGAACTTTGGTTTTCAAAATGCAAAATGATTGGCTGGAGGTATTTAAAAAAATTAGTGGTGACTCAGAGGATAGGCAAAAATTAAACAAACAGTTTATCGACGCAGAAAGACAAGCTATTTCTTATTTTGAAAAGATTTTGAACCAACATGGGATCGAAACACCCGAAGGAAGGGCTAGTAGAACATCTGCCTTTAATAATATGTTTGGATTTAACGGCATTCATATTGATCCAAGAGACCGAAATTCTGCGGTAATTCGTAATTGGGGAGGAAATAAAGGAGGAGAAGATCCACTCTCTGAACAATTCACTAAATTGAATACAGTGATGGAGAATGTCAATACAGTTATGACAAAATTAAACGATAATCTGGATAAAGGAATTAAAGTGGTTGTCCCGATATATAGTAACGGTAATATAGATTCTCCAATACACCATCTCCAAAATAGCTTCTCACACTAATGAATATTGAACAACATATATTACCAGAAGTTCTATTGTTTTATCCGGCTCAGGGTGCAAGCGACGATTTATCCCCTTTTGTGCAATCAATTCGCACGTATAATTCAGTTAACCAACCGGTTGGTACCCTAAATCTTGTTTTAAATCCATCATTAGATAAGTTGGGAGTTATTACAATCACCTCCGATGCTTTTATTAACTATTGGCGACAAAAAATCAAAATCAATTCGGTAATTTCCGTAAAGATAAATAGAAATTCAAAAGTACATTCCTTTCTTGGATTTGTTGATCAAGTATATCCAAGCATTACTGTTAGTGATAGTTCATCCTCAAGAATGCTAGTAGTGAACTGTTCAATGCTGCTACCGAAACTTCTTATGAGGGATAATATTGTAAATAGCCCCATACTTTCGAGTAATCCAAAGATTCAATCTGAGTTAGGAGACCGTGTGAAGTTCTTTAGCTGGATGAGGGGACTTACTGCAGACGGGAAAAGCCCATTTGTAAATAGACCGGAAGAGGCAGTTAAATATATTTTAGAAAACATGCCAGCTACTCATATACAGATGGGTGGAGATTTTACTCCCCAAACATTCTTCTCTAATTCATTTGCTGACATTAACGGCAGACCTTTGATGGATTTTACTTTTCTTAATGGGGAATATTTATTTGATGTTAATCTAACAACCTATACCGGTCCTATTTATAATTATATCTTAAGCTGCATTGATAAAGATTTTTATCAGGTTTTCACTGAGACTACAACATCCCCTGATGGACTTGCGAGAAATCGTTTTGTTATTCGACCAAAGCCTTTCTCATTCAAAAATTATAACAGCCCAGTCAACACGAGTGCTTTAACCGGTTGGCCGTTTTTTGAAGATCTTTCAAAAAATCTAGACGGTACAGATAAGTTCATGATTACTGCAGACGGAAGATTAAGTGAAAATCTTTCAGTATCTGATTTTGAAACTAAAAACTATTTTACAATTAATTTTTTAAACTCTCTCATAGCTAGTCAATCAAGTTATCTTTCGAAATTCGGACTAAGCTTCCCTATTGTGAATATTGATGGTGTGAAGAAATTTGGATTAAGAGATTTGATGATGACCTCTAGGTTAATCAATTACAAGAAAATAGTTGACGAAAACAACACCGCAATAGCAGGAAGTCAGTTAAAAAATATTGATGGACTTACCGAAACTGCTTTGTTCTCTGGCAATAATAGTATGCTGGATTATTTGTTAAACAAAAGAGAAAAGGGAGTGGAATGGTTTGCCTATCCATATTTTGCTAGTGGACAAATAACGGTTCCCGGGGATGATGCCTATAAAATTGGTGAAAGATTCTTTTATGCCAAACAACCCTATTATGACTTGGTGAATGATGTTTTAATCGGTAATGGAGTGTATTATCATGTTGATTCCGTAGCGCATAGTTTTGTTTTTGGCAGCTTCTTTACAACTACTTTGGGATTAAGCAGAGGACTACCAGACAATGTGGGGAGTGATTGGCTTAATCAAAATAGAAAAAATTTTGTAAGTATTGATACGCTGCAGACAGTGAAGCAAAACTCTAACATAGACTCACTTCAATTCGATCCTATGCAGCAACAAGATACTAATCAAGTAATAAATGGGATTTGGAAATGATAGAGGCATTTGAAGCAAATTTGAAATTTAAGACCTTCAATAATCAAAAATTGAATTTGGAGGTAGGATATTTCTGTTATTTCGAAGGAAACAATATTGATGAGTTGAAGTTTTGTGATGCTTATCAGAAAGTTTATGACATATCCCGTGTGTCCCTGCTTACTCCGGAATTCGATATTGATAACGGAGAAAAGAGACTGCCGAAACCTTATTATATTAACCCGGACGGATCCATAAAAGAATTTGGGGCAAATGTTCTTTATTCTTTCGTGGATAATTTTGATGCAAATATTATTGTATTTGGTGCGCTCACGTCTATTGTTCTGAATAATAAAGATGCGAAGTTGAACTTTAATATCAAAGATTACAATTCCTTGATCCAAAAGAACCTCGCGAGGAATAATGCCAATAGATATTTTTTAATAAGTGATGATGCGCAAGGTAATCTTATTATTACTCTTAAGGGGAAAAACAAAAACGGGAATATGCAGATTCTCCTACGCGGAGATGACTCGCAAAATAATGGCAATTTAACGTTGCAATTAAATGGAAAAATGAACCTTCAGCAAGTAGACGATCAAGGAAAACAAATAGCCCAAATCATGCTAGATAATACGTCCGGAGCGCAGATCTTGAATTTACAGGCAGAGAAGCTAAGCTTGCAGAACAATCAGGGAGAGACATTGAAAAAAATACTTGTGGATTTGATTGCCGCGATAAACGCCGCAACATGGGTGACGCCCGGAGGCAATGTAGTTGCTCCTCCTTTAAATAAAGTGAGTTTCGATGCAATCACTAATAGGTTGAATGAGTTCATGGACTTGCAGTAAAAATCATTCTCTAATTTTACTTTTCAAAAAGTAAAAAAACATTCCAACTCCTAGACAAAAAATCACAGCAATAAATATACGCATTTGACTTATTCCCTCGCTATATTTTTGTAGTGCCGGACCATCCATTGCGGGGAGAATTTCATTTGCATTATAGCTTCCAACATCCCCAACATAAAATTTCATTATTCCCCAAATACCGATTAAAACCAAAATAACGCCCCCCATGATTCCTAAATTTCTTCTAAAAGAAGAAAATCCTCTTGACATAGATAAACCAGCCCCACAATGAGGGCATTTCAGAGCATTATCACTCATCTCGTCGCCACATTCTTGACAGTTAATTATCATTTTGGCTCCTGTTTTTTTAGCAAAAATAATAAGAAGTCCTTTGAAGTGCAAAATTTAATACAAGAGATTCATTTAGACAAAATTGCAAAAATCAAACCTATCAAAGCAGCAACATTTCTTAAATATACCTCCGTATTTACAACCGTATATCCAAAAAGTATTATTCATGGCTTTAGCAACAACAACACTCAAAGAAGCAATTAAAGCAGCATATTTGGCAAATCTCAATAATCCAAGTGCGGATCCGAATGCCCTGCAAATTGCAGAAAACCAGATTGATACTTTGGCGGGAAATTTGGCGAATGCCATAACAGCTTTTGTAGAGAGTGGAACAGTTGAATTTGCGAGCGGAAAAGTCACGGGAGAAACTCCAGCAAATGGAATGTTAACAGCCGGAGCGGCGACG
>JAJYDC010000029.1:0-1112 GCA_021777835.1 Bacteroidota bacterium | reverse complement strand
AATATCATGATTAATAGACTAACGGTTCCCCAATTAAATTATATCGTTTTTGAATTAGTAAAAATCGACTTGAATGCTTATCTGCAACAGAATTATCGAGCCGCCCAGGTGGATGTTGAATTTTTAGCAGTAATGCCCTCTTCGTTTGATTATAGGTTAGTTTCGCGTGATGCAATAACGCAGTCGGATTCCAGTGTATTTGTTAATAAATTGAAATTCTCTCCAGAGCGATGTTCTATAAGAGGAACGTTTGGTTACCAAACAAGACTCATTGACGGCAGCTTCATGACAGGATGGCAAAGACTAAAGGCATTCCAAGACAATATTGTGAAGCTTTCAAAGGAAAGTTCAGCGCCAAACGATGCACAAAGATTTATTTACGCCGTGAACTATTACGATTTTTGGTGGCAGAAATTCGGAAGCATTAATATTTCAACATGGAACATCCGTGGAGATGCCAATCAAAACAGCGTACTTCCTAATTACTCCCTTGATTTCATTATTATCGGTGATCTAATAAAGGCGCAGAGCAAAGATTTAATGCTAGCTGGATTGACTTCGTTATTTGCTCCCGGAGGAATAGTAGATGCAGCGATTTCAGATGTGAATGGAATTTTAGCGCAAGCAGATCCTTTTTTGTCAATTGCTACTTTACCTTATGATGGACTGCAAACGGCAACAAATTTAGTAAGTGATGCACAAGGGTTTTTGGGCGCATTATCAAATGGCGGACAGCAAGTATATCAAAACGTAGCGAGTGTTTTCTAATGACAGCAAGTGATTATTATAATAACCTAAATACAGCGCTAGACAGCGTTAATGAAGCCATCGCTATGGCTCAGGGACAGATGACAGACGAATATGATCCATATACTGATTATTCTGATATCCTCATGAGATTAACGAGTTTTAAAAGAACCATAATTAGGATGCTGAATGCTAACAAATTTTTGAGACTTAGTTTAGACGGATTTGCACAACAGGCGCAAGCACAGACGGGAAGACGAGTAGAAGTGATTCATACTATTAAGGATTATGAGACGCCCTTTAGTATAGCTAACCTATATGGGGTAGCATTAGATGATATACTCAATAAGAACAATATAACTACA
>JAJYDC010000070.1 GCA_021777835.1 Bacteroidota bacterium | reverse complement strand
GTATTACGCAAATGGCAGTGTGGCTATTGCCTTTGATTATGATAATATCAACATCATGGTTTGTCCTTCCGAAGGATTTTACTATAGATATCAATCTATTCCAGGTATTTTATGTGTTATTAAATTTCTTTATCGGTTTAATTACATTCCTCGGATTATTTGCTACAGTAGGGGCTATATTTGATAATGATCAGGACGCACAGTCAAGTATATGGCCTTTAATGATGTTAATACTAATACCATTTTACATAGGCATTTCGATGCAGAACAATCCTGATGGTAAAATCGGCTTAGTAGCATCAATGTTCCCCTTTGCATCAATTATAGTAATGCCGGCAAGAATGGCTTTGGTAGATATACCTGTATGGCAATTTGTTCTGGCGGTAGTTGTCAATTTAGCCACCATGATAGGAATCTTCCCTCTAGCCGGAAAGATTTACCGAGTAGGAATCCTAATGTCAGGCAAGAAGCCAAAGTGGAATGAAGTAATTGCATGGATGAAGTATAAATATTAGTGACGAGTAACGAGTGACAAGTAACGAGTAACGAGTGACAAGTAACGAGTAACGAGTGACAAGTAACGAGTGACGAGTGACGAGCAGGAATTTAAGAACCCCACGTTTTATCGTGGGGTTCTTAATATAGTAGCCCAGACTTCAGTCTGGGAAAAGTGATGCATAATAAAAAAATAAGCCTTAGCCCACCCTCAGTAATTACAAGTTAAAATTTATTTTGTACAGAAGTGATTGTACTCCCTACTCCCTACTCCTTCCTCTGCCGCAGGCAGCCCACTCCCCTCCTGCTCGTCACTTGTCACTCGTTACTTGTCACTAATTCCCCAAAACCGGCAGCCTAAAACTAAATATACTACCGCTTTGCGGCGTACTCTTTATTACAAGCTTTCCGCCGTTCTTTTCAATAAACTCTCTTACTAAAAGCAGCCCGAGTCCAGTACCATATTCTTTGTCTGTACCGGGTGTTGAATGAATTGCATTACTAAATATCAAATTGATACCGGATTCCGATATTCCAATACCGCTGTCATGCACTGCAATTTCAACTGCCTTTTGATTCCCCTCTGCATTTATTTTCACTGCGCTAATTTTTATGTCCCCGCCTTTTAATGTAAACTTAATCGCATTTGAAATTAAATTCTGCATTATCGAGTTCATCATATCTTCGTCGGCGTACACGACTAAATCATTCTCGACTTCTAGCATTAAATTGATCTGCTTCTTAATCGCATTCCCCTTCAGCATATTCACAGCACTTTTAATTATCTTTGATAAATTCAGCTTAGTCGGATTACATTCTACCCTTCCCATTTGTATGCGTGAGAATTGCAGAAGGTTGTTAGTCATATTAAATAAATTCTTGGACGACTCGTAAATAACTTTTAAGTATTCCTGTATTTCATCGTGAGTCAATGATTCATATTCTGAATTAAGAATTTCAGAAAATCCTAATAATGAATTAAACGGGCTGCGAAGGTCATGAGATATAAGAGCTATAAGTTTGTCTTTCGATGTGTTCATTTCACGCAGTTCTTCTATAAGCCGGCTCTTTTCCTGCTCAACTCTTTTCCGTTCTATAGTCCTTGAAATAGCAAATGAAATTACCTCAAGTATTTCTTGCTCCTTCACACCGTAGGTATCAGGATTGTTATAATCCTGCACGACAAGGACGCCAATCGTTGCATCCTGTATTTTCAGCGGAATCCCTAACCAAATGCTTGTGGGCGAGCCGATCATTTCAACTTCGCCTTTTTCGACTAACGTTTTATCCATTTGGCTATCAACTAAAATCGACTTGCCTGTCCTAAGTACGTATTCAGTCAATCCTCTGCCAAGTCTTTTAGGCGGCGCAATTTTATCTACTTGATCGACAAAATAAGGGAAGTTAATTATGTTTGCTTCTTTATCATGAAGTGCAATATAAAAGTTATCCACCGGCATTAGTTCAGCGACGGAGGTATGAATGAAACTAAAAAAATCAGATAATTTATTTCCGGTATTTGATGCTTGAAGTATTTGTGAAATAACCTGCTGAACTTTATCAGCTCTTTTTCTTTCTGATATATCAAGTCCCGAGCTAATTAGCGCTACCCCATTTCCATTTTCATCTTTGATAAGAGAATTTCTCCAATAAACAAAAATTTCTTTGCCGCTTTTTGTATTTATAGGATTCTCAAAGTTTGATACCACCTCACCGTTAGTGCTAAATAATCTATCAAGATACTTTTTAAGCTCATCCTTAAATGCAGGAGGCACAAAATTATCAAGCCAATTCTTCCCCACAATCTCTTGACGTGAATAACCCAGCAAGTCGCACCCGCCCTTATTGATAAGAGTAACCTTGCCATTCATATCAATGACTAAGAATATAGCATCTGTAAGATCAAGGACAGATTGAAGATCCAAATGCCCATCATTCAGATTAGGAGTAATTTCGATATTCTTTTGAGTTTTCACTTTTGGAAATAAATTATTTATTAAATAGTAAAATACAGATTGTTTATAAAATATACATCATCTAAATAAAATTTTTGCAACCCGCAACTAACGAGTAACGAGTGACGAGTAACGAGTGACGAGCAGGAAGAGGAGTAAGGAGTAAGGAGTAGGGAGTAAGAAGTTGGCTGCCAGCGGCAGCGGGGAGAGGGATGGTAGGGCTGACGCCCTACCTATTGGAGTGTTTAAAATAGGAGTGTAAATAATTTTCCTACACTTGTCACTCGTTACTCGTCACTTGTCACTCGTTACTAGTTACTCGTCACTTGTCACTGATTCCCCACTTGTCACTCGTCACTCCTTCCCTTATTTTTACATACACTTTTTCAAACTAAGGGTGAACACAATGAAAACTTATCAATTACTTTTTGGCTTATTTATGTTTACAATCGTTTTAGCAAACGTTAGCCTTCCGCAGGAAACACATCAAGGCGACTTCCTTACTCAGGCTATAGATACTACTGTCAATCCCGGCGTCGATTTTTTTAAGTATGCTACCGGCACCTGGATGAAGAACAATCCTATCCCTGAATCTGAAAGAGCCTGGGGTATCGGAAATCTTGTGCAGGAAGAAACTTATGCAAGATTAAAAAAGATATTAGAACAGGCTCAAGCTGCCTCATCACCAAAAGGCACTAACGAACAAAAGTTAGGTGATTTCTACTTTACCGGTATGGATTCCGCAGGTATTGAAAATGAAGGCATCAAACCTTTGACTCCGGAATTAAATAAAATAAATTCTATAAATAATAAAAATGAACTCTTTAGCGTTGTCGCTCTTCTTCAAAAGGAAGGCGTTAATGCTATGTTTGACTTATCTGTCAATCAGGACGATAAGAATAGCAGTATCTGGTCTTTATATATGACGCAAGGCGGACTCGGTCTCCCTAACAGAGAATATTATTTTAGAATGGATTCACGAACCGAAAATATTAGAGCTGAATATAAAAAACACATCGCAAAGATGTTTGAATTATTAGGCGAAAATAATACCGATGCTGTAAAGGATGCTAATGATGTTTTTAAAATAGAAATATTCCTTGCCGATTCTTCACGCAAGTTAGAGGATCTGCGCGACCCCTATATGAATTATAATAAGATGTCGGTTGCAGGTCTCGAATCTATTTCTCCATCGGTAAATTGGAAAGAGATATTAAATAAGACCGGTGCTAAGATGCCTGATTCACTCGTTGTTGGACAGCCTGAGTTTTACAAGGCATTAAGCGCCGCAATTGATAAATTCAGTTTCAGCCAGTGGAAAGCATATTTGAGATGGCATCTTATAAATGCATTTGCAAATAGATTAAGCAGTCCCTTTGAGGAAGAGAATTTTCATTTCAAAGGTACTGTCATGTCGGGTATTAAAGAACAAAGACCTAGATGGAAAAGAGTTCAGGATGCTGTTGAATCTTCAATGGGCGAATTGTTAGGTCAGATTTATGTGAAAGATTATTATTCCGCAGCTACAAAAGCTCGCTACGTAAAGCTTGTTAATAATATGGTTGCAGCCTTTGCTGATAGGATTAAGAAACTTGATTGGATGAGTGATGAGACTAAAGCAAAAGCTTTGTATAAGTTGAGCAAGATGACTAAGAAGGTTGGATATCCTGATAAGTGGAAAGACTTTTCAAAGTTAGAAGTTGATAGAGGATCTTATGTGAGGAATACAATAAATGCAAATATATTTTGGTTTAACCGTGCAGTTGACAAAATCGGCATGCCTGTAGACCGGAGCGAATGGGATATGACCCCGCAGACCTATAATGCATATTATAATCCTTCTAATAACGAAATTGTACTTCCCGCAGCTATGTTTATAGTACCGGGAGTGCCAGATTCACTTCTTGATGACGCCGTGATTTATTCCTACGCTGGTGCTTCAACTATAGGACATGAAATGACGCACGGCTTTGATGATCAAGGAAGGCAGTATGATGCAAAAGGTAATTTATCAAATTGGTGGACTAATGAAGATGTAAAGAAGTTTAATGATCGCACTAAGTTGATGGTAGAGCAATTCGATAATTACGTAGTACTTGATAGTATGCACATTAACGGTAAAGCAACCCTAGGAGAAAACATAGCGGATCTCGGCGGTAATGTAATTGGATATGATGCATTCATGAAAACAAAACAATTTAAAGAAGGAAAGAAAATAAACGGCTTAACCCCCGAACAGAGATTTTGGTTAGGTTATGCATATTCATGGTTAGGACATGCAAGACCCGAAGCTATTGCACAGCAAGTATTGACAGACGTCCATTCCCCCAATTTCCTAAGAGTAAACGGTCCCTTAAGTGATATTCCGGCATTTTACAAAGCATTCAATATTAAAAAAGGTGAGCCGATGTGGAGAGAAAAAGATAAGCGAGTCAAAATTTGGTAAACCCATTAAAGTAATTAATCATTCAGTCTCAGTACCTGCTCGCCTCAACCAGTCGAGCAGGTACATCTTCCCCTTCCCCTGCCGCAGGCAGTCCCCTACTTCCCTCCTGCTCGTCACTCGTTACTCGTCACTTGTCACTCCTTCCCCTGCCGCAGGCAGCCCACTCCTTACTCCCTACTCCCTACTCCTTACTCCCTACTCCTTACTTCCCTCTTGTTCGTCACTCGTCACTCGTCACTTGTCACTCCTTCCCCTGCCGCAGGCAGCCCACTCCTTACTCCCTACTCCTTACTCCTTACTTCTCCCTTCTCTCCTGCTCGTCACTCGTTACTCGTCACTTGTCACTTCCTCCCCTGCCGCAGGCAGCCCACTCCCTACTCCTTACTTCTCCCTTCTCTCCTGCTCGTCACTTGTCACTCGTCACTTGTCACTTGTTACTTGTCCCCCCTAGATTCTTATCGGCAAAATAACCATCGGAATCCCCTGCCTATAAAACTTCCTCTGCACGGCAAACACTATATAGTTATGCAGCCATCTTGTTAAAAAAGACTCTTCAGGAAATACCAACTGCCCGCCGAAATAAATAACATTAGAAAATTTACTGTTTATCTTGGGGATGAGATTCTCAATCTCTTCAACTACATCAGTACCCACCGATGTAAAAGCCTCGGCATAATAACCGTGCTCGTTCATATAATGAACGTACTTATTTGCATCTGCTTTTATATGCTCATCAAGATTCTCTATTTCCTGTACTCCCTTAAAATTACCTGCGTCTACACCGCCTACCTGAATAAAAACAAAATTCTTGTACGTATTGCTAAACAACCTAAATACACTGAACAAAGTATGAAGCCCAAGCCCGTTAAATCCGTTTACTAATATTGCTGCAGTCTTTGCCTTGGGATCGAAGGCAGGTACCTTTTGTTCGATTGGGTTCTTTTCGTTCTCTTCTAAATTATAGATAGACGCTTCGAATGAATCGACTATCGTATCAAGCTTGCGGATGAGTTCGCCGGTTTTGTTATAATGACTCTTGATAAATAATGTAACTGAAACCAAGCCCGCAGTAATAACTAACGTAATCCATCCGCCTTCGCTGAATTTGATTATCATTACAGAAATTAAAATAAATACGGTTAGAAATAATCCGACTCCGTTAATTGTAAGTTTCCTAAGCCACTTTTTATCAGTATTCCTTTCATTCCACCAATGGATAACCATTCCAAGTTGAGATAGACTGAACGTAATAAAAACATTTATTGAATATAGCACTATTAAAAAATCTACGGAGCCCGAGGATATAATCATCATTATAAGTGAAGCAGCACCCATTAAAAGGATTCCGTTTTGGTTTACAAGTCTATCGCTTAAGTTTGCAAATCTAGTAGGGAACCACCTGTCAAGCGCCATACTTGCCAATACTCTCGGACCATCTAGGAATCCGGTTTGAGCTGCAATAAATAATAATATAGCTTCAGATAGTAAAGTTATCAAAACAAAATAATATGCCGGCGTCTTACCCCAGCTGCTTGACATGTTCTCAAAAAATATTGCGTTTAAAGTTTTACCTTCCTGGGGCTCAACCTTAAATAACAGATAACCTATCATCAAGCCAATTACAGTAATCGACAACGAGAAGGCCATATAATTCATTGTACGCTTTGCGGTTTCAACACGCGGTTCTCTTAAAATCGGCAGACCGTTACTTACCGCTTCTATTCCCGTAAAAGTTCCTGCTCCCATGCTATATGCTCTCATTACAAGGAACAAGACGCCAAACGTTCCAAGTGCATGGAAAGACTGATTAAGCTCGCT
Source organism: Bacteroidota bacterium (assembly GCA_021777835.1). Lineage (GTDB taxonomy): Bacteria > Bacteroidota > Ignavibacteria > Ignavibacteriales > Ignavibacteriaceae > FEN-1297. Next base: position 608 of record JAJYDC010000070.1, on the reverse strand, counting down.
GCCTGTTGCTTGATATACTTCCTTAAATTTTAAGGCATGAGTTATAATAGTATACAGAATAGCAAATAAATGCGTTGCCACGAACAGCAGAAACACCGGCACCAGTGGAATTACAGCCTCTTTGATACCTCTTATATTAAGTATCAATAAAATAAGTACACCGGCAATAGCAAATTCAAGTTTGTAATGGTAAAGACTGGGAGGTAAAAAACTAAAGATAGCATCGGCGCCGCTTGCTATTGAAATTGTTATAGTTAATACATAATCAATAAGTAAAGCACTTCCCGATACCATTCCAATTTTAGGAGTTAATAATTTACTTGCGACTAAATAACCGCCGCCGCCTGAAGGGAACAGTTCTATTATATGGGAATAACTTGCAGCAATAATAAAAATTGTTATACCGGTTCCCAACGCCACAAATATACCTAGATAAGGATGTCCGGCTAAAGCCTTAAAAGCTTCTGCGGGTCCATAACACGAAGAAGACAGACCATCCGAACCCAAGCCCACCCAGGCAAGGAAGGCAATTAAAGAAAGTTTATGAAAGATTTTCTTATCATGCGGGTCACGAGCGCCACCGATAATAATGCCCTTTAGTTTTTTTA
>JAJYDC010000069.1 GCA_021777835.1 Bacteroidota bacterium | reverse complement strand
AAAACTTGACCTTCAAAAAGATAAAAACTCCAGAATAATCGAAAAGCTAATAAAGCATGATCTGACACTATACTCAGCTCATACGAATCTTGATTCAGTTAAGGGCGGAGTTAGTTTTCAACTTGCAAAGAGATTAGAATTAAATGATATTAATTTCCTTGCACCTCTTAAATCAAATCAATTCAAGCTTATTGTGTTTGTTCCTGAAGATTTTACCGAGATAGTATCAGAGGCAATATATAAAGCCGGCGGTGGAATTATCGGAGAGTATTCAAATTGTAGTTTTAGGACAAAAGGAAAAGGTACATTCAAGGGATCTTCAAAATCCAAACCTACTATCGGCGTTAGAGGTACCTACGAAAAAGTTGAAGAAGTTAAGCTGGAAGTAATAGTTGATTCATGGAAAATTAGTGCTATTATTTCAGCGATGACGAAAGTACATCCGTATGAAAAAGTGGCTTATGATGTCATTCCGTTGGCAAATATTAATGAAAACTACGGCATGGGAGCACATGGTTATTTAAGCAAGCCAATGAATGAGAAAGAGTTTTTAGCATATACAGCTCAGAAGTTAAGGGTAAAGAATTTTCGTTACGTCAAGGGTAGAAAAGGGGTTATATCGAAAGTAGCTGTATGCGGCGGTTCGGGCAGCGAATATATTGAGGACGCTTTGCATAATAATGCAGATGCATTTATAACGGCTGACTTAAAGTATCATACGTTTCAGGATTATCAAGATGAAATTCTTTTAATAGACGCCGGACATTTTGAGACTGAGATATTTTCATTAGATGAAGTTAAGAATAGACTATCCAATTATATCGGTAGCACTAAATCTAAAGTTAAGGTTTTTAAATACGCAGGGTCAACTAACCCTATAATTTTTTATAATAATTAAGGAGAATAGATAAATTGTTAGACAGGTTAAAAATATTATACGAGATACAAATTATAGATGATCAGCTTGACGAATTAGAAGAGCTACGCGGGGACCTTCCTAATGAAGTTGAGTCACTCGAATCAAAGATAAGGGGAATTAAGAACGATGTTTCCGAAAAGGAACGGGGAAGGAAAGACTCACTTGAAAAGAGAGAGGAGAATGAGAAGGAAATTGAAAAACTTAAGGACAACCAGAAGAAATTCAAGGCGCAGCTTTATCAAGTAAGAAACAATAAGGAATATGATGCGCTAACTAAAGAGATTGATCACTCCGAAGAGCAAATTGCAAAGTTAGAAGCAGAGAATAATACACTTGCAGATCTAAGTAAGAAGTTAACAGAAGAAGTTGAGCTAAACAGCCCGATGCTTGATGAACTTAAAGAAGATTTAAAGGTGAAACAAGCCGAGCTTAAAGAAATTATTAAGGCGAACGAAAAAGAAGAGACAAAACTTAGATCAAAGAGAAAAGAAATAGAAGATCAAACGAAGAAGCCTGACTATGCAGCTTATATGAGAATTCGTAAAGCAAAAAAAGGCAAAGCGGTAGCTACAATAAAAAGAGCTGCTTGTTCCGGTTGTCATAATATAGTCCCGCCACAGCGTCAGCTTGAAATTAGAAGGAATAATAAACTTTTCTTTTGCGAGTATTGCGGACGAATCCTAGTTTCTGCCGAAGTAGCCGAAACATTAGAAGTATAAAGTAGTTTTTCTTAGGATTTGCAAATTGTGCGTGAACTAATATTTAAGGATTTAAGCGAACTTTTCGCTCATATTGCACAATTTGCATTTCCAAGTTGATTAATTCATTTAAGTGGCTATAATTAAAATTTTAGCATTTCCTTTGCTAAAATACTGTCATGAAAATACCTACTTCAGTCTTACCTACTGTTTTAACAAAAGTTATTTGTTATATTTACGATATTAAAATTCATCTAACAATAAATAAGTAATTGGCTTAGGTTGGATAAGGGAAATTTTATTTAACCTAATTTTGAAGAATAATAAAATAGTTCAGTCCGGGCAATTGCTGTTCTCTTATGGGAATAGAGGAAAGTCCGAACTTCATAGAACAGAGTGCCGGGTAACGCCCGGAGATTATTCGGGTAACCGAATAGTTATGGAAAGTGCCGCAGAAAATATACCGTCCTGGTGAAAGCCGGGATAAGGGTGAAATGGCAGGGTAAGAGCCTACCGCGGGAATGGTAACATTACCGGCAAGGTAAACCCCACTCGAAGCAAGGGCAAATAGGGAAATCTGTTACTCCTGTCTTGTACGGGAGGCACAAAGTTGTTCGCTTTGTTTGTTTGTGTCCCTATCGGGAAACAAGCAAGGATTTTCGGGTAGCCCGCTAGAGCTCCGGAGTAATTCGGAACCAAGATAAATAATTGCCGCTCCGGTAAAACGGAGACACAAAATTCGGCTTATAGGTCTGAACTATTTTATTTGTTCTTACGTCATCTGCAGGAAAAACGAATGCTGAAAAAGCGATGGAAAATAAATGAAATTGAAAATGAAGATTTAGTAAGTTCATTAGTAGATTCATTATCCATTTCAGATGTATTAGCAAGACTTTTAATCCTTCGAAACATCACGGACTTCGAAAAGGCAAAAGTTTTTTTTAGACCCTCGCTGGATTTGCTTTACAATCCATTTTTAATGGACGGCATGGAAGCCGCCACCTACCGAGTTATTCAAGCTTTAACTGAACACCACTTAATTTGCATTTATGGCGACTATGATGTTGACGGAACATGCTCAACCGCGCTTCTGTATTTATTTCTAAAAGAACTTAACGCCAATGTTGAGTTCTATATCCCAAAACGATTAACAGAAGGCTACGGAATTTCTAAAACTGCGATTGATTATGTAAAGGAAAGAGGAACATCTTTATTAATTTCGGTTGACTGCGGCATAACAGCAATTGAAGAAGCAGAGTATGTTAAGGAACTAGGAATTGACTTAATCATCTGCGATCATCATCAGCCAAAAGAGAAGATTCCGAACGCACTTGCGGTACTCGATCCATTAAAGCCCAACTGTAATTATCCCTTTAAGTATTTATCGGGAGCGGGTGTTGCTTTTAAGCTTGCCCAAGGAGTTGCTGAAAGAATCGGCAAGAGAGAATTACCATTCAGATATTTAGACTTGGTTTCGCTTGCAGCAGCCGCTGATATAGTTCCTTTAGTTGATGAGAACCGCGTTCTTACTAAAGAAGGAATAAATATTATAAATACAAATCCTCGTCCCGGGATAGAGGCTTTGATGGAAAGCAGCAATAATAAGCAAGGGAGTTTAACTTCGGGGCAAATTGTTTTTACTATTGCACCAAGAATAAACGCAGTCGGACGGTTAGGAGATGCCGAGCGTGCGGTACAGCTATTAATTACGGATAATAAAGTTAAAGCACATGAACTTGCTAACGTATTAGAATCTGAAAACTATCAGCGCAGAAAGATTGACGAAGACACTTTTGATAATGCATTGGAATTATTCGAAAACTCTACTGACAAAGACGGCGGCTCGGCAATAATATTACATCAAGAAAAATGGCATCCCGGAGTTATAGGAATAGTTGCTTCAAGGCTAGTTGAAAGATATTACAGACCTACAATTATGCTTACAACAGTTGACGGAGTAGCTAAAGGTTCCGCCAGAAGCATCTCGAATTTTAATATTTATGAAGCATTAAAGAAATGTGAAGATTTACTTATTCACTTCGGCGGACATAAAGCAGCTGCAGGGCTTGCAGTTGAGCTTGAAAATTTAGATGAGTTTAAATTGAAGTTCAATCAAATAGTAAAAGACTCAATTTCAGAAGATGATTTATCACCCGAATTACATATTGACTCTAATCTTAAATTTTCCGAAATAACGCCTAAGTTTTTAAGAATTATGGAGCAATTTGCTCCCTTCGGACCGGGCAATATACGCCCAGTATTTTTATCTGAAAATGTGGAAATAGTAAATACCCCAAGAATAGTTGGGACTAATCATTTGATAATGGGATTGAGACAAGTCGGCTGCGATAAGACATTTGATGCAATCGGTTTCAAAATGGGTGAGTATCTTAGTATGATAAGCAGTTATCGGCCTTTGATCGATATTGTTTATAATATTGATAAAAGCGAAAGAGATGGGAGAATATTTACGCAATTAAAATTAAAAGATTTAAGAATAAAAGAAAATAATTAGGAGTAATTCATGTCAGGTCATTCAAAATGGGCAACGACCAAAAGGAAAAAAGCCGCAATAGATTCTAAGCGCGGTAAAGCATTCACGAAAATAATTAAAGAAATAACGATAGCGGCGCGCGAAGGCGGAGGCGATCCCGTGGGTAATCCAAGGCTTAGGCTTGCTATCGATAACGCTAAAGCAGTAAATATGCCAGCTGATAATATTGATCGCGCAATTAAAAAAGCTACCGGGGAGCTAGAAGGTGTTTCATACGTTGAACTCACATACGAAGGCTACGGACCAGGAGGTGTTGCAGTAATTGTTGAAGTTGCAACGGATAATAAGAACAGAACAGTAGCAGAAGTCAGACATATCTTTAGTAAGAACGGCGGAAGCATGGGCGAAGGCGGTTCGGTTGCATGGATGTTTGAGAAGAAAGGCGTTGTTACACTACCGCGTCAGGGTAAGAGCGAAGATGATTTAATGGAAATAATTTTGGACGCAGGAGCAGACGATCTTCAAACAGAAGATGAGTTTTTTATTATTCAGTCTTCAATAGAATCTTTTGAAACAGTCAGAAAAGCAGTAGCAGATAAGAATCTTTCGATAGAAAATGCATCTCTTCAGTGGATAGCCAAAAACACGATAAATGTTGCCGGCGAGGATGCTGAAAAAGTTATTAAGCTGATTGAATCTATGGAAGACTGTGATGATGTACAAAATGTTTATACTAACGCTGATATTGACGACTCAGCAATTAAGTAGCTTTTCTTTTGAAATTTAGCTCTGATAAAAAGCGAATTTATTTTTAATAAAATGGAATTTGATAAATAAAATTCCTGTATAGAGTAATGAATGATTATTCTTGGCGTTGACCCCGGAACTATTTTTACAGGCTTTGGAATTATTAAGCATAGCAAAAATAATTCTACACTAGTAAAGCACGGATTGATAAAGCTTCCGTCAAATATAATACTAGCCTTGAAGCTTGAAATTATATATGACGAGCTTGACAAGATAATTAAGATTTATAAACCGGATGAATTCGCTATAGAAACAGCGTTTTATGGTAAGAATGTACAATCGGCAATGAAGATTGGTTATGCTCGAGGTGTTTCAATGTTAGCCGCCGTGCATAATAAAATTCCGACTAGCGAATATTCACCCCGTGAGATAAAAAAGTCAGTCGTCGGCACCGGTGCTGCTTCAAAGGAGCAGGTAAGTTATATGATTAAGAACATGCTTGATTTAAAGGTAGATAAAATCAAATACGACGAAACTGATGCCCTTGCTGTAGCAATTTGTCATGCGTATCGAATGAAAACACCGGTCAAGCGAAGCAACAATTGGAAAGAATTCGTAGAATCATTTCCCGAACGAGTAATAAATTAAGTTATGATTGGATTTTTAAAAGGAAATATACTTTCGGCCAAACCGACAAAGATCCTACTTGATGTAAACGGTGTAGGCTATTTGGTAAATATTTCAATTAACACATTTGAAAAAATAAACGGCGAACAGTCAGCAGCGCTTTTTATTCATACTAATGTAAAAGAAGACTCAATTACGCTTTTTGGATTTTCTACTGAAAGCGAAAAGGAAATGTTCGAGCTTTTAATATCGGTAAATGGAATAGGCCCTAAGATTGCATTAAGCATTTTATCCGGGATTAATATAGATGATCTTAAACGGGCAATTCAGACGCCTGATATTTCAAGAATAGTTGCGGTACCCGGAATAGGCAGAAAGACTGCCGAGCGTCTTGTACTAGAATTAAAATCAAAAGTTGATCAAGTAGCCGAAGAAGGCGGAGTTGAGATCTCTTACAGCATAAAAAATGAAGCGATCGCAGCCCTAACAACACTTGGTTATAATTCCAAGTTAGCTGAAAATACTGTTAGAAATATTTTAACCTCCCTTCCCGAAACGCCCCTGGAAGAATTAATTAAGAAATCACTCGGTATGTTGAACAAATAAGAAATTTTCAACTAATCAAACGATTTCACAATCCAGTTTAGCTATTCCTTCTATTTCCGCATGAAGTACATCACCCGGGACAACTTTTCCTACGCCTGCAGGAGTGCCTGTAAAGATTATATCGCCTTCTTCGAGTGTAAGTAGAGAAGAAATATATTTAACAATTTGAATTGGCTTGAACAGCATCAAACTTAATTTTTCTTTCTGTCGAATATTTCCGTTAACAGACAGAGAAATTTCTTCATTCAAAGTTAGCTTATAATCTTTTTTCAACAAGATATCCGAGACTACTGCAGAAGTATCAAAACATTTTGAGATAGTCCACGGATCGCCCTTGGCGCGTGCTTCATTTTGAAGATCGCGAAGAGTCATATCAAGTCCTAATCCATAACCGATAATAGCTTCTTCAGATTGTCTTTCATCTGCATCTTTAATTGTTTTTCCTATAAGTAGTAGCAGTTCAACTTCATGGTGAAGATTAGTAGAAAACTTCGGGTGTATTACCTTCGCACCCGTATAAATAATCGATGATGATGGTTTAATAAAAACGACCGGTTTATCGGGTACTTCGTTTCCAAGTTCTTTTGCATGATCTGCATAGTTTCTTCCGACACAGACCATTTTGCCGACCACAATTTCTTCTTTTTGATTTCTGATTTTAATTGTTTTCATATTTTCGACTTCTGATTGATGAGATTTTTATTTATAAAACTATATTTGAAAAATTAACCAATTCATATCAAACTACAAATAAAGCCAAAGTGATTATCAAGTTTTTTGTTTCTTAGGTCTAGCAGCAGGAAACAAAATATTATTTAGAATCAACCTGTAACCGGGAGAGTTTTTATGGAGCGATAAATCAGTTGGCGGATCACCAACGAGGTGTTCATAAGCTTCAGGGTCATGCCCGCCGTAAAAAGTAAAAGTACCGCGCCCATAATTTCCGTGAATATATTTTACTTGACCCAATCCCGGTCGTTCACCCAAAATGGTTACTGATTTTTTGATCAGGGATTTTCTGAACATCGTTGTTTGCCCCATAAATCCATGAATAACGTTAACATGGTCTTGCACCAACATTGACGAGACTGGATCATACTTTGCAGAAAAATCAAACAATGTAAAGTAATCATTTTCCCTGCTGCCTACTTCCGCAGGTGTTATATTAATATTGCTAAAGGAATATACATAAGGATTCATTTCAAGTTTGAAATTTGTAAATGCAAGTGTATTTGAATAATCCAAT
>JAJYDC010000028.1 GCA_021777835.1 Bacteroidota bacterium | reverse complement strand
AGCAGCGAAGCTATACCGAGTGCCATATCCGTGTAGCCGGAAAAATTGCAATAAATTTGAACAGTATAAGCATAAGACGCTAAAAGATTTTCAACTCCGGTAAATCTTAAAGGCACCTGGAAAACACGATCAACAAAATTTAGTCCAATATAATCAGCAATTACTGCTTTTTTAAATAATCCAGACATTATTAAGAATACTGCTTTCCCGATATCTTCCTTAGATGCCGTCATTTCCCCTGCGATCTGTGGAAGAAAAGCCACAGCTCTATCAATCGGGCCCGCAAGGATATTAGGGAAAAAGTACATATATAAGACAAAGTCCCTTAAACTTGAAGTCGGCTCCATCGTTTCAATAAATATTTCAATCACATAACTCATTGCCTTGAATGTATAAAATGAAATACCAATAGGAAGGAGAATATCCAGGAATTGAATATTTCCTGAAGTCATTCCGTTTATAATTTGAATAAAGAAATTAGTGTATTTGAAATAGACTAGTAAGCCCAAATCAATAACAATCACGGAAATAAATAAAAGCTTCTTAACCGATTGTGTTTTCGATTTGTGTATCCAACTGCCGAAATAGAAATTGATAAAAGTAGAAGCAAATAAAAGGATGAAGAGATAACCTGAATTTTTATAATAGAAAAAGAGTGAGAAAAAAATAATGGTATATATTTTAAGATTTTTACTTTTAGCGAATATTCGATAAAATAATATAAGTGCGAAAAAGAAAAATATAAAAAAGCTAGTACTGAAATAAAGCTGATTGGATGGATCATAAACAAAAAGCTGCTCCACTTTATTAAAATCAATATACTGAAGAAATCTCATAAAATTTATAAAGCAAAGCATTTATTCTCGTCTTATATAGTTTAGAAAAAGATACAAATGATATTACTGTAATTTCGAGTCTACAAGTTTTTGAAGTTCGCCAATATTTTTCACTTTTAGGATTTCCAGTCCCTTGAAACGAATATTATAATCCTTCTCGACAGCCATAATAATATTTATATGATTGAAAGAATCCCAGCCAGGAACCTGGTTAGCTGTTGTTTCATCATGAAAATCAAAACTTTCGAGTTTTAGCTCATTAAGTATAATATTTTGTAATCGTCCAGAGACCATTTCTTTTCTCCATTATTAAATCAATAAAATTATCTATTTATAGTTATAGTATGCCTGCAAAATCGCATTTGCAATCATATCACCAAGCTTCGCTGAGCCTTGCCATGAAGGGTGTGTATAATCCATTAAAGCCAACGGGGGGTTGGCATTAACCCATTTCTCCATTGCTCCATATCCTCCCATAGCTTCAAAAACATTCCAGAATGCTACACCAGTTTTATTCGCGATTTCTTCCTGAACCTTCAACAAAAGGGGGACATTCGGATCCGTTACAAAACGAGTTCCTCTTTTAATTCCTCTGTCGCCTACTCCAATTAAAAGAATACTTGTTTGAGGAAAGGCTTTTTTTAGATTATTTATTACTTTAATCATTTGATTAGCATACCAAGTGTTTTGTGAAGAACTAAAGCTAGTTTCATTAGCACCAAATTCAAGTATTATTAATTTGTAGTTAAGCATTTTCCCAAATTGCATAAAGGAAGATTCGGGAATACCCAAGAACCCGAGCCCAGTATTACCTCTCCATGGGAAATTATCAACATATACTCCATTTCCGTCTTCCAAACTTACGCCGTAAAAATAAGCCTGATCACCAAAAGTCGTAGTAAGCTTTAATGATTCTGCTCCACCGCCCGGAGCTTCTAGTTTTAGCTCCTTTAAAGTATTGCCTGCTTGTAAAATGGCACTCTGATTACTTCCGTCATTGAATGAATAATACAAAGTTGATGGTTTTGCATTACTATAGAATACTCTAGCCATATTAAAAGTTTTTAGATAAGGGAGCCAGTTTGTAGTATGATAACTAACCCAACTTTGACCTTGAGGTATGGCAAGTTCGCCATTTATGCCCACAGGTAAACTTTTGGGATTTCCTGTGACTACAGAAGCTGTAGTCCAATTGTTAGAAAATGCTTCTTTTGTAGTTGTTCTGAATGTTATATCTTGTGATGTTATTGCAAGGAATCCCACGCCCTTTCCGCCGAACTTTTGTTGAAAGTCCTCTCTTATGTTAGCGGTAATCGCATCGCCTTCCACGCCAGAATCGCCATAATGAGCTATTCTTATTTTTTCTGAGCCAGCCTTTTTAAGAGCATCAAAGAAATACTTCATCTGAGCTACATTCCCTGTAATTGGGACATTAATAGTAGGAGGAACTTGATAATCCTGATTTTCTAAAGACAAACCTAATGCTTGTCTATTATTGTGGTCGCCTTTAATTAAGCTGCGGATTAAATCAATTGATATACTTCCGGTTAATGAAGATATTTTCTCCTTGTTATTTTGAGATGGCAATAAATCTGCAAATGAGTTATTTAGGATATGGTTAAAATTGTTGTAGCTAATCAATGAGTCCGGCTCAATATCCATGAACAGATCAACCGGTTTTACAGTATATCCTAGTATATTTACTCCACTAAGAAAATGGGAAAGTAGTATAACGAAAACAATTGTAAGGGCTATTAAAATAACCGGTTTATTCTTCTGGTTTTCCGAGTGCATGACGTTAGATTCCTTAATTACTTAGACAATATATTAAATAAATTTCTTAATTTTGATTTAATAAAATTCATTGAACGGTAACAACAACGCTTTTGTAAAAAGTTTGATAGTTAGAAATGTCAATAATTATACCACTGAAAATAATGCTCATTATCAAAGCTAATTTCCCCAAATTAGGATAATTTTGAGAATGCTTTATCATTTTAAGATTAAAAATAAATTATATTTTCTATTAAAATATACAATAATCATATTTCCTAATCTAACTATTATAATTTATTTTTTTGTGAGAAATATCAATTTAAATTTTTACAATTAAGAGAAAAAACAATGGCAATTAAATTTGAATTTACTGGTAAACGATTTGTCGTTACAGGCGCTTCTTCGGGAATTGGAAGAAAGATTACTCTAGATCTTGCAGAAAATGGCGCAGAAGTCCTTGCAATTGGCAGAAGAGAAGAGCGACTTGATGATTTAAGAAGCAAATACCCTCAAAATATAATTGCAGCAGCTATTGACGTTAATGACTTTATCAATCTCAAAATTGAATTAGAAAAATTTGGCGCGGATAGAACAATAGACGGGAGTATACACGCGGCTGGGATAAACAAATTCACTCCCCTTCGAGCCTTTAATTGGAGTGACGCGGAAAATATAATTAAGACAAGCCTTTATGCTGGAATTGAATTAGTCCGGATACTATCGTCAAAGAAGCTATCTTCCCCTACTGGTTCACACGTAATTATAGCATCTGTTGCGGGTATCAAAGGTGAAATAGGCTTTACAGCTTACTCAGCCGCTAAAAGCGCGGTTATAGGAGCAGTAAGGTCCATAGCGCTTGAACTTGCAATTAAAGATATTCGAGTAAACACAATAACGCCAGGATGGCTACAAACTGAAATGACCGACGCTATTGAAGCTCGTTACCCAGGAAGGCTTGAGACAATTAAGCTTTTACACCCATTGGGAATTGGATCGGTTGAAGATATTTCTAATCTCTTGATGTTCCTTCTAAGTGAAGAATCGAAGTGGATTACAGGTTCAAATATCGTTATAGACGGCGGTTATTCTATTAAATGATTTAACAAATTAAATACAATTGCCATAAAATAAAAAACGTCAGGCTACTAATAAACCTGACGTTTTTTAATACTTAACAGAAGTTAATATCTACTTTAGTAGAATCATTTTCTTTACAGCTACATTCTCTCCAGCTGTAACTCGATAGATATACACTCCAGTGGCAACAGGTAAACCAAGACTATTTACACCATTCCATTGAACTTTATATGCCCCAGCTACCTTTCGCTCATTTACTAAGGTATTTACAAGCTGCCCAAGAATATTATATACTTTTATAGTTACAATTGATTCTTTCGGCAATGAATACTCTATTTGCGTAGAAGGATTAAATGGATTTGGGTAATTCTGTTTAACAGCAAATGTATATGGTATCTGTGAATTTTTAACACCGGTAATGGTGTTTACAGTGAATGTTCCAGGGAACGAAAATACAGATACTCTATTATCACTTGTTACAGACTGGACTCTCCAATAATACTGTCCAGGCAAAAGATTGCCTAATGCTTCTTTTGTACTATTTATGTTATTTACAGTAGTAGTTACTGAATTGTCAAAATTAGATTTTGTCGAGTACTGAATGTTATACATAAGTTTAGGGCTTTCTGTATTCAAATACCAAGTGAGTTCAGGGTTATCAATATTCAAGTTAACTCCATTACTTGGGCCCCCAATTTGAGGAACGGTTGGTGCAGTAGGCACGTTTGAGCCAACTAGAGCTGCCGACACTACAAAGTTCTGCGTTGCAGACCAGCCAGAGTATACATTAGTTATTGAATTATAAGATCTCACCTTCCAATAATAAGTCATCCCGAGAGTTAGAGCTGAAGGTACTGCATATGAATCAGTATCTATATTCGTAATATCATTATTTAAGGTAGCAAAGCTTGTATCCGGGGAATACTCGACTTCGAATTTCAAGCCCTGAGAAGATGCATTCAGATACCAATTAAGGACAGGAGGATTAGAATTTACAGTAACTCCACCAATAGGCCATGAAGGAATTGGTACTAATGGATTTCCACTACCTGAGACGACATAAAAACTATCGGGGCTGCAGAAAGCTGAACTATCTGTTGCAGACTTAGATCTTACCTGCCAGAAATAAATTGTATCAACTGGCAAAGGAGTAAGAGAAGGAATCGTATATGAATTCGAACTACCTGCTGAATAAATCGTTGCTGAATTCAAGCCAGAGAGAGTTCGAGCATATCTAACTTCATAGGTTAATCCAGCTGAAGCTACATTCAAATACCATGAGAAAGTTGGATTGTTTGAATAGACACTGTCTCCATGAATTGGTGCTGATGGAATTGGTACTACAGGATTACCACTACCGGCAGCAACTATGAAACTGTCAACCGGTGAAAATGCAGAGGTATCAGTTGAATTTCTTGACCTTACTTGCCAATAATAAGTTGTATCGCTTAATAATGGAACTGTTACAGGGTAGTACATATTTGAAGTAGTATCAATTGTAGCAGAACTCAAGCCTGCAATGCTAAGCGCATACTTTACATCATATTTCATTCCTATACCCGATGAATTCACATACCAGACTAAAGTAGGCGTATTTGAATAAACCGAGGCGCCGCCAATCGGCCAGGATACTGTAGGTACTACAGGACCGGCGCTTGGGATTACATAAAAACTATCAATGCCTGAACTATCAACATTTCCGGTAACGGTTGAAATAACCTGCCAATAATAAGTCTTCCCTGTCCTTAGTCCTGAGAACGTAACAAATCTAGAAGTTAATCCAGAAACAGTATCGACTGGATTTGATAAATCAGGGTTTAATGATAAAGTAAAGCTATAGGTTATTCCTGCGGCTAGACCATTTAGGTACCATGAAAAAATTTGAGTCGGCTGATAGACGGTATCACCATGAATAGGATAGCCTAAGACAGGATGAGTACTTGCTCTTGATACATGGAAAGTAGCCAATGCAGAATAATAGGAAGTATCAGCATGTACGGTGTCTCTTGCCCTTACTTTCCAGTAATACGTGGTATCACTTATAAGGTTATGAACTAACACAGTTGTAGTTGGAAGACTTGTAAATGTTTGTAAATTTCTTGTAAATGCCGTATCCGAAGCAATTGATACGTCATATCTTAATGAAGAATCGGCATACTGTAAATGCCAGGTTAGACTTGAGCTATCCCCGTATACATCTACTCCTCCAATGGGGTAAGCAGGTACAGGAATTTGAGGTCCCTTCATTCCATTAATTGAGACAAAGAAAGTATCTCTTGCAGTAAATGCACTCTTATAAATTCCACTTATAGACCTCATTCTCCAGTAATATGGAGAACCGTTAGTAAGTGTATCAGGGACTCTAAATGTAGTGTCAGGAATAAAACTTGAGTCAACTTCTATAACTGAAAATGTAGGATCCATTGTATATTGAATTTCATACGATGAAGCTGATGGTACTTTATTCCATATAAATGTTAATGTATCAGCAACGCGATAAGTATTGTTTGGAGGATAGACAGTAATTGGAGTGGAAGGAATCGGAGATGTTACTGCAGTTGTAAAACTAAACGGTGCTGAATATGCAGAATTCAGTGTGCCATTAGATGCTAAAACTTCCCAATAGTATTTTGTAGAAGATGAAAGCGATGGTCCAGCATATGTATAAACAGTATCCGTTATTATTCCACCGCCAGTACTAGGAGACGTATAAAAGACTGTTCCAAATGTACTATCAGTAGAAATTCTGAACACCCATTTAACTGCCCCAGCTGTAGAATCCCAAACAAATGTTGGCGGGAAAGCAATATTTGTAGAATATTGTGCCGGACTAACAAGCGGCGGCACTAATGGTTGAGCATACAGATTGTATAACAATCCGAATGCAAATACCATAGTAAATAATTTCAACGGTAAATTTCTGTAATTCATATTAACCTCTCTAATGTCCTTTTTCTTCAATTTACTAATCGTTAATTCATCTTAGTCTAAACTTTGATAAAAACCGATACGTAAATACAATGATGAAATAGAATATAATTAATTCACTATAACCCAAGAAAACGTAGTGCCAATATGCAAACAATAATCTAAATATGTAAATATTATTCTACTATAAGTCCTAATATGCGACAAGAGGTAAATAAATTCGACTAAAGGATTTACCAATTTTGCTAAAAAGGCTTAGAATAATAAGTAAGACGATTAAGTCAGGATCCGAATTTGCTTTCAACCTATATAAAATAGGAATAGGCATCAGATTTTTGAGGATATAAATAAAATATAGCCAAAAGATAATTTATAAGCAAGGTTTTCTTAAATATAGTCTCATATAAGTTTGGGTATTTTATTTATATAAGGTACCTGAATTAATAAGACTTTATATTACACCATTGCCATTATCTATGTCATGCTCTTCATACGTCTCTCTTATCCCTGGTTTATGAGCTTCGTTAGTCTCTACAGCAGCAAGTTTTATTTTACCCTCCTGTAGATTCTTATATAACAGGTCATTTTCCATTAGATAAAAGAATTGTTTTCTAAACTCTTCAAGCGAAATACCACAAGTTGCAGCATACTTGGCTAGTTCATGTGGATCTTCAAAGTCGGCAAGGTTTAGCCTTAACATGTATCTTCGAGCTATATAGAATGATTCTGAGGCAGGATCAACCATTCTGACTTTAGTTTTTTTAGTTATTGGGTCGAGAATATCCTTGAAATACATTGGGACAAAATGTCCGTTTTGTATTGATACCATTGCTCCAGTGCCTCCCGATAGGATAAACTGCGCAGCAGAAAATCCAAGATCACGGGTATATTCCATATCGTAAGGTATAGGATCTGCACATCTTAGTTCATACCCTATATTCTTGGCAACAATGGCAGCTTTAAGATTAAATTCTTTCAATCTTTCTTGAACTTTGTATTTCAATATTTCGCCGAAGTTGATTTCTGCAATTCTTATGTTATCATGGGCGTCCCGTTCAATATTTACAAGTGATTCCAGATCTTTTGGAATCAGATGTTCAACTAAACCTTCTGCCAAGATAGCTACACCATCATTTCTGCCATAACTTAATCGCTTGATTATAGCTCCTACTAAAACATCTACCATATGAGAAAGTCTAATTTCAGGTCCGGGGAATTCTTCTGGGATCAGAGTAATAGTTGCTCCAGTTGCCTTTCCGATACCGAGCGCTAAATGACCTGCTTTCCTTCCCATAGAGACAACGAAATACCAGCGTGAAGTTGTTTGTGCATCAACCATTAAATTCTTGACTACCTCAACTCCAATGTGCCTTGCTGTCTGAAATCCGAAAGTAGGGATTCCATGAGGCAAATCAAGGTCATTGTCTATAGTTTTCGGAACATGAACTACCTTTATTCTTCCTGCGGCCATTTCGTCTACCTTTAAGGCGCTGAATGCTGTGTCGTCACCACCGATAGTAATTAATTTATCAACGTTTAATCTCAGTAACGATGTCACTGTGTTTTCAAGAAGTTTCTTATCTTTGGTAGGATTGTTTCTAGCAATTCCGATATATGAACCGCCTCTAAAATGAATACGGCTTACGTTGTGAATTGTTAATTCTTTGACATGGGAAATATCGCCTTCCATTATCCACTTGAATCCGTCCTTAATACCTATTACTTCAACACCTTCCAGAGCTGCTCTAATTGTAGCTGCACCAATGACACTGTTTATGCCCGGTGCAGGACCTCCGCCAACTAATATTGCTAATTTTTTTGGGGCTATAGACATTTTTTATCTCCTTGAATATTTATCATTAGTAAAAGATTTCACGAAACACTTTTGCTGTAACTGTTACTTAATTAATGAAATTCCATGTCTGAGATTGAATATAATATTTCAATTTTACACTAATAATTAATATAACTTATTTTTTTGAATTTTACGATATAATTATTCAACATATTATGGAAATTGAGAATTGTATCAATACGAAAAAAAAGTATAATTAGTAACTTTTTATTTTAGTGAACAAGCTAGGAGTGTCAACGTTTATTGGTTGGACGATGTTAGGTATGTCTTGGAATAATTTGGGAGCTAATAAAAATAAGAAAAGCGTATAGTTTGTATAATCTTTTGAGACTAATACCTATACGCTATTAGATTAAATATCCTATACTATGGAGTATTTATAATACTTTTAGTTTGGCAAACTTAAGCATTAACTGTTTAAGGTTGTTGCCTTCAAATACGACAGTAGCTTTTTGCTGATCGCCTACCCCGACTACTTGAGTAACCTTTCCCAAGCCGAATTTGTCATGCATAACGCGGCTTCCTGCGCGCAGCATTTTATTGTCTTGGTCAAAGCTTTCGTATCCTACATTTTCGAAATATTCATAATATATTTCTTTTTTTGATTTGCGAACAGTTGATTTTCTTCCGATACCGCCATTTAATTCCGAATATGCAGCAGGATTAAGCTCATCTATAAACCTGGATCGGCTTTGATATGCAACTTCACCAAATCTATATCTTGATCTAGCATGAAGCAAATAGACTTTTTGTTTAGCCCTTGTAACCGCAACGTAAAAAAGTCTTCGCTCTTCTTCAAGTGAAGCGTCAGTGCTGAACCTGTTTGAAAGAGGAAATATGTCTTCTTCGCAGCCGGAGATAAAAACTATTGGGAATTCTAGTCCTTTGGCGCTGTGGACTGTCATAAAGGTAACTACGTTCATACCTTCTTTATAATTGTCAACATCAGAAATCAGCGATACCTCTTCGAGGAATTGCTCCAATTTAGCATCTTTGTTAGAATTTGAAAATTCACTTAGAGCTGAGAGAAGTTCATTTATATTTTCCCAACGTGACATTGATTCAGGTGTGTTTTCTTCTTTAAATAATCTTAGTACACCTAACTCATCAACTAGTGCACGGGAAAGCTCACCTACCGAAAGTTTATCCTTGAGACCTATATACTTTTCTATCAACAAACGGAACTGTTTTACATTTTTCTGGATTCTTTCCTTAATATCGATTACTTCGAATACTCTTGCCATAGTATCATATAAATTAAGGTCTAGTTTTCTGGCAAAAGCAATCATTCTTTTTATTGTAGTACTTCCGATACCTCTTTGAGGGAAATTCATTATGCGCAGAAGGCTCTCTTCATCATTTTGATTTGAGATTATTCTAAGATAAGCAATAATGTCTTTTACTTCTTTTCTTTTATAGAATTCAACGCCGCCTATAATTCTATAAGGTAAACGTTCTTTTCTGAAGATGTCTTCAAGAGCTCTAGACTGGGCATTTGTACGATAGAGTATAGCAAAATCCTTAAGAGATAATTTCTTTTTTGAAATCTCATGCTTTATAAACTTTGCGATCTGATAAGCTTCATCTTTTTCATCAGAACATTTAATTAATGTAAGTAATTCTCCATCATTATTCTCCGTCCAAAGTGTTTTAATAATTTGGTCTTTATTGTTTTTAATGACAGAATCTGCTGCAAGTAAAATATTCTTGGTTGATCTATAATTTTGTTCTAACTTAAAAATTTTATGCTTTGGAAAATCCTTTTCGAAGTCAAGCATATTACCTATGTTTGCACCTCGCCAGCTATATATACTTTGAGCATCATCGCCTACAACGCAGATCTTCCCTTCCCTGCTTATCAATAACTTTAGTAATTCATATTGTGCTTTGTTTGTATCCTGAAACTCGTCCACAAGGAGATAGCCGAACTTCTTTTTATACTTATGAAGGATTTTTTCATTTGAGTTAAACATTTCTATTGGTTTCAGCAAGAGGTCTTCAAAATCCATTGCATTGTTTTCAACAAGTCTCTTCTGATATTCTTCGAAGATATCGGCAATTTTTTCCTCAATAAAAGATTTGACATGATGAGCTCTGTATTCTTTTGGAAAGATCATGTGGTTTTTCAGAAAACTTATTCTATGTTTCACTGAATTTGCCGTTACATTCTCTAAATTTATTTCAAAGTTTGAAATAATATTTGAAACTAGAGAATGTGAATCTTCTGCGTCATATATTGAGAAGTTACTTTTGTAGTTGATATTTGCAGCTTCGATTCTTAAGATTTTTGCAAAGACAGAATGAAAGGTACCCATCCAAATCCTGTCGGCTTTACTTCCGACTAATTCACGGATTCTAGCCTTCATTTCATTAGCTGCCTTATTGGTAAAAGTTAATGATAAAATGCTTTCCGGCTCATAGCCGTTTTCAATTAAATAGGCAACTTTAAATGTAAGAACACGGGTCTTCCCTGAACCGGCGCCGGCAACTATCATTTCCGGACCGCTATCGTATTCTACTGCTTTTCTTTGTTCACTGTTTAATGATTTTAGATTTACCATAATTCCCATCTAAATAAACTTGTGGATTTTTGACTTGCAAATATATTGATTTTTATGTTGAATTAAAAGGGAAGAAAAGAGTTAAATTTGACAATTTCGTTCATGATTAAACGTAATTGGAAAATATATAGACGTTTTAAAAAAAATTCACTATGGTGTCGAAATTTGACTATTTTTGAGTGATTTAATAAGGATGAGAGTCATTGTGTCATTCAAAAGTATCCTAATATGTTCATTATTTTCCTAATTTATGGTGATTGTCACAATATATATTTTTTTAAAACTTTAACTAATATAGACCGCTTAATTGCGTCGACTTTCGCAGATCACAACAAAGCCAGTAATTAGATATTATACATTTT
The DNA here is from genome assembly GCA_021777835.1 of Bacteroidota bacterium. Taxonomy (GTDB): domain Bacteria; phylum Bacteroidota; class Ignavibacteria; order Ignavibacteriales; family Ignavibacteriaceae; genus FEN-1297. Next base: position 22,103 of record JAJYDC010000028.1, on the reverse strand, counting down.
TGTAATGTTCTTTAGTTTGTTTCTGCTAATCTTGGGATCACACGCAGGTAGCATTAGGAGTATAGCGTTTTCCTAATATATTCAGATTTTCTTCAATACTAGTTTGATTTGAATTAGTATTAGAAAGGAAAACTGATTTTAGGGATAGAGGTAATTTGATAATGGCTAATGGGTCAAGAATTGAGGTTAAATATATAAAATTAGTAACTTTAAGAAAACAATGATGAACGATTGACCTGTTCTGAATATGCTAATCTTTATACTCTGTTAATATTTGGAATTAGTATTTCCGCATAATTAGTGCAATCTAATCAATCTAGCTAATCGTTATTGAATCGTTTAGTTGTTAACGATGTACTAATAATTTAGTCTTTTATTGGAGCTAAAGGAAATTCAGTGTGTCTCATTGAATGTACTTTATTAGCTACAGGAAGAATCACTTCTTTGCTCACACGACTCTCAAAATAGTCTCTAAATCTGGTAATCATAAACCTAACCGGCCATGCAGCAGCTTCGCCGAGGGCACAAATGGTGTTGCCTTCGATGTTACTAGCAACAGATATTAACAAATCCAAGTCGTGAGTTGAGCCTTCGCCCTTGGCAATTCTGTTTAACAGTTTTAGCATCCAGCCTGTACCTTCCCTGCAAGGAGTACACTGTCCGCAGCTTTCATGATAATAGAATTTTGCAATACGGGCAAGGACTTTCACCAAGTCAGTATCTTCGTCCATTACTATTACTCCTGCAGTTCCTATAGAAGTGCCAGCAGCTTTAAGAGATTCAGCATCCATCTTAATGCCTTCTAGCTTATCGCCACGTAAGGGGGGCATAGAAGAGCCTCCCGGGATAATGCAAAGAATTTTCTTATCGCCAGGGACTCCGCCGCCGTAATTATAGATTAAATCAGTTAATAAAGTTCCGGAAGGAAGTTCATATATTCCAGGTTTATTAATGTGCCCGCTTAATCCATAGAGAATTGTACCCGGGTGCTTAGGTTCTCCAATTTTAGAAAACCATTCCCATCCTTTATTTATAATGGGAGGAACATTTGCCACAGTTTCAACATTGTTTATAGTAGTAGGACAGCCCCACAAGCCATTTTGTGCAGGAAAAGGAGGTTTAACACGCGGATAACCGCGTTTGCCTTCAATTGAATTCATAAGAGCTGATTCTTCTCCGCAGATATAGGCTCCTGCTCCCTTATGGACATATATATTAACTGAATAACTGCCGCCAAATTTTTCTTTCATCTTATCGCCGACGAAGCCGTATTCATATGCATCAGCTAAAGCTTTTTCAAGCAGCTTAATCCATTTATGATATTCGCCTCTTATATAAATATAAGCTGCATTAGCTTGTATAGCATAGGCTTCAATAAGAGTTCCCTCAATTAGCTGATGAGGATTAAATTCAAGTATTTGTCGATCCTTAAAAGATCCCGGTTCGCTTTCATCGCCATTTATGCAAAGATATTTAGGTTTATTCGTGGACTTTGGCATAAAGCTCCACTTAAGTCCTGCAGAAAATGCTGCTCCGCCTCTACCACGGAGACCTGATTTTTTCACCTGGTCTATTATGTCATCAGGAGTAAGAGTATAAGCTTTCTTTAGCGCCGAATAACCGCCGTTTTGGATATAAACGTCAATTAAATGCAAATCTTTTATATCAGGAAGGACAATTTTTTCCATCATTTATTCTTTAGAGATTCTATAATTTGATCTATTTGTTGAATATTTAAATTTTCGAAATAATCTTCGTTAATTGCAATCATAGGAGCAGTACCGCATGAGCCCATGCATTCGACCTCTTCTAATGAGAACAACTTATCATCTGTCACTCCGCCGTTTTCAATTGCGAGTTTTTCTTTCACATGGTCATATATTTTATATCCACCCTTTAACATACATGATACATTTGTACATACTTGAAGATGAAACTTACCGACTGGTTTTTCATGATACATGGTATAGAAAGTAACGATACCCAGAATTTCTTCTTCAGTCATTTCAAGTACGCGAGCAACTTCCTTCATTGCATCGTAAGAAATCCATCCATTTTGCTCCTGAGCGATATAAAGTACTGCCATAACCGCCGGGCGTTTTTCAGGGTAATGCGAAATAACTTCGTTTATTCTGTTAAGATTTTCTGGTGTAAATGTAAATTCCATATTTAAGTCAAGATTAAGTTTAAGTTCGAGTCAAGATTAAGTTTAAGAAGATGGTGCTTCATAAGCAAATGTTTCTTCACAAACTTTATTAGAGCTGCTTTTTATTAGCCAACTAACTTTGAGACCATTACGATTAATATTTTTTTACCTTTTTTCAAATAGTTCAATTGATATTTTTTCTTTTCAATAATACATCCAAACAGGCTGCGCATTCAAGCGCCGAGCCTCTTTCAATGTCATAATAACGACACTTGTCTTAACCACTATATTTGCTAATACCTTTGGCAACAGACAGAGTAATTGGTATTGGAGTTATATCTAATTGCCTATAAGCACAAATTTCGAGAGTATTTGATTCAAATAGTACTGATTGAAATTCAATAAAATTTAAACTGCGAACATAAACAATTAATTTTTCTTGATAAAAATCCATGCACAATACTCATCTTGAACTTCCCTACTTGTCAGCTTCTCCCATAACCGGATCAATACTTCCGACGATAGCAACGACATCAGAAATTAGATGTCCTTTTACCAAATGTGGTATTGCTTGAAGATTAACAAACGAGGGTGATCGAATTTTACACTTCCAAGGACTTCCTTCACCTTTGCTTACTAAATAGAATCCAAGTTCGCCTTTAGGGTTTTCAACCGCACTATAAATTTCTCCGGCAGGCGGATTGATCCCAAAGTTGATAATCATAAAATCATGTATTAATTCTTCCATTTTGGAATAGACTTCAGCTTTTTTAGGAAGAACCTTTTTGGGTTGATTAGCCATAGTTTCGCCTTGCGGCATTTTATCAAGGATTTGGCGGACTATTTTAGCACTTTCATATGCTTCCTCGACTCTCACAAAATAGCGGGCTAAGCTATCGCCTTCTTTATGAGTAATAACCTTAAAGTCCATTTCATTATAAAAAAGATAAGGGGTGGCTCTTCGCAAATCAAACTCGACACCGCTTCCCCGAAGGCTGGGGCCGGTAAGCCCGAGATCGATTGCATCTTCAGCAGATACAACTCCTATGCCTTCAAGTCTTTCGACAAAGATGCGATTAGTATTAAGCAATTTTTCGCACTCTTCCAATTTTTCGTCGAATTGATCTATGAACCATTTAACTTTTGCGAGAGCTTCCGGTTGAACATCATTCGCAACACCGCCAATGCGAGTATAACTGTTAGTAAATCTGGCACCGCAAAGGATATCCCAAATATCAAGAATTTTTTCTCTTTCTCTAAGAGTCCAAAGGAAGATAGTTAGAGCTCCGACATCCATAGCAAGTGCACCCATTGCAACAAGATGAGAGGCAATACGCGCAAGTTCAGCAACCATCATTCGTATATATTGAGCTCGAGGGGGAACTTCGATACCGGCTAATTTTTCTACTGCAAGAACATAAGCTACATTATTTGCCATAGGCGCAAGATAATCAAGGCGATCAGTATGCGGTACAAATTCATAGTAGGACATATTCTCTGCCATTTTTTCATAGCCTCTATGAAGATAGCCGAGTTCAGGGACACAGGCCATAACAGTTTCGCCGTCAAGGCGAAGTAGTAATCGAAGCACGCCGTGAGTAGCTGGATGCTGGGGACCCATGTTTAGAATCATTTCATTTTCAAGCGCATCTTCGATGGTAATATTAGTGTCAGCGCCTAAGAGAGCTTCAATTATTTTAGGATGAACATCTTCTTTAGTTAATTTCTGCATGATATCTCATTATTTCTTTGGTAATGAAAGCGAGCCTGTAATTCCCATCAATGGAAAATCTTTTCTTAAAGGATGGTATTCAAATTCTTCGGGCATATACATTCGTCTTAGATCCGGGTGGTTATTGAATTTAATACCATACATATCATAAGCTTCACGCTCTTCCCAATTAGCAGTTCGCCAGACAGAAGAGACAGAATCGATACTACAATCTGATTCATCAATATTAGCTTTTAAGGAAAGTCTAAAATTATTTTTTAGAGAGAAAATATGATACACTACAGTAAATCGATTATGTGTTTTAGCCCAATCAATGGCAGTAACATCTTCACAAAGCCTGAACTGGAGGTCGTCGTCATCTTTTAAGAACTTACAAACGTTAAGAATATTCTGTTTGTCAAATAATATTGTTAGTTCATTCCTGTATTCAACAATTTCAAGTTTAATATCTTTGAATTTATCGTTTAGTTTTTGAATTATTAAATCTTTTAATTCCATAATATCAATTATTTTGTAAAACGTTTAGAGTTGGTAGAGGAATATCTTTAAAATCTCTAGCCTTTGATTTTCCGATTTTTTCCTGGATTTGAAGAAGTGCATTCAATAGATTATCCGGCCGAGGAGGACATCCTGCGACATAAATGTCAACAGGCAGAAATTGATCAATGCCTTGAACTACCGAGTATGATCTATACATTCCGCCTGAAGAGGTGCAAGCTCCCATTGCTATAACCCATTTCGGATCGGGCATTTGGTCATAAATCTTTTTGACTACATGAGACATTTTGTAAGTAACAGTACCGGCGACTATCATTAAGTCACACTGACGGGGAGTAAATCGCATAACTTCCGAGCCAAATCGAGCGATATCATACCTAGGGTCACCGGCGGCCATCATTTCAATAGCACAACATGAAATACCCATTGGCATTGGCCATACAGAGTTTTCTCTTGACCATGCGACTAAAGCATCAACAGTTGTAGTAAAGAAACTTTCTTGATTTAATTTTGCTTCTAGTCCCACTTGAAACCGCCTTTCTTATATGCATATAAATAACCCAGTTCTAAAACAATTAAAAAGATTACCATAGAGAAAAATACAGAAATACCGTTTTCGATATATAACTTTTTAAATTGAACAGCCCAGGGATAGATGAAAATCACTTCCAGATCAAAGATGATAAAAAACATAGCGACGAGATAATATTTAACCGACATTCTTTCATGAGTTGTGCCAACAGGTTTCATTCCGCTTTCATAGGTAGAAAGCTTTGCCTGTGTCGGGCGTTTGGGGCCAAATATTTCCGATGAGAAGACGGTAGCCACTGCAAATACTATTGCTACGGCAATAACTAAAAACACTGGGATATATTGAACAAGCATATATAGACTTCGTTTTTTATTGGGCAAAATTATCCAAAAATTGACTGATTGTCAATTTAAACAAGTGAGACATATCTCAACTTGAACTATATATTAGTCACTTACTCCAGGCAATTGCAGGAAAATAGCAGCGTTGTAGTATTTAGGAATTAGAATAATGGGGAAAATTGGTCAATTCATTTACGCTATTTTTCAAATCTGTCCGGACGCTAGAAGATATTCCAGCTTTCGCAGTAGAATAAATAATTGAATAGATATAACTGAAGTCATGTAATTTATTAGAAATAAAATATCATATTCTTAGCGGGCATAAAGTTGTTCTTTTTCCAGTAATAAATTTTTTCATTTTCAATGTTATATAATTTATCCGGCGGATATGAAAACCTTTTTATTTTCATAGTATCATGAACGATCAGCTTATATTCGGCACGAGCTAAAGGCTTGCCCCATCCTTGTGTAGTTCTAAGAATATATACAGCACTATCGCCGGAAAGCATCTGCCTGTATTCTATGCGGAATAACGCAGTATCATGAGGTGCAATAAGCAGATCAAATGTTATTCCGCTTGCGCCTTCAAGTTTGTAAAAGGTTTGTTGTCCCGCAGATATATTATAAAGACGGATAGAATCGATTTTCTCGCAGTGATAATTCGGGAAAGGATAAAAAATATTGCTGTTGACGTGCTTATCCGAGTGATTTGCAAACCAATAATACCCTTCAACAATTAAGTGGATGCTATCAAGGCGGAACGTAATATCTTCACGATAGAAATCCGCTCTTTGACCAAAAGAAATTGAACAAACAAGAGATACTAGGTAGAAAATTTTTCTCATATCATTTCAATAATATCATCGAGCCGTTTTTCATTGTTTGGCTATCTATAACAAGCCGGTAGTAATAAATTCCTGAAGGAATTATTCTTCCATTCATATCTTTACTATCCCATGAAATTGTTGAGCTCCCGCTAACCGGAATCGTTCTTAGAAGCTGCCCGTTTACATTATAGATATTTATATTTCCCTGCTTCCCATTTATACTATTAGGAATTTTTATATAAAAATTTGTCGATAAATTAAATGGGTTAGGATAGTTTATTAGTGTAAGCACATCGCTTTGTGGTGGGTTATACTTTTTTATCGCATCGACTATTGTGCAACAACTGCAGCTATCCATTAGATGAATATCCTGGACTACAACAGTATCCGGATGTATATCATTCAATTCAAAAGGTTCAATGGCCATTGTATCTCCGAAGCCCTCGAAATCAACAATCTTCACATATAGAATTCCAGGTTTATAAATTGTATTAAATATCGGTGTAGTAAACGTGCCATCCGGATTAAACTGTATTCGCGATTCCAGCAAGAAAATTCCCTGCCCCGCCATTGTGTATATACAATTGGTTATCGGTTTATTATTCCTATCATAAATATGGCCTTTCAACGTTCCGCTTAATCCAACCGTATCATTTACAACACCAAGAGAAGGAATTTTAGTAAGGCAATCAATAGTAAGGTAATTATTTGATTGAAGTCTAGTATAGTATCTCATAATAGAATATCCGGATATAGGTTTGCCTACTGTAGCTCCTGCATAATTTCCGAAAATCAAGCTATCTACTTCTACTTGACCATATAAATAAGTATAAATAATAATTTTATCTCCGTCCCGATTTATATGTAATGGAGTTGTAAGGCTATCGGAGGTAATGACTCCAATATTAGTATTAGGTGGATATGAAACTTTTAGTTTTGACGAAATATTTGAAACTGAAAAGATAACACTGTCAAACGAGTTTGTACCAGCTCCATATCCAAATGGGAAATAAATCTCCATTGTCCAATTATTATTGTTATCAAAAACTAACTCTGAAAATTTTGTAATCGGAATTTGGACAATAGGATTCGCCCAAACGAAAGAGTGGCTCCCAATTAGTATAGTAAAAAGTAAAATTATTTTTTTCATAACTCTCTTAGGAAACAATTTCCTTTTTAGTTTATAATTATAATATAAGAAAAATTACAATCTGATGTATATGAATGGAAGCCTAAATCATATTCGAGTTTCCGCTTAAATAATTATTGGGAAGCATAGCAGTAATCAGAATCATGGCTTTAGTTTCTTTTTGGTTTACTACTTTCTATGAAAATTTTATTTATTTTACATAAAACAAAAAAAAGGTCTGATTTTTATGGAATTACAATTTATAGGCGCGGATAGAACCGTAACAGGTTCAATGCATAAATTAAAAATAAATAATAAGACTTATCTTCTTGACTGCGGTCTTTATCAGGGCAAACGAAAGGATGCATTCGAGATAAATAAGAATTTTGATCTTTTTAAACCTGAAGAAATTGATTATTTAATTTTATCGCATGCTCACATTGATCACTGCGGAAATATTCCTAATCTTGTCAAGAAAGGATTTGAAGGGCCAATTTTTTGCACAAATGCGACAAAAGATTTATCGAGAATAATGCTTAAAGACAGTGCACACATTCAAGTAAAAGATGTTGAGTACGTAAACAAAAAAAGGATTAAACAAGGGAAGAATCCATTTGAGCCATTGTATGATGAGAAAGATGCTGAGGCAGTGTTTCCATTGATGAATTCATGTAATTATCACGAAGAAGTGAAGATCAGCGATGATGTTTCGGTTGTGTTTTATGATGCTGGGCATATATTGGGATCTGCAATAGTATATTTAAATATTAAAGAAAATGGTAAAGAAATTAAGTTTGCGTTTTCAGGGGATTTAGGGAGACCAAACCTTCCGATATTAAAGGACCCCGAACAAATTCCAAATATAGATTATTTTATTTGTGAAAGTACATACGGAGGAAGGTTCCATGATAAAATCGAAGGAAGCGAAGCAAAGCTTGCCGAGGTAATAAAAAAGGCAATTACTAACGGAGGTAAGATTATTGTGCCTGCCTTTAGTGTAGGTAGAACCCAAGAATTAGTTTATTCAGTGCACAGAATTTTTGAGAACAAGCAAGCGCCAAGGATACCGATATATGTTGACAGTCCCCTATCAACTAATGCAACGGAAATTTTCCGTGAGCATCCTGAATGCTTTGATGAAGAAACGGTAAAGTTTTTAAAAACATACGATGACCCGTTTGGGTTCAATCAGCTTAAGTATATAACTGATGTTGAAGATTCAAAAAATTTAAATGATATTAACGGACCCATGATGATCATTTCAGCGTCGGGAATGGCAGAAACCGGAAGGATACTTCATCATCTAGCGAACAACATTGAGAATAGTAAAAATATTATTTTAATGGTCGGATATTGTGCAGAAAATACTTTAGGAAGAAAGTTAATCGAGAAAGAACCGGTAGTAAAAATATTTGGTGATGAATATAAAGTAAAAGCTGAAGTAATAGTAATGAATTCATTCTCCGCGCACGCAGATTCAAATGAGTTAACTGATTATTCATCTAAATTAGACAGGAATAAATTAAAGAATATTTTCTTAGTCCATGGAGACTATGATCAGCAGCTTAAATATTCAGACAGATTGAAGAGCGTGGGATTTAAGAATATTGCAATTCCTTCAAGGGGCGATGTATTTGAGATTTGAGACAGGCCTTTTTAATGCTTATAAAATTAATATTAACTGAATTAGAGACTTAAGAGATTATTTATACAATCTTGGATCAAAGAATCTTGATAAATTCAAAAAATAATCATCCTAAATGTAATTGGCATCTGCTATTATTATTAGGAATGTTTATTCTTATTGCTGTAACAAACACTTTTGGACAGAAACAGATAGACAGTCTTAATTTTATACAAACTACAAAACCTGTAAACTTACTTTCTACAATTTTCGCCAAACAATTAAATATTTATTCACTTACCGGTAATCTTCAATTTCATAAAAAATATAGTGAGTGGCTTTTGGATGTATCTGAAAATTATAATTCTACTTTTATTAAAGCAAATCAGAACAGTACAAGGGACGAGCATTTTTTTTCAGCATCAGGTAATTATTCCCTGAACAATATTTTAAGCCTAGGAATACTAGCTAACAATAACATTTACTCTGACAGCCGTCAGTTTGAAATAAACCAAGCATCTTCTTCAAGCTTAATAGCGTTCGGAGAAATTAAGCCCGAGCAAAAGATTATTATAGCGCCGTTTGCAGGATATACCGATAACAGGCAAATAGGCGAGGTTGATTATGGTCCAGTTTATGGGGGCGAAGGTTATTTGGATGATTTAAGCTTTTCAAATTTCGTAATTAACACTCAATTGAAGTTTAAGAACGAAGATATTTCGCCGAGGAAAAATTTATTACGATTCATAAATGTTTTGGTAACTAACGATTTAGAGAAGGGTGTTTTTAATATTATTAATTACCAATTCTTTCAAAACAGAAAGGATTTTTATTATAACGCTGATTCAATAACTTCAGCAGTCTTTGATATTGTTAATAATATTCAAAGTAGAACCGAGACAACCAACATTCTTCAGGATCAACTTAATTATAATCAGTTCCTGGATATATTTACTCAATCATTGCTAGGCAGAGTAACATGGCGAACAATTGATCGGAATACCAGATATAGGACTCCCCTGCTGGCATCATCATCAATATTTGATACGAAAGTGAATGAATTAAAATTGGAATTCGAATCAACCACCAACTATAATTCCAGAGAATTTAACAGTGCTTTGAAATTTAATTATTCAGAAAGAGATGAAAGGCATGTTGTAAAGAATTTCCCCGGCATTAGCGATGTTTTCTATCAGGAAAGATCGGATATTGAGAGCCGTAATGATAATATTGCCAAAAGATTATCTCTTTCGCTATTAGGCAATTTAAATTTATCGTCAAGTGATCATATTTTCTTTAGTTTTTTACAAAACAAATTAAGATATGATACTCCAAGCCCGGAAAATTTTGATGACAGGGATGAACTACTTACGATAGCAAGGATTAAATATATAAAGACATTAACTCCGTTTTTCGATGCATTCTTGAGTTTGGAAGGAACATATAGCCATATTGTATATATATATTCACAGTCAAGCTCAAATAACAATATAAATAGGATAATAAAATTGGAATCAGGCGGTAATTATTTAGGGAAATATTTTTCATCATACAATAGCTTCAGCGTAATGGCAAACTATACAGTTTATGATTTTGAAGACCTAAACCCTAATTATCGCAGCTTCTCGTTTAGACAATTTTCAGCAAATGATTCATCGCGGGTCATTTTAGCGAACAACTTGAGTTTTGAACATGAAGGTTATATTAAACTTTCAGAGCAAGGAGATTTAAAATGGGCGTCTTTCAGCACACATCCAACAAGATACCTTGAAGAAATTTTTTCTGAACCAAAGTTTACATTAAATTATTATCGTATTAATTTTTCATTAGGAGCTAGATATTTTTCGTTATTAACGTTTAACTATGTTGGACTTCAAAAAGTTCCGGATTCAAAATATATAAGCATCGGTCCTCTTACAGAGATCTCTTTTGCAATGAAAAAGAGTCTTATTTTTTTGTTATCCGGATGGTATGAATTTATTACTGCGGACAGTAATACAGCCAGGCAACAAGCGAATTTAAATTTAAACATTAACTGGAATTTTTAATTTTAGAATTGAATAGTATATAAATTTTATTATTTTGTCCTCAAAAATTTGGAATATTATTGGCAGAAAAGAATTATACCTTAGAAATTGAAAGTGATCCTAATAATTTGATCACAGTAGAAGAGTTTGTAAACTATTTTACAGTTGACCTCAAAATAGATCCGGAGCGCCTTCCCGGACTGCTACTAGCAGTTACCGAAGCTACAACTAATGCAATTATCCATGCTAATAAATGCGATCTAAATAAAAAGGTAAAGATTGACGTAGAGGTAGTAGAAAATAAACTCTATATTCGAGTTAAGGATGAAGGAAAAGGATTCGATCCGGCAAATGTGCCTGATCCTACAGAACCAGAAAATCTACTTAAAGACTCGGGACGCGGTCTATACTTGATGCGGGTTTATATGGACGATTTGAAATATGAAGTAACGCCCGACGGCACAGAGACTACACTAATATTAAACCTTCAAAAGTAAAGGCAAGGCAAAGTTCAAGTTTAAGGTTGAGGCATTTTGTTATTTCTATTTATTTCCCTCTTTTTAAATTCTCATTAAACTTCTTTATTTTTAGCTATATAAGAAAATACTTCTATGCAATCCTGTAATTGACAGGAGTGCTTAGGAGAGTTTGCCTCTTAAAAGACAGACTAAATCCAATCCGCAAAAGCGGGAAAAATATTACAAGGAGATATTATGGCTCATAAAAAAATTGCACTTATAGGCGGTGGACAAATCGGCGGTGTACTGGCTCAATTAATTGCCATGAAACAGCTAGGGGATGTTGTCCTTTATGATATAGTAGAAGATCTTCCTCAAGGAAAGACGCTTGATATAGCCGAAGCAGCTCGTGTTGACGGCTTCGACGTTAGTGTTACAGGAACGAATAATTATAAAGACATAGCCGGATCAGATTTGGTAATTGTTACAGCAGGTTTACCTCGAAAGCCCGGAATGAGCAGAGACGATCTGCTGAGTACAAATGCAAAAATCATGAAGATTGTCGCAGAAAATGTGAAAGCATTTGCTCCTAATTCAATTGTTATTATAATTTCAAACCCACTTGACGCAATGGTGACATTATTCAAAAAAGTCTCCGGATTCCCTGCTAATCGGGTACTAGGTCAAGCAGGAGTATTGGACTCTTCCCGTTTTTCAACATTCATTGCTTGGGAACTAGGCGTTTCTGTTAAAGATGTAAATGCTATGGTTCTTGGAGGGCATGGAGACACAATGGTGCCGTTAATTCGCTATGCTAATGTTAATGGTATTCCAGTTATGGAAATGCTCGAAAGAAAATATAAGGACAAGGCTAAAGCCAAAGAAGTAATTATGGCTATGGTTGAAAGAACCAAAATGGCTGGCGGTGAGGTTGTTAAATTATTAAAAACAGGATCTGCATTTTACTCTCCTGCTTCCTCAGCAACAGCTATGGCAGAATCAATTTTGCTTGATGAAAAAAGATTGCTACCTGCATGCGCATTACTAAACGGAGAATTTGGTGTAACAGGTTATTACGCCGGAGTTCCTACTGTACTTGGCGCAAACGGTGTTGAAAGAGTAGTAGAATTAACACTTGACGCAGAAGAACAAGCTGCATTTGACAATTCTATTAATGCTGTAAAAAAACTTGTAGAAGACATGGAGAGGCTGGGATTCTAACCTGGTCTCAATTTAGATTCTAACGCTAATCAGACCTATATACTTAATAGGATATGGTTAGCGTTTTTTTGTCTCAAATATATCAAGGGATATTATTATTTAGACAATGTAAATTATTCCAAAAATTTATTAAGAGCAATAAGATTTGAATTTTCCTCATTTGAAAAAATTGTTAAATTGATTTTTGATTAATTGTTAAGAATAAAATAGAGTTGAGGAGCTTTCAAATAAGGGTCTACTTAGAACACCTAAATGAAAGATATAATTATTTTTTTATTAATTCGGAGTTAAGAATGAAATTATTGACCGGGATTTTATTGTTGTTGACAGCCCTTATGTTTTACTCATGCAAAACTTTAAATAATAATCCTGTTACCACAACCGTAACAGTGCCGTCATTAAATGGGAAGTGGTCGATAAGCTATGTAGGTACTAATAATGATACTTTAAGTATTACTTATGATATGAACGGTACGAATGGCAGCCTAGCGGGTACAGGTTCAGGATATTATGCTCAACATTCCGGAGGTTTTAATTCGAATTTTGCTTTTAGCGGAACTATAGGCGGTACATATTCGACATCGAATATTAGAGCAACACTATCTTCGTTTTTTTTCAACGGTGATAGTACGGGTACATCCGACTCAATTTATACCGGTACAGGTACACTGATAGTACAGGACACAAATCAGATTACATTTCAGAATTTAATTTTGCGAAAGAACTGAAAAGTTTTTATTGAATATAATTAAAAAGACCGGGCATAATTGCTCCGGTTTTTTTATTATTATGGCTGCAATTCACACAGGTGGTTTATTTCATCTTTTGAAAGTCTGAAGACAGTCCATTCATTCATTGGTTTTGCGCCGAGGCTTTTATAAAATTTAATAGAGGGTTCGTTCCAATTAAGTACAGACCATTCGACCCTTCCGCAGTTTCTTTCTTTTGCCAATTTAACAAGACTAAGCAGAAGTGATTTCCCTATTCCCTTGCCTCTTAAATGAGGCTTGACGAATATATCTTCTAGATAAATTCCCGGTTTGCCAAGGAAGGTAGAAAAATTATGAAAGAATAGAGCAAAACCTGCGTCTTCGTTATCAAAGTTCGCGATTAACACTTCAGCATATCTCTTTTTGCCGAATAACATTTCTTTTAACTGTTCTTCTGTTGCAACTACTTCATTAAGTAATTTCTCATAAACGGCTAATTCAGTTATAAGTGATAAAATAAGCGACACATCATTTTCATTTGCTTCACGGATGGACAGATTATTCTTAGACGAGTTTTCCATGTTCACTTTCTGAGTAAAGTTAATTTTTATTTTGATAATATTTTTGAATATACAGATCTAACTTTAATGCTGCTATACCAAATACATAGCCAAATGCGGAGCCAATAATTGCACCTCCTAGTATATCAGAAGGATAATGAACTCCGACATAAACTCTTGATATTGCAATCAGAGATGCAGTAATAAATAATGCCCACTTAAGATTTGGGAATAATATGTATATAAAAAATGCAGCAGCAAAATTATTGACAGCATGGCTAGAGGGAAAAGAGAATGTTCCGTTAAATCCCAGAGGCGTTCTTACATTTGGTAAAACGTTACAAGGTCGAATTCTATGTACGATTTCCTTGATTATTTTTGAATTAACCTGATCTGTTACAAGAATTAAGAGCAGAAGACCAACTGCTGCAATTCTTCCCCGTCTTCCGCCTTTCGTAAGCATTATGCCGAGCAAAATAATATATGCAATATACCAGTTATTTACATTGGTAATTGTTGTAAAAAATCTGTCGAAGGCGCTATTTACCAAGGTATGGTTAATAAAATAAAATACTGCTACGTCAATAGAATAAAAAAAGTTTATCATGGCTTTGAATAATTAGTTATAGATGAGATACAATTTATTAAAAAAAAATGATTAACTGACATTATCTTTATCAAAAGAATGTTCAAATGCAATTTCGTTAAATTGGTTTTTGCCTTTAACCATAGCTAAAGATATATTTTGTATGTTTATTTTATTACCTTTGAAGGGAAAATTGGAGGCCTAATGTCAAACATCAGCAGTAAAACAATTGTTGATTATATCTATAACGGCGATACTACTTTTTCGACTAAAGAATACGAGAAATTAAGACAAGAGACAAAAGAACTTTTAATATCACCCATGAAAGTGATGGCATTGTTAATAGCCATTTCGGGTTTATTCGCAATGATATTTGAAGTGCGCTATTTTTCAACATTTGCATACCAAGTTTATTTTACCCGCCTTAGTGCAACACTGTTAGCATTTGTAATTCTGAATATTTTGAACACAAAATGGGGAAGAAATAACCCATTGGTTCTTGTACACACACTTCTGGCAACAATAATAATATCGTCGGCTTACATGATATTCTTGATGCCCAAGACATTAGTAGCAAATTCTCAAATAGTGGGACTAATGATTTTTACATCAGCTCTATTTTTAAGCTGGGACGTTAAGAATCAAATTATAGTGGCTATATATTACAACATAGTATTTGCTTCTGCAATTTTATTAAACGATAAAAGCATCTACTTTTTGCCGCATATGTTTGAGTCTGTTATTTTTGTTTTATTTTTAAGTGCAATATCCGTAGTTGGCAGCGCAGTGAACTTTAAGCTAAGAATGCAGCTAGCAGAGCGATCTTATAAAATGGAGCTATCAGAAAATAAATATCATTCGATATTTGAAAATTCTCCTGAAGGAATATTCCAGTCAAGTTTAGCCGGAAGATTTCTTACTGTAAATCAATCTATGGTAAAGATTTTAGGTTATAATAAAGTCGAAGATATATTGAAATTAAATATTGGAGAGGACGTTTTTAAGAGCCGGGATGACAGGGAAAAATTGGTTGACGAATTAAGGAAGAAGGGCGAAGTAAATAACTATAGATTAACGCTTAAGAAAAAAGACGGTTCGGATGTAATTGTAAGTTTGAATGACAAGATGCTTTCTGATGAAGAAAAAAACCAATTTTACTTTGAGGGGAATATTAGGGATATAACAGAAAGAGTAATCGCAGAGCAGCAGCGTAAAAAGGCAGAGGACGAATTACGACAGGAGAAAATTAAATCAGACCGTCTAGCTATGGAAGCCAATGAATCTACAATGATCAAAAGCCAGTTCCTTGCAAATATGAGTCATGAAATCAGGACACCAATGAACGGTATACTTGGTTTCTTAACGTTGATCGAAAAGGAAGCGTATAAGAACAAAGAGGAAATGAAACAGTTTACTAATACTGCGCGACAGTCTGCGGAATCATTGCTGGAAATTCTGAATGATATATTGGACTTATCAAAAATTGAGTCCGGTAAAATGCAGCTTTCGGAAGTTGATTTTAGTTTGAATGATGTTGTTGAGGAGTCTATTTCAATACTTGCGATGAGGATAAAAGAAAAGGGACTAAATATTATAACGGATATAGCCGATAACACTGAGTTATTACTTAGAGGTGATCCGGTAAGGATAAGACAAATCTTTATGAACTTGATAAGTAATGCTGTTAAATTTACTGAAAACGGAAAGATTACAATAGCATTAAGCACAAAGAGGACTAATGAAAATTCTGTGATTGTAAATGCCTCGGTAACAGATGAAGGGATTGGAATTCCCGCGAATAAAATCGCTTACTTATTTCAGCCCTTTTCTCAAGTAGATGGTTCAATTACTCGTAAATTTGGAGGCACAGGTTTGGGTTTAGCTATATCTAAAGAATTTGTAAATATGATGGATGGTGAGATAATAGCTGAAAGCACTGAGGGTAAAGGAAGTAAATTTTCCTTTTTCATCAAAGTGAAAAGCCCTATTGAAAAATCATGGACTGGCAGCAATGTAAGACTAAAAAGGGTTTTCAATTTGCAGGACAACTCAAAAGCTAAAATAATTGATAATTCTGATGGTATAAAAGAGCAAAGGAAGAAGTTCAAAATTTTATTAGCAGAGGATAATTTTATTAATCAAAAAGTAGCTACCAGGATACTTTCTGACGCAGGATACAACACTGACCCGGTAAACAATGGTGCCGAGGCGTTTGAAGCAATTAAAGAGAAAGACTATAATCTTGTCTTAATGGACGTACAAATGCCTGAAGTTGACGGTTTAATGGCAACTCAAATGGTTAGGAAATTGGAAGGTGAAAAAAGTAAGGTTCCGATTATAGCAATTACCGCTCATGCATTAGCAGGCGATAAAGAAAAGTGCATTGAAGCCGGTATGAATGATTATCTTTCTAAGCCAATTATTGCGGACAAAATGATTACCATGATTGACGGATTCCTTTTTGACAGAATGCAGGAAATAAATACTAAGCGTGAAGAAAAGATTGAGGATAAGATTATTTTCAATTTTGATCACCTTGAAAAAATGTGCCTTGGTGATAAAGCATTTCAAAAAGATCTACTAGAAAGCTATTTCGTTGATGTAAGGTCTAGAATAGCAAAAATACACGAACATATTAGGATAAATGATTCTGTAAAGGTTGCGATAGAAGGGCATACAATTAAAGGTGCGAGCTATTCGGTAGGAGCTATAAAAGCCGGGGACGAAGCATTTGGAATTGAAATTTCAGGAAAGCATAGTGATTTGGAAAGTGCAAAGGAAAGACTCACTTCGCTGGAGAAAGCTCTTGTTGAAACAGAAGAGGCAGTAAAAAGTCTAATTGTATGATGCTGATTCTTTTAGTACTGATTGAAAAAAGCAAAGATGAAGATATGCTATGTAATCAGAAGTGGAAAAGCTATAATTAAAAAAGGACATTATAACCTTACGAAGTTACAATGCCCATTATATAAAATATCTTTTAAATAAGATATTAAGCCATTCTTAAAACTTCATTGATAAATACCATTGCCCAATCAATTTCGTCCTTTGTAATTACAAGAGGAGGAGCAAAACGTATTACATCGTCATGAGTTTCCTTACATAATATTCCCTTACCCATAAGAGCTTCACAGAATCTTCTTGCACCTTTTGCTTCGGGATACAATTCAACTCCGATAAATAATCCCTTACCGCGAATTTCTTTTATATGTTTCGATTTAATTCCGCGCAGCTTTTCTCTAAAATACTCACCGAGCTTATAGGAATTTTCTATAAGATTTTCTTCAACTAATACTTTTATACTCTCTCTAGCAATGGCAGCAGCCAGCGGATTGCCTCCGAAAGTTGAGCCATGATCGCCTGGATTAAATACATCAAGAACATCTTTACGAGAAAGCACAGCAGAAACGGGGTAAAATCCACCGGATAATGCTTTACCGATAATTACAACGTCAGGATTAATATTATCATATTGATATGCAAATAACTTTCCACTTCTGCCAAAGCCCGACTGGATTTCATCAGCGATGAACAGGACATTATTCTTATTGCAGATATCGAAAGCTCTTTTCAGGTATCCTTCAGGAGGTACGATAACGCCGCCTTCTCCCTGGATAGGTTCGACAATAAAAGCAGCGGTATTCGGAGTTATTGCTTTTTCCAAAGCTGCAGAATCACCGTACCTTATAATCTTAAATCCAGGAGTGATAGGACCGAAGCCATCTTTATATTGCTCAGTGGAAGAAAAACTTATAATTGATATAGTCCTTCCTGCAAAATTGTTTTCACAGACGATAATTTCTGCTTCATCCTTTTTAATACCCTTAACCTTGTAGCCCCATTTGCGAGCTGCTTTAAGGGCAGTCTCTACAGCCTCGGCACCCGAGTTCATCGGCAAGACTTTTTCATAGCCGGTTAACTCGCATAATTCCTTATAAAGCAAAGGCAGTTGATCGTTTCTGAAAGCGCGCGAAGTAAGAGTAACTTTTTCAGCCTGAGTTTTTAAAGCACTTAAGATTCTAGGATGGCAGTGTCCCTGATTTACCGCAGAATAAGCGGCTAGGCAATCGAGATATTTCTTTCCATCAACATCGTAGACCCAAACACCTTGGGCTTTATTGATAACAACATCAAGCGGATGATAATTGTGCGCGCCAAAATTTTCTTCTATCTCTATGAAGTCTTTGGTCTGCATAAATAACCTTTATTTTATTAATATTGAAAATTGTTTTAGTAAAGTTATCAAAAATAGTGCAGATAATGAATTCGTAAGCCATTATAGATGGATACACTAATGAATTCTGCCCATAATTTTATTATCAATTATATTTCTTATTTTTATTTATAAAATTTTAATCAAATATGAAAAGCTCAAAATGAAAAGATATAATACAACAGTTGTATTCACGACACTTTTATTTGTATTCTTCAGCATGCAAGCTGTTTTCCCATGGGGGGACCAAGGACACAAATTGATTAATAAAATGGCTGTTGAATTCTTCCCTCCTGAGATGAAGGCATTTGTAAAATGGCAAGATTATTTATCCTTGCATGCTCCCGATCCGGATTACAGAAAGAAGACTGATAAAAATGAAGCGCCAAAGCATTTTATAGATATAGACTATTATAAAGAATTTAATTCCGGAGCAATGGTAGAGAATGAAGACTCTCTTATAAAAGAATACGGTAAATCTGAAGTAATTAAAAATGGATTATTGCCTTGGGCAACTCTTAATACTTTTAAAGAACTTACAAAAGCCTTTGAAGATCATAATAAAATGGAAGCTGAAAAATTAGCTGCTGATCTAGGGCATTATGTTGGAGACGGTCATCAACCGATGCATACAGTATTGAATTACAATGGTCAGTTTACAAATCAGAAAGGGGTACATTTTAGATATGAAATAACTATGGTAGATGCTCATTTAGAAGACCTAGAGGAATCATTTCAGCCTGTGTCAGCACCATATATTAAAGACCCGCTGAATTTTATTTTCAATTACATCTCCAATTCTAATTCGGTATGTGGAGTATTATTTGCGGCTGATGACTCTGCCTTTGCGCAAAGCGAGTCAAGAAGAAGTACTGAATATTATCGGCTGATGTGGTTTAGAACCGGTTATATTACTAAGGTTCAATTTAATAGTGCCGCAGAAGATTTTGCGTCTTTGGTATATACAGCTTGGGTTAATGCGGGCAGACCTTCGTACAGAAGTATGAAATAATTAGTAACAAATATATGTGTAATTAGAGCCGATCTATATAGGCTTTTTTAATGCCTTAAGATATGCGACAGGATAATTGCAGACGCACTTGCGACGTTTAATGATTCGGCATCGCCATATTTTGGTATTGTGATAATTGTATCAGAGATATTTAATAAGTCAGAGCTAGGGCCATTTGCTTCGTTGGAGAAGACAATTATAGACTTTGTGGCAAACTTGGTTTCGTATAAATTACTACCATTCAAATCAGTGCTATATATTTTATATCCGTTTGATTTATAGGTTTCCAGTGCAGATGTAAGTTTCTCATTTTCTTTTATGTTTAGGTGAAAAATTGATCCCATACTTGCTCGGAGAGTCTTAGAGTTATATAACTCGGCACAATTCTCCCCTATAATAATACCTTTTATACCAAACCAATCGCAATTTCTAAGTATTGTCCCGACATTACCCGGATCGGATATATTTTCTAATGCAATCATTAGAGAATAATCGGGAAGTTTTTGTTTTGCAGGTTTGTAAAATACTGCTGCTACTCCTTGCGGATTGACGGTGTCGCTTAATTTCTCGAACTCTTTCCATTTAATAATATCAAATAATTGTTTTTTCTTTCTTAGTGCCGATATAAAATCAGTGTTACCGGCAGCAAATTCTTCTGACATTAAAATAGTTTTGCATTTGAAGTTCGACTCCAAACCTTCTGTAACAATTTTTTCTCCTTCTACTATAAATTTTTGTTCAGAGTGTCTAAATTTTTTATTCAGGAGAGAAGAATAATATTTTAAATTGTTTTTCGATATCATCAGATTAGATCGCTATAATTTTGCTTATTGTTTGTATCCTGTTCAGCAGCAAGTTGTAGGAGGTATTCCCAGGTGTAAATACCCGTATTGTGTCCGTCTTTCCATGATATTTGTATTCCGTAGCTTCCTACCGGATTAATAGCAGTTATTTTGAACATGCTTTCTGTTATTAATGTAGGTTTTGGCGGTCTGTAAGTTTTGAGAAGTACTGTTTCACCTTTACAGCCTGCGCAGGGGCATTCCTCACGCAAATATTTCAGAGTTAGAATACTTTCCGAATTATTATCCCATTTTAGAAGAAGTTTATCTTTATCAACGATTTTTATTTGTGTTGGTTTCATTAAATATTTTTAATTTCTTGTTAAATATGTTTGCAAGTTTACTCAAATTTATATTTCTGAACAAATAACAGTCTAAAGAGCAAACTTTCACATACTTTTGAATTATTAACATTAATCGTAGGATAATAAGTAAGAATTTTTTAGTTAATGTTATTCCTTTTTATTCATATTCAATAAAAATGTATTAGACAAAATATTGATAAGAATTTTTGAGCGTTAATTAAATGGAGAAAATTTTATAGTTTAGATTACTAATACTGCCCAAATTACTTCTAAAAGACAAACCGAAAGATTTTATTTTATATCTAAAATTTAATTTATTTATAAAAGCTAAAATTATATATATTTATTGCTTGCAAGGAAGCTCAAAATATTTTAATTTTGGTAGCTTAATAAATTAATTGCTGGCGTAGCTCAGCTGGTAGAGCAGCTGATTTGTAATCAGCCGGTCGGCGGTTCAAATCCGTCCGCCAGCTCTCTCTTAAAGCCTTGTAGATTTGATGTTTACAAGGCTTTTCTGTTTTAAAGAGAATACACGATAGACTAAATGTTCTCGAAATTGTTCTCGAAAATGCAGGTGTTTTACAAAAGGGCTAATTTATTATTGATTTAAGTTCATATCAACTTTATTCTACAATGTTAAGATAAATTCGCAAATCTGGTTTTGTGTTTTCCTTTGGAATGCGGCACGGAATTTTAATTTCGATATACTTAGTAATTAGTCAGCCCTTAAAAACCCAAATTTCTTTTTGGGGAGTAAAAAACTTGATTGAAAAAGAAATAATTGGCGAAATAAAATGGCGATAAAAAAAGAGCCCAAAAGATGATGCCCATTTTCTCATCATCCTTTTGAAGTTAAATGCTGCTGCTGATAACATGACATTTATTGAATCACCAGTTATCCCTTTGTAAAAATTTCTTTTCATTCTATGGTCTGACTTCAAATGTCCTATTAACGGCTCTATCGCAGCTCTTCTACCGAATTGCTTCTTTAATTTGCTCTGTTTGTACTTCGTCTGTGTTTTATTGCTAAATGGTTTGGGACTTTGAATTGCTACTTCATTTATTTTACTCGTTCCCCTGTAACCTCTATCTACCGTGGCTGTCTTTATACTGGATGTTTCCAACAACTTTTCTGCCTGGTCTATTGCCGGCTTAAGCGTATGTCCATCGTAAGGATTCCTAAAGCTCATTGCTCCTACTATTACTCCAGTCCTTTGTGTCGTTATTATTGATACTTTATTGCCAAACTCATACTTCTTTGCCTCTTTTCCCTTCGAGATACATTCTACTTCCGGTTCGTGTAATGAATAAACTTTATGCTTGTCATCTTTCTTCTGAGT
>JAJYDC010000027.1 GCA_021777835.1 Bacteroidota bacterium | reverse complement strand
TCCCACTTTTATCCAATTAAACGGATTGATTGAATCAAGCATAACTTCTGTTGGAATGCTATCAACACTATCTCCCTCTTCTAGTTGCGATTTGCCTGGAAATAGAATCGAAGGATACTGGCGCTTGAAAGTTATTACTTTCACTTCGTGATTCTTATTGAGCTCCTTGAATAGCAGTCCAATAAAATGCGCAATTCCACCGCGCAACGGATAGGCTGTGGAAAGAATTGTAATTTTCATCAAATAAAATTAAATATTAATTGATGTACGAAGGAGTCTCAAGCCAAGTATAATTCTTAACCTTTATCCTTAATTATATATTCCTTTTCGTCCCTTGAATTATGAACGAGCATTTCACCCAGCAAACCAACTGAAAATAGCTGTACACCTACAATTATCAGCAGCATACCCAAGAACAGCATAGGACGGTTACTTAATGCATGCCCCATTATCCAATCGTAAGTAAGATATCCATTCACAATTATACCTACTATAAAGGATAAGGCTCCGAAAAATCCGAAAAAATGCATCGGTCTTTTTATGTAACGAGTTGAAAAGACTACTGTAATTAAATCAACAAATCCCTTGAAGAACCTTGAAATACCAAACTTGGTTTTCCCGTAGCGCCTTGGGTGATGCTTTACTACAACTTCTGCCACGGTAAAGCCTTCCCAATCCGCTAACACTGGCATATAACGATGAAGTTCACCGTAAACTTTTATTACCTCTACAACTTCTTTACGATAGGCTTTCAATCCGCAATTGAAGTCGTGTATTTTTATTCCCGTCATTAAACGAGTAACGAAGTTAAAAAATCTTGAAGAGATTTTCTTTATGAATGGGTCGTGACGTTTTTTCTTCCATCCTGAGACTAAGTCAAATCCTTCTTCTAATTTTTTTAACATATTAGGAATTTCATTTGGATCATCCTGAAGATCTGCATCCATTGTAATTACTACATCACCCGTAACCTGATTAAAACCAATTTGAAGCGCAGCTGATTTGCCGTAGTTTTTTCTAAAGCTTACATATCTAAATCTTTTGTCCTGTCTACAAATTTCTTTTATTACTTTTAGAGACTTATCCGTGCTCCCGTCGTCAACAAATATTACCTCAAATTGAATGTCTATCATCTTTAGAACTTTTCTAATCTCATTTGCTAAAGGATTGATAGACTCCTCTTCATTTAAAAGAGGAACAACAACAGACACTTTTTTGAAAGATACTTTGTCTTGTTGAGTAGATTGTCCCTGAAACTGGCGGTTATTATAGTATTTACGTCTTCTATTATAGTTATTATAATAAGGCTTTTTGTAAGTACCTTTGTTTTGGGATTTATCGTCTGATTGCGATTCCGGATTTTGAGCGGGTTTATTTTCGCTCGGAACTTCGTTTTCTGGTCTTATATTTTCTTCCAATTATCTATTACCTTATTTAAAAATGATCATAAAATTAACGGAATAATCGGATAAAAACAATCTGACTGCTCCATACTGAAAAAAGTTGATAAAATTAATAAATGAAGCTACGCCAATAGTCTACTTAGCTTATTCAAAAGATTGATAATGACTTACTCTAATTCTTAATAAGCTGTCTTAATGGCTCTCTCGAAAATCTCTTCCTTATTCAAAATGATTTAATTTTGTTTTCATTCTGACGCACTTTAATTTATAAAAGGCAAATATTGAATAAAAAAATCTGTTTATAAAAGCGGGAATTGAATATCGAAATATCTGAGCAAAAAGTGAGAACTAATCTATAATTTTAAGACACAAATTGTCAAAAATGGCAGACTACCTATTAGAGGTATAATATAAGTACAAGATAAGAGCAAGATAAGTACAAGATAAGTACAAGATATGAGCAAGATAAGAGAAAAAGGAAAAACGCGAAAATGAGCTAAAAACGAACTATTTGTGGTAGATAAATTTTACCGTCTGCCAAAATGGCAGAAACAATAAAGGAGTTTATTTCCTGTTATAGACACACCGAAAATCAGACAACAAATCAAAGACCATAAGAACAAAGGTTACTAAATTGTAAACCAATATAAAAAATTTTAGAAAAAAGTCAAACTGAGTCATTATAATGACTTAATCAATGAAGTTAATAATCATGATTTCTTTCTTTTTCAATTTATTTCACTAAAAGACAGTAAGTAAATTTAATAGAATATTTGCTAAGCAATTCTTGTGGAGTTTGGCTGAGCATTCTATAGTAGTTTGCCTAATAAGGGTTACTTTCACAAAAATAGGCTAAAATATCCAACCTGTGATCTATGATCACGATTAGGATCAATCTTAAATATTTGAGAATTCAATCTTGACTAATTAGTACAGATTAGATAAGTTTGTATGTGAATTTGAAATGTATTTGAACTCGTTCACGACAATTTTAAGGTAAAGAACTAGTTTAAAAGTTAAATGGACAATTTAAGAGTAATTTTCCCGTAAGGTGAACCGATGAGTTCTACAGAAGTTTCGACAATTGAAGAGCTAGCTAATAAAGAATATAAGTTTGGATTTGTCACGGACATTGAGGCTGAGAGTCTCCCAATTGGACTAAATGAAGAAACTATAAAAAAATTATCGTCCATTAAAGGAGAGCCTGAGTTTATGCTTGAATGGCGGCTGAAAGCATACCGGCATTGGTTGACTTTAACTGAACCGCATTGGGCAAACGTGCATTACCCGAAAATAAATTACCAAGCAATTTCATATTATTCTGCCCCTAAGAAGAAACCACAGCTCAACAGCCTTGATGAGCTTGACCCCGAACTAAGAAAAACTTTTGAGAAGCTCGGTATTTCATTGGATGAACAAAAGAGACTTTCCGGAGTTGCAGTTGATGCAGTATTTGATAGTGTATCTGTTGCAACTACATTCAGAGAAAAACTTTCTGAGTTAGGAATAATCTTCTGCTCTTTTTCAGAAGCAGTTAAGAATCATCCCGATCTTGTTAAAAAATATCTTGGAAGCGTTGTTCCCCACACAGATAACTTTTTTGCAAGCCTCAACTCCGCAGTATTTTCCGATGGCTCTTTTGTTTACATTCCCAAAGGTGTGCGCTGTCCAATGGAGCTTTCAACTTACTTCAGGATGAATGCCGCAAATACAGGTCAGTTTGAGAGAACATTAATTATTGCAGATGAAGGTGCATACGTAAGCTATCTCGAAGGATGCACAGCACCTCAAAGAGATGAAAACCAGCTTCATGCAGCAGTTGTTGAATTGATTGCACTTGATAATGCACAGATAAAATATTCTACTGTTCAGAACTGGTATGCGGGTGATAAAGATGGTAAAGGCGGCATATACAATTTCGTTACGAAACGAGGAGCATGCCGAGGTGTTAATTCAAAGATTTCATGGACGCAAGTTGAAACAGGTTCAGCCATTACATGGAAATATCCAAGCTGTATTTTGCAAGGCGACAATTCAATCGGAGAATTTTATTCGGTAGCAGTAACAAATAATCTTCAGCAGGCAGACACCGGCACTAAGATGATTCACCTTGGAAGAAATACAAGAAGCACAATAATTTCAAAAGGTATTTCTGCTGGGAGAAGCAATAACAGCTATAGGGGACAAGTTAAGGTCGCTCGCCGCGCCGAAAATGCAAGGAATTTTTCACAGTGCGATTCCCTTTTGCTCGGCGATAAATGCGGAGCACATACATTCCCCTATCTTGAAATAAATAATCCATCGGCACAAGTTGAGCATGAAGCAACAACATCAAAGATAGGTGAAGATCAAATTTTTTATCTTAATCAAAGAGGCATCTCTACCGAGGATGCTATCGGGCTAATAGTCAACGGATATTGCAAAGAAGTCTTTAAGGAACTTCCAATGGAGTTCGCAGTAGAAGCACAAAAATTATTAAGCATTAGCCTCGAAGGCAGTGTTGGATAATAAGTAATTACGAATCAATAATTAGGAATTAAGAATGTTAGAAATAAAGAATCTTCACGTAAAAGTTGAAGGCAAAGAAATATTAAAAGGAATAAATTTAACAGTAAATGCCGGAGAAGTTCATGCCATAATGGGACCGAACGGTTCTGGTAAAAGTACGCTTGCACAAACCCTAGCAGGTAAGACTGAATATGAAGTAACCAATGGTGAAGCACTATTCGAAGGAAAAAATCTTTTGGACCTATCTCCGGAAGTTCGCGCACGGGAAGGAGTATTTCTTGCATTCCAATATCCTATAGAGCTTCCCGGTGTAAGTAATACAAATCTATTAAAAACAGCCTTAAACGAAATAAGGAAATATCGAGGACTGGAAGCAATCGATACAATGGAATTCCTGTCTATGATAAAAAGTAAAATGAAACTTGTTGAGTTGGAACAGTCACTCTTAAGCCGCGCCGTTAATGAAGGATTTTCAGGCGGAGAGAAGAAAAGAAACGAGATTTTTCAGATGGCAGTACTTGAACCAAAGCTTGCAATTCTTGATGAAACTGATTCAGGGCTTGATATTGATGCACTTCGGATTGTAGCTAATGGAGTGAATAAATTAAAGACTAAAGATAATGCTACAATTGTGGTTACTCATTATCAACGTTTGCTAGATTATATAATCCCAGACTTTGTTCATGTACTATATAAAGGCAAAATAGTTATGTCAGGCGGCAAGGAACTAGCACTAGAGCTTGAAGACAAAGGATACGATTGGGTAAAGGAAGATATTCCGCAAGTTTAAGTTTCAGCACAAGTATATGATTATTAGGAATACATTTGACCAGTATTTAATAAATTGGAGAATTATTTAGAATGAATGATGTGGTAGATTTTAGGGAGTTAATTACTGAAAGGTTTGGAGAGTTTGAGAAAAGCTTAAATGGAAGCAGTCCAATTCTATTAAAATCCATAAGGAAAGAAGCACTGGAAAGGTTTTCATTAACTAAATTCCCTACTACTAAAGATGAAGAATGGCGCTTCACAAACATTTTACCTTTGTTAAAATATAGTTTTGATCCTATAGTTGATAAGCATGAACTTAATGTTAAAGATATTTCAAATTTCAAACTGAAGGATTCTTTTAAGAATCATATAGTTTTTGTGGATGGTATTTTCTCTGAAGAATTATCAGCGTCAAACAGTTTAGATAAGCTTGTAATAGTAAAGAACTTATCTATTGCATGTAAGGAAGATCAGGAATTATTTAAGAAGCATTTCAGTAAATATGCTCATTTTCAAGATAATGCATTCACAGCTTTAAATTCGGCATACATAAAGGACGGAGCATTTATTTCTGTGCCTGACAATATTTCAGTTGAAGAACCTATACTGGTTTTATTTATATCTACAGCGATGAATAATCAGCCTTTAGTTCAGCCAAGGAATTTATATATAACAGGCAGAAATTCTAAAGTTACTTTTGTTGAACATTATATATCTCTATCAAGTAATACATATTTTACTAATGCAGTTACAGAAATTGTAGTTGGAGAAAATACAACTCTTAATCATATAAAGATTCAGGAAGAAAGCAGCAGCGCATTTCATATTTCAAGAACTGAGATCGACCAGGAGAGGGACAGTAATTACGAATCAGTTTCAATTTCTTTAGGTGCTGAAATTTCACGCGATGACATTTCATCAAAGTTTAACGGAGAAGGCGGAGAATGTACATTGAACGGTCTATATTTAATGGACAATACTCAATTACATGATACACATACTATGATTGATCATGCAAAGCCATATTGCAATAGCCATGAGCATTTCAAAGGAATTCTTGACGGGAAATCCCGGGGGGTTTTTAATGGGAAAGTAATGGTGAGACCAAATGCTCAGAAAACAAATGCTTTCCAGGAGAACAATAACATTATTTTATCCAATGAAGCATTAGTAAATACAAAGCCGCAACTTGAAATCTTTGCGGATGACGTGAAATGTTCGCATGGTGCAACAATTGGACAACTTGATGATGAGTCGATGTTCTATCTAAAATCAAGGGGTATAGGTGAAGAAACGGCTCGCACAATATTAATTCATGCGTTTGCAAGCGATGTTGTAAAGTCTATTAAAATAGATAGTATAAAAAATTATCTTGAAAATATACTTGATCAAAGATTTAACAAAGAAAGTTAAGATGCTAAGATGGCAACAGAAATAGTAACTCAAAAAAAGAAAGAGCCACACTCTTTTAATGTGAACGAAATACGTGCAGACTTTCCTATATTAAAGGAAATAGTTCATGGCAAGCCATTATGTTATCTAGATAATGCTGCTACTACACAGAAGCCGCAAGCTGTAATTGACACTATTGTAAAATATTATACACATCAGAATGCTAATATTCATCGCGGTGTGCATTATTTAAGCGAACTTGCAACTAAGGAATTTGAAGATGCGCGTATTAAAGTAAAGGATTTCATTAATGCTTCAAGCGAGAAGGAAATAATATTTACACGCGGCACGACTGAGTCAATTAACCTGGTAGCGAATATCTTCAACAAAGCTATTTTGAAGGACGGAGATGAAATAATTATCTCTGCAATGGAACATCATTCCAATATAGTCCCATGGCAGCTTATTCAAGAACAAAAGAAGATCAAACTTAAAATAATACCTATCGACGATAATGGTGATATAATATATGATGAGTTCCTGAAGTTAATAAGTGAAAAAACGAAATTAATATCTATAGTGTATGTTTCAAACTCACTAGGGACAATCAATCCTATAGAAAAGATCATTGAGGAAGCACATCGACATAATATACCAGTACTAATTGATGCAGCTCAGGCAATTCAACATTTGAAGATTGATGTACAAAAACTTAATTGTGATTTTCTTGCTTTCTCGGGACATAAGATATACGGTCCTACGGGAATTGGAGTATTATATGGAAAGGAAAAGCTTTTAGAGTCACTTCCCCCATTCCAGGGCGGAGGCGATATGATTTCAAAGGTTACCTTTGAAAAGACTACTTTTAATGAGCTTCCTTACAAGTTTGAAGCAGGGACATCAAATATTGCCGATGCAATTGGGTTAGGTACTGCTCTAGACTATATTTCTCGTATAGGGCTTGATAATATAATAGCCCATGAAACCAAGATTTTAGATTATGCAACTAAGAGTCTGATGCAGATACCCGGGTTGAAAATAATAGGACAAGCCAAACATAAGAGCAGTGTTGTCTCTTTTGTGTTTGATAATATTCATCCGCATGATGCAGGAACATTTTTGGATTTTGAAGGAATAGCAATACGAACCGGTCACCACTGCACGCAACCGGTAATGGATAGATATAATATACCTGCAACATCACGCGCTTCTTTTGCTGTATATAATACTGAAGAAGAAGTGGACATACTTGTTAAAGGAATAATAAAACTTATTGAGGTTTTTAATTAATGGATAGCGAACTTAAGGAGCTCTACCAGCAGGTAATTTTAGATCATAATAAGAACCCGCGTAACTTCAGGAAGATGGAAAGGGCAAATCATTTTGCTGAAGGCTATAATCCTTTATGCGGCGATAAGCTGAATATTTATGTTGAGTTAGAAGACGGAAAAATAAAAGATATTTCTTTTCAAGGATCCGGTTGTGCAATATCAAAAGCATCGGCATCACTAATGAGTTCTATAGTAAAAGGATTGCCGGTAGAAGAAGCTGAGAAACTTTTTGAGAAGTTCCAAGCCGTAATCACGGGTAGAATTACTGAAGAAGAGGATATTGATAAGTTAGGCAAGTTAGCTGTTTTTGCAGGAGTAAGAGAGTTTCCTTCACGGGTTAAATGCGCTAGTCTTGCGTGGCACACAATGGTAGCGGCGTTTAAGCAAGAAGAAAAATCTGTTTCAACGGAATAATTATGAGCGAACTAAATAAGCAAGAATTAGAAGATAAAATTATTCAAGTATTAAAGACATGTTACGATCCGGAGATTCCAGTCGATATCTTCGAGCTTGGATTAATATACCAAATTAGAATAGACAATGAAGCTAACGTAAAGATTAGCATGACTTTGACATCACCTGCGTGTCCTGTAGCAGGTTCGTTGCCACCGGAAGTAGCAGAAAAAGTCCGCTCTTTGCCGGAAATCAAATCTGTGGATATTGAGTTAGTATGGAATCCCCCTTGGGATCGAGACATGATGTCTGAGTATGCGAAGGTTGAATTGGGAATGTACTGACAAGAAGTAATAGTAGTAAGAGCGAGTTTAGATTAAAAGGAAGACTAAGGTTTAGATAAAGTTTACGTTTAAGAAAGTGATTAATAATAATAAATGATAGGAGCTAAGATATGTTCAATATAGTATCGCGTCCGCCAATGTATGATCAGGACGCTGTTCAGCCAATGAGAGATGAATTGATTGCCGTAGGGTTCGAAGAGCTTTTGACACCCGAAGATGTAGATAAAGCAATTAATATTCAGGGTGACGAAACAGTGTTAGTAATGATAAATTCAGTATGCGGATGTGCAGCAGGCAGCGCTCGTCCCGGAGTTTCATTAGCACTTCAGAATGATAAAATACCTAATAAACTATATACTGGATTTGCCGGTCAGGAAAGGACAGCTGTTGATAGAATACGTCAGTTAATAGGAAACTATCCCCCGTCATCACCTAGTGTTGCATTATTTAAGAATGGTACACTGATTTATTTCATGCCGAGGCATGCAATTGAAGGAAACAGTGCAGAGTATATAGCAAATGAATTAGTTGATGTATTCAATGAATTCTGCACAGCAAAGGGTCCTTCTATAAGTGCAGAGAACTTCGAGAAAGTAAATTATGCAAAACAATGCGGATCAAAGATTCCTTTATTCAAAGGTTAATAGTTAATTAATTTTGATATTATGAGAAAGTAAAATGAAATTTAGTTCGCAAGAAGAGTTCGGATTAAGATGTTTGTTGAGAATTGGAATGTCGACTTCTCAAAACGGATTGACCATTCCCGAGATAAGTCAAATGGAAGGACTTTCAACTGCCAATGCCGGAAAGCTTTTAAGAGCTTTGCGGCTTGGTGGATTTATTGAAAGCACTCGAGGACAGACAGGCGGCTACAAACTTGCGCGTCCTGCAAATGAAATTGTAATTGGTGAAGTACTCTCTGTCTTAGGCGGAAAGTTATTTGAATCTAGTTTTTGTGATATACACGCAGGCACTGAGATGATTTGTACACATACGATTGATTGTTCAATAAGATCTTTGTGGAGAACGATTCAATCGCTGCTTGACGGTGTTTTAAGCAAGCTAACATTAAAGGATCTGATTGGCAGTGAGCAAAAGGTATCTATTATTGTTTCAAACTTTGCGGATGTTGCCGAATCTAATATTTCAATTACATAATTGTATAGCTGTTATTTCTTCTTATGAGTGGGAATTACAGCTTTCTTATTCTTCTCGAGATAACCTTCATCAACTAAGCTATCGTTTGATTTATATACTTTAATTGATACTTCGTTTGAATTAAAATAGCCTGTTGATTCTACTTTTATTCCGTCAACAAGCTTATTTAGTTTTACCTTTGCATATAGTTTATTATCTGCTATAAGGTCATTAGATATTTTTGATTTAGAGTCAGGAATATTTGAAAGCCCCCAATATATCCCCTTCTTTGCATATTGATATGCCATATCTACATCTTTTTCCATGCTGGACTGTGCAGAAATAATTGGAACAAGTACAATTAGGATGAGAAGCAAAGCAAACAAATGTCTCATAATTTCCTCTTTACTATATAAGAAAGAATAAAAAGCATAAGTGAAATATAAATGTTGAATCCATATTATTTCAACTAATATTATACTTGGGTAAAAAGAATAAAGGAGGGGTTAAGGATAAAGCTTGGGGATTATGTTAGTCTACGGTATATAAACACTAATTATATTTATTTTTTTAAGATCAATGAGTAATTAGTTTTGATAAAGCTTGAATCATTGTCTATTTTTGGGGTGGAAATTATTGAATACTAATAACAAAAATAACAATTTGGGAGTTATTGAATGAAACATAGGATAGTTTTGCTTAGACATGGGGAGAGCGAATGGAATAAAGAAAATAAATTTACTGGATGGACAGATGTCGATTTATCAGCGAAAGGGATTGAAGAGGCAAAGAGCGCAGGCGATATATTGATGAAAGAAGGTTTTGTTTTCGATATGGCATTTACCTCGGTTTTAAAAAGAGCGATAAGGACATTATGGTTAACGCTTGACGGCTTAAATTTAATGTGGATACCTGTAGAAAGGGCATGGGAGTTAAATGAGAGACATTACGGATCGCTTCAGGGATTAAATAAGGCAGAGACAGCGGCTAAGTACGGAGAAGATCAAGTAAAGATTTGGCGAAGGAGCTATGATATTCAGCCGCCTGCGTTAGAGAAAACAGATCCTAGATTTCCCGGTAATGATCCCAGGTACAAGAATTTGTCTGAAGCCGAACTTCCACTAACAGAATGCTTAAAAGATACTGTCGATAGAGTTGTGCCTTTCTGGGAAGAAAGGATTGTACCATTAGTAAAACAAGGGAAAAGAATAATTATAGTAGCACACGGCAACAGTTTAAGGGCGTTGGTAAAGCATCTGGATAAGATTGCGGACAACGAAATTGTTGAATTAAATATTCCGACGGGCACACCGCTTGTTTATGAATTAGATGAAAATCTTAGTCCGGTAAAGCATTACTATCTAGGTAATGCGGATGAAATAGCAAAGAAGGCTGCAGCCGTAGCAAACCAAGCAAAGGCTAAATAATTGTAAAAGGGGCAGCAGAATCTATAATTAATAATAAATTCGCGCTGCCTTTTTACCTTAATAAAATAGTCTTGATTTTCAATTTCATTTTGTCAATCTTTTAATAAGATTTTAAATTACACAATGATGGGAAACTTCATAAATGCTTAAAAAAATTTTATTCGTCATTCTCGCCTCGATTTTATGCTTTCCAATTGTAAAAGCACAGACAGTTTGGGGAAAATATGCTGGAGAATTTATGGCAATAGGAGTCGGTGGGAGACCCCTAGGAATGGGCGGAGCATATGTAGCTGTAGCAAATGATGTAACAGCGGGCTATTATAATCCGGCAGCATTAGCGAGGATAAATTATCCTCAGGTTGAGTTGATGCATGATGAAAGATTCGGCAGTTTAGAGAATTATGATTATGCAGCTGTTGCAATACCTTACGGCAAGGACATGAGCTTTGGTTTAAGCATTATTAGATTAGGGGTAGACGGAATTCCGGATACGAGAAATGCATTATACGATCCAACGACTGGGCAATATATTACTGATATTAATAATCCAAACGCAAGACTTGATTACAATCAGATAACGCAATTTAGCGATCAGGACTGGGCATTTTATTTAACATTTGCAAAGAGATATTCTGATAAATTATACTACGGGGTGAATGCAAAAGTCATTCATGAAAATATTGCCGAATATAACGCTACAGGAATTGGGTTTGATGTTGGAGCATGGTACACACCTTTTAACAGATTTGCGGTAGGAGTAAATTTACAAGATATAACGACTACATTAGTAGCATGGAGTACAGGAAGGAATGAGCTTATATCGCCAACAGCAAAAGTAGGTGCTGCATATCAGGTTGAATTTCTTGCCGGAACATTTACGCCTGCTGTTGATTGTGATATACGATTTGAAAACAGGCAGTTTGCTTCTGAATTTTATATCGGCCCTGTCAGTTTTGATATGCATGCCGGATTAGAATACGATTTTAAGAATATTATTTCAGTAAGAGCGGGCTACAACGACATTAAGCAATTCACTATTGGTGCGGGAGTAAAGCTGCCAAAATTGAATATTGACTATTCTTTTGCAACATTTAGTTCAACAGAAAATGATTTAGGAAATACGCATAGGATATCATTGACACTTACTTTAGAAGAGCCAAAGTTTCTAAGGAAGGGATTATAAATATTTATAAGTGTAAGCGGGTAACTTGTGCATTTTATTTTTGATTTACTTCTTCAAAACTCCCAGGAGAGTTTCCATAAGAATATGATTTTCTACAGGTTTTGTTAGGAAAACATTTACTCCGGCGTCAAATGCACTATCCCGATCTTTTTTAAAAGCATGAGCAGTTAAGCAAACAACCGGGATATCTTCGTAACCAGGAGTCTCTTTTAATTCCTTAGTAAGCTGCAAACCATTCTTTTTACCGCGAAGAGAAATATCCATTAAGATAACATCAAATTTTGTGTTCTTTAGGTTCTCATAGAATGTTTGATCCGAGTCGCACATGTATACATCAAAATTCTTTTTCAGGAACAATTTAAGAAATCTTTGATTTTCAAAATCATCTTCAGTTATGAGGATTTTGGGCTTTTTAATATCAAGATCATATTCCATGTTAAAAATTCCTTTTTCATAATGGTTGGCGCATTACAGGATGTAAAGGTAATACAAATTTAAGCGCAAACAATTATTATCATACAGATTTATTTGTAAAATCGTTTATGCTTAAAATAATAAGTAAAAGATATAATTCAAGTAAGATTTTTAGAGTGATGATAATTTTAATTCAAAGGCTAAACTTTTTCAGAGTATCGCTAATCGTGCGTAAAAGTAATTCGTTGCTAACCGGTTTACTTAGGAATACATCAGCACCAGCGTCATAGGCATTCTGAACGTCGCTATATAGTACGTGGGCTGAAAGACAGATAATCGGTATATGACCATAAGATTTGGAATTTTTTAATTCATTAGTTAATTGGAGACCATCTTTACGACCTTTAATAGAAATATCCATAATAATTAGTTTATAAGGATTAAGTGATAATAACTTATAGAAGGAATCTTCGGTCCAGCAAATATCAATTTCATAATATTTTCGGAGAAAAAGCTGAAGGAATTTTTGAGTATCGACATCATCCTCAACTACTAGTATTTTTTCTTTAAGCATAATTAGTAAACTTTTATATGATGAGAGAATCGCTGTTTGCCAAAGCATTCAGCGATTCTCAGATACCCCCAAGGTTTCCCTGCCCTGTAAATAATTGTTCGGAAACATAATTAATTGTTTAATTAAGCACATCAGTAAAATTACGTAGATGCTTCTACGTAATTTAACGTACGTAATTTTACGTAGATCGATCTACGTAAAATTACGTAGATCGATATGCCAAGATTTATGTAAGCACAATTTTTATATAATGATTGATTAGAAATCTTAAGTGTATTTCTTAAGTAGTGCTTAGAAGGAGTAAATCATTCACAAGCACGAATTATATAGTTAGCAAGAGATAGGAATTTAGAAAGTGAGTTTATTTTTTTTCAGGATAATAGCCGCTCTCAAAAGCATAAAGGGCAAGGGCAGCGGTAGTATTAATATTTAGTTTTTGCATCATATTTGTTTTATGAGTTTCAACTGTTCTTGTACTAATGTTAAGTTTTTCCCCTATACTTTCAGCGGATAAGCCTTCGGCAATGCTACATAATATTTGAATTTCTCTTTGAGTAAGAAAAGTTTTTTCCTTTAGTTTAGGGTTTATTTCCTCTTCATGCTTACTCATTAAATTTTCGATAAGCAACTGAGTTAGACCCTGTCCGAAATATTTTTTTCCTTCTGCAACAGTAAGAATTGCTTCTACGAGTTCCTTTTTGCCGATATTCTTATGCAGGACACCTGAGGCGCCACTTCTTATTGCGTTAAATACGTAATCTTCATTTTCAAATATTGTAAGAATAAGGATATTTGCAAGAGGGTATTTTGCTTTTATTCTTTTTGTAGCTTCAATACCTGAAATATCCGGCATTGAGATATCCATTAATACTACATTGGGCTTAAGTTTTTCAAACATACTTATCGCTTCATGCCCGCTTTCAGCTTCGCCGACAATACTAATATTAGTATTCTTTTTTAATAAATTTATAACACCTATGCGAATAAGAAGATGGTCATCAACAATTAGTAATTTAACCTTACGCATTTTCTTCCTCTAAAGGAATTTCTACAATAATATCAGTACCTGCTCCCTTTTGTGAATCAATAGTTACTTTACCATTTATTGAAAGGGCGCGTTCATTTATATTTATTAAGCCCATGCATTTTTGCTTTGATTCGTCGGTATGTATTTTGTCCATTTCAAATCCTACGCCATCATCTTCAATCATCAGCCTAATAAATTCCGGATGTTTAAATAATTGGATACTAAATTCTTTCGCATGGGAATGTTTGACAATATTATTTAGCCCTTCCTGAGCAATCCGGAAAAGTACTGTTTCTATTTCCGGACTTAATCTATCATCAAGCTTAAAAGATTTAAAATTACCGGAAATGCCGCTCTTTTTCGATACCTCTTTACAAAGAGTATTCAAAGAAGGTACCAGACCAAAGTCATCTAAGATTCTCGGTTTCAGTTGATAAGACATTTCCTTAGTTTCAGTAATAGCTGTATCAACCAATTTAGTAATATCTCTAAATCTCTCACGCTTGCCTTCATAATCAGTGGACTCGCTAACTATAGCTTCAATATTTAGTTTTATTGAAGTTAATATTTGTCCAATACCATCATGAAGCTCTCTTGAGATTTTTTGTTTTTCTTCCTCTTGCAATTTCTGGATGTGGTTAGAAAGATTGCGGAGATTTGTTCTTGATTGGATTAATTCTTCTTCAATTCTTTTTTGTTCAGTAGTATTAACGCAAAATATTTTTCCCAATCCTATCTCTGGAACTCCTATTAACATCAAGTTATAATAATTATCTTTTATTTGAACTGAACATTGATATGATTTCCCTTTAAGTATGAAATCCTTAAAATCGAAATCCGGTAACCCGTTAAAAACGGTGTTGACAGATAACCCTACAATTTCATTGTTATGGCTCATATTGAACCCGGCAGTATTAGAAAAGGTTATTTTGCCATTGAGGTTAAATTGGAATAGAGGGTTAGGATTGAGTTCTACAAAAAGAGCCATTAACCTATTGTTGTTAAATCCGAGTCTATTTCTTCTAAAAATATTAATGCGTCTATGAGGATTATTAATATTTACATAATAGAAATAAATTGCTCCAACTATAGCTATCCCAATAAGTAAAGATAAGTTTAGCGGATTACCAAGGCTAACAATCAAACGTGGAATTTTCATGTTATAAGGAAACACATATTTTGGAGCTATCTAGTTTAGGAAATTCTATTTGAAAAGATAATAAGACCATTAGTTAAATATAATAGATTTCTTTTGTAATAATTTTACAATTTTCTAGATAAAAATACAAATATATATTATTAATGATTTTCGTTTATGCCAGAAAAAATCAAATTCAATAAGCATGTTAATTATTGTTATGGAAATGTGTTAGCCAGTTGTTGAAGAAATAATCCCTTTTTCAGAAGCTTTAATAGAATATTGATAATGAAAACCTCTGAATCATAACCATAACAAAAATTCAATAAGAGCTAAGTAATACAATAGATTGTCATAATTTATCACAATAAACAGGAATCCCTGTAGCTATGTTATAATATAGTACAGGGATTAAAATTTTCTATTTAGGACTTACTACCTAGAAGCTTATTTATTTCGTCAATGAGTACGCTTTTATCAGTTAAGCCAACATGCTGATTTGATATGTTTCCTTTTTTATCGATAATAAAAGAGGTTGGAATTGCTTCGATACCGCCGTAAGACTGAACAACATCGGAGTTTGCAAAGACTACCGGATAGTTAATGCCCATAGTCTTCATGAAAGGTACAACCTTAGATTTGGTATCTGTATCAACAGAAATACCAATAACAGCAACCTTATTTTTAAATTGCTTTTGAATATCGATTAAATCCGGAATTCCTCTTCTGCAAGGAGGACACCAAGTTGCCCAGAAATCCACAATAACAACTTTGCCTGCATAATCTGAGAGAGAGATTTTCTTTCCTTCAGTATCAACAAGAGTAAAGTCAGGGGCTTTTGAAGCTGCTGTTGGTGATGAAGTTGGTACATATTGTTCATTTTCTGTTACAGGAGGATTATTTTTTACATCATCGGAACCAGCGTTTCGGCTGCACCCAAAAATGGAAGATGAAGCTAATAATATAATAGCTAAAAACAATTTTCTTATCATTCTTATTTCCTCTTCTTTAGTTTGTTTTTTTTATGTGAGTATCCATTTGTAATCTTTTATCCACAACAGTAGTAGGCTTATCCATTTTCTGCGGATCATAACCAGGAGGATAAGGTCCTTGTTTTGCAACAGTTCTAGTATTATTTACAATGAAAAATATTATTAAAATTAAAAGCACCACAATAGTCCAAAATGTATTTTTATACTTTGGATTTATTAAATGTTTTTTCTGGGGCTGTTTCTTTCCAATTTGCCTATCCTTTGGGTTAGCTTTTTTTTGTGCCATAATTACTTATTCTCTTATTTATATGATGTTGTAAAAATAATTTGGTTTCGGAAGAATTAAAAATTTATTTTTATTTGATTTAGTCAAGATTATCGTGATAAGTTACGTATTAAGTCAGAATTTTCTTTGATTTCATTCCTTTTGCAGTAGAAATGAGCTAGAAATCAATAAACCCTCTTAAAAGATAATATTTCCAGGCGAGGATTTAAAGAGCACGTATTTTTAGTAAATTCATAATATAGAGGGTAAAATACAACTGAACCTATCAAGGGCAACTGCTTTCAGGATAATTTAATTATTCGTATAGATAGTCTCCAGAAGAAGCTAATAAATTATTATTATCAATTCGGAAAATTTGAAATTAATTATTGTGAAAGATAATTAAATATTGTTTTGGTTTAGATGATAAAAATAGCCCCTAAAAGAAAGGAAAGGTTTAAAACTAAAAAAGATTCAACTTTGAGTTACAAACTTTGTCGAATCCTTAAACTGAAAGCAGGAAAATCATTTTCTCTTAATTTTATAAACGATATAGGAGCCGCCAATAAATAAAAAGAAAGATCCAAATACTATTGAAGTTGCTGAAATTGCTAAAGATGAAAGATCCATTTTTTACACTCCTACTAAATATAAAATCCAATATTCGCTTTATCCATGTATTAAATATAAATCATTTTCTTTAATTAAAAAGAGGTTAAGATCAAAATTGAGTACTAAGATATATCTTTTTCGACAAGTGGTTTTTTATTATCGATAAAAGGTATCAACTTTTATCAGCACCATACAGATTATTTTAAGATTTATTGGATTAAGAATTTATTTTGTCCCATTATTCTTCTAAACTTAGATCTAAAAGAATCAGTATCGTTGCCTGCTTCTTTTTGTATCCAATTCAATAAATCCTTATTAGTGTCAATATCAGTTAATTCCGGTAACAATTTAATTTTTAGGCTTTCATTATTAACGTTTTTTAGTGTTTGATTAAGCACTGAACTTGTACTCCATTGAACATCTACAAATAAATTTTTATAAAATTGATTCATGCCTAAAAGATAATACCCGCCATCAAGTGAAGGACCGACAACTACGTCAATATTTTGAAGATAATCTATACCAGTTATAATTAATTCAGAAGTAATATCGGGAATATCGGTACCAATAATTAGGGCATTATCAGCGCCATTATTGAAGACGAAGTTAAACGCATTAGTGATTTTATCTCCCAAAGAACTTCCTATTTGATTGTATAGATCAAATTTCCGGGGTACCCAGTCCAACATTTCATGTTTATCATTTTCATCGGGATAAAAGACGCAAACCTGAACACCCTTTTGAATTAATTTTAGACATTCCTTAAAAATATGTTCTGCGCAGGAGCGATAAAATTCAACAGCAAACTTATCACCATATGACTTTGCAAGACGGGTTTTGACTTTTCCCTCTCGCGGGTATTTAGAGAATATAATAACTGAGTTATTAAGTTTGCTTTTCATACCGATTGATTATGCCCGGAAATATTCAAAGAAAATTGTTTTTAGTATAATGTAGCTAGCCATGAAAGTTCCTTTAAGCGTTCTTGTTACTTTTGATTTACCTATTCTATTGCGATAGCTAACCGGAACTTCGAGTATTTTATATTTTCTTTTTGCAGCTTTAATTTGCATTTCAACAGTCCATCCATACCATTTATCCTGCATGTTTAATTCAATGAGTTTTTCATATTTAATAGCCCGAAAGGGTCCAAGATCGGTATAGTTAACGTTCCAGAATAATTTTATAAGCTTGCCTGCGACTACACTGCCAATTCGAGATTGAATAGGAAGTGAACCTTTCTCACGATTGCCGAGGGTCCTGCTTCCAAGAACAAAATCAAAACCTTGCTCTATAATTGGATTTAATAACATTGAGATTTCTTCTGGGAAATCACTATAATCACCGTCCATAAAAACGACTATATCGCAACCCTTATCTTTTAGGTATTCAATTCCTTTTAAGCAAGAAGCACCATAGCCTTGAAAAGATTCAGATAGAACTGTTGCCCCTGCTGCAGAGGCAACCTCTACAGTTCTATCGATTGAATTATTATTCACGACAATAACTTTACTAACTATTTTATCCGGGATTGCAGAAATAACCTTTGCAATTGATAGCTCTTCATTAAACGCCGGTATTATCACTATAATATTCAAATTAGCGTACATCAGATTTTCATTTTTTAGGGATAGAAGTTAAAAAGTTGAAGCTGCTTCGCTCACTTTACCTATTCTAAATATATGGCTTTGATAACTTTTCAATTCAATAAAGAGACCAATTGACTTTATTTCATTGGTATTCCTAATAAATTCATTATCATTGAGTTGATCGATTAATAGTACTTCGGTTTGGTCTTGGGTCACATCGAACTTAAGGCGGCATTGAGAGGTATTATCCGAATAATTTATTGCTATAATTCTTGTATCGTTAGAACTTGTCCATTGCCAGGTAAATATATTTTCAAATGAATTATTATCCTGAGAAACGGGTAGGTTATATAATATTTCCCAATTGCCATTTTGAAATATATTTTCTTTTGTTATTGATAAAAGCTTATCATAAAATTTCCTAACAGAAAGATTGGGTTTCTCGGAAGGTTCTCTACCCAGTTGAACAGGCAATTTGATCTTTTTGCCGTCAAACTGTCCATCAAAATAAAACCTTATACCTTGAATTGTACTAATCAAAACGGCAGCGGCAAGAGATTCCTTTAAACCAAACCTTTCGATAGCTCTTTCCTCATCATGATTCTCTAAAAATCTTACTGATTTAAGTTGGAAAGCGTTATCTGCGTTCAGATGTGATTTAACATCAATGACAGCTTTTGCTGCAAGCCGATCAGTTAATTTCTTATCGTAAGTATAATCAAATCCGCACTGCTGCAACTGCCATTCTAGATCCCAATATGATTCAGCAAGGAAGGTAAAATCAGGATTTTTCTTTTTTACAGTTTGTATTGCTTCACTCCAGAACTCACTTTTAGGTTTAAGGTAATTTTGGGTATTTAGCACACCAAGCCAGGTATTTTGAAAGATAGTGTTTAACTCTAGCATAGCCATATCGCAGCGGACGCCATCGCACATTTCAGATATTTTCAGAAGATTTTCAGTCATGAAATTTCTAGCATCACTATTAAAATAATTCACCTGGACAGTGTCTTCCCAAGCCGGGAAGAAAGGATCCCGACCGTGAGCAAATATTTTATTGTCAGTCATTGCAGATTTAAAGAATGTAAACTGATCCTTTGACAATAACTCTTCATTTCCAGCGAGGAAAAAATCAGGGTTGCTTTTTAGAAATTTTGTTGCAGCGCTAAAATGATTAGGGATAAAGTCCAGGAATAATTTAAGTCCGAAAGTATTCAGTTTCTCCCTTAAAGAATTTAGGTCATCGGCATTGCCTAGAAGGGGATTAATACTGTACTCATCAATAGCAAAGGGAGAGCCAATAACATCTGTTTTGTCCCAATTGCTCAGTGCTTTTGAATATGATGTAATTAGGTCGGAGGTAAAGCATGTCTGGTCTAAAAGAATATTGGTAGTTTTCCAAATACCCATGAGCCAAATAATGTTTATGCCTTTATTTGCTAAGCTTTCAAAATAGGCGTCCGGGATACCGGATAATTTTGTTTGATTACCAAATTGTTTAATCCAAACTCTAGTATTTATTTCATAAAGTTTCGGATTAGCCACAAAGTTATTTTTCATTAAAGATTATTTAAATACATTTTTAACTAGAGTTAAAATTAGAATAAAAATAGTTATAAATAAAATGCGGCTTCTTTGTCTATCCACCAATCCAGGTTTCCATTCAAAGGTTTTATATGTGAGGCTGGATACTTTTTACTCTCAGCAAGGTCATCCAAAATTTCTTTAAGAGTTGTAGCTTTACTTTTCCCAGTAATTACAAAACTCACTCTTTTAGAATTATTTATAATTTTTTCAGTCAGAGAAATTCTTTTTTGGCCAGTAACCGGGTGAACTGCAACGCCAGCAATATTTGAGCAGCTGTAAGTAAGATCCGAATTCGGAAAGAGCGACGCAGTATGACCATCTTCGCCCAAGCCAAGAAATACCCAGTCAAATTGAGGGAAATTATCAACACCATGAGGTAGAATTTTTTCAATTTCTTTAGAATAACGTACAGATTCCTTTTCCGGGTGAGACTCTCCTATAATTCTATGAATGTTCATTGAAGGAATGTTTATTTGATCTAACAATGCATGTTTTGCCATACCGTAATTACTCTCGGAATCAAAAGGAGGTACACATCTTTCATCGCACCAAAATATTTGGACTTTGTTCCAGTTTATATCAGTTTTAAATGGAGGCTGTGCCAACCTACTCAGGAATACTTTTGGTGTATTTCCACCGGAGAGTGAAATATAAATATTATCTAAAGTCTTCTCAACTTCATTCTCTAACTCCTCTGCAAGCTTTAGTGCAAGTTGTTGTGGAGAATCAAAAATCTTAACAGAGCTAGTCATCAAGATTATAATACCTTTGCTTTTACTCAAATTTAATTATATTGATTAAGAATTGCTAAGTTTAATATCACATCAAATAAAGCAGTTATATGCAGAAATACTTATTGAGCTATTGTACTAAGACAAATAGTGAAATCGCTTGCGATTATAATTTTTGTTAAACATCAAGTATTATGAGTAATTCTTTTATTAATTTAATTATAATTAAATTACAAAATAATACAAACAACAAGATTCTTATTAATGAAACAATCATTTATATTATGGCTATCAGCGGTAATAATAACTTTTTTAGTCGGGTACGCACAACGTATTTCTTCAATAGATTACCCTGTAAGCGGGACAATTGATTTAAAAGAGGGTAGTTTTTCTTTTAGCTTTGATAAAATGGCAAGGACTAAAAGCGGCTACAAAGTGTGGATAGTCAGTGACTTTGCCGGATTAAAAGGAAATCTCCTTTGGCGTCATAAAGGAGACTCAGACTGGCAAACAATTGCAATGACAGATACAGGTAAAGCTCTTTATGCTATTATCCCACAGCAAGTGCCGCTGAGCCAAATTGAATACAGAGCAAAAATATTTGATCAGAATAAAACATACCTTGTTCCGGTAGAATCAAACGTCCCATTAACATTCTTAAACCCGGTGCCTGATGAGATAAATCAATTTTATTTTATTACTCTCTTTGCCGGTCTATTCTTAAGCATCAGGGCTGCACTCGAATCATTTAGTGATAAGCCGAAGATAAAAAGACTTGCAGTATTCACGACTATTTCATTCTTCTCATATACTTTAGTTTTTAACACAGTTAAGAAAGCCGTTGAGATTGGAGCAATAGGAAAAGGAGGCGTGCCGCTTTCGGACATTTTTGACATGCGCTCCGTTTTATTATTTGCTGTATCTATAATAACAATGCTGTTAATCTTTAATACTAAAAGGCAAAAATTTTGGGCTTCGGCAGGGGCTATTATTACTGTGTTAGTTTTTCTGTTGGCTAAGTACTGAAGAAAGCTTTAGTTCAAGTTTAGGATTTCACCTAGGGTCATTTATGGCAATTTATTTGCGCTATAGCAATAACTTAGCAAGCAGCCAATCCCCAACAAGCCTTCAATAAAGTAAGTCAAACTTATTTTATTCCTAATCAAAGTCAGCCGAGTCTGGAACTAAAGTACCTTGCACGTATAAGCGGCATGAACACATGGATTACAAATTCGAGTATTGTGTATGATTATTACAGGATAACGAAAAACTTTGATGAATCTCAAACCTTGAAAATGGATCCGCAGAAGAAGAGAGATTATGGAAATAAAAACACTACAATTCATCTC
The DNA here is from genome assembly GCA_021777835.1 of Bacteroidota bacterium. Lineage (GTDB taxonomy): Bacteria > Bacteroidota > Ignavibacteria > Ignavibacteriales > Ignavibacteriaceae > FEN-1297. The sequence continues at coordinate 11,398 of JAJYDC010000027.1, read as the reverse complement.
ACAAAACAAAAATGTTACTGAAAAAATAATAAGTTGAACTGACTATATCTAAGCAGAAGAGATAATGCAAACTAACTCGGTTAGGGACGGAATAAGGGTCAATAAGTTATACTTAGATGAAAACAATTCCCTTAATTTATCTCAAAGGATATAGTTAGTTATTTTTATTATCTCTTCTGTTCTTTTCCTTAAATCATATTCCTTAAATTAAAACCTGTCCTTTAATTTATCATAATCATGTTCTGATTAATTTCTTAACTAAAAATTAAGTAGCTTATTAAAGCGGTACATATTACATCCTGATGGACATTGCTATTTATATTCCAATGTTATTTCTTAGTATAAATTTTAATTGACTGTACAAATATAAAAGCAACAAGCACTATCGCTCCTATCGCAAAAATTGTGTCGCCAAAAGCCCTTGTCCATCTCAGATTATTCATCAGCGGTGACTGCAAGAACTCAGAACTTCTTGCATACCAATAGCCATATTCAACTGAAGCCCAAGTTTGCATTAACCCAACCGGCAGCAAGCTAAAGGTAACCATTGAAAAGAGCCCAATGTTTATTGCCCAAAAAGAAAATTTCAGTGAACCCTCATTCCAGGTAATATCAGGTTTAATAGACCTCAGGGTAAATAACATCAGCCCAATTCCAAGCATTCCATAAACACCGAATAGAGCAGCATGTGCGTGTACAGGTGTTGTATTTAACCCCTGCATATAATACAATGCTATTGGCGGATTAATCATAAAACCAAATAATCCGGCACCAATCATATTCCAAAAAGCTACGCTGACAAAATAATAAATAGGCCACTTATATTTTTGTACCCATTCAGTAGATCGAAGCCTTTTTATATTTTCCCATGCTTCATAGCCTACAAATAGCAAAGGGACTACCTCAAGTGCGCTAAACACAGAACCTAGCGCTAATACTATTGTAGGAGTGCCAGAAAAATATAAATGATGAAGAGTACCGATAATTCCTCCGGCTAAGAAAATTGTAGACGAGAAAATAGTAGCCTGCCCTGCAGTCTTAAGACTTAATAGCTTTAACCTTGCAAATAGAAATGCAATAACTACGGTAGCAAATATTTCAAAGAATCCTTCAACCCAAAGATGAACCACCCACCATCTCCAATATTCTGCTATCGATAAGTTAGTATGTTTCCCGTATACCAATGCTGAAGCATAAAATAACGCAATAGCAATAATGGATATTAAAAAGATTATAAGTATCTGTTTTTGATCTTCATTCTTTTTTAACGCAGGTATTATTGACCTAAACATCAAGAAAAGCCATAATAGTAACCCAATAAATAATGCTACTTGAAAAAATCTTCCTAAATCAATGTACTCATAGCCACTGTGGCCAAATAGAAACCAATACTGATTAGGTAATTTATTAAGAATGCTAAACCACTCACCGGCCATTGAACCAAGCACAACGACCAATAATGCGCCAAATAAAACATTAACCCCGAGTCTTTGTCCCCTAGGCTCTACACCGCTAACGGCCGGCCCTATATAAAGCCCTGCAGCAAGCCAAGCGGTTGCTATCCAAAAAATGCCTAATTGTAGATGCCATGTCCTTGTTACACTATAAGGGAGAACCTTTGAAAGAGGAATTCCGTAGAATCCATTTCCTTCGACTCCATAATGTGCTGTTATAATACCCATCAATATTTGAATAACAAATAGACCTGCTACAACCCAGAAATATTTGATAACAGATCTTTGCGACGGTGTCAATTGAGAACCTAAGAGAGGGTCATCTTTTTGCACTTCGCCGGAAGGAATAATTCTTTCTTGAGACGCATAATACCATACCATCCCTCCAATACCGGCAAGTAAAACAATTATACTAACGCCCGTCCATACAATTGTGTCTCCAGTTGGCTCGTTCCCAACTAGTTCTTCGTGAGGCCAATTGCTTGTGTAAGTAATATTGTCATTTGGTCTATTAGTGGACGCAGCCCAAGATGTCCAGAAAAAGAAAGCGCACATTTTTTTGACTCTGTCTAAACTTGAAATTGTATTTGGTCTAATTGCATATGCATTTCGTCCATTAATAAAAACGTCTTCATAATGAATTATATTGGCGTTAATAGCCAATGCACGGACTGAATCAATTGTAATTAAATCGTCAGTCTTGCTAAAAGTATTTTGGCGGTACATATCTTTAAGACGCGCCTTAAGCATCGCTTTATTTTCATCTGAAAGCTGATCGTATTTGAGCTTGAATTTATCCAATGCCCAGAAATTCAACACAAACATTGCTTCTCTATGAAGCCAATCTGCTGACCAGTCCGGAGCAACGTAACTGCCGTGCCCCCATATTGACCCGGTCTCCATCCCTCCCATCTCTTGCCAAATGTTTTGACCATCCTGTATATCTGCTTTTGTAAAAATTATTTTACCATTTGAAGTCACAACTTCTTTTGGTATAGGGGGTGCCATATTATATATCTTGCTGCCTATCCAACCCAGGATAGTAAATGAAATCACTAACACAGCCGAAAAAGATATCCAGTATTTCTTCATTATTTATTCCTCTTTTGATATTTAATTATACTAGAATTATTTCTTAAACATAAAATAGAACAGAGATAGAAAAGCATTTTAGAACGAGAATCAATTAAGAAATAATTTATGCTGGGAATAAAATTATTTTATGCTAAGCCAAGAAAAATTGACTTAAGTCAAAAGCCAGCATTTTCTTCTGATTTATTTCGAACATATATCAAATATGAAAGAGTATTAAAATTTAATCTTTAGAAATATTGTTTCCCTTAAAGGATAAAATAGTGTGCTTCATATACATTAAAATTTTAAAAGAATTTTTCTATCAAATAGCAGAATGATATATGAAATGAAAATGACAGGTTATCGCGATTTGCAAAGGAAAGACTATCATGATTTCGTGGAATTTTTTAGCAGTAATACTAAAATGTTCCTATAAATATAGGATAAAGTACATAAGTGAATTATTCTATTTCACCTATTGTTATATAAAAATTTATACATTAAGATAATTATTATTTACACTACTAGTAATTATATGTTAATTAGAATTCTGCGCTTATGCCTATAGAAGGTAAAATACCGATAGCTTTTGATTTATCAAGAGAGTTGGTTCTATAATCCCAGCTAATACTAGCCATATTTCTATGGTTATAAATATTTTGAATATCCAAATAAGTTATTAACGCCCATTTATTAAGATTCCAGCGTTTGTCAACTCTTATATCCAAAGAATGAAGAGCGGGGAATCTTTCAATATTATAATTAACAACACTCTGCAAGCCGCTGCTATTATAAGTCGTATAAGGATTGCCAGTAGCGTATCTAAACTTAAAAGAAGCTTCCCATTCATTATTAAAAATATAACCGCCGGTTAAATTGAGTATCCATGTCTGGTCATAGCTGCCTAAACTTTGGACTCCATTTAAAGGAGTAAAAACGGTTTTACTATATGTTAAACTAAAAATTCCATAATAAGGAATCTTTGAATCTTTCTTTTGCACGGAAAGCTCTAGGCCTCTTGCATTTCCAAAGCCATTGCTTATTAGAGGGTCTAATCCAAAAGAAGCAAAATTATCCTGGCTGCCTCCGAAACCCGCACCGGTATTAGCCAGCACTAAATACGGCCTGGTTATACTTGCGGGATAATCTTTATAATTTTTATAAAAGGCTTCAATTTTTAGACGGGTATCCTCGCGGAGAACATGCTGGTAGCCGAGGATATACTGATCTACAAGAATTGCCTTAAGATTTTTATTTATTGGATTAGCGACAAGCCAAATGTATGAAGGGCTTTGCCTATACATTCCTATGCTGAAATTTATATTTGAAATATCATTAAGATTATACTTTGCAGAAAGACGAGGGCTAATATAAAACTTATCATTTATTTCGCCGTAATAATCGCCCCTTATGCCAAAGCTAAAATTAAACCTATCCAATGATATTGAAGAAAACTCAGTATACAATCCGAATGAAGAATATGTCTTAATTGTATTTATTGAAGCCGGCAATAAAGTATCTCCAAAAGAAGATATGAAATAAGGTAATTTAATATTCGCAGAAAAATCATTTAAGTCTGCAGTACCGCCGAAATCAATTTCTGATGATTTTGAAATCTTAATAACGGCATCAACTTTTAATTCATTGTATCCCTCACCGGATTTATCACTAAAAATAGGATTGAGCAGAGTATCGTTCTGATAAGAATCGTAGTAAGAATAATTTCTGCTTAATCTTAAATTATAAAATCCATTATCGAAAAGGTGCTGAAATGAAACGCCGACAAAATAATTATTCTGATTGCTGCCTAATATTTTAGAATTTTGATAAAGATTATCGGAAGTAGAGTTATTAAAATTTACGTAATCCAATGTGCCAAGAAAAATAACAGATAATTGATTTTTAGAATCAACATTAAAAGTTGCTTTAGAAAGTGCATCATAGTATTCGGGCACGAAATTAAATCCGGCAGCATTAAAGATAAAATCTAAATAGCTTCTGCGTAAAGAGAAGATGAAACTGCTTTTGTCTGAAATGGGGCCTTCGAGGTCGAGTCCGAATTCGGAAGCTGAAATAGTAGCTTTACCGCCTATTCTATCAGATCTGCCATTTCGCAAATCAATTGAAAGAACGGAAGAAAGCTTATTGCCATAATTAACCGGAAAGCCGCCTGAGGAAAAACTGGTTTCGCGCACAAAATCCAGATTGATATAACTAATTGGTCCGCCAGTCGCGCCTTGAGTCCCGAAATGATTTATATTGGGGATAACAAAGCCGTCAACGAGATACAAGTTTTCAGAAGGAGCGCCGCCGCGAACAACCAAATCATTTCTACCGGCGCTGGCCTGAGCAACTCCGGGTAAAATTGACAAAGCTCTAACAACATCTTCAAATCCGCCGGGTGATCTTCTAATTTCCTCATAATTAAGATTAGTTAGACTATTAAATTCATCAAGGCTTTTTTGAAAATAATCTGATCTTACAGTTACGCCCTGCAAAGAAATAGGCTGCTCGGAAATTTGGAATAATAAATTAGAAGCTTTTACATAATTTACTTCAACGTCAGTCTTTGTTTCGCTTTTATAACCCACAGCAGATGCGCGTACTTGATAAGAACCAATTTCAAGGCCATTTATTTCAAAGACTCCGTTTGTATCAGTTGCTGCACCGAAAGGCTTACCGATGATAGTAATATTGACACCAGGAATAGGCTTTAGCGTCGATTTATCAATAACCTTTCCGCCTATTATGCCTTTATTTTGAGGTAATATAGAAGCTATAAATAAAAGAGTTACAGATACAATTTTAAGTACTTTCATATCATTAAATAATTATAATTGATTACTGATGATTTAAATGACCCACTCCCCTTCCCGATTATATTTATGACACTAAAAATTTGTATCAATTAACTAACAAAATAAACATATTCATTAGAAATACAAATTATTTAAAATAAATACGGATAAATTAAGGGCATGTCCAAAAGCTAAGTAAAATAAAATAGAAGTCAGAAAAAATATTGTAAGTTTTAGTTATGCAAATGATACTAAAATGATACTAGAAACTATTTTTTCTTTTGCTTTTATTGTATCTACTGTGTTAAAATTCAACAAAAAAGCCTTAAAGCAGTTAAAATGAACTGCATTTAAGGCTTATTTTGAACTAGCGGAGAGACAGGGATTCGAACCCCGGAAGGACTTACATCCTTAACGGTTTTCAAGACCGCCGCATTCAACCACTCTGCCATCTCTCCGATTGTTATATTACATTAAATTATGAACTCTAATCATTCAAGAACGCCGCATTTCCCGCATACCGGGACCTCGCTTAGCAATGACAATCATTCTGCCATCTCTCTGTATTATGAATTATGAAATGATTGACATTGAAGTTTTCCAAAGGCAAATATAAGAATACTTTTTTTTATGACAAAGAAAAAAACTTCTCTTTCAGATAAAAACTATATTTTCTCATAAAATATTTGTTATTTTATAGAGTGTATTAAAATTGAGGATTTTATGAGTGAACTTTCCGATTTCAAATTATTTTCAAAACATCTTGCTGAGGTAAGCGGAAGTGTTATTGCAAGTTATTTTAGAAGTAATATCCAGATTGATTCAAAAAGTGATAATTCGCCTGTTACTATAGCCGATAAAAGCGCTGAAGAATTAATGCGTAATGAAATTATGACTGAATTCCCGGATCATGGAATTATTGGTGAAGAATTCGGCACTTATAATGATTTGGCAGAATATAAATGGATATTAGACCCTATTGATGGTACAAAAAGTTTTATATGTGGAGCAGTTACTTTCGGAACGTTGATAGCATTAGTAAAAAACGATAAACCTATTCTAGGCGTTATAAATCAGCCAATACTTAATGAATTCTTAATCGGTGATAATTTTTCATCCGAGCTAAATGGGCAAACGACTCATGTAAGAAATTGTGATTCGCTGAAAGATGCTGTACTTCTTACAACTGATCATCTTCATATTAAGCAGTATCAGGACATAAATAAGTTTGATAACCTCACAGGGAAAGTTAAGCTTTATAGAAATTGGGGTGACTGCTATGGTTATTACCTTGTTGCTACGGGGTTTGCAGATATAATGGTTGATCCTATAATGAATTTGTGGGATAAGATGGCTTTGATACCAATTATTAAAGGTGCGGGTGGTACAATTTCTGATTACCAAGGCGGTGATCCGCTTTCCGGAACAAGTATAATAGCTACCGGCGGCAGCATTCATAATGAAGTGGTAAGTATTTTAAATTCATGAAGGATAGCATTTATTAACTGCTTTTAAGAATATTCTTCTTAAATCAGCAAATAAAATTATATTAGTTCTATACTATCATTTTTTATCGAGACATGATCTGAGGATAAGCGGAAATTATTTGAATAATTTCTTATTAGAATTCCTTCGTTGAAATTGGAATACTGAATATAACCTTTGTTCCGACATTAGGTTCAGACGAGATAGTTAGCTTACCTCCCTGCTTCTCTATCATTTCGTTGCAAAGAATTACTCCCAATCCGGTACCTCGTTCTCCTTCTGTACCAGTAGAAGATTTTGTTGAATCTAAGCGGAAAATTTCCTCTACTCTTTCTTTAGTCATTCCAATACCATTGTCCTCAATGGTAACAATAACCGATTCATTTTCATAAGTTGAAGTTATATTTATAGCTCCATTTTTATTTGTGAACTTTATTGCGTTAGTAATAAAATTCTGCACAATTGAGCCAAGCATATTATTATCAGCCAATACAAAGCAGTCCTTTTTAACATTATTAACTATCGCGATGTTTTTATTATTAGCCTGCAAAGAAAGTAAATCCATTTTCTTAGACACCAATTCGAATAAGTTAATTTTAGTCTGCTTATATTCAACTTTGTCCAACTGCATAGCAGCCCACTGCAGTAAATTCTGTAAAAGCTCATATTCGTTTTTCAGAAGATTATAAATTTCTTGTATAAATACATTCCTCTGCTTTTCAGTAAGGTCTTCATCAGGACTAACTAAAAATTCACTTAGACCGAGTAAGCTATTGAACGGACCCCTTAAATCATGAGCGATGATTGAAAAGAATTTGTCCTTTGTATTGTTTAGTTGTTTAAGCTCTTCAGCATACTTCATTATCGCTTCTGAGTTCATTTTTCTTTCTATCACCTGAGCAATCTGCTCTGTAACAAATATTAAAAATTGCCTTTCGTCCTCACCATAAGCTCTTTCATTTTCATAATCCTGCACAATAATTACTCCAATAGTCCTGCCGCCGACTTTTAGAGGAGCGCCCAGAAAGATTTTAGGTTTAGTGCCAATTACATCGATCTGTCCGATTGAATTAAGTTCAGCCAATTTCCTTTCATCAATCAAGACAGCCTTATCAATATGCATAATATATTCGGTCATTCCTTTTAAAGGTTTTCTTTGCACTGGAGATGGGTCGAATTCATCAACATAATAAGGAAAAGAAATTACTCCTTCCTTTTCATCATAAATGGCAATATAAATATTCTTAGCCGGCATTAGTGTTACAATAACTTCATGAATTCTCTGGTAAAGGGTATTCATATCCGAGGTAGTATAAGCAGCTTCGGATATCCGGAGCAATGCCTCACGAACTATTTCAGCCTTTTTCTTTTCTGTAATGTCCCGAGTAAATCCGAAAGTGCCGATGACTTTACCTTCACTATCATAAGTGGGCATTTTATGAGAAATAGCCCAGGTTACTTTTCCGTCTTTCCATACCTCTTTTTTTTCTGTACTGATGTACGGTTTACCAGTTCTAATTATCTCTTGCTCATCTTTGAAAGCACCCGCGGCATTTTCTTTATCGAAAATATCAAAATCGGTTTTACCTATTAGATCTTCGGGGTTACTAAATCCCAATTTAATTGCATTAGCTCTATTTGTTTTTACAAATTTGCTATTTAGATCTTTGAAATAAATACTATCGGGAACTGATTCAATAATATTATTTAATAAATCTTGTTCAAGTTTCGTTTTTATTTTTTTTATAACCTTATCCTCTTCGTTTAATGCCTTATTTATTCTAGCCTTAGACATATCCACTCCAAAACAATTTTCGGTTTATATGATTTATAATATGCAACATTATTTCAAATGTCAATACTCAGACATAACGTTTTAACAAATATGTGTCTTCATATTAATTTATGCTCTAACAGCGGAATGAAAAATAGTTCTATATTATTAAAATATATAGGCTTATTTATTAAAAACACCTCATATAGATAGGTGACAAATTTCCATTTTATATATAGATTATTGTCACATTCTTAATGAATTAGCAGTATTGTTGCATAATCAGCATTATTCTCTATTTCAATTTCTTACGCTAGGCATTTTAAGAATAATTATGCTTAGTAATTCCTAAAGTAATAAAAATATTAGGCAGCGGAATAATTGTTGAATTTTGCTAACCTAAATATTGTCTAAAAGAATGATAAATTTTTTAAATGAATAAATAGTTTTTCAAACTAATTCTGTTCTTGAGGAGCAACCATGATAGCGAAATACAATTTTAGAGTCTTTTTTTATTCTATGCTTTTACTGCTTATGTTTTCAGCATTTACATTCGTAAACGCGCAACAAATATCCCAAACAATTCAACCTTTGAATCTAAGCAGCGGCAGGATTGATTCGGTTATGATCTCTGATATATTTTATGCAAGTAATTATAAGAGCTTTAATATTATTAAAAATGCCAAGATTGATGTAAAATTTAATTATGATAAAACAAGGCTCATTTTAACTCCGGATAAGGATTTTCAGGGAATTACGCTTGTTGATTTTAGCTTTTCCGGAAAGACTTATGAAATTCCGGTAAGAGTAAGCGAAGCACAGGAAATAACTTTTACCTATAAACCTGATAAAAATTATTCGAAAGTATTTCTTTTCGGAAGCTTCAATAATTGGGATAGAACCAGTCTTGAGATGAAAAAGGACAATGGCGTATATAAAATAGCCATTTCTCTCGAGCCAGGAAGGTATCAATATAAATTTTTTGCTGACGGTAAAGAGTTATTGGACCCAGAGAATCCTAATCAAATTCCGAATGGGATGGGAAGCTATAACTCTGTTTTAAACGTTGAGCCAAAGCATAAAACTCAGCCTTTTCTTCAAATTAAAGGTGATAGAATTACTAGTGACCAATCGGATTTTTCTTTTATTTACCAGAATGAAGAGACTAAAGATCAGATATCGGATAATAATTTAATAGCTCTTTTAGATAACAATAAAGTCGATAAAAAAGATATTAGTATCAATGCAGATACAATCACTATCTCCTTGAATAAATCTGATTTAAAAGGAGAAAAAACTTTACGCGTTGCGGTTTCACAAAATGATCAAGCTACAAACATTCAATACGTTATTTTGTTTGACGGCAAGCCCGCCGGCAGCGATAAGAATCATTTTACATGGCATGACGCTATAATTTATAATACTTTAATAGACAGATTCAGCGATGGAGATAAATCTCTAAATAAGCCTTTAGTACATGATTCGTTATTTGAAAAAGCTAATTATATGGGAGGCGACTTTCAAGGAATTATAAATAAATTCAACCAGGGATATTTTGATTCTCTTGGTATTACTACAATATGGCTTTCACCTGTTTATGAAAATGTAGATAGCGCCTTTAGAGAATACCCCGCACCGCATAGATGGTTTTCGGGTTATCATGGTTATTGGCCGGTTAAACCGAGATCGGTTGAAACAGAATTCGGGACAATGGCAAAGCTTCAGGAGTTAGTCAGGACAGCACACAAGCATAATGTTAAGGTGCTGCTTGATATAGTTGCCCATCACGTTGAATGGAGCCATCCTTATTTCAGAGAGCATCGTAATTGGTTCGGACATCTTAGACTTCCTGACGGAAGACTTAATATTAGGATGTGGGATGAATACAGGCTGACTACATGGTTCGAACCGTTCATGCCGACATTTGACTTCATCCATTCAAAAGCAGCTTTAAATCAGGTTACCAACGATGCAATATGGTGGCTAAAGAAAACTGGTGCAGACGGATTTAGACAAGATGCAGTAAAGCATATTCCAAATGTTTTTTGGAGAACATTAAACAGGAAGCTGGAAAAGGAAGTTGAGATTCCGGAGCATAAAAAAGTATTTCAAATGGGCGAAACGTTTGGCAGTTATGATCTTGTTAAGTCCTATGTTAATAACGGACAATTACCGGCACAGTTTAATTTCAATTTATATGATGTAGCTGTTCCTACGTTTATTAATAGAAGTGCTTCTTTTTCACAATTGGATAAAGAAATTAAAAAGGGGCTTTATATCTTTGGTGAAAATAATTTGATGGGCAATATAATGGACAGTCAGGATAAAGACCGTTATATGGCTTATGCAGATAGTGACCTAACGATTAATGATCCTAATACAATTGAAATCGGATGGAACAATCCCCCGGAAGTGACGTATAAGAGTAGTTATAATAAAGAGAGACTATATCTAGCATATTTATTAACAATACCGGGCGTACCCACAATTTATTATGGTGATGAAATAGGGATGACCGGTGCCGCAGATCCGGATAATAGACGTATGATGAGATTCGGAAATCAATTAGATCAAAATGAAAAAGAAGACCTTGCTGATATTAGGAAAATGATTCATATGCGGGATCAGCACCCTGCATTGCGTTACGGAGATTATTTCTCATTACAAGCCGACACAAATGTTTTCATTTATACAAGATCTGATATGAATGAAAGAGTTTTGGTGGTCTTAAATAAAGATACTAATCCTCTAAAAATTAATCTTGCTCTTCCTGTATTTTATAACGCCAAATATTTAGTTGATCTATTGACCGG
>JAJYDC010000068.1 GCA_021777835.1 Bacteroidota bacterium | reverse complement strand
AGCAGCCCTCGGAGGAGAAGTTAAAGGTATAATTAGCGGCGCTGCCTCACTTCAACCAAGACTAGCAAGAATTTTTACCGCGGCAGGCATTCCCGTAAGAGAAGGATATGGACTTACTGAGACTTCCCCCGTTCTTACCTGCAATCGATTTGAGGAAGGAGAATATTACCTCGGAAGTGTCGGTCTCCCTATTCCGGGAGTGGAAATAAAAATTGCCCAGGATGGAGAAATCTTTGCAAGGGGTCGTAATGTTTCAAAAGGCTATTACAACAAACCTGATTTAACACGTCAAGCATTTGATGAAGATGGCTGGTTCCACACAGGCGACATAGGAGAGATGGTAGAAGGAAGATTTTTAAAAATTACAGACCGTGCAAAGGAAATATTCAAAACCTCCGGTGGAAAATTTGTTGCGCCTCTGCCAATTGAGAATAAAATGAAAGAATCATGGTTTATTAAAAACATAATAGTAATCGGCGATAACAGAAAGTTTACTGCTGCTTTAATTGTGCCGGACATCGCATTCGTCTTCAACTGGTGCAGGAAGAAGGGAATGCAGGTTAAAACTTATGATGAAATTAAAAGCTGTGAAACAGTTAAAGAGAGAATCTGGAAAGACATTCAAAAATACAACAAGCGTTTCTCTCACATCGAACAAATTAAAAAATTTGAATTAACATCCGAGGATTGGACAGTTGAAACCGGAGAACTCACTCCTACCCTAAAATTGAAAAGGAAAATAATTTTAGAGAAATATAAAGAAGTAATTGAGAAAATTTATAACGAATGAGCTTAATAAATAAAATAATGCTAAATTCTTTATCGATATAAATAAATTTAACCTTAAAGTATAATAATTTCTATTGAAACAAAAATATAATGAATAACTTCAGTCTTTTTACATGTATTATAGTTACTATATTGCTCATTAATTTGCAAAGCTGCAAAAGCCCAACTGCGTCGCACAATAATGACAATATAACACTTAGCTTAAATGATGTCTCATGCACAGAGGCATGGCTTAATGTGGAAGTGCAAAGCGTAAGCTCCCCCGTTATGTTAACAATAAAATCAGGCAGTCAAGTTTTATATACAACAAGCCTAAGCGGCAGCGATTCACTTATTTATATAGATTCCCTTCTTCCAAATAAAAACTATTCACTGCAAGGGTTCTACACAACAAACCCCGGAAACGGAATAGGCAGCATACAACAAACAACCAACAAGCTAACTATCCAGACTATGGATACAACAAGCAGCAATTTTACATGGACTGAGTATGAATTTGGCAGTCAAGCCGGGTCAAGCAATTTAAATGATGCTGCTATTATAAATAACACTGATATCTGGGTTGTAGGATATATTAATATCAATGACACTATATATAACGCTATCAATTGGGATGGAAAAAACTGGAATTCTCAAAGTATACCCTATTACCATCAAGGTCAAGCATACTATAGTTCTTTATACTCAATCAATGCTTTCAACAAAAGCGATATTTGGTTTGAGGCAGGAATAAATTGGGATGGTCATCAGTTTAAAACAATTCCTGTAAATATAGATTTTCCTTCCCATGTAATCAAATTGTGGGGTAATTCCGACAATGATCTGTACATCGTCGGAAACAATGGGCTTATTGCACATAGAGGCACAGACGGCAACTGGCAAAAGCTATATAGCGGTACAACAACAGACTTAAGAGATATATGGGGAAGCACTAATGGAAAAACAGTCTGGGCTTGCGGCTATTCAAATAACTATTCACAAAGCTGTATTCTAAAATATGATGGAAATATATGGTCAACACTTTGGGAAAAACAATCTAATCAAACACCGCCATACGGATTCCTTGTATCAACACTATGGGCAGGTAGTAAGTATCTTTATGTTGGAGCAGCTGACGGTATTTATCGCAATGCGCTTATTGGAAATGGTTCCACACATAAAGTTCTTTCGCTGCCTTCCGGTCCCCATCGCATACGCGGTATCGCTGAGAACAATATCGTAGTTGCTTGCGACGATGAATCGATTTGGTATTTTAATGGCGCCTCATGGTTCAAGGAGACACAAAGTACGCTTCTAAAGCCGCTGTATTCAATAGCGGTATCTACTAATACAATAGTAGCAGTTGGTTTTGATGCTACAACTATAAATACACAAGGAATAATTTTAGTAGGAAGGAGAAACTAACGTAAACTTTAATTTATACAAGGAGAAAAGTTATGAAACAAATATTTTACTATTTTGTTGTATCCTTATTGTTGCTTTTTCAGAATATACTTGCTCAAAATATACCTGCAGCTTCCGGCGGTGAATTTCTAATAAATGCCGTAAGCAGTATAACGGTTACTGCAACTCTTGTTGGTGTGGGGTACGGATGGGATGGAAGCAAGGTAACATACATTGACTCATATTCAAGGACACAAAATAAATGGGACTGCCCCAAAAGTCAGAAAAATGGTTTCCATATATGCCTTGGGGACTAATGAACATTACAGTTCAAAATAACGGCAGCCAAATTTTCCAATTCTATTTGGACTTTAGAGATGAAAATTGGGCAACAGAATACTATCCAAGCCATGATACTTATCTTAATGTAGACCCAGTTAATTATATTTTCACATTGACATACGGAGGTAATAATCAAACTACTACATTATCATCAGGCCAAACTTATCAGATATGGAATATTTGGGGATTTAGTAGTTACACTATTGATTTAGGAACCCCGGTTTTTGTTCAAAACCAATATAATAGTTTGGAGGCGGGAGGCTCGCTTAATGTTGCATCGCAGTCTATACCTTCAGGGAAATGGGCTATTACCCCAAATCGGTCTACGTGTATTATAGCTACGAATAATGAGCGGTTCGTGGTACCTGTGGGAGGGTTGTATGAATATAGGAAACATTTAAATTGGAACAATGGCAGCGCAGATTACCTGCTTAGCCGTGATGTAAATGTGCCTTTAAGCCCATTTCAACAAATCGCAATATTTGATGAGCTGCAGCCTGCGACAATATCAGCTAAACTCCTCGACAACGGGAGCAATCTTGACAACATTCAGTTTCGCGATCCATGGTATCTTGAATCAAACGGTGCGCAGCTAAATCAGTTTGACACATTTACATCCCCATATAACCCTTCCGGTGCTTACAACCAAAGCAATGGTGGCGTGTTCTTGAATCAAGGATTGATTCAAGGACAATGGGTCCCTCCGTATTACTCCATCCAAGCTCCTGTCACAAAAACAGTCGGCGGTTATACTGCAGTCTTTGCAGGCTGGAGTTATGACCCTAACAACACAACGCTTCAGCAAATTGGTACAAGCCCTTCAGGCTATGACCAAAAAGCAGTCGTGTTTAAACAAGCGGGAGCAACAATTACTGCAAACTATAGCACTACAACTGTTTCAACAAATGTAACTCTGCCTGCCGGTACATATAATTTTATGGGCACATTAACTGTGCAGCCCGGAGCAACATTAACTTTAAATCAGGGTGCAATTCTTAACTTCCCATCTGGCGCAGGGCTTGTGGTTAATGGCGCGTTAGTAACTAACGGTGCTACGCTTACATCTCCAAACGGAAGTAGCTGGAAGGGCATTACATTAACCGGCGCCAATGGCTCGTCCATATCTAATACAACAATATCGTATGCTCTTTCCCCAATTATCATAAATTCAACAAGCAGTATTACAATTTTGGGTTGTACAATAAACCACTCAAGTTTTTATGATAATAATTCTGATGCAGCAGCAGCGATACAGGTATGGGATTCTTCCCCTGCTATAAACAATACAACAATAGAAGGACAAAGCAATTCATGGAACGGGGTAAGATTTGCAAGAAACGGCAACGGCAGCTTAGCAGGTTGCACGATAGAGAATCTTGGATTTGGGAACGGCGTAATAATTCAAGGTGGTTCAAGCCCTACAATTTTTGATAACACAATACAGAATAATTACTATCACGGCATTACAATATACTATAACGGAACAAGTAGTCCTGCAATTAACTCCAATATAGTAACTAACAATTCGAGAAGTAATTATGTAGGAATATATTTCCAAAACTCAATAGGCGTAGTAACTTCTAATTATGTAAGCGGCTTCTCTAATGGAATTTGGTGCCGGTATGCTTCTTCACCAAATTCAGGTGGTGTGGGGCAAGAAGGTGGGAATATAATAACAAACAACGCTTATGGTATTGCAGCAACAGATAACAGCAATCCGAATTTCGGGAGTTTCTCGGGAAGGTATTATTATGGAGTTTGTAATCAATTTTATGGTAATAATACCTACGATGGGGTCTCTGAAACAGGAAGCTATCTAAGTGCCCAATTTACTTGGTGGGGTCAATATCCTGCTAATCCTTCTAAGTTTTACGTTGATGGGACCTCTTATATTGTAAATAATTACCAGGAAACATTCCCCGGAGATTGCCCGCTTAACGGGTCTTTAGCTCCGGCTAATCAAGCCCAAAAGACAAATGTAATTGCAAGCAATATAAGTACGGTTACTAACACCGGAAATTCACTTGACAGCGCTTCTTCTTTGATCCGGCAAGCGATAGATGATAAATTCAACGGCAACTATAAAGGCGCTTCTCTTTTATGCCGTAATTTATTGAAGGATGATAAGGCGACAAATTATCATAAGCAAGCATTAGTAACGCTGTTCAATATTTTCCAGGAGTCAAAGGATTCAACAGTTGTAAGTGACTTAAGCAGGTATGCATCATTGGATGATGATTTGGGAATAACAGCAAAAGAATTGCTTGCATCGGCTTACGAAGGCGTAGGGAAAATAGCAGATGCAAAGAAGACGGCAGAGAATCTTAAAGAATCACATCCAAACTCAGAGGCAGAAAAGCAGGCACTATTTATTTTAACTTCATTAAGCGCTTATGACACCGCTTACAATGCTACATCTTCAGGAGCATTAAATGAGTTGGTTCAAAAGTACGGTGCATCGATTGATGCAGGTATAATAACATCTTTGGGTGGGTCGGTTAACGGCAATCTTCCTAAGGCTTCCAATCAGTTAGCTGAACAAACCACTAAAACAAATAACAAAGATACGACGCTGAAATTTGAGCTTGGGAATTATCCCAATCCATTTAACCCTACAACAATAATTAGTTACCAACTTCCAAAGGAAGGAATGGTAACAATAAAAATATTCGATGCTCTCGGCAGAGAAGTAAAAACGCTTGTAAATGAATTTAAGTTACATGGCAAATACACTGTCTCATTTGATGCATCTAATCTTGCAAGCGGAGTATATTTCTATCAATTAAAATCCGGGAATTATGCCTCGATCAAGAAGATGATTTTACTCAAATAGTATTAAAACACAATAAGGAATAAATTATGAAAAGAATCATCAAACAAATCGCAGTTTTGGGATCGGGGGTTATGGGCTCCCGCATCGCAGCTCATTTCGCCAACATTGGCTGTAATGTTTTCCTATTGGATATAATTCCTAAAGAATTATCCGAGGCTGAAAAAAAGGAAGGACTGTCACTTCAAGATAAAAAAGTAAGAAATAGAATTGTAAATGACAATCTGAAAAATGTTCTTGCCGCAAAACCTTCTCCAATTTATCATCAATCTTTTTCTTCAAGAATTACTACCGGCAATTTTGAAGACGATATGAAAGTTCTTCAAAATGTAGATTGGATTATCGAAGCCGTTGTTGAGAATCTTGAAATTAAAAAATCTACTTTGGACAAAGTTGAAAAGTATAGAAAACCTGGCACATTGATAACTACAAACACTTCTGGAATTCCTGTTCATTCAATGCTCGAAGGAAGAAGCGAAGATTTTCAGAAACATTTCTGCGGTGCTCATTTCTTTAATCCGCCGAGATATTTACAACTTCTTGAAATTATTCCAACTCCGCAGACAAGTCAAGAAGTTGTCGATTTCTTGATGCACTACGGTAGTCTTTACTTGGGAAAAACCACAGTGCTTTGCAAAGACACGCCGGCGTTTATTGCCAATAGAATTGGGGTCTTCAGCATTATGGCTGTGTTTAAGCTTATGAAGGAAATGAACTTAACGATTAAAGAAGTCGATACTTTGACAGGACCATTAACAGGTAAACCAAAATCAGCAACTTTCCGAACTAGCGATGTTGTAGGTATCGATACTTTAGTAAAAGTTGCTAACAACGTTTACAAAGATTGTCCAACTGATGAGGCTCGGGAATTATTTACAATTCCTGATTATGTCAATAAGATGGTAGAAAAAAACTGGTTCGGTGATAAAACAAATCAAGGCTTCTACAAAAAAGTCAAAGGTACCGGAGGTGAAAAGGAAATTCTTGAACTGGACTTAAACACTTTTGAGTACAAACAAAGTGAAAAGCCAAAATTTGCTTCCGTTGCTGCTGCAAAACCAATAGAAAATTTACGCGACAGAATTAAAGCCCTTCATGCCTCAAAAGATAAAGCCGCTGATTTTATTAGAATGCTTTCTTTCAACATTTTTCAGTATTCATCAAATAGAATTCCGGAGATAACAGATGAGCTTTATAAGATTGATGATGCAATGCGAGCTGGTTTCGGATGGGAGCTTGGCCCGTTTGAAACATGGGATGTTCTTAACGTAGAAAAAATGGTTAAGCTCATGGAAGAAGCAAATCTTCCTCCTGCACCTTGGGTAAAGGAAATGATTGCTAAAGGATTTAAATCTTTTTATCATGTAGAAAACGGTAAAAGGAAATTCTTTGATCAGAAGTCATTTTCGTACAAAGAAATTCCCGGCAGAGGTAATTTTATTGTTATGGAAAATTACCGCTCGAATAAACCAGTTTGGCAAAATTCAGGCGCTACTTTGCACGATATTGGCGACGGAATCGTTAATCTCGAATTTCAAACTAAGATGAATTCTATCGGCACAGAAATTCTTGAAGCGATAAACAAATCGATTGAAATTGCAGAGAAGGATTATGCCGGATTGGTTATCGGCAATGACGGACAGAATTTTTCTGCCGGAGCTAATCTAGCAATGATGTTCATGCTCGCTGCGGAACAGGAGTATGATGAGGTTGACCTTGCCGTTAGGACTTTTCAAAATGCTACTATGCGGATTCGATATTCAAGCATTCCCATTGTAGCTGCACCTCATGCACTTGCGCTTGGCGGTGGCTGCGAAGTATGTCTTCATGCAGATAAAGTTCAAGCCTCTGCGGAAACTTATATCGGTTTAGTTGAAGTTGGAGTTGGAATTATTCCTGCAGGCGGAGGTTCAAAGGAAATGGCTTTGCGCGCATCAGATAATTTTGCCGAGGGTAATATAGAACTTCAAGAACTTCAGCAGCGCTTTCTAAATATTGCTATGGCAAAAGTCTCTACATCAGCCTATGAAGCATTCGATATGGATATATTTAAGAAAGGGCGCGATCTAATAACTGTGAATCCAAATAAACTTATTTATGATGCTAAACAAGCAGCGTTGGCTATTGCTGCCGAAGGTTATTCGCAACCACTACCGAGAAATAATATTAAAGTTCTCGGTCGATCTGCACTGGCGACTCTTTTACTCGGCGCCTATTCGTTCAGGA
>JAJYDC010000026.1 GCA_021777835.1 Bacteroidota bacterium | reverse complement strand
ATAATATTGAAACTGTAAGCATGCTTAATGATCTTTACCTGAGTCAATGGAGATTTTATCTGAACTTCTTCCTTCCTGCATTCAAGCTGATTGAAAAGAAAAGAGACGGCTCTAAGATCATAAAAAAATTCTCTTCTCCTATGACTCCTTATCAGAGACTTCTGGCTTCTGATCAGATCAAATCTACAAAGAAAAAAGAACTCACAAAAATCTTTATGTCTCTTGATCCGTTTGTCCTTGAGAAAACAGTGAAAAATAAAATCAATCACATCTTAAAGTTGTATTAGATTTTTGAGTTATCCACTTATCAACAAAGAAAGAAAAAAAGTAACAAAAAAAGAAAGAAACGATTATTATTAAATTATTTTTATAATTTTACCTTATTATGAACCTGTTTATTAACATATTTTTTTATAATCTTTCGGTTACCTTTTATTATGACCCAACACGTACACGCATTGCGTATAAATAAGTTAGCCAAAGAAAACTTGGGAAATGATTTACCATATTATACGACGAGAGCCCGCTAATTACCGTTTTGGTTTGCAGATAACTTGTTGATGATATATTCCTTATGTATATTCAATCTTAATAATAATAGAAGATATTAGAAGCAATAATGATAAAAATTGTATTAGCTTCACCGTCTTATTTGCAATGGGAAGGTTTCAAGTCTATTATAAAGGAAATTGAATACATTTCAGTAATAGGAGAGATAAACAAGAAATCAGATTTTATTGTAAAACTAAAATCCTTTCATCCGGACATACTAGTTATTGATAATGATTCAGAAGATTTTGTCGATATAGATGAATTAAGAGACATACTCAAACTGTCTGCCGCAATTTAACCAACTTAATTATAATCTTCATAAGAGACTACCGGAATGAAAATTAAATTGCAGCAGGTTTATTTCTCAGATAAACCGAGCATCCGGGATGATAGTTGATAAACATAACAGCACTATTTTATAGAATTCCCTATATTTACCTGTGTATGAAATCTAACAAAACTAAATATTTAATAATTGTTCTCATAGCTCTCTTTTTTGCTTCTACAAATGAATTGGATGCAAAAGAATCTGAGCAAAATTATAACACAGAAAATCATTCTTTTGTTGAGACTTCTAATGCTTATATAAAAACCTTAATCGATAAGCAGGAGAATAATTATAACAAAAATTTCTTGCCAGATCTATTTCTATTAACTCCTAACAATTATTGGAATATCTGTTTTGATTCGTTATATACTTACCACCTAAAATTTTTACCGCAATTCTTTCGCAAAAAAATATATATAGATATCTCCGTACTCCGCATTTGAAAATTACCTTTCCCGCTTTGTTCAAAATACTAAAAAATAACCAGCCCGGTTTGATATACGGTATTTGCTAACTGTTTTTATTAAATAATTTCAACGAAAAGAATTTTCAGATGTTAAATATTAAAAAATTAAAAATAGCTGTCTCTTCAATTGCTACATTAATCTTATTGTCTTCTGCTGCCTGGTATTTATTTCAAAGTCAAAATACTAAACCGGAAAAAGCCGGTGAAAAGGATTCTCTCAGCGTTTCTTCACGCGTTCAAGTTGAAAATGGAATTACAACTATAAATCTAAGCCCTTCCGAACAGGCTAACTCGGGGATAACAACGACAAAATTAATACAAACATTACATCAAGCTCAATTGGATGCCTACGGCTCCGTAGTCTCTATCCAGGATCTATCAAAGGACGTTCAAAACTATGAGGCTTACAAAGCTCAATTAGCGAAGTCAAAAGAAAGTCTTTTAATTTCTCAGGAAAATTATGATCGAGCAAAAAGCCTATATGAAAAGAACCTTGCCAGCGAACAGGAATTCCAGGCTTCGCAGTCTGCCCTTTTATCCGATAAAGCCGATATCAATTCCGCGTTGTCAAATTTAAGCAGTCAAAAAAGTTTAATACTTGAACAATGGGGTAATAATCTTTCCAATTGGATATTCAGCGGTTCTTCTTCTTTAAAGCGCCTGCTGGAGCTTAAGGACATACTTATACAAATATCTTTGCCGCCTTATGAAATGAATATTAAAACTCCGGCTCGTGTTTTTATTCAATCTCCTTCCGGTACCGGTAATAGAATTTCTTGCAGATTTATTTCAGCCGGTCACCTTGCTAATGCACAGTTCCAAACAAAAACTTTATATTATATTACCTCGGACGCTTCTTTAAGCGGCGGTATGAATGTAAAGGCATTTCTGCCTATTGGAAACAATTTAACAGGAGTAATAGTTCCGGCTTCATCAATTATTTGGTATAAAGGTAAAGCATGGGTATACATTGAGCAGTTTCCTAATAAATTTGTCCGAATTGAAATTGATACCGATAATGCCGTTAACGATGGATTCTTTATTCCCGGAAATAATGGTGTAATAAATCCGGGAGTAACTGTTGTAATAAATGGCGCGCAGCTTTTGCTGTCCGAAGAATTAACTCCAGCCGGTAGCAAGCAAAGCAGTGCGGGCGACGATGATTGAGGAACGCGGTTTATTATACTCTATCGTCCGATTCTCGCTTCGTTTTCGGGGAATCATAATTGCAATAAGCCTTTTGTTTGCAGGCTATGGAATTTATACACTAACTCAAGCGAAGTTCGGAGTATTCCCGGAATTTGCGCCGCCTCAAGCAGTCATTCAAACAGAAGCCCCCGGACTCTCGCCTGAACAAGTTGAAGTTCTTGTTACGCAGCCAATTGAAAATGCTGTTAACGGTATTGTCGGTATCTCTTCTCTTCGGTCAAAGTCAATTCAAGGTATTTCTGTTGTTACCGCTACTTTTAAGGAAGGAAGCAATATATATATTGATCGTCAGTTTGTAACCGAACGTCTCTCAACCTTAGCAGGTCAATTGCCTGTTGGAGTTAAGCAGCCGGAGATGACTCCTCTCGTTCCTTCAACTGGACTTACTCTTGTTATCGGATTAACTTCTAACAGCAAAACTCCGATGCAGCTTAGAACCTTTTCAGATTGGGTTTTAAGGCGAAGACTGCTTTCTGTATCCGGAGTTGCAAACGTTACTGTGTTCGGCGGCGATGTAAAACAATTCCAAATTCAAGTTCATCCTGATAGATTAATTAAATATAACCTATCAATTGAAGAAGTCCTGTCTGCAGCCAAACGCGCTACTGCTGTTGAAGGCTCAGGCTTCATTGAAAATAATAATCAGCGGATTGTACTTCAAACAGAAGGGCAATCTTTAACAGCAGCAGACTTAGGGAAGACTGTCATACTTCACGGAAGTAATCAGAACATTACACTTGCCGATGTAGCGAATGTTCTGATAGCACCCGAACCTCCTATAGGCGGCGCAACTATTGAGGGCAAACCCGGCGTAATGATGATGATATACGGGCAGTATGGGACTAACACTCTTGAGGTTACTAAAAATGTTGAAGCAGCATTAAGTAATATGCAGCCGGCGTTAAAGTCCGAGAATATTAATTTAATAAAACTATTTCGTCCTGCAGATTTTATCCATACAGCCCTCAGCAATATTGAAGGCTCATTAATCTTAGGCGCTGTGTTGGTAATTCTGGTATTACTGCTATTCCTTTTCAATTTTAGAACAGCGGCAATATCATGTACCGCAATCCCACTTTCACTGCTAGCGGGAATTGTGGTATTACAGTCTTTAGGAATAACACTAAACACAATGACACTCGGCGGCCTGGCAATTGCAATCGGAGAGGTTGTTGATGACGCGGTAATTGATGTTGAAAATATTTTAAGAAGATTGAAGGAAAACCGTGCTCAAGGAAATCACAAATCTATCTTTCGTGTAACGCTTGAAGCTTCTCTTGAAGTACGTACTGCTGTTATCTATGCTACCTTTGCGGTAGTACTAGTCTTCATTCCCATATTAACATTATCCGGCGTTGCAGGAAAACTTTTTTCTCCGCTTGGATTAGCTTATATATTTTCTGTCCTTGCTTCGCTTCTTGTAGCTCTAACTGTAACTCCGGCGTTAAGTCTGGTTTTACTCGGAAATCAGAAAATTGTTGGTCGCAAAGAATCTCAAGTGGTACTTTGGCTAAAGAGTAAATACAAAAATATTCTAAACAATGTAGAACAGAATTCCGGGAAAGTAATTATTGCAGTAATTATTATTACAATTGTTGGATTTGCAGTATTGCCATTCTTTGGAGAAAGCTTTATCCCGGAACTAAAGGAAGGTCATTTTATTGCTCATGTTTCCTTGGCGCCTGGAACATCAATAAATGAATCAGCCGAGCTTGGTGAAAAAGTTTCTGCGGCCCTTATGAAGCTGCCTTTTATTCAAACAGTTGCCCAGCGTATAGGTCGTGCCGAAAAAGGCGATGATACATGGGGGACGAATTATAGCGAGTTTGAAATTCAATTAAAGCCTTTAAGCAGCGAGCAGATCGAAGGGGCTCAGCTAGAGATTAGAAAAACTCTCGATTCTTTTGTCGGAGCTAATATTGGTGTAAACACTTTCCTTACTGAAAGAATGGAAGAGACACTTTCAGGCTATACTTCTTCCGTCGTCTTAAATATTTATGGAAATGACCTTAACTCTTTGGATAATCTTGCGCAAGAAACATCTAGTATACTTTCAAAAGTTCGGGGTGCGGTTGATGTACAAATTCAATCTCCTCCGGGAATGCCGCAGCTTACTATAAATTTGCGAAAGGATGATCTACAGCGATGGGGATTCGATTCAAAGGATGTTCTAGATGCAGTGCAAACGGCTTATCAAGGAACTGATGTTGGGCAAGTCTATGATGGAAATCAAGTTTTTACCGTATCAACAATTTTAGATCCTAAAGACCGGAACTCTGTTAGTAATGTTTCAAATCTTCTTTTGAAAAATTCAAGCGGAGTTTATGTTAAGTTAAGCCAGCTTGCAGATGTATATGAAGCTTCGGGAAGATATATTATACTTCATAACGGAGCCAGGCGAGTACAGACTATTACTTGTAATGTTAAGGGAACAGATGTTGTCTCATTTGTCAAAAACGCAAAGAAAAAGATAGAGTCGTCTATCAAATTTCCCGGAGGCACCTATATTGAATTCGGAGGGACGGCGGCAGCTCAAGCAAAGTCAAGAAGAGAATTACTTGTCTATTCTGTAATTGCCGGGGTTGGTATTATTTTACTACTTTTTATAGCACTTAAGAATTTGAGAAACCTTTTTCTCGTTTTGTCAAATTTACCTTTTGCCTTTGTCGGGGGAATGATTGCTATACTTTTAACCGGCGGACAAATGAGCCTTGGCTCTATGGTTGGATTCATTACATTATTCGGGATAACAATGCGTAATTCACTTATGCTGATCTCTCATTATGAACATTTGGTAAGGTTTGAAGGCAAAGAATGGAATTTAGAGACCGCAATATTAGGCGCATCTGAAAGACTTGTACCAATATTAATGACAGCTTTGGTAACCGGTTTGGGATTATTACCCTTAGCAATCGGTAGCGGCTCTGCTGGAAAAGAAATAGAAGGACCATTGGCAATCGTTATTCTCGGCGGGCTTGCAACTTCAACTCTTTTAAATCTTCTTGTCCTGCCTGCTTTGTCACTTCGTTTCGGTAGCTTTCAAAAAAGTAATTTTAATGAAGAAATGTAATTTGCAGTTTATTGTATGATCTTGGATCAACCTTTTAATTGAGGATTGCATTGATGATGAAGTAGTAACAGTATATCTAATAGTTTGAATTATAAGGGCAGGGGATAGTCAGAATGTATTGGGTTCTGATTCGTCATTCCCCGGATGAGAGAGGATTGAGGTGAAAGCTCCCTAGGTGGTCGACTGAAATACAGGTTCAAAATTTCTTATCAATACGAGAAATGATTTACTAACTGACTGATGTATAAAGCCAACCTAGTGTCTTATTTATAATCATTCTACACCCTCAACTACCTGAATAATAAGAATTGTGTTGATTATTATTCCTCTTGGTATTAATTTTTACCCAAAGTTGTTTCAATCATTTATATAATATGATATTTTCATTAGTTTAATATAGAAAGGAGCCCATCGAGTAAATCAACCAGCAGTAATTATTCTTGCTTTATCATAGTAAGCGATTGTAAGAACTTTCTAATTACAATAAATTAAATACAAATTTCCGGGGACTAAAATGAATAACGAACATTTAACTCTAACCGATAAAGCCAAGCTTTTTCTAAATGATAAAGAGCTTGACTTGCCAATTACAATTGGTTCCGAATCAGAAGTAGGAATCGATATCTCCCAGTTAAGGAATAAGACTGGCGCAATTACTTTTGATTCCGGCTATGGGAATACAGGCTCATGCCAAAGCGCAATTACCTTTATTGACGGAGAAAAAGGAATACTTCGCTACCGCGGATATCCAATTGAAGAACTAGCTGAAAAATCTAACTTTATTGACGTAAGCTTCCTTTTAATATTTGGACATCTGCCTAATAAAGCTGAGCTAGAAAGATTTCAATTCCAATTAACACACCACAGTTTGATACATGAAGACATGAAGAAATTCTTTGAAGGTTTTCCGCCAACTGCTCATCCGATGGGAATTCTTTCTGCTATGGTTAGTTCATTAACTGCATTTTATCCTGAAGCAGGTTATGGTGCTGACATTGAACTGAATATAGTAAGACTACTTGCAAAATTAAAAACCATTGCCGCTTTTTCATATAAGAAATCAATTGGCCAACCATATATTTATCCAAGAAACGACCTTAGCTATAGCGCTGATATGCTACACATGATGTTTGCAGTACCGTCCGAAAGCTACGAAGTTCCTAAAGTCGTCGAAGAAGCTTTGGATTTGTTATTAATTCTGCATGCAGACCATGAACAAAACTGCAGTACCTCTACTGTACGAATGGTAGGAAGCAGTGAAGCCAATTTATTTGCTTCAATATCAGCAGGTATTTGCGCACTATGGGGACCGCTTCACGGAGGCGCTAACCAGCAGGTAATTCAAATGCTTGAAAAAATAAAGAACGACGGCGGAGACTATAAAAAATACATTGCCCTCGCTAAGGACAGAGAATCAAAGTTCAAACTGATGGGCTTTGGTCATAGAGTCTATAAGAATTTTGATCCAAGAGCTAAAATTCTAAAAGGCTCTGCAGATAGGGTCTTAGCAGAAATGGGCGTAAATGATCCGCTGCTTGATATTGCTAAGAATCTTGAAGAGATAGCATTAAGAGATGAATTCTTTATTGAACGCAAACTCTATCCAAATGTTGATTTCTATAGCGGCATAATATACCGCGCAATGGGAATTCCAACGAATATGTTCACAGTAATGTTTGCACTCGGAAGACTTCCCGGATGGATAGCTCAATGGAAAGAGATGCGCGAAACTCCTGGCGCAAGGATTTACCGCCCAAGGCAAATCTATACCGGAGAGACTAAACGCTCCTTTGTTCCTTTGGCAAAAAGATAGAATATAGTATAAAAAATAAAGCGCACTATTCAACTTATTTCAAGAATGTGCGCTTTTCTTATTTTAAAACCTTGCGGAGTGTTTGACCTGCAGTACTTTGATAATTCAGGAATTTCTCAAGTTCGATCATGCGTTTATTCTTTTTTGCCGTAGTATCAATTGCAATCGACTTAACGAGATAATGCTTTTTATTAATGAATGTTGTAAAGGAAGGTCCGGAGTCTGTAATTGCGTTAACTTTATTGTATAAAAAAGCCGGTAAATTAACTTTAATTGAAATCCATACTATAAGACTGAGAATTAAAATTGCGAGGAATACTTTTTTCATATTAAGTAAGGTTTTATTTATTATTTATCGCTCCTTTCGCAATTTAATTAAAGTAGAATTAAATATGAAAGAGAAAAATTTCGGCTGTGATATGGCAGCTGATTGTATGTATTTTTAACTCAGACGATTATATTATGAATGAAAAAGCAGCATATTATATCACCAAACTTCAACTTGAGCCTCACCCTGAAGGTGGATATTACAAGGAAGTTTATAGGGCTGGAGAAATTTATATTGCAGAGCATCTCCCGGGCAGGTATTCTGGGAATAGAAATTTTTCTACTTCAATTTATTTTTTGCTTGAAGGCAGACAAATATCCAAGTTTCATAAATTAGATTCAGATGAACTCTGGCATTTTTATGACGGAAGCAGTGTAAGAATTTATATCCTTAAGGAGTCAAAAGGACTTAGCGAAATTGTCCTCGGTAATGACTTGAATAAAGGCGAAATGTTCCAAACCACTATTGAAAGAGGTAATTGGTTTGCGGCTGAAGTCATTGACAAATCATCTTATTCTCTAATAGGCTGTACAGTATCTCCAGGATTTGATTTTAAGGATTTTAATTTGGCAAATGGGAAAGATTTAATTGACAGATTCCCCTCAAATGATGAATTAATAAGACAGTTTACGAATGAATAATTAAAATAGGGATAAATACTTTAACGCTGAAATATGGTCGCAATAAATTGAGCGAAAAAAAAATTACCTTATAATATACTCTTATTTAATATATGTTTTCTTCCGATACAAATATTAAAATATCAAGGTTGATATTAAACTTTAATTTGTATAATTTTTTTAGTCAAAAATAATAAAATTGGAGGGTGTATATAATTATTATTTACTAGTTTAATTTTATAAAAATTTCGATTAAGGGCTTCTTATCACTGATAGAATCATAAAATTGATTTGGGAGATTGTCCGGTTCTGCTTATTTGGAGCAGTAATATTTTATGCGGCAATAAATTATGGCTTTGATTCTCCTTCCAATTCACAATTTAATAAATCCTTTTGGATTGATGCGATTTTTAATTATAATTTGCATAACCAGGATATAAATACCCAGGCACCCAATAAAAGCATACCATCGAAAAACGAGGATAACTTAAAATCAATAAAAATTCCAATATCAATACCACCGGATACGCTAAATAATTCATCTGCAAAAGAGGCATATCAGTCTCCTCTAAAAAATGATTCTACTCTTGCTTTCAAAGATTCTCTTAAACTCGACACACTAAAAGTAGATTCCCTTGCTATAGACTCGACAGCAAGACTAAAGTATTTTAAGTATTCACGTACTGACGTACCATATGTCAAATTTAGTCTTGGCAGCCAATCTGACTTCTTTGCTCAGCCCGCGCCCGGTACTTATAATAGGACAATAACTATCGATTCAACCGGTAAGTACGTAGAAATTAGAGAGATCACCGGAGGAAATGTATCAAAGGTTGTTCTTAGAATGCCGATAGATGAATATTTGAAGTTAAGTCTTGCAAATAATCAGCAGCAAATGTGGAGTCAATTAAATAATAATTATGAATATAAAGGCTCTAGAAAAGAGCTTTCTCAAGTAATTAAGGACATTACCAATTTTGAAATACCTCTTCCTAGCGTTGGGGTATTAAGCATTTTTGGAAAACCGAAAATTAGTTTAAGAATCGGAGGTGCAGTTGATATTCATGCTGCCTGGAACAATTCAACTACCGAAGGAATCACCGCCTCCAATCTTGGTAATACAGTTAACCAGCCTGATTTTCAGCAGCAAGTTCAAATAAACGTTGACGGTACAATTGGTGATAAATTAAATATCAGCGCGGACTGGAATACACAACGTACTTTCGAATATCAAAATCAGTTAAAAATTAAATACACCGGTTATGAAGATGAGATTATCCAAAGTATCGAAGCCGGAAACGTTTCACTTGAAACTTCTCCTCTGGTTGGCGGAAGCGAGGCTTTGTTCGGTATAAAGGCAAACTTTAAACTTGGTCCTTTATCGTTAACAACTCTGGCAAGTCAAAAGAAGGGGGAAATTAAAACTGTTAACGTAAACAGCGGAGCAACTTCTCAAAATTTTTCTATTAGAGCCTATAATTATGCTACGAATAATTATTTCCTTGATACCATATATGCAAGCACAAATCCTGACTTGAATATGTTTAATAATTATTATGGAAAAGCAACTCCCGAAATAAATCCTAATTATCAAATTGTAGACATTCAAGTATGGAAATCGCAAAGTGGATTAGTTTATGATCCTTCAAAAGAAAGACAGGCAGTTGCGTACATAAATCTACCCGGTCAACCTGCATTAACTCCGGGCACTAGTCCCACTTATCCTGATTCATATCGCGCCGATACAGTTAATCCTGTACCCGGTCAAAGCGAGGTAGGAAGATTTGTTCTATTGACGCCTGATGTTGATTACACTCTGCATAAAGAAACCGGTTATATCACTTTTAATACTCAAATACAGGATCAGGATGTAATAGCGGTTGCTTACCGTGTAGGTAATCCAAAGGGCTCACAATATGATACGTTTTACGGCGAATTCTTAAATTCGGCTGCAAACGATACTTCAAAAAAATTAGTTCTTAAGCTTATCAAACCGGCTTACTTGAAACCGAGTATGACGCAAGCGTGGAAATTGCTTCTTAAAAATATTTATCCTATCGGAGGAGTAAATATTAAGCAAAACGGCTTCGTATTTAACATTAAGTATGAAGCACCGGGTGCAGACCCGGTTACCGATCTTTCAACCCCAAGCGGTACAACTGTCCGTTTGCTTAACGCATTTGGATTGGATAGCTATGACGCGAGCGGGAACGCAAATCCGGATAATACATTTGACTGGCGTCCGGATCTTACAATACTTCCCGTGCAAGGAGAGGTTATTTTTCCGACTCTTCAACCCTTCGGAGCTAATTTTCCCTCAAGTCTGCCGGACTCATTAAAATTTCAGTCTGTTTACGATACAATAGCCAATGGCGCGCAAAATGATAAAATTCATGATAAGTGGGAATTAACAGGTCAATATTCTGGTGAAGCAAGTTCTACTTATCAACTTGGATTTAACGTAGTAGAAAATTCAGTAAGAGTTACTTTAAATGGAAGAGAGCTTACACCGGGAGTGGATTATACTGTTGACTATAATGTGGGGCAATTGACTATTAGAAACGATGCTGCATTAGTGCCTGGAGCAAATTTAAGTATTACATTTGAACAAAATGATCTTTTCTCGTTAGCATCTAAGACGCTTGTCGGTGCCAGAGGTTTAGTAAACTTTTCCCATAAGACTAAGCTTGGCTTTTCAATACTAAATTTAAATCAACAAACCCTTAGTGATAAAGTTAGAATAGGAGAAGAGCCTTTAAGCAACACTATTATGGGCGTTGATTTTAATACGAGTGCTGATCTTCCGTTCTTAACAAACGCACTTGATAATGTCATATCTACAAACGAAATGTCATCACTTACGCTTGCCGGCGAATATGCTTATATGAAACCTAATCCTAATACAAAAACAAGTAATATTCCGGATGACCATGGTCAAAGTGTAGCATATATTGATGACTTTGAAGGCGCAAAAGTCTTAATACCTATAGGAGTATCATATACGGGCTGGAAAGATTTAAGTGCTCCTGATGCAATTCCTGCTCTCGCTGGACTTACTCCGCTGCAGAGGATGAATTATAAAGCCAAAAGTTTCTGGTATTCTATAACTCCATCCGACGTACTTATATCAGCTATCTGGGGTAATAGAAAATATGCAGCTGCAGGACAGCAGCAAGAGCCGGTAATGGATTTTGTATTTATGCCGGATACACCGGGAACTTATAATTATACCCCTACATTGCAGGACCCTAAGAAAAATTGGGGAGGTATGATGAAAGTACTTTCCTCTACAGCAAATGATCTTCAAGCTCAAAATATTCAGTATATAGAATTTTGGATGCAAGTTGAGCCCGGTACTTCATTAAATGATAGCATCTATATAGATCTTGGAAGAATAAGTGAAGCTGTAATACCCGATAGAACTCTGCATACCGAAGATATAAATCATAACGGAATACTCGCAGCGGGAGCGGATGTCGGAATTGATGGTATGAATGATGCACAAGAACGGGCATTCTATAATAGTACTAAAGCCGACCCAAGCGGAGATGATTTTGCATTAAATTCGAATCTTCCCAATAACGATATTATGAAATGGTATAATGTCAACGGTACGGAAGGAAATGGTGTTTTAACAGATATCGGACGTATACCCGACACCGAAGACTTGAACGGAAACGGTAATCTCGATTTGGTAAATAGTTATTTCAGATATGCTATTCCTTTAGATACAAATAAAAATAATAATCCCTATATTGCCGGAGGTGGAGATAACGATCATTGGTATCTATACAGGATACCGCTAAAAGATACTGCGCTTACCGTCGGGCAGCCTAGTTTTTCAGATGTTGAATTTATACGATTGTTTGCTGCCGGTGTAAGTGATATTGTCCATTTAAGATTTGCCGAATTTAATCTTTCAGGAAACCAATGGCAGAATTCAGTTTATAATGACTCAACATTATCAGTATCAGTTGTAAACGTAGAAGATAATCTTGATTATTATAGCCCTCCGGGTGTTACAAGACCAATTGATCCGACACAGACAACAACTACCGTTTATCTTAACGAGCAATCTTTAAGTTTGACTCTAAATAATTTGGCTGCCGGGCAATCACGTGAGGCGGTAAAATACTTATATCAGCCGCTTGATGTTTTTAATTACCGGGAAATGAAATTATTCATACATGGAGACGAAAAGCCAAATTCATTTTCGGATGATATTTCAGATACTTCTAACGGCAGTTATACATCAGAAGTTTATTTAAAGTTTGGAACTGATAGTTCAAACTACTATGAATACCGTCAACCTGTCAAACCCGGCTGGAACGACGTTGATATTATATTTAGTGATTTAACTGCATTAAAACAGAATCTTGATAGCTTGACAACAATAGCAAGATATTACATCGGTAAAAGCGGCGCTTCATATGCAGTTCAAGGGAAACCTACGCTTACTTCCGTAAAATATTTAACACTTGGAATTACAAATAGAACGAATGCGACCAATAAACCCCGTTTCGTATCGGGCACAGTTTGGGTTGATGAATTACGAGTAATAGGAGCAGATAATCACCCGGGATCGGCGTATACAATGTCTACTTCTTTTAAACTGGCTGATCTAATGACAGTAAACTTTAATATGAGTCATACCGATCCGTATTTCCATGCATTATCCGACAGGTTCGGCTCTAGGACTGATACAAGAAATTGGAGTCTGTCTACTAACGTTAATCTATTAAAATTGATACCGTTCCATTTGCCCGGAAGTAATTTGTCGGTAAATTATTCTCATAATGAATCTATTGGGAAGCCGCAGTTCTTACCGGGAACTGATATAAATATAAATTCGGCTGCATTGCAAAGGCAACTTGCAATTAACGACACGTCCAAAACACATCAAAGAATAACTCAAAGCGCGCAGCAATTAATCGCATCTGCGCAAACTGTAAACGTTTCAGATTCATGGTCTTCTTCCGGAATTGCTATAAAAATTCCAACTTCACTTTGGTATATTAAAGATACTTTTAACGCTATGAGTTTTGGAATTAATTATAATAAGACATTTAGCAGAAGCCCAACTGTATTGTCAAATTTAAGCTGGCAGTGGAATGCAAATTTCAATTACGGACTCAATTTTAGTCCCGATGATTATTTATCAATTGTCAAAGTTCCTATTGTCGGGACAATTCTAAGCTTCTTTAAAGATTATAGAGATCTAAAATTTTATTATACACCGCAAAATTTTTCATTAAATGTTACGGCAAGCAGATCGAGAAATAATTATGTAGCGAGCCCCGTAAATAATGTTTTTGCAAAACCGATTGTTTCAAGGAACTTTATTACTTCGCGCGGATTTAATATGGCGTGGAAGCTTACTGACGGAGGTTTCCTTAATCTTTCAACTAACTATAGTATGAACATAAGCTCCTCTTTAGCTTTTTTGGAAACTGACAATAATAATAATCAACGCTCCGAAGGTTATATCTGGAATCAGATATTTACTCATTCATTTTTCGGAAACGATTACCTTTATCAGCAGAATTTGAGTATCAATTCTAATCCTAGACTTCCGGCTTTATGGAATCTTAGTCAGTATCTTTCACTAAACGCATCATATAATGTTTCTTATCAATGGGGTAATAACTTCAGTCAGCCTCAAGCCGGTAGGAGCGCAGGCTACAGTTCAAAATCATCAGTTGGACTTACTGTGAGATTAAAATCTATAATGGACCCATTATTTGCAGAAACAAATTCAACAAATTCGACACATACTCCGGAAAGTACTGCCCGCAATTTGCAGCTGGAACGTGAAAAAAATATCCAGGAAGAGCTTCGGAGAAACCAACAAAATAATCAAAATAAAGAAGGTGTCAACAATCAAGTACAGACAAATCCTAATATAATTAAACAGGACAGCGCTCTTATTCGTGATTCTTTGCAGATAAAAGAATTATCTAAAGCTAAATTACTTAAGAACGGATTAAATGCTGTTAAGACAGTTATAAGAGTATTGCTGTTTGATTATGAGTCCATATCCATGAATTTTAGTAATAGTAATAGTCTTTCAAAATCCGGAATTGCAGGTCAAGGCACAGGATTCGACAATTTCTTAGGTTTATCTTTCAATGAAAATAACGGTCCGTCAAGAACATTTATGTTAGGAATAAGCAGCACAGTCGGAAGGCGGGTTCCCGGGCTCACTTTGCAAGATGTATTTTCACAATCAAATGATCTGTCCTTTAGTACATCTAAACCCCTATGGGAAGGTGCTAAGATTGATTTGAATTGGCGGGTTGGCTGGTCTATGAATAAAAGTACTTCGCTTATGTCAGACTCTGCAACCGGAAATATTTCAGTTCAGTCAATGAGCTCAAGCGGCACAATTACTCGTTCCTTCTTTTCACTACCTCCGGTTTTCTTTTTAAGCGCTTTAAAAAGCGGAATTTCAAGAGTTCATGATTTATATAATCCGAATGCTGCTAATCCAACTCAAAATCTATCTGATGCATTTACACAAGGATTTGAAACATTACCGATTTTCTCAAGGTTTAGTTTCTTAAGAAGTATTGCGGATTATATCCCGAGACCAAACTGGTCAATTACCTGGGATGGACTTGAGAAGCTGTATCCGTTCAAATCCTTTGCTAAAAGTGTGTCATTTAATCATGCTTACTCTTCTACCTATTCGGAAGGATGGTATATTTCTCCCGATGGAACCAGAATTACACAGTCACAAAGAATAGATTACGGATTTACACCACTGGCAGGATTGAATTTTACTTTTGGAACATTATGGGGCGGAAATTTAACAAGCAGCTTAAAATACTCAACTCACTCTACGTTTGATCTTGGAGTTTCTACTGCAAATATAACCGAATCATTCTCCCGTGATATTGGAATTAGTGCCGGTTATACAAAATCAGGATTTGAACTTCCGATATTCGGTATTTCATTAAAGAATGATATTGAATTTAGTTTTTCATATACAAGTTCTCAAACATCAACTGTGCTGTTTTATATGAATAACTATACTGACGGAGGAACTCCTCAAGACGGTACTAACAGAATCTCAATTGAACCAAGAGTAAAATATACTATAAGCTCAAAAGTTACTATTGCAATTTTTTACACCCGATCCTCAGTTCAGCCGATCGGTTCTTCAATAATTCCTCCGACGACGACTAACCAAGCTGGTTTAGATGTCCATATTTCAATTCAATAATGTAACTAATGGCAATAAAGAGGTTTGATTTGGAGTATCCTATTGTCCTGGTTTGCAGAAATTTCTTTAAGTAATTTTAAGAAAGATTTTCCTAAATATTCTGATGATTAATAAAACGAAAGATGGTAATGAAAGAAAAAAAAATATTATGGGTTGATGATGAAATAGAATTATTCCGGTCGCACATTATATTCCTGTCAGAAAAAGGTTACGCTGTAGACACTGCTACAAATGGCGAGGATGCTATATCTTCTGTAAAAGAAAAAGAATATGACTTAATCTTTCTTGATGAAATGATGGCTGGAATGGGAGGACTTGAGACGTTAAGTGTCATTAAAGACTTGAACCCAAATATTCCGGTTGTTATGATTACTAAGAGTGAAGAAGAAAGTTTAATGGACGAGGCTATTGGCGGGAAAATAGCTGATTATTTAACTAAACCTGTTAACCCAAGTCAAGTACTTCTAGTCTGCAAGAAAATTCTTGAAGGACGAAGAATTACAAGTCAATACGCGGCTAAGGACTATCTTTCCGACTTTAATGAAATTTCACGTGCCTTCTTAAACCAAATGGATTTTGCCGAATGGACTGAAATATATTTGAAGCTTGTCAATTGGGATGTCGAACTAGATACTCATCCGGAAATAAATTTACGCCAATCACTTAATGATCAGAAAAAAGAAGGTAATAAAGAATTCTCGAGATTTGTGGAAAGGAATTATAAGAACTGGATTCTGTCCCCGGATGATATTAATACACCTGTACTTTCTCCTCAAGTTTCGCAGAAATATGTTCTAAACCATCTTAAAGATCCAAACATATCTGTATTTTATTTCGTTATAGACTGTTTAAGGCTTGATCAGTGGCTCTTGATGGAAAAACATCTTACGGAATATTTCAAAATTGATAAAGAATATTACTATGCAATTCTTCCTACTGCTACGCCGTATGCAAGGAATGCGATTTTTAGCGGACTTTATCCTTCTGAAATAGAAAAAAATTATCCCCAGTACTGGTCAAACGGAGATGACGAAGAAAAGAGTATGAATAAGTATGAAAAAGAATTATTTCAACTTCTTTTGGATAGAAAGAGAATAAAACTTCGAAATGATTTGAAGTATATTAAAATAATTGATCCCGAAGTGGGCAGAAATTTTGAGCAGAATATTCTTTCATATCAAAATACAAATCTAACGGCTGTAGTTGTAAATTTCCTTGATATGATAGCCCATGGTCGCTCCGATTCTGACTTATTAAAAGAAATTGCCCCTGATGAACCAGCTTATCGTTCATTGACGGATAGCTGGTTTAGACATTCCTCTTTATTTGCAACTTTCAAGGCTCTTGCCAATCTAAAAAATATCAAAATTGTAATTACTACAGACCATGGCAGTATTCGTTCTTTACGCGGTGCTAAAGTTCTCGGCGATAAGGAAGCTGCGGTAAATTTAAGATTCAAATACGGCAGAAATCTTAAAGTTGATGAGAAACATGCTGTATATGTAAAGAATCCGGATGATTTTAAATTACCGCGACGCGGTGTTACGGTAAACTATATCATTGCTAAGGAAGATTATTATTTTGTTTACCCGACCGATTATCATAAGTATTTAACATACTATAAAGATACTTTCCAACACGGCGGAATTTCTATGGAAGAAATGATTCTACCAATTATAACAATGGAACCAAAATAAAAGTGGATTTTCCTTTTACAAAGAAAATATTTACAGAAGACGATACAGTTGACCTTGCCGGTGAATTTGTTGATTGTATATCGACGGGGGATTTAATTGTCCTTAACGGCAATCTTGGCGCAGGTAAAACCTTTTTTATCAAAAGCATTCTAAAAACTTTTGGAGTAAACAACGTTACTTCTCCAACCTTTGCCATTGTAAATGAGTATTACGGAAAGTTCAAAGTATTCCACTTCGATTTTTATAGAGTGAATAACGTCTCCGAACTTTTTGATATAGGTATCAATGACTATTTTAACGATAGCAGCGCTTTAACTTTCATTGAGTGGGGTAATTTAATGCCGGCTATTTTACCCAAAAGGAGATTTGAAATAGATATTAATTTAAACGATGATTTTTCAAGAGACTTTAGTATTATAAAACATGAATAATCCAAAACCTATTTTAGCAATTGAAACTTCGCAAAGCCTGTGCAGCATATGCGTTTATTTCTCAGATGAAATATTTTATGAAATGAATATAAATCTGAAAAATACTCACGCCGAGAAATTATTTGAAACAATTGACTTTGTACTGAAATCTTCCGGTGTTTATGCAAATGATCTTGACGGTATTGCAGTTTCTTCTGGTCCGGGTTCCTTTACAGGCCTAAGGATCGGAATGTCTGCAGCTAAAGGGTTAGCTTTTGGAGCCAAATTGCCAATTATTGCCGTACCTACATTCGAGGCAATGGCTCTTCAAATTGGAAGTTATTTAAAATCTGAAAGTGAATTTATTATTGCAAATAAGGTAAATGTTGAAGAGATTTATTTTGCTAAGTTTCAAATTAAAGGGAATAGTTATATATTTGCGGAGAAACTGTGTATAATCAGCCGGGATGAACTTAGTAAAAAGATAGACGGCACTTTAGCTTTTGGTAATGCTGTTCAACTTGAAGGGGGAAAGAAAAATATATCATCCCCTAGTTCATTTTTTGTCGGGAAATGGTGTAGTCTCTTCGGAGAAAAGTTAAAAGTATATAATTACGATTTCCTTGAGCCAAATTATCTTAAAAACAGTGTTGTTAAAGAAAGGAAAAATGATTAAGAAGATTATTACTTTGGTTGTTCTCTTTTTCTCGTTTTGCAGTGCTCAGTCAATTGGACCGGTTGTCTCCGTGCCAAAAATAGATTATGACTTTAGTAATGCACCTATCGGAACTTCCGTTGAGCATTCTTTTGTGATATTTAACGGAGGAGGAGCTCTTCTTACTTTATCAAGTGTTAAATCTTCTTGCAGTTGTATAACTGCCACATTAGATAAAAATAGCCTAGCGCCTGGCGATTCAGCGCATCTTGACATTGACTATATTAGCAAGGGCAAAGCCAATCCTTCCGACACATACGTTATTGTGAAAACTAATGACCCTAATAATCCTAATTTGAAATTATTCGTTACACGCGCTTACCCCGATAATAAACCAACTCTTTCAGGTATGCCGATTGACTCTTCATTTCGTCCTGTTGCTGATTATCCGGAATCGGAGCATAATTTTGGGTCAATTAAACAAGGACAAGTTGTTGAATATTTCTTCCCTATTAGAAATAATGGAAATACAACTTTAACGATAAATGATATTAAGACTTCATGCGGCTGTACTGCCGCTGTTGTTAAGAAAAAAGAACTTCTTCCCGGCGACTGGACTCAAATTCGCGTTCAATTTGATTCATCCGGCTTAAGTGGAAAAGTTACAAGAATAGTTTCAGTAACTACTAATGATCCGCAGCATCCTCGCAAATTACTAACAATTTTAGCTGACATAACAAAATAGAGTTTAATAAATGGCATGGTTTAAAAGGTCTAAAGAAAATATATCTCCTGACTCACAGAAAAAAGATTTACCTGACGGGTTATGGGAAAAATGTACAAGCTGCGGTGAAATTATTCATAAAAAGCAATTAGAAGCTAATCTGTGGACTTGCACAAAATGCGGCTTCCACTTCAGAATCGGAAGTAAGGAGTATATTGAGGTAGTCCTTGATAAAGGCACTTTCAGAGAGATGGATAAAAGAATGAAATCCGGTGACCCTCTCGAATTTGCAGATACAAAGAAATACAAAGACAGAATTCAGGAAACTATTAAAAAACTTGGTTTGAATGACGCAGTTAAAACGGGTACAGGTAAAATAAATGGTATGGATGTAGCTTTCGGCTGCATGGATTTCAAATTTATCGGCGGAAGCATGGGCTCTGTTGTTGGTGAAAAACTTTCAAGATTAATCGATAGATCATTCAAGAATAAAATTCCCCTTATTATAATTTCTGCAAGCGGCGGGGCAAGAATGATGGAAGGAGCTTTTTCACTAATGCAAATGGCTAAAACTAGCTCTCGTCTTGCAAGACTTGCCGATGCTCATGTCCCTTATATTTCTGTTTTGACTGACCCTACTACCGGCGGCACAACTGCTAGTTATGCTATGCTGGGAGATATTCATATTGCTGAACCTCAGGCATTAATCGGTTTTGCCGGACCTCGAGTTATAAAACAAACAATTGGTAAAGACCTTCCTAAAGGATTTCAGAAATCAGAATTTTTGTTAGAACAGGGATTTGTCGATATCATCTCACCTAGAAAAGAATTAAAGAATAATATATATAATATCCTTTCCTTAATTTCTTGAGGTAACCAATTAAAACAATTACCGATGTAAGGCAAATGCAAAGGCTTTCAAGGAAATTGAAAGCTGAGAATAAAACTATTGGCTTTGTCCCTACCATGGGATTCCTTCATGATGGTCATATATCACTCGTTAAAAAATCAAAACTAAAAGCAGATATTACTATTGTATCGATATTTGTTAACCCTACTCAGTTTGCCCCAACTGAAGATTTTGAAAAATATCCTCGCGATGCAAAGCGCGATAAGAAGCTTTTAAGTTCAAACGGCGTTGATTATTTGTTTATGCCGGATGTTTCAGAAATATACAAACTTAATTATCAAACATTTGTGCAAGTAGAAAAAATTACCGGTATTCTTGAAGGCGAATTTCGCCCGCTTCATTTTAAGGGGGTGGCGACAGTAGTATCAATTCTATTTAATTGTGTCCTCCCTGATTATTCCTTCTTTGGTCAAAAGGATGCACAACAGGTAGCTGTTATTCGCCAGATGACAAGGGATTTGAAATTCGATACTGATATAATTGTCTGCCCTATAATTCGTGAGAGTGACGGGCTGGCTATGAGCTCGCGGAATATTTATTTGTCTGATCAAGAAAGAATTGACGCATTAGTTTTATCAAAATCACTTAAGCTTGCTGAAAAGTTAATTGGGGAAGGAGAGAGGCATACCAGGGTAATTATCTCTAAGATGACAAGTGAAATTAATCTTGTAGCTTCATCAAAAATTGACTACGTAAATATTGTAGATGCTGATAATTTTTCAATTGTTGATAAACTAATCTTTGGCGGGAAGTATTATATTCTAATAGCATGTAGAATCGGAAAGACAAGATTAATAGATAACGTGATTGTTAAAGTTTCTTAGATATTTTTATCTTCGACTATTCTTTTCAAAAATTGCTTTGACCCCTATCAGTACCAGCGCCTTTTGATATTCAAAGTTAATATTATTTAGATGCGGCATTATTTTTTCTGCATTTCCCCCCGTAATGAAAATCTTTATATATTCGGCATTATGATTATCTTTTAAATGCTTTAAAGTTTTCTCTATCATGCCTGCAACTGAATTTATTACTCCGCTTGCTATCGATGTTTTTGTGTCTCTTCCAATTAGCATCCTAAAATCATTTTCATTCACACGAGGAAGTTGCGCGGTATTTTGACTAAGAGAGTTAAACATCATATTTATACCGGGAGCAATTAATCCCCCTGTAAAAATACCCGGGTAGCGTATAATGTTGATAGTGGTTGCGGTTCCGAAGTCAATTGTAATTAAATAAGTACCCTCTGCATAATTATTAAATTCATTTGAATTCTTAAATAATTTATATGCCCCTTCTGCGGAGCAAATTCTATCTATTCCAAGAGTTTCGATTGAATCATAATCAATCGTTAAATTAAAATTCAGGTCCTTGCTGATGAGTAAAGGTTTCAAACCAATTTTTTCTTTAATAAAATCAGTAAGCTTTTCTGTAGTGGAAGGAACAACCGATGCAATTGCGATTTCTTTAGGATGCAGTTTTTCTAAGTAAGTAAAGAAAGTATTCAGATTATCAAAAGAAAAGATTTCCTCAATTTTGTCTCCGTGGAAAACAGCAGTTTTAACATTTGTATTCCCAACATCGCATGCTAAGATCATTATGCCGCGCTCACATCGCCGAAATGAATTTTCTCAATTTTATTTTTAGTCTTCAGCAATAAAAATCCCTCTTCGTCTAAATCATCAAATATTCCGTACTTTGTATTACCATCTTCTGTAACAGAAATTTTTTCGCCTATTAAATTGCACCTGTCTTTCCAGTCTTTCATGATTTCATCAGGGTTAGTATCAATTTTTTGGATCAATTCTTCAAACGTATTTAGCAGCTCTGCAAGCAATTTTTCTCTATCAACGCTCTCTCCTAACTCAAGTTTTACAGAAGTAGGCTCCAAATTAAAATTCCCTTGAAATAAGCCTTGATTAACATTTAATCCCACCCCAATTACCACTCTTTCAATTTTACTTCCTTGAGAAGTTGATTCCAAGAGGATTCCGCATATCTTTTTCCCGTTTACCAGAACGTCATTAGGCCATTTAAGTTCAGTTTTTAACTGGTACAAATTTTCAAGTGCAAATGCAACGGAAAGTGAAGTTGTAAAGTTTAATAAATTAAATTTTTTCCCTAGATATTTTTTACTGGTCAGCAATATCGAGAATGTAAGGTTTTGTCCTTTTGCACTGTACCAAACTCGTTCTTTTCTACCCCTTCCCTTGGTTTGCTTTTCAGCTAATAGAATGGTGCCGTCTGAGTTAAATTTATTTGCCTTATTTAGCAGAAATGAATTTGTTGATTCTACTTCCTCTGAATAAATAAAATTCCGGCCAATTATCTCCGTATCTACCTTGGAATCAAAACTCTCAAAATTGAACAACTTTTAACCTCAATTGATTTACCTTTCAAAGATAAGCAAAATTACAAAAATTGTCACAGCTTTAGACAGCATATTGTTCTACTATGACATTATTACAGGATATCTGCCAAAAGAGACAAAACCTAATTTTTACCCAACATGAACTTAAGTGTTTTAATTCTAATTACTTATTGGATAATTGAACTTTGGCACTTAAAATGATTACTTAGAATCAAAATTATTAAAAACATGGAGACTAAAATGACATTCGTAAAATTTCAACCAGCTAAAGAATTTGATAAATCTTTTTATGGTAATTGTGGAAAGTTTTATAAAGATTATCCAGATCTAAACTTGAATACCGGCTTCACCTTCAGTCCGCGTGTCGATATTTCGGAAGATTCAAATAAGTTTTATTTTGAATTAGAATTGCCTGGAGTTAAGAAAGATGATCTTAAAATTTCTTATCAGGAAAGTGTACTTACGGTAAGCGGCGAGAAGAAAAATTCTTTGAAGGATCAAAAAGAAAAAGAATTATTAAGAAATGAAAGATATTTCGGAACCTTCAAAAGAATTTTTACTTTACCTGAAGGTATAAATCCCGATAGTATTGAGGCTAAATTTGAAGATGGTATTCTTGCAATAACTGTTGCGAAAGTTGAAGTGAAATCACCTAAAGAAAAAACAATTGAAGTAAAATAACTTATTCAAAAACCAGCGGTAGAATAAACCGCTTATTCATTCATTAAGGAGTAAAAGTAAGATGGGTAAAATAATAGGAATAGACTTAGGCACGACAAACTCGTGCGTTGCCGTTATGGAAGGCAACGACCCGGTTGTAATTCCAAATTCAGAAGGCGGAAGAACTACCCCTTCTGTAGTTGCCTTTACAAAAAACGGCGATCGTTTAGTCGGTCAGCCGGCTAAAAGACAAGCTATAACTAATCCAAAGAATACAATCTTTTCTATTAAAAGATTTATGGGAAGATTAGTTAGCGAAGTACAGGACGAGAAAACTAAAGTACCGTATGAAGTTATATCGGGAGACGGAAATTCAGCTCGCGTTAAGATTAGCGACCGCATTTATTCTCCTCCTGAAATAAGCGCTATGATACTTCAGAAAATGAAAAAGACAGCAGAAGAATATCTCGGTCAGGAAGTTACAGAAGCTGTTATTACCGTTCCTGCATATTTTAATGATTCACAGCGTCAGGCTACTAAAGATGCAGGGGAAATTGCCGGTCTTAAGGTAAGAAGAATTATTAACGAGCCGACTGCTGCTGCACTTGCTTATGGTCTTGATAAAAAAGGAAAAGATCATACTGTTGCTGTATACGATCTTGGCGGAGGAACCTTTGACGTTTCAGTACTCGCATTAGGTGACGGCGTTTTTGAAGTTAAATCTACAAACGGCGATACACATCTCGGCGGAGATGATTTTGATCAAAGAATAATAGACTTTTTAGCTGATGAATTTAAGAAGCAAGAAGGTATTGATCTCCGAAAAGATCCTATGGCTCTTCAAAGATTAAAGGAAGCTGCGGAGAAGGCAAAGATTGAACTTTCATCTTCTTCTTCGACCGACGTTAATCTACCGTTTGTTACGGCAACACAAGACGGACCGAAGCACTTAAATATTACAATGACTAGAGCAAAATTTGAACAGC
This sequence comes from Bacteroidota bacterium, assembly GCA_021777835.1. Taxonomy (GTDB): domain Bacteria; phylum Bacteroidota; class Ignavibacteria; order Ignavibacteriales; family Ignavibacteriaceae; genus FEN-1297. The sequence continues at coordinate 9,898 of JAJYDC010000026.1, read as the reverse complement.
TTATAGACGATCTAGTTCAAAAGACAAGAATCCCTTGTGAACAAGCCATCAAAGATGCAGGTGTTTCTGCTTCTCAAATTGATGAAGTAATACTTGTAGGCGGTTCTTCAAGAATTCCAATGGTACAGGATTTAGTAAAGAAAATATTTAACAGAGAACCTCATAAAGGAGTTAACCCTGATGAAGTAGTCGCAATAGGCGCAGCAATTCAGGGCGGAGTTCTTACTGGTGAAGTTAAAGATGTTCTTTTGTTAGACGTTACTCCGCTTTCTCTTGGTATTGAAACTCTTGGCGGCGTTATGACAAAATTGATTGATGCTAATACTACAATACCTACAAAGAAAAGTGAAGTATTCTCGACAGCTTCAGACAGTCAGCCGTCTGTTGAAATTCATGTATTGCAGGGCGAGCGCCCTATGGCTAATGACAATAGGTCATTAGGTAGATTCCATCTTGACGGAATCCCTCCTGCACCTAGAGGAGTCCCTCAAATTGAGGTAACTTTTGATATTGACGCTAACGGTATACTTCATGTCGCTGCTAAGGATAAAGCTACAGGTAAAGAGCAGAGCATAAGAATTACTTCTTCTAGCGGCTTATCAAAAGATGAAGTTGAAAAAATGAAGAACAGTGCTAAAGAGCATGCTGCAGAAGATAAGATGAAAAAAGAAGGTATCGAAGTAAAGAACCAGGCTGATAGTTTAGTCTTTCAGACAAAGAAGCAAATTGAAGATATGAAAGATAAGATGTCTGCAGATTCAAAAGGTAAGCTCGAAGCTGAAATAAAGAAGGTTGAGGATGCTATTGCATCTAATAATACCGAGCAGATGAAAGCTGCTACCGAATCCTTGAATAAAGTATGGAGCCAAATAGCTTCTGAACTTTATGCTCAACCTGGAGCAGGTCAGCCGGGCGACGCTTCACAGCAATCCGGTGAGAATGCTTCTTCAAGCGGTGAACCAAAGACGGAAGATAAGGAAGTACAGGATGCTTCTTATGAAGTCGTTGATGATGAAACTAAAAAGAAGAAATAATCTGTAATTAAATTTGTACTATGCCGGATTTGTCCGGCATAGTACTTCTGAGATTCTTAATTGCATGAATGAATAAGCAGCAAGATTGCCTGTTTCGGATTTATCCGAAATGGGCTTTCTTGTTCTTACTAAAAGTCTTATTTAATTTGAAATACTGAATCGATCAACGTCCCATCAACCCACTTAATAACTGCAACTACTTTATTCTTATTTAATCTTGGCTTATTGGGTGCTCCGCATATTTCTTCTACTTCATCCCTAATTTTCCTTATTGATTTAATAGGAAGCTGTGTATTTTTCATAGCCTTTATTAAATCTTTTCTGAGAGGATTAATTGCAATTCCTCTTTCGGTAATTATAACGTCTATCAACTCGCCAGGACCGCATAGCGTGGTTACTTCATCAATTATTACCGGGATCCTGTCTCTAAAAGATGGTACTGCAAGTATTGTACATTTCGAATATAAACAATTTTGCCAGCCGCCTATACCGTGCAGTAAATATCCATCGGAATGACTTACTACGTTGGCATTATAATTAACATCAACTTCCGTCGCTCCTAAAACTGCTACGTCAACTATAGAAGCAAAGTTTCCTTTACCGTGAAAGTTATAACTTGTAAAAGGACTTGTATTTACATGATTAGGGTTTTCACGCATACTTCTTACACCTTCCAGGTCGAATGTCTGCCCGTCAAGTATATAATCTGTTAATCCTTCTTCTAATAGCTGCACTAAATATTTTGTACTTCCTCCGCGAACAAATCTTGCTTTAATCCCTTTTGCTTTCATTCTCTCCTTTAAATAAAGGACAAATGCTAAATTCGTACCTCCTGAGCCAGCCTGAAAAGAGAACCCATTTTTCATTATCCCTGCTTCATCAATAAACTGGGCGACGTATTCGGCAATTAAAAGTCTATCGGGTGACTTGGTAACCTCCGTTGTTCCGGAAACTATCTTCGAAGCGTCTCCAAGTGTCTCGACCTTTACAACATAATCAACATTATTCCCCTGTATTTGCCATGGCACGCAAGGGAAAGAAACAAGATTATCCGTAACTACAATTACATTATCTGCATACTCCGAATCCACCAATGAAAAACCAATTAAACCCGAAGATGACTTTCCGTTTACGCCGTTTGCATTACCGAAATTATCAGCAGTCGGAGCAGCTATTACTGCAATATCAATATGGACTTCTCCGTCTTGTACCGCCTGGTAGCGCCCTCCATGCGACCTTAATACACCGACGCCTTTCATTTTCCCCTCGGTTGTATACTTGCCGAGCGGTCCGTTCATACTTCCTTCAATATGATGGATTGTTCCGTCTTCTAAATATTTAATTAGGTATTCATGAACAGGGAAGGAAGCACTTGGAAACCAGCGGATGTTCTTTACTCCCATTTCATGAATAGTATCAAATAGAATATTAGTTATTACATCGCCGTTTCTTAAATGATGGTGCGTCGAAATTGTCATGCCGTCTTTCAAACCTGATCGCATCAACGCTTCTCTAAGATTTTTTACTAACTTATTTCCGTTGCTTGGATAGTCAGCGCATGACCTTATTGCAGGTTTTGCTTTATTCCCTCGAGGCTTAAATTTATTTACTCCTTTGAAAGGGACTTGCTTTACACCGTTTACTTTTTCAGGTACAAATCGACCTGCTTCATTTACAATTAATTTCATTTTTTACCTTCAGACAATTCCAGGATTCTTATAGCTCTTTTAACTACAGGTGCGTCAACCATTTTACTTCCAATTGAAACTACCCCTAAACCTTTTGCCTCTGCTTCCTTAAACGCATCAACAATCCTTTTTGCTTTATCAACTTCATCAATTGTCGGAGCAAATCCTTCGTGCACTATGGGAATCTGCCGCGGATGTATACAGCCTTTGCCTTCAAAGCCTAGTGACCTAGCTTCTAAAACACTGTTGCGGAGACCTTCCATATCGCCTACGTCTGAGAATACAGTATCAATCGCTTGAACTCCGGCTGCTTTAGCTGCATTTACTATCATTGATCTTGCAAAAAAACTTTCTTTCCCTTCAAGAGTCCGTTGTGTCCCTATATCAGCAGTATAATCTTCAAGTCCTATCGTTAATGCACATACATTATTTGAAGCAGTAGCTATTTCGTATGCTCTAATAATTCCTAATGCGCTTTCAATAATCGGCATTAAGAAAATATCGCTTGAAATATTGTATTCCTTTTTAATTCTATTGATTTCAGCTTCTACTTCGATTACTTGTTCACGTGACTCACACTTGGGAATAAGTATTACATGTACATTATGAGGCACAATAAATTTCAAATCTTCAAGACCGCGGGGTAATTGATTTATTCTTACCATTCGTTCTGATCCGTAAAAATCAACTTTTCTTAAAGCATTGCGCACTAGTAATTGTGCGGCATCTTTCTCAGTATGCGCAACACTGTCTTCTAAGTCCAAAATTATTCCGTCCGGCTGATGCAGTCCCGCATTAAGGAAAAATTTCGGCTCATTTCCGGGTAAATAAAGCCGGCTTCTTCTAATTTTGTCCTTTGAAGTACGATAAAGATTATTTTTATTAAACTCAGGAAGAAATTCTTTATCCAGGTTCTTATTAAGTCTTCTTACTGCTAGCTCAAAACGTGCGGCAAGAATAAATGGTAATGCTCCGCTATCTTCCAACAATATTTTAGCATTTTTTAAGCCAAAATAATTGCACATCTCAAGCACTTGCTCTTTTATTGAATCTCCATAAAGCGATAATACCTTACTCTTTATATCCAAATCAATTCCGCCTGATTTGGTTAATTCAATTTCAAAATAACAATCCGACCGAATTTGGTTTCCTCGTTTACCGGCGAACGACATTAAGTTTTTTGTTTGCATAAATTATCCTGAAATGGGGCTCAGATGAATAATATCATTTATAGAATTGGAAATAATATTTTTGTTTTTTATTCAAAATATTTTCCATGTTAAAATTTATCAATTTAATTGCCTTACATTCAAAATTCAAAATTCAACATTCAACATTCAACATTCAACATTCAAAATTCAAAATTGTTAGTTTGTTCATAAAATCTCTTACAGACATTTCATCGCAAGAGAATATCATATTTTTCACTTCATTTTGCTCACTAGAAGAAAGTACTCCCGCTGATAATGCATTAAATTTATTTTCAAGATCTTCCAATGTCATTGGCTCTCTCGGATCGCCCTTTGGATATTCTAGATATTCAGAAAATTCTTTCCCGTCAATTGTTCTTATTACAACTCTTGAAGGCTGCTTTTCAGGGAACATTTTCTCGAACTCTAAAGACTCTTTCCCTTTTATTTTAGTTATTACCTGCCATATTCTCGGATCTTTCATTTTTTCATCTGAGAAGGATTGTGTGGTTACCTTATGGTCTACTAATGCGGCGGCAATACAATAGGGGAGAGAATGATCTGCAGTTTCTCTTGAATCTGGGTGATATTTATGCGGATCAAACAATATATCGCAGGCCCTTGCAATTGTTGTTACGGTTACGGATTCAATTTTATCATAAGTAATATTGTTTTTAATAACGGCATTTAATGTTGCGGTGATATGCGTGTGAGTCAATGCCTCGGTAGGAAATGCTTTCATCCCGCATTCGAGTATCTTAAACCCATTCCCGAGATTGCCTGTTAATTTTTCTATATCCCATTTCCATTCATCAAGACTTTCTCTGCCTTTCATTTTTACCTGGTTTAACTTTTGATCCTTTGCATCCCAGCCGAAGAAGCAATCCATAAAACCTTCTTTACCCTCAAACACAGCTTCAGTGCCTGTGTAGCCATTTTTAGCCATCATAGCTGCAAGCACTCCTGATTGAACTGCAAACGGATCAACAGTATTTTTCATCATCGTCAACTTGCCTGCAGTGGGGCACCCTATTGTATGATTGTGACTACCGCTTATTCCGATAGCGTTTACCATCTGATCAACATCCAGCCCTAAAAGCTTTCCTGCTACAATTGGAGAAACAAATTGTGTTAAAGTTGCATGATGCCACTTACGTTCACGAATACCGGGAATAGCAAATTCACAAAGTCTCTGCTCAAATTCATACGCTAGAACAATTGCGGTAATTACGTCTTTCATAGAGGCATTCATAACCTCACCGGCAGCGAGTGCGGCAGGAATTAAATCAGATGGATGAGATGGATCTTCTTTCCAATAAATATCGTTAAAGTCGAGCGCCCTTATCATTAATGAATTTATTAAAGATGAATTAACAGCAGGTAATTTATCTCCAAAACCTATTAAGGTCGACTCAGCAGCGCCGCCCATATTTTTATATAAATCACGGAGAATATTAACGTCCTTAGTCCGGTAACCGCCGTAAGCGCATCCAATTGAATCGTACAAAAATCTTTTTACCTCTTGTATAACTTCTTTCGGCAGGTCTTCGAACTTAAGCTTAACAGCAAATTCTGAAATTTGGCGGGAGATAGATTTACCCATATTAGTTTTTCCTCAATTTTCTTTCAACCTTTTAAACGGTTCGTATATAATAAATTTGCCTTCATAAAGTATTTTTTTGTTTTATCCGGTGATACTTAATAATCCCATCGTTCCGATTCCCCCGCTACTCCATTGCCCTTACAACCCAGCCTTCCAATCCGCCGCAAACAATTAATTCTTGAGCTACTTCACCTACAGGATCGAAAGTGTATTTTTTATGCATATAAAGTAATTCGGAATGAATGAAATCTACTGTAATTGGATTGCCTGTCTTTACCGTCAGCTTTTCAGCGCCAAATTTCTTCTTTAAATCTTTTATTAGATCCGGGCATTCGATTAACAGAAGTCCGTTATTTAAAGCGTTTCTTTTATACGTTTCATTCAGCGATCCAGCAATTACTAAACTAATCCCTTTATATTTAATTGCTGTTGCTGCTTGCTCTCGCGAACTGCCTGTGCCAAAATTGAATCCGGCGGCAAGTATATCGCCTTCTTTCACAAGTGTTTTAAAATTCTGGTCATAATTTTCCATGACTACGTTAGCCTGCTGAACAGGCGTATAATCATCAACGTAAGTATACTTGCCTGGGTAGATGCCGTCAGTATTTAAGTTATCTTGATGGCAGAATATTAATTCACCTTCAATTTTTTTAGGAAAGCCTTTAATAATTTCAACCTTAGAAATTTTGTCGTTAGTTCTTTTATTTAATTTTATATCACCGGTAACCTTGCACGGGCAATATTCCCATGAATAATCTATCTTTCCTGCAATAGCCGAAGCGGCTACTACTGCAGGCGAGGCTAAATAAGTTTCAGCTTTAGGCGAACCCATCCTGCCTTTAAAGTTTCTGTTCGTTGCTGAAATTCCTACCTCTCCGTCCTCCAACAATCCTTCTCCTAATCCAATGCATGGACCGCAGCCAGAAGGTAATGCAATTGCACCGGCTTCGACAAGCGCTTGCCAGTCTCCGCGTTTTTCGCTTTCCGACTGCGTTTCCTTTGATGCAGCGGCAATATAAAACTTCACCCCTTCTGCGACCTTCTTTCCTCTTACAACTGCTGCTGCTTCCGCGAGATCACTTACCCGGCTGTTAACGCATGAAACTAAATATGCTTTATTAATTTTAATTTCTTTTGACTTAATCTCTGAAAGGGTAGTCATTATTTTAACAGTATTTGGTCCAGATACTACCGGTTGAATTGAGTTAAGGTCAATTGTTAACTCTTGTGAATAAAACGCTCCGTCATCCGCTTTGCAAATATTACTTTCAAGTTTATGAATTCTGTTTATATTCAATCTGGGATGCAGTCCATTTCCTTCGCTGTCTGACGGTACACCGGCTAAACCTCTTAAAGATATTTGCTTGGCTCTATTCTTAAGCCAGTTTATAGTTACCTGGTCAGTTTGAAATACTCCGGCTAAAGCACCCCATTCTGTTGACATGTTTGCGATTGTAAGTCTTTCATCAATGGTTAGATTATGAATGCCGTCTCCTGAAAATTCTATCGCATGATTTAATACTTCGTCATTATTAAAATATCCGCAAAGTGCAATTATTAAATCTTTCCCCGTTACACCCGGTCTTAAATTCCCTTTTAGGATTACTTTTGCAATAGGGGGTACCTGCCACCATGTTTTTCCTGTTGCCCATATTGATGCCGCGTCGGTTCTTACTATGGGTGTTCCAAGGCAGCCAAGTCCGCCGTACATATTTGAATGACTATCTGAAGCAACTACCATCTTACCTGGGTAAGCATAGCCTTCTTCACACATAATCTGGTGTCCGATCCCTCTGCCTGCAGGATAAAAATCGACTCCCATTTTTTTTGCGAACTCTTCTATCTTCTTGTACTTCGCTAAATTTTTTTCACTTTTATCCTGTACATTATGATCCAGCGTAAAAACAACTTGCTTGGGATTAAATATTCTTAGATCCTGTTTGCTTTTCTTGCTGGAATGGATGCTAAGAAATTTAGGTATGACTGCTCCGGTGTTATCATGAGTCATTACGTAGGCTGGTTTGATTGCTATATAATCTCCGCTGTGAACCATTTGATTCCTTTTCAATCCGACAGCATATCTTTGTGCAATTTTTTCTATTAATGTTTGTGACATTTTTTTACTCCGCTTTATTTAAAAGGGTCAAAGCTTACAAAGTCAGCATGATGAACAATTATGGATTCAATTGTTCGTTGACCGAAATCTCCTTCCTTGGAATGAGTTGCAATAATATGCTGAACTTCCGCAGGTAAATTAAACCTATCGGCAATGGCTAGTCCGCTAAACGGATGCCGGACTAACTTACCCGCTGCGCTTGTAGTTAGTTTCCCATCCTTTATCTCGTATTCTAAAAGTTTACCCACATCAATTAAAATAGCACCGGCAATTAGGAAGTCCATATTGATTTTAATCTCGTCGCCGAAATTATTCTTCATAATTTTTGCCATCTCAACTGACAATTGTACCGCTGTTCTTTTATGTATAATGAAAGGAATTTTACATTCTTTAAGAAGCAATGAGAAGGGAATAGTTTTTAGGTCTTCAATGGATAATACGCTATTTTCAATTGCATATACCCAGCAATCAAGAACTTTTTCTTTTAGTTCGTTATTCTCAATCCAATTTATTTCCGGCCAGATTTCAATTACTTCGGCTTTCATCATTTCACTTTCTTGAAGTTTATAAATAGACGAAAGAAAAGAGATGAAGATAATTATTTTGTTATTATTTCTTCTCTCGTTTGATTTATATTTTACTTACAGATTCTTTATAATCTCGTTGGTTAACTCGTATGTTGTACAAGCACCTTGTTTAAATACATCGGCGCTGCCTTTTAATTTCATCATATCGTAAGTCTTAACCTTACCTTCTTCAATAACTTTAGCTATTGCGGCTCTGATGTTTTCTGCAATTTTATTTTCTCCGATATGATCAAGCATCATGCAAGCGCTTAAAATCATCGCAATAGGATTAACTATCGGCGGATTTAATTCCTGATACTTTGGCGCTGAGCCGTGCGTAGGCTCAAATATAGCTACGTCTTGTCCGATATTTGCGCTGCATGCAAACCCTAGTCCGCCTACAAGCCCAGCAAACCCGTCACTAACTATATCTCCGAACATATTCTCTGCTACAATTACGCCATAAATCTCAGGATTTTTAGTAAGCCACATCATTTGTGCATCTATATTTGTATCCCAAAGTTGAATACCGGGATATTCTTTTGCAATCTTCTTACCTTCGTTAAACATCATTCCTGAAGTTTCCCTAAGTACATTTGGTTTCTCGCAAATAGTTACATTCGTATATCCGAATTTTTTTGCATATTCAAATGCTTCGCGAATGATTCTTTGGCAGGCTTTGCGAGTAACTATTCTTGTAGATATTGCAAGGTCTTCGCCCGGTACATTTTTGAAAGCTTTCATCTTTGGATGTGTCTCGAATGCGTTACGTACAGCTTTTGGCGGATTTGTCCACTCAACTCCTGAATATAGACCTTCAGTATTCTGACGGAATATTACAGTATTTATTAATGGCTCATCGAATCCTTCTTTATTTCTTCTTATAAAGTTTAGAGGATTTCCTTTGAATGACTTGCAGGGTCTAATGCAAACATCAAGATTGAAATGCTGACGCAAACCAACAATAGGACTAAAATAAACGTAACCTTTATTCTGAAGTGAAGGATCAAGTTCTTTTGCGGCTGCATCTTTCGGTTTGCTTGTTATAGCTCCGAATAATCCTATCTTATGTGCCTCGAGTAAGTCAATTGTTCTTTGCGGTAAAGCATTTCCCTCTTTGCACCAAAAATCCCAGCCAATATCTGCATGGATATACTCAGCGGCAAATCCCGCCGCTGTTAATACCTTAATTGCTTCGGGTAGTACAGTTTTTCCAATGCCGTCTCCCGGCATTGTTACTATCGTTTTCATAATGAGTCCCCTCAATAATGAATAATTAATTTTTCAAATGAAACTTATGTAATATTTCTTGTGAATTCAAGAAAAGAATTGACTTCTAATAACCTCGCATTGGATCAAAAATAGGGTAACCGAAGAAGTATTTTTAAATCTGTATATTTTACCGCCCACAATTTGGGCTTTTCTCTTATCAACCTATCTGCCAGGATATTTCAAAGAAGTCGTCAAAATCAATTACCAAGAAAAATGCATAAATCGATTCTAAGGGGATATTTATATATGGGTAAGGGTAAATGTATGGCAGATAAAAAAACGTCGCTCAGAGAAGAAAAAACAGGCAAAAACCTACGCTATTTCGTATGAAAAAACTGTCATTGGTCGTTAGTCAATAAGTCATTTGCATTTACAAATTTTCATATCGGTTAAATTGACAGTTTAACCAATTTAACCTAAGTTAACCTC
>JAJYDC010000067.1 GCA_021777835.1 Bacteroidota bacterium | reverse complement strand
CAAACCTTCAAGCAATTGTTTTTTCCAGTTGCTTATTGCATTCGGATGTACTTGATATTCTCTTGCTAATTCGTTTATACTCTTGTACCCCTTGATTGCTTCCAAAGCTACCTTTGCTTTGAAATCACCGCTAAATGTCTTTCTGGCTCTTGTCATTTTGTGGCTCCTTATTGTTTTTGTCCTTCAATAAATCACCACATTAAATTTACCTCTTTTTTACTCCAGTTTTTGGGGTACACTATAATGTTCCATCTGCATTGTAAGAATAATTGCCAAAATAATTACTATTTGAATTATTTCCAACTCCCGAAACCTGTCCTAGCTGGTTATAAGTATATTTTATAACCATTCCTGTAGTTGCTTTAAAATTAGAGCCGGTAGCAGCTGTAAAACCAGGTATTAAGGTTATACCTTGTTTTGCATCAATATTCATTGTGCCGCCGTTCTGCACGGTAACAGCTGAGCCTACTGTCATAGTAGTAGGAGAAGAAGCATCGTTTTCTGAACCTGTACCGACTGTTATATTCTGAAGCGATGTCAATACTTTGTATGCGGGATAATATATTTGAGTAACTCTTCCGAGATAATCATAATCATAGCTTGTAGAATATTTCTCCGATGCAAAACCTACAACACTATCGGATGTTACAATGTTGTTTCCAAATTTATCATACTGAAAAGTCTCCTCAACATCAACATTACCAGTATTGCCATTATTTGTCTGTACCTTACAAAGTCTCCCTTGGAAATAAGGCGTTACGGATGCATCATCGTAATCATATTTTTTTCTCCAGGTAGCAGGAGTTGATGGGAAAGATTCGTTGTTTACATTTTGAGCTGCTGTGCTCCAGGTCTGATTATTAAAATAACCCTTCTCAATAACTCTTCCCAAATTATCATATTTCCAGTATAGGATATTATTAGGGCTTGCAACTGCACCATCTGCATCCAACATAAAGCGCAGCCTGCCAAATTGATCGTAAAGATTTTGAGAGGTTCCATTTTCTACTGTTGTTTGTTGAGTCAAATGACCTAAAAAGTCATATTGGTTTGTTGAGACGTTACCATTAGGATCTGTCGTTTGAATGGGATTACCTAACATATTATAAACTGTTGACGACGCAAGCTTTGTCGTGCTGCCAACAACAAATGTTTCCGTTCTTACAGCCCTGCCAAGGTTATCTGTATATACCCGTGTATCAGTTTGCCCGGTATTTGAACCAACTGTTTGGAGTTTGTCTGTATAAAATAGTAGAACGCTGTTTATCGCGGTTGAACCATATTGATATTCAGTACATTCGTAATTCGATGTCCATCCTGCTGGCTTTTCGTATTGGATACGCGACAATGGATCAGTATAATAAATTTCTTCAGTATAGGGATTAGAAAGAGGCGCACCTCCAATAAGTGCAGGCAGTTACAGTTATACATTACCAGGCTTATTAGCGGGTACTCATACATTAAGCGTACAAGCAACGAATGCTTCAAACCAAACAGGATCAGCAAGCACAAGCTATGTAGTGGGAAGCTTACAGAGATATTACTACGTGAAAGATCATTTGGGAAACATACGTCAGACGATTAGCCAGAGCGGAAGCATAGTAGCAGCGCAAGACTATTACTGTTATGGAGAGTTGATACGGAGCTACAACCAAGGACTTTCAAATGAGCGGTACAAATTTACCGGCAAGGAAAGTGACAATGAAAGTAATTATGATTATTTTGGAGCAAGATATTATGACAGTCAAATAGGTAGATGGTTGGAGGTTGACCCGATGAGGGATAAATACCCAGGGTGGAGTAGTTATAATTATGTTATGGATAACCCGGAAAGAAATATTGATATTTTGGGAAAATGGCCCTGGGATAAAATTGTCAATATGACTAACAATCTTATCACGCTGGTTAGTTTGAAACTTAAGGAGTTTTCAGAGAAATTATATAATGGAGAAAGATTATCTATTCGCGATGACAAGATTACTGCAGGTCGTGTTGTAAATCTTAAGGTTTTAGTGAATATTAATGCTAATTACAATGGAAATGAAGCATTGTATAAGTCCGCAGATAAAGTCGACAAAATTGCAGGGAATGTTGGTTTCACATCCCGTACTCTTGAAATGTTTTTTGCACCAGCAGAAAATGTATCTCTTACATTAGGTGCTATAGGTGCATCAGCTGATGCTACTTCGGTAGGGGCGCAATTGACTAAGGGTATAGCTAAAAAGGATATGGGTATATTTTCGCAGGCTGGAATGAATGCAGTAATGATGTATGGATCTGAAAAAACAGTTGATGAGTTAATTAAAAGTGCGCCTGAAAGCAGTAAAGCAATCAAAAATGTAGTTGGTCCTACTCTTGATAACGTGTCAAATTCAGTGAACTTGCTAATTGATGAATCAAGAAAACACAATAATCAATAATATGATAGATTATATACTTATCTATATTGTTTTTATTACGATTTGTGTGCTGACTATAATGAATTTTATTTCTGTTGTAAACGATAAAATTCTTAGAGGTAATTTATTAATATATTATAGATCATTACTCATAATGATATTGGGAATTATGTTTGGTTTATATGCTTTCTATGAATTAATTCTTTTATTGCTGTAATTTTGCGATATTATCAATTTAATTATCCGGAGGACATAAAAAAATTTCAATATTAAAAAATCTTGTTTAATATTTTTATGTATTACCCAAATATTAAAAACGTGAAAGAAGAATGTCTGTCAATATTTTCTTATATGCTGTTGGCTTTTTATTGTTCGTATTGAATTATAAAAAGCTTAAAATATATGCCTACTTTTTCATGGAGTTTTATGGCATTATTTTTTTGTTGCTATTTTTAGATGCAATCTTGCTTTATTTCTTCCTTAATGAAGTTTTAGGAATTCTTTCCATTTTTCTGATTTTACTAACCTTACCTGGCCTTATAATGATGGCAGCTTCAGGACTTTATTATCTAAAAAAACTCAATTTTACAAAATCATTTTCCATAGTAACGTTTAACAGGTATGGAACAATTCAAGGATGGAGAACCGGAATCATTGTAGGATCTGCTTTATCTCTAATATCTATATTTCCATTATGGCTAAAAAATTATCAAATATATAATCCTCCTTCTCTTAGTTTTTTTAATGTAGGGATGCTTACTCTTTCAGCAATAATAATTTCAGCTCGAGAAGAGACAATATTCAGGCTTTTTTTGTTACCATCATTAACTTTTTTATTTAGAAAATTAAGGATTGCCTTTTTATTAGCTGCTGTAATTTCCTCGTTGCTTAGTGTAATTATGTATTATGAGTTTAGAGGTATGAATTTAGTTATAATGATCCAGCTTTTTGTAATTAGTATTATTTGGTCATATTTATTTAAAAAGAAAGGCTGGGATGCATGTTTTTTAGGACATACAGTTTTCAATATTATTAATTTTGTTATTTTAGGTAATATGCACTTTTTAATGCGCCAGTAAGCGGTCAGACGCTCTATTATGAGAACGATGTGTTCGGAAGGCGTACAAGCACCTCGGATGCAAGCGGAGACTATAATAGTTATTATTACGGAGCAGGTGGAAACACAGAGGCTGTATGTCTTTATCCATATAGCGCAAACTTGACATATAATATACTTGGTGCCGGAGGCGATAACATAGGACAGGTAAAAGTAGCAAACGGTTCAGTATCGGGAAGGTATTAATGTCTGAACCTTGATTTACTTGATTATAGGATTAACATGATTTTTAACTCAAGGGTTATTATACAAACACCTGGCAGCCCACGAGTGCTTATGATGCAAATTATACTTATGACAATGCGGGCAACTTTACTACATTAAAGCGATATGGAAATACCGGAGGTGTGCAGGATAACCTTAGCTATAATTATACAGCAGGTACAAACAGGCTTTCATCAATAAGCGGTTCAACCAGTGCGACATATACTTATGATCCAAACGACAGTGTAATATCGGACAGTCATAGAGGTATAGGTTTCATAATCTACAGCCCTGACAATCTGCCGGTTACAGTCTATATGACAAGCGGTCAGACGCTCTATTATGAGAACGATGTGTTCGGAAGGCGTACAAGCACCTCGGATGCAAGCGGAGACTATAATAGTTATTATTACGGAGCAGGTGGAAACACAGAGGCTGTATGTCTTTATCCATATAGCGCAAACTTAACATATAATATACTTGGTGCCGGAGGTGATAACATCGGACAAGTAAAAGTAGCAAACGGCTCAGTATCGGGAAGGTATTATTATCTGAAGGATCATTTGGGTAGTATTAGGATGACAGTAGATGTAAACGGCAATCCTGTAGGATGGGATGACTACTATCCTTATGGGATGCAGATGACCGGCAGGAGCTACACCTCTAGCGCAGATCAGAGGTATAAGTTTACCGGAAAAGAGCGTGATGCAAGTACCGGACTAGATTATTTCGGAAAGCGATATTACGATTCATGGAAAGGTGGATGGGATCAAGTAGACCCGATGCAAGATAAATATCCGGGATGGAGTAGTTATAATTATGTGACTGATAACCCGGAAAGGAATGTTGACCCCGATGGGAATGATTTAAGCGATTTTTATGATCTTGAAGGCCATCATAAACATATTGATGATAACGATAAGAATGCATATTTAACTACGACTGATAATATCAATAAAGTTAATACACAAAATGCTGAAGAAATTAAGCGTGATAACTTAACTACAAATTTAGGAAAGAATTCTGATTTAGTTGCTTTGGCTGATCTTGTATTTAACGAAGCTAGAGGTGAAAAAGATGCCGTACAAATGGCAATTGCTTTTACGTTTATAAATAGAAGCAAAATAATGGGAACTTCTATTGAGCATGAAGTATTTAAGCCGAAGCAATCCAGTTTTATTGATCGTTGGAAAAATTTAAGCTTAGAAAATGCTTCTACAATGTTAAAATCACCTTTAATTCAAAGTTATAATTCTGCTATGTCTGCATTAATTATAAATAATTATGGAATAAGTCCAATTGGATATAATGTAACGCACTTCTATTCACCTAGCTCGCCAACTGACAGACCATGGTGGGGAGATAGAACAAAAGAAATCGAGTTGCCATCGCCTTTTAACGAAGGCAATTTTATTTTTTATCATAACTTGCCACCTTATTGAAAAGGATTACAAATGAGATCTTTAATTTATTATTTGATATTCGGGTATATTAACATTACCCTAGCATGTAATTATGCTAATGCTCAATGCTCATCAGATAGGGATAAAATTTTTCCATATTTAGCAAATCAAATTTCTATCGGAGATACTTCGATTTGTATTACTAGGGATAATTTGAGGCTTAACGATTCAAGTAAATTTTTTTCAGTTTTCTTGTTTTATGGGAATAAAATTATTGATTCATTGTCTTTGTCTCAAGATAGTATAAGCAGTACTGGTGCACATCCTAAAAGTTTATTTGTTTGGCATACAAATGATGGAGGAAATTTTGCCTGCTTGGAATATAATGAAGGTAGTGGAGTTGGAACAATTACTGTTACTCAGACTGAATTATTTATTATTGCTTTTTCGAAAAATAGGCTAAGAATTATAGGACATTTTGGAACTGATTCGGTGTTTTATAATGCTAGGGAGCAAGAAGTTGTTGAAATAAACTCACATATTGATTGTGTGGGCGATACTTTGCATATATTTCGAGAAGGTTGGAGAATGAGAGATAATAACAAAAAACTAATAAAAGTACGTAAAATCGATTTAGTAACGTATGTATATTGGACAGGAAAAAATTTAATTAGTAAAATATCATCAAAATTTTCCTACTTTATAAGAGGATGGTAATTAAAATAAAATTAAACCAAACAAGTTGAAAGAACATACTTGGTGCCGGTGGAGATAACATCGGACAGGTAAAAGTAGCAAACGGTTCGGTATCGGGAAGGTATTATTATCTGAAGGATCATTTGGGTAGCATTAGGATGACGGTAGACGCAAGTGGTAACCCTGTGGGATGGGATGACTACTACCCTTATGGTATGCAGATGACGGGAAGGAGTTATACCTCGAGCGCAGATCAGAGATATAAGTTTACGGGGAAAGAGCGTGATGCAAGTACCGGGTTGGATTATTTTGGTGCCAGGTATTATGATAGCTGGCGTGGGCAATGGGGACAGGTGGATCCGATGGTTGATGAGAATTCTAATATTAGTGGATATTCTTATTGTGCAAATAATCCAATTGCTTTGATTGATTTAGATGGAAATGATACTTTATATGTAAATTTGCCTAAAAATAGGAAAAAAGAAGGAACTGCTAATCTAGTTGTAAATGGGCAAGCTGTTGAACTTACAGGTGGGAATAATGTAAAAGGGGAAGGCTCAAGGAGAAAAAATCCTTCTGGAGATCCATTAAAAACAGATGGTGACACGCCAACAGGCGAAGCTGATATAATCGGTGTAAATGACCATGATCAAAAAGGTAAATATGTGGATATTAACGGGAATCCAATCGATGAAAAATATAAAACTACTTTGCCCACACAAATTAAAGAAACAGGTAGATTTTTTTTGATTCTTCGCCCATTATCTGGTCAATTCTTAGAAACCATTGGTATGAGAACGAGTATAGGAATGCATGGAGGAGGTTCCCCACTAGGGAATCATGCAACCGAACCAGAACAAAGATTAATTTCAACATATGGTTGTATGAGATTTACAAATAGAACTGCAGCGCAATTAGCAAAGCAATTTTATAATGCTAATTCTGCTAACAGAGAATTCAGAGTTATAGTTAATCAAAAATGATAAGGTAAATATGAAACTAATATTTCTGATAATTTTGTTTTTTCTAATATCCAATTTAGGATATTCTCAGCTAAATAATATTAATTTAAAGGAAACCAAACAATTATCTTACAAAGAATATCTGAATATAAAACTTATGATATTAAGTAATAGTTTAACTTCGGGAACTTATCAAACAGAACAGGGGCCATTTGAGTTCCCCATTAATATACATATAGATGATTCTTGTTACATTAATTTTGAAATATATTTAAATTGTAATACAAAAGATATAGCTTCTAATTTAGAAATTATTACTGATCAAATTGGCGTTGTAGAAGCTGGTATTATGGATATTATATCAGAGAAAATATTGGATATAAGCCTTGACCAACTGGAAAAATCATTAAGGGGTAAAGTTTACACAAATTTAGATTCTCCAGGACCTATAGCAATCTGGAGAGATGGAAAATTTATAAGATTAAAATCTTATTGATGAAGTCCAATTTCCAGATTTAGGTCTTCGGGTTCTTTAATTTAGGGAGCAGTTAATAAGTATTACATTCTGAAAAACTGCCTTGGAAGTTTAAGGATGATAGTTGCTGCAAACGGGTTAGACAGCTACAATGATTACTATCCATTTGGAATGCAGTTGACCGGCAGAAGCTATACTTCAAGTGCGGATCAAAGATATAAGTTTACCGGGAAAGAACGGGATGCAAGTACCGGACTAGATTATTTCGGTGCAAGGTATTATGATTCATGGAAGGGTAGCTGGGATCAGGTAGACCCAATGGGCGGTAAATATCCGGGATGGAGTAGTTACAATTATTGTGTAGATAACCCAGGAAGATTTATCGATCCGAATGGAGCGGACTTAGGTTGGTATCAGGATGGAAGGGGTCAAAATAAGTATAATCCGGATGTTCATAGTCAAGCAGATAT
>JAJYDC010000066.1 GCA_021777835.1 Bacteroidota bacterium | reverse complement strand
GAAGAGCTAATGCAGCTCGCAGTTATGTATTGGATAATTCTGGTATAATTCAATCCCGGGTATCGAACTTTCATGCCCCTGCGCTGGCAGGTTTTCGTGATTCTTGACAATTTGCAAATTAGGTAGGTAATACTTTTGGTCTCCGACAGGATGGAAGTTAACTTTTAATTCTTACCCCCCCCAATAAAATAATTTACCAAACACTTACTGGTGATAATTCAATAATTTTTATTGTATTATTTAATTTTAATTTTATCTCAAATTTGAAATCATTGATATTATATTGAGCAATGCTCAAAGAATTTTCGAATTTATCACCTAACGGAAAATAAATATATCCATTTATTGAATTGTGTGGAAATAAAGTATTCTTTCTTAATACGCCAGCATTTAAACTGTTTTCAAATAAATTGTACCAATTTGCTGTATTATTCAAATCATTATTTGTTAGTTCAATTACCCTATCCCTTTTTTCCTCTTTATCGTTAATTTTATATTCATTTCCGTTATTATCTTTTATTTTCGTTCCTTCTGTTGTCATCGCTTTTAATGCACCGCCTATAGATGTAAGTATCATAGATGCATTTTTCTCGGCCTCAATATTATCTAAGATTTTTGTTGGGGACTGCGGCTTAAATGTAAAAGTCTCCACTCCATCTGTTCCTATTATTTCAATTATATTATAAGGCTCTAGCAGGTAAGGTAAATCTGAATTATTTTGTAATAATAACCAAACACGCAAATATTTTTTAGAATCCAAAGAAGTTTCTTGAGTTGTAAATAAAAGGAATTCTTGATTGTTTTTGTACGATGTAATTGGAATCCCGTTTGAATAAAAAGTATTCGTGTCTTTTGATGGTTTTGCTTCATATGTAAAGTAATGAGTTGGACTGCAACCGATAAACAATATTGAGAACAACAAAAACAATGACAATTTCATTAGACACCCTAAATTTTTTTAAATAGATTATTAAAGAAAAGTTTAATTAAAGCATTACCTAATAAGATCGATACATTAAAGTTTTTATTTACCCTAACTTTTCCCTTGAAGCATTACAAATCTGCTTCATTGGTTTTATATATATCTAAAAACTTGTTCGGGTTATTCAAAGCTAATTGTTGTGGAAACAAATTAGTGATTTGAAAAGCAATAAATAAAAAGACTAATAAAATATTCTTCATGTTATTTATCTAAAAATAATATTGTAAAAAGTAGATATGTTTGGATAGTTTCCCCTAGTAGAAATAGTTTCTGTCGCAACTAAAATTAACGATATAAGAGATAAAGATATTAACTAAAATTTCCTATCTATTCCGACTAATTAAATTTCCAGAGGTTAACTTAAGTTATATTGGTTAAACCGCCAAGTTAAACAAAAAGACAATTTGTAACAGATACTTTGCTAACACAAAAAAATCCTCTAACCTATTAAAGTTAAAGGATTTTGGAAATCAAATTATTAGCATAATATTGTACCCCCGAGAAGATTCGAACTTCCGACAAACGGTTTAGGAAACCGCTGCTCTATCCATACTGAGCTACGGGGGCATTACAAATAAAGGACAAATGAGAATTTTCGCTACATAAACATAACATTAAAACAGATAATTGCTTATTTATTCTCTGTGTAAAAATAGCTAAGTTTTTTGTTATTGAAAAGTAACAAAGCATTGAAAGTGATAAATAGAAAAAGCATTTATGATAAAAACAAAAAAAGCGCTGCATCTTACAAAATATTGCAAGATACAACGCTTATTTCTCTTCCTAAAAGTATTTTTATTTAAGAAAGATCATTTTCTTTACCTGTGAAAAATTGCCTGTATCAATTCTATAAAAGTATGTTCCGCTTGCAGCTTGAATGCCTCTATCATTCATACCATTCCATGCTATTGAGTGTTCGCCTGCTCCTTCTTCTCCGCTAATCAATGTCTTGATTTCTTTGCCGAGCATATTATAAATCTTTATTGTAACTATCGATTCTTTGGGCAGACTAAATCTTATTTGCGTTGTTGGATTAAAAGGATTCGGATAATTCTGGTCTAACGTATACCCGCTTGGCGCAATATCATTTTTAACAAATGTAACACTGCCAACAGTTCCACTTACTTGAAGGATGTATGCTGAGCCTGAAGATACTTTTACATTAACATTGCTCGTATCAACGCTTGCATTTCTGACCTGTATGCCTGCTGAGGATGAAATTGATACATTGTTAAGATGAATATTTGTAATCGGCATCTCGGGAACTCCGACAATAACACCGCCGTATGGCGAGCCTGTTGATACAAGGTTCTGTATCGTTATATCGTGATAATGAGGTGTTGTAGAATTAACTGTTTGTGCCGGGTCCGTTTGTGATGGTATACTTGGATAATATTCAGAAAAATAAATTGGATATTTCACATTTGTCATCGTAATATTGCTATAGGTAATCCCTCTTATATCTCCGCCTCTGCCACGCTGAGATTTTATTCTGAATCCATTACCAGTCCCGTTAAACGTACAACTGTCTACAAGCATACTATCTACCCCTCCTACAGTATAGCTTCCAATTGAACACCCATGCCCATGTAGGAAAGTACAGTGAGAAATAATTATATCAGTATTCGCAGCAGGTCCCAGCCACGAAGGATCAGTATGACTTGCACCAATTGCGATATTATCATCTCCGTTATCAATCTTGCAGTATGATATTCTTACATGATGGCATTGTGCAGGATCGATTCCGTCTGTATTGGGAGAATTAGATGGGGCTAATATTGTTATATGATTTATGTTTACGTCATAACAATATTGCGGGCAAAGATGAAACATCGGAGAATTCTGAAGTGTTACACTATCAATTAAAATATGCTGTGAATGATCTATTTCAATTAAACGCGGTCTGAGCGGGAGACCGGTTGATTTATTATATGCAGCCCACCACGGCTGACCCTGCCCATCAATTGTTCCGCCGCCGGTTATTTTAATATTAACAGCATATTTAGCATATATAAAATTTTGAAGCGATGATGGAGGTTTAGTTGTGTCGGCTCCGGGCTGGTAATAGTCGTAAACATTTTGTGAGGCTAGAATCGTCGCTGTGCTGTCTATTTGCAATGTTACATTACTTCCTAGAGTCAATGGACCGGTAAGGTATTTACCATTTGAAAAATGTACGATCCCCCCGCCTATCTTTATAACACTGTCAATTACCGCTTGTATGGCTTTGGTATCGTAATGTACTCCATCACCGTAAGCACCTGGGATTGTATTGTCTGAATTTAGTTTTGATAGCTTCTTGGTTATATTATATTCACTTTTGCCAAAGGTTGTTCCTATTGAAAACAAGAATAAGATTACTAAAACGAGATATTTATATTTCTTCATAATAACGACAAATACTTTCTAATGATTATACAATTAAAATTTACACAAGGTTGAATTTAAGTAATGAAAGGATGCAGATATTTGGTATTTAGGATGTTTTGCCCATGATATTAAATCATGGGCAATTGGAATTAATTAAAGCGATTAATCTTATTCTTCCCAGATAGTGTGGAAGAATTGCTTTCGGGGTTTATCAATTCTTTCGTATGTGTGTGCACCAAAGAAATCACGCTGTGCCTGAAGAAGATTAGCAGGTAATCTTTCGCTGCGATAACTATCATAATAAAAAAGAGCACTGCTAAATGCCGGAACTGGAACTCCGAACTCAACTGAAGCAGCAACTACTTTACGCCAGGCTGACTGCGCTTTGTTAATTGCATTACTGAAGAATGAATCCAAAAGAAGATTCGATAATCCCGGGTTTTTATCATATGCGGCTTTAATGTTATCAAGAAACTTTGCTCTAATAATACATCCCCCGCGCCACATTAGTGCTATTCCGCCGAAGTTTAGATCCATTTTATATTCTTCACTTGCCGCACGGAGAAGCTGGAATCCTTGAGCATAGGAACAAATCTTTGATGCATATAAAGCCTGACGGATGTTTTCTATAAACTCTTTTTTATCCCCCGTGAATTTTATTTTTGGTCCTGTTAAAATTTTAGAAGCAGCTACCCGCTCTTCTTTAATAGCACTTACCGTCCGGGCAAATACCGCCTCAGCTATGGTCACTGCCGGAATACCTAGGTCTAAGGCTACCTGGCTTGTCCATTTACCGGTTCCTTTTTGCCCCGCAGTATCCAGAATAATATCAATTATCGGTTTTCCGGTTTCATCATCTTTTTTGGACATAATCTTTCCGGTAATTTCAATGAGGTAACTGTTGAGTTCTCCTTTATTCCATTCGGTAAAAACGTCATGCATCTCTTCTGGTGATAGCCCTAGTACACGATCCATTAGATAGTATGCCTCGCAGATCATTTGCATATCGCCGTATTCGATTCCGTTATGAACCATCTTAACAAAATGCCCTGCTCCGCCGCTTCCTACCCAATCACAGCACGGTGTACCGTCTTCCACCTTTGCAGCAATAGATTGAAGTATTGGTTTAACTAATTGCCATGCTTCAGGATTTCCGCCGGGCATAATTGATGGTCCCCATAAAGCGCCTTCTTCTCCCCCGCTTACACCGGTACCTATGAAAAGAATTCCGGTATCTTTAAGTGAAGCTATACGGCGGTTTGTGTCTTCAAAATATGAATTCCCGCCGTCTATTAATAAGTCTCCTGCAGAGAGAAGCGGTTTCAATTCATTTATTACCGCATCAACTGGTTTTCCTGCTGGAACCATCATTAATATTTTCTTCGGCGATTCAAGACTATCTATAAATTCTGCTAATAAAGTAGTCGCAATAATATCTTTGCCAGCAAAGCTTTCTTTTACCTTATTTACTTTTACTGCATCAGAATCTAATCCTGCAACAGGATATCCATGCCGCTCTATATTCAAAGCAAGATTTTGCCCCATTACCCCTAAACCAACTATTCCAAACTTTTGTTTTTTCATTTATTTGCTCCTTTATTCGACTAAAAATAAAATGAATGCTTAATTTAGTAAATGCTTATTTATTCCACCAAGGAATCTCAGGAAGAAGCTTGTCGAATTCGTGAACAAGTTTGGCTTCATATTCTTCAGAATACTTTCCATTTGCAAACTTCCCTGAGGCTTCCTTGAAGAAAAACTCCCATGAATCTTCTTCATGCCCTGGATTCACTGGAAAGAATTTTACATTATTTGCCCTTGCAGCTTTCATATCTCCGGGGGCATCGCCAATCATTATAACATTCTCCTTTTTATATTTCCCATCCGATACAAATTGAAGATGCTCCTTCTTACTTCGGGAAACATCAAGAGCAGAATTTATTGCAGCCTGGATTGCCATATAATTTCCGCTTCCATCTTTCGCAACTACAATATCATACTTTTCGTATTTTTTAACTTTATTAAATTCACCGGGTCGAGGTTGTTTTGCAAATAAAGTACTGGATAAAATAAATTCACATAAATGCAAATAGATTAAACTTATTGCTTTCATGGCACACACCATTAAGATTTTTGTATAACTCGCTTTTTTCATTCAGCAAGAATAATTATGAAACAATTTTAGAAAAGCTATATTTTCATCATAGAACAGTCACCAGTTATTTAGTAAATATTTAATTAGTAATACAAAAAAACTAACGATACAAAATTTAGTAAATTTGAAGATAACAACGCCACATATAATCATTCATTGATTTCTAGTATAATCTGAGTAAGTTATCGATTACTTTAGCGTTTACTTTTCTTAAAATTCCGAACTTTTAGCTTAATAGCCAAGTAATATTTACTATATTGATAACTGAAGTTTCACAAATAGTCTATTTAGCAAATTCAATTGATTGCTAATGGACTTACTGTAATTATTCATAAGCTACCTTAATGGCATTCTCGTAAATCTCTTCCTTATGCAAAAGGATTTAGTTTTTGTTTTCATTCTGACGCACTTTAATTTACAAAAGGCAAATATTTAAGTAAAGGTCTGATTACAAAAGCGGGAATTGTATATCGAAATATTTGAGTAATAAGAGAGAGCTAATCTATAATTTTAAGACACAAATTGTCAAAAATGGGTTCTTTCCCTAAGTATAAGTAAAGAGATTGTGGAGTTTTGGCAGTCTATAGAATCTGCTCCTGATTTTTCTGAAGAAATATTCTAGGTTTTTATAGCCATAACCCATTGGTTTAATATTCTTAATTTTATTATTTACCCCTTCGATTGCTCCGCTTGTTCGTCCAGATTCAAAGTAGTTCAGTATATATGGCAGATGAGCCTCAACGGTTTTACAGAAATATCGTAGTCCTGAAATCTTAGTCTGTAAAGCTTCTTTCATCCATATTCTTAAGTTCTCTTCTGCTTTATCTTTGGGTTGGGGCACTAACAATGTGTAGGATTGTTCTTTTAGCAGATAAGCTCTATACAAGGGCATATTCCACTGTTCTAATTTCTTTAATACTTGAGACTGGTAATCTGTTAGATTCCCTGGTCTCTTAATGACCGCCCATCTTACAGCATTGCTTTCCTCCCGGTTCAGTGAAAGGCTCTTTGCTCTAGTGAACTTTGTTTTGTTCTTAGTCTTCGTGAGAGCTTGATCCTTCCTAAAGTCTTCTGCTTGCATTTGCCTGAACATTTGACGTTTGACTATCTCTATATTTAGATTTAACTCGCTTAGTAAGTGAAACTTGTCAATTATTATCTTTGCCTGCGGGGTAAATGCTCTTTAATGGCAGATATGTATGCTTTAGACATATCTACATTGACTGTCTTAATGCTTGCTTTCTGTGGCAAGGTAAGCTTTTCAAAAAACATATTTATCGAGGCCTTTGTGTTTCCCGGTTGATAATCAATTGGCACTGTCTTACCGGTTGTTATATCATGAACAAATGTTATATACTTCTTTCTTTTGGAAAAATGTATCTCATCTATTCCAATATTTTCAAGATTATCAAAGCTTATTTGTGGGAGTTTTTTTTTAAGAAGTAATTCTCATATCGATAGACAGTATTATCATCTAGGCTGAATTCTTCTGCCAGCTGACTTGGAGCTATCATCGTTGCTAGTTTACCGATATATAGCTTAAACCTCTCTGTTGCAAACTGTCCACTTGAGACAAGCGAAAGTCTCTCGGTATGTCTGCTCTTACAGTTTGAACATTCAAATATCTTTACCGTATAGTGTAGTCTTACTATTATGTATTCTCCTATGGGTAAGTCTCGAACACTACGGTCATATTTCACCTCTTTCTTACATTCGGTGCACTTAACTGTACTGGTTTGCATTTCTAAATATATGTCCAGCTGTTTGGTAGCTTCGTGTCTTTGAACTTCTCTTACTATGTACCCACCGTAATCTACCAAAGACTTAATATCTTCCATAAACTACACCTCTTTTTTTGCCTAATTTAGCATATATTAAAATATACTACAAGTTAGTGGGGAAAGAACCCAAAATGGCAGACTAGCTATTAAAGGTACAATATAAATACAAGATAAGGGGAAAAGGAAAAGTGTGAAAATGAGTTAAAAACGAACTATTTAAGGTAGGTAAATTTTACCGTCTGCCAAAATGGCAGACATAAAAAAGGGGTGAATTTAGTGTTGTAGACGCACTGAAAATCAGACAACAAACCAAAGACCGTAAGAACAAAGGTCACTAAATTGTACCCCAATATAAAAAATATTAGAAAAAAGTCAAATTGGGTTATTATAATGACTTAATCACTGAAGTTATGTAGAAATGAATTTTATTAAGAAAAAACCTTAATCAATCATTTCCACATTTTACCTCGAAGCATAGGAGAAAGTGGGATATATTTTTTTCCTATTTTAGGATGTTGGGTAACCGCTTTTGGGTGTATGATATATATTATTATAATGCTTAAGTTGGAAAGTTACTTTTGAAGGAATAAATTATGTATAACAAACTTCAGGAGTAAAGAAATGAAAACAGAAAAAAGAAAGTTCACAGCAGAATTCAAAGTTCAGGTATTAAGAGA
>JAJYDC010000065.1 GCA_021777835.1 Bacteroidota bacterium | reverse complement strand
TAAAGAGAATGAACGAGAATATCCAGAAGTTGCTTTATCTCAGCCTTAAATTCATGTTTTTCAGAGGTCATTTGTTTTGGTGCCATTTATTTTCTCCATGTTAATTTTAAATAATTTTATTTTCTAAGTTCAGATAGTTCATTAAAAAGTTTAATCTCTTTCGAAGAAAGATTCTTCGGAATGTTTACCGAAATAGTAACGAATAAATCTCCCTTTCCCTTTGAACCCTCGGATTTCTGCATCCCTAGTCCTTTAAGCCGAAGTGTTTTTCCGTTGTCCGTCTCTTTAGGAATGTCAATATTAATTATCTTGCCTTCCAATGTCTTAATTTGCTTCTTCCCCCCTAGAACAGCAGTATACAAGTCTACTGGCATCGAGTAATATAAATCATCATTTCTTCTTTCATAAATAGGATGCTTTTCTATTTGAATAGTTAAATAAAGATCTCCTCTTTCCCCGCCGCCAATGCCTTCAGCTCCTTGATTTTTTAATCGAAGTTTTTTTCCTTCTTGAATGCCGGGCGTAATCTTAACACGAAGTTTTTTTCCATCAACAGAAATTTCGCGCTCCACACCTGCATTAGCATCTTCCAATGAAATGCTTAAAATTGCTTCGTAATCTTTTCCCTTCCTGCCGCGTCGAAAAGCATTGCTCTTTCTTTGCTCATTAATATTTCCGCCAAAAAAACTTTCAAAGAAGTCAGAGAATCCTGCTCCGCCAAATAAATTTTCAAACTCCGGAGGAACATTATAATGCCTTTGATTTGAATAATTATTATAACTTCTTTCATTACCCGCATTCTGGTACTGCTTCCAGTTTGAGCCTAGTGTATCATATTTCTTTCTTTTCTCGGGGTCACTTAAAACTTCATTGGCTTCTGTAATTTCTTTAAATTTTTCTTCTGATGACTTATCACCGGGATTCTTATCCGGATGATATCTCTTTGCAAGCTTACGATATGCCTTTTTTATCTCATCTGCATTTGCACTCTTTTCGACGCCAAGTGTTTTATAATAATCTTTATACTCCATGTTTTCTCATACCTTTCTCAAGAAAGACTAAGCAAAATAAAACTTATTTAATGACTGAAATTAATAAATGAAAAGGGTAACTGAAAGCAGCCACCCTTTCCAATTCAATCATTTCTTCGGCGTTTACTTTACCTTTACTTCTATTTCTTTCGGCTTAGCCTCTTCGGCTTTCGGAACTATAATGCTCAACTGACCATCCTTAAATTCTGCTTCGATTTGGTCTTCTCTAATTTGTTGCGGTAATGTAAAAGAGCGATAATATTTTCCAAAGATTCTTTCCATACGATGATACTTCGAATCTTTAGATTCCTTTTCCTGCTTTCTTTCTCCGCTGATATTTAGCTGTCCCTCAACATACGATATTTTAACATCACTTTTGCTAACCCCCGGTAGATCCAATCTAATTGTATATCTGTCCTTATCTTCGGAAATATCAGTTAACGGCATCCAAACTGCATTTTCATATTCGACATCACCCTCTTCAGGTGTCGTTCCAAACCCTCTGCCGAATGATCTAAATAACTTGTTGAACTCCCTTTCAACATTTAATAACTCCCTTTCGGGACTCCATTTTACGAGTGCCATAATTAAACCCTCCTTAATTTTTATTTTAATTTGTGTTTTTTTATTAACTCATCTCCATAACAGCAACTAATATACCAAAAAATATTTGTGCCCATAACTTATTATAATATATGCGTTTACGTCAATTGATAGAAAAGAAAACCTTATGTGACATATTGTCTGTCTCTTTGACAGTTGTGACTATTCATCAATTTTAATGTCAATTTGTCTGACAATTTTTCCTGTATTTACAAATTGAATGTTTTGTGTGTTATCGTGAAGCAAACCTGCAAATTATTGGATTGTTAATCGAATTCACTTTCAGTATTTTTAAAATTTAAACATTAAAATATTTTGATGAGCACTTCATTAAACGAAGACACAATAGCTGCAGTAGCAACTCCTTTCGGCAACGGTGCAATTTCTATAATCCGAATAAGCGGTCCAGAATCATTTTTGTTAGTTGACAAAATATTTGATGGCAAAAAGAAAATTGCTGATGCTGCCACCCATACAATTCATTACGGCAAAATTGTCGATGAACATCATAATTTCGTTGATGATGTCTTAGTCTCGGTTTTTCGCATGCCGAATTCTTATACAGGAGAAGATAGCGTTGAAATAAGTACTCATGGAAATCCTCTTATTTCAAAAAAAATTATTGAGCTTCTAAGCCGACAAAATGTCAGGCTTGCAGAACCGGGTGAATTTACAAAGCGCG
Organism: Bacteroidota bacterium; assembly: GCA_021777835.1. Taxonomy (GTDB): domain Bacteria; phylum Bacteroidota; class Ignavibacteria; order Ignavibacteriales; family Ignavibacteriaceae; genus FEN-1297. The sequence continues at coordinate 5,679 of JAJYDC010000065.1, read as the reverse complement.
CTTTCTTAAATAACAAAATAGATTTAAGCCAAGCCGAAGCAGTAGCTGATGTTATAAATGCTAGAACCGAGGCTTCATTAAAGGGAGCAAGAAATCAACTTGATGGAATTCTTTCCCAAAAAGTTAATGAACTTAGAAATTTACTTATTAATGCTTCTTCATTTATTGAATTGGAATTGGACTTTGCAGAAGAAGATATTGAATTTTTGAATAAAAACGACCTTCTTAAAAGAATTGATAAAATAACATCTGAGATTGAAAGGTTGATTTCTACATATTCTTTTGGAAAGGTGATTCATGACGGCGTGAATGTTTCCCTGGTTGGAGCTCCTAACGTAGGAAAATCTTCAATATTAAACTATATCGTTAAGGAATCAAGAGCAATAGTAAGCGATATCCCTGGAACAACCAGAGATGTAATCCGGGAGGATGTTTCAATCGGTGGAATCTTATTCAGGCTTCATGATACTGCTGGAATTCGACCCTCATTTGACGAAATTGAGAAAGAGGGAATTTCTAGAAGCCAGGAGGCAATTAAAAATTCAGATATAATTCTTTTAATCGGAGATACCCAACAAGGAATTTCTCCAAAGCTTTTGGATAATGTAAATTCTATCGCTGGTTTAGAAAAGACAATTAAATTAATCAATAAAATTGATCTTACTCCAAATAAGATTTTTAATGAAGAATATATCTGCGTTTCTGCCTTAACCGGACAAGGAATGAAAGGCCTGTTTAATAAACTAATAGAGTTTTCTGTCGGCTCTTCTGTGTATAGCGAAAAATCGGCGGTTGTATCCAGCCTACGTCATTTTTTATGCTTAAAAAATGCTAAAGAATCTTTACAAAAAGCAGTGGATTCCATTAACGTTGGACTTAGCGGTGAATTTATTGCCGTAGACCTAAGAAATGCCGAAAGTAATCTTGGCGAAATTATTGGCGAGGTTACCTCAGATGATATCCTAAACAATATTTTTATGAAATTTTGTATTGGGAAATAGTTTCACGTGAAACTTGAATGATTAAAATTTTCAAAGCATGGGTCATCTTTTTCATGTACTTTGACCAAGAACGAAATCCTTCTTTCAAGCATTTTTGGAAAGTATAAATTCCCGTTTCACGTGAAACGGAATAAGATTTTGACCTAATTTAATATATAATGGAATGATTTGATGAGAAAATTCGATGTTATCGTTGTCGGTGGCGGACATGCAGGAGTTGAAGCGGCATGTGTTAGCGCAAATATGGGCTGTTCTGTTGCTCTCCTAACTATGGATAAATTTGCTATAGGCAGAATGTCCTGTAATCCGGCAATCGGTGGAACCGCTAAAGGGCATTTGGTACGCGAAATTGATGCTCTTGGCGGTATGATGGGGAAAATTGCTGACCGCACAGGCATCCAATTTAGAATGCTTAATAAATCTAAAGGACCTGCCGTTTGGTCACCACGATGTCAGTCTGATAGAAAGATTTATTCTGAAGAAGCCTACCGGGTTGTAACCTCTATACCAAATCTAGAAATTATTGAGGCTAACGTCGTAGATATTTTAACTGAAAATAAAAAGATCTCAGGTGTTAGGACTTCAGAAGACGACATTATTTATTGCAAAGCACTCGTCCTCTCTTCAGGTACTTTCTTAAATGGATTAATGCATACTGGCTTAACTTCAACTCCAGGCGGAAGGTTTGGAGAAAAAGCTGCTTTGGGAATTACTCAATCCCTAATAAATTTGGGTTTTGAAACAAGCAGACTGAAAACTGGAACCCCTCCCCGCCTAAAAAAGGATTCTATCAATTGGAGTGTCTTGGAAGAACAACCGGGAGACGAAAATCCCCAGCCTTTTTCCTTTCAAACAGACAAAAGTAATTTTCCTTATTTACCCCAGGTAAGTTGTTATATTACTTATACCGACGAAATCGTTCATAAAATTCTAGAGACAGGGTTTTCTAGGTCTCCTATGTTTACTGGAGTAATTAAAGGAGTCGGTCCACGTTATTGCCCATCAATCGAAGATAAGATTGTTCGATTCGCTGATAAAAAACAACATCAGCTCTTCTTAGAACCGGAAGGACTGGATAGCGATCAAATCTATTTGAATGGATTCTCTACTTCTCTCCCCGCAGAAATTCAAATAGAGGCAATGACAAAAATTAAAGGATTAGAAAATGTAGAAATGGTTCGCCCGGGTTATGCTGTCGAATATGATTTCTTTCCGCCGCATCAGGTTGATTTAACTTTAGAAACAAAATTAATTGAAGGTCTATATTTCGCCGGACAAATAAACGGTACCTCTGGTTATGAAGAAGCTGCCGCACAAGGAATTGTTGCCGGTATAAATGCAGCAGCTAAAATTAAAGGCCTTCCTGAGTTTGCTTTGAAAAGAAGTGAGGCTTATATAGGAGTTTTGATCGACGATCTTGTAACTAAATCTACCGAAGAACCCTATAGGATGTTTACCTCAAGGGCAGAACACCGCTTGCTCTTAAGACAGGATAACGCTGATCTGCGTTTGATGAATTATGCTTATAAATTCGGACTAATTTCTAAAGATTTATACGAAGAAGTATCACAGCGAAGAAAAATAATAACCCAGGGAGTGGAATTATTTGACAACACTAAAATCCATGCGCGTGATATAAATCCATTTCTTGTTTCTAAAGGATCTTCCGAAATAGATTCAACTGAAACAATTTCAAAACTCTGTAAACGCCCGGAACTTTCTCTTAAAGAAATTCTCGACCTGAATGGAACTAGCAATATTCCGCTTGTACAAGAACTATACAAAGATGAATATGCGCTTGAACAGGTTGAAATCGAGTTAAAATACGACGGCTATATCAAAAGACAACAGGAGATGGTCGATAAATTAGAAAGATACGAAGCAACAAAAATTCCTTTGACATTAAATTATTCATCATTAAAGGCAATATCTAACGAAGGTAGAGAAAAATTAAACAAGGTAAAACCCCGCTCTATAGGCCAGGCTTCACGTATATCCGGCGTGTCTCCTTCTGATATTTCAATATTATTAGTATATTTGAAAAACTAATTTTGAAGGGCTTTACATGGTAGACGTTCAAGAACAATACTTAAAGCAACTACAATCTCTATGCTGGGAAAATGCCTTCAAGCCCGACCTGATGAAGGCTGAACGACTCGCTTATTTTGCGGACCTCTTAACTGAAAAAAACGAAGACCTAAATCTAATTTCTCGCAAAGACGTCAACTCTATTGTTGAAAATCATATCTTTATCTCTTCATATATCACAAAGTTTATACCTGAAAAATGTACTAACTTTCTAGACATTGGAACCGGCGGCGGCTTACCCGGAATTCCGGTAGCAATTATGCGCCCCGAAATGAAAGGCGTACTTGTTGACTCTACAGGTAAAAAAATTGAGGCTGTTAAGGACTTTATAAATAAATTAAAACTCAACAACGTAGTTGCTGAAAATGATCGCGTAGAAAGCCCAGAGTTTATAGATCATTATTCCGATTCCTTTGATCTTATAATTACAAGGGCAACTGTTCCCCTAATTATTCTACTCAGATATGCGCTCCCTCTTATAAAAGAAAAATCTTTTCTTGTTGCTCTTAAAGGCGGCGACTTAGATGACGAATTTAAAAATGCGGAAATGAAATATAAGCCGTATATAAAAAAATCTACTATCTTTGAACTTTTTTATAAACCGACAAATGTCCGCAACCAAAAAGGTAAGAAACTAGTACTTCTAGAGCTTGTTAAATAAAGACTGTTTTTTAGTTCTGTCTTAAGATATTTTTATTTTGTTTTGCCCGCATTACTGATATGAATATGCTTTTTGATTATCTAACAATCCTTTAGTTCACTGTCTTTTTAGTAAAGTTGTTGACTCCTTTACCAAATTTTTATACTATGGTAAAGTATCTCCCTTCCTTTTTCTCTCCCAATTATCCCAAAATATGAATGCACTCTGAATGCACTGTGAATACACCCTGAATGCACTCTACTACCTATGCTAAATATCTAAGTCTAGGCACCTAAACCCTATATCCCCCCCTCTCCCCACCACAATGTTACCTATATCTCTCTTTAATTAAGCAATATTTGGTATATTTGATATACTATTTTCCCATAACATAATACACATATATAACTAATGAGCTCCAATCAGGACTTAAGAACATTATTCGATGAGATAAGTGAATTATCTAGCGAAAAACGCAATCCCAAATCAATGAATATCGATACTGCATCAACTTCTGAAATTCTACGAATTATTAATGAAGAAGATAAAATTGTTCCCCTAGCAGTAGAAAAAGAAATCCCTTATATCACGCAAGCAGTTGAAATTATTGTTGACGCGTTGCAAAAAGGCGGAAGACTTTTATATTTTGGCGCTGGAACTAGTGGTAGGATTGGCGTTATAGATGCGGCAGAGTGCCCTCCAACCTTTGGAACTTCCCCCGAAATGATAGAAGGATTCATCGCTGGAGGTAAAGACGCTATGTTCGTAGCGCAGGAAGGTGTTGAAGATCATGAATCTAATGGCGCCGACGACGTAATTAAAGCAAAGGTGAACCCTAAGGATGTCGTCTGCGGCATTGCTGCAAGTCGCCGAACACCTTATGTAATCGGAGCTGTAAAAAAAGCAAAAGAATTGGGAGCTAAAACTCTATTTGTTACGTCAAATCCACGAGAAAATTTTAATATAAAAGAAGTAGATATCGCCATTTGCCCCTATGTTGGCCCTGAGGTTATAATGGGCTCCACAAGAATGAAAAGCGGAACTGCTCAGAAATTAGTCCTTAATATGCTGACAACCGCTTCTATGATTAGACTTGGAAAAGTCTATGAAAACATGATGATTGATCTTCAAATGACAAACAAGAAATTAGTAGAAAGATCAAAAAAAATTGTTATGATTATTACTGGTGTATCTTATGAAGATGCTTCCAAATTTCTTACATTAGCCGGAGGGCATGTTAAAACTGCGCTAGTAATGATAAAAGCAAATGTTACTGCTGATGAAGCTAAAAGAATGTTAAAAGAATCCGGCGGCTTTGTGCGCAAAGCGATTCAAGAATAATTTTAATTCCCCTATCTATAAACAAAATAGAAAATTACAATTGAAAAAGATTAATACACTACTTTTCGCATTGCTGTTTTTAATTCAGCCTTTCACCCATGCTCAAATTATTACAAACGCAAAGAATGACATCTTACAAGTATTGAATATGGGCAGTGACCTTGCCACTAGCTTTACTACCTTCAATAAAACTAAAGCCTGGGATTTAGCCGGTACTGTGACCGCAATAGGAATTGGATACTCACTTGATAATAGTCTTCACTCTTTTTCGCAAAGGAACATTACCTCCATGAATAGCAGAATTTTCTCAATCGATAAGGTATATGGAAGCGGTTATACCCTATACGGAATTGCAGGTATTTATGGCTATGGATTATTTTTTAACAATGCTGAAGTTAGAAAAATCGGAGTACAGACAATAGAAGCTGTTGGATACGCTGGCGTTATCACTACCATAATAAAATCAATAGTTGGACGAAGTCGACCATATACAAATGATGGTCATTCTACGTTTCATCCCTTTAACACACATGCCGCCGAAACATCGTTCCCATCCGGCCATTCTACCGTTGCCTTTGCTATGTCTACTGTCCTTGCAAACAATACAAA
>JAJYDC010000064.1 GCA_021777835.1 Bacteroidota bacterium | reverse complement strand
GAGTAAATTTATGAGTCAGAATCCCTTATAACCCTAATTCACTTGGCAAGTTTGGGTTACATTTACTTTTGAGGAATCGACCTCTTTTCTATAATCATATGGTTACATTAATTATGAGGCAATCCGAAGTGAACCTTTTCACTTGACAAAGAATAATTCTGTATTATATTTGCACGAAGAAATTATGAAAAAAATCACCGGCACATATTTTAGCAATTTTTATTTTAGACCAAATTTTTGGTGGTGGTATAATATGCCTAACAATATGACCCAGTGATTTTGAGATAAATATTTATAATTAAAAACCCTTCTCAGTCAAACTGGGAAGGGTTTTTTTGTATTATGGCGGCAATATGAAATATGAAGAATTTTTAAAACTAACTAAATCTTATAACCTGATACCGGTTTATGAGATTATTACGGCAGATTTGCTTACTCCCGTTCTTGCTTATTTGAAGATTAGGGAAAGTGGCAAACAGAGTTTTCTTCTGGAATCTGTAGAAGGTTCTACTAAAATGGCACGCTATTCTTTTTTGGGAAAGGATCCGGAAAGAGTCTTTTCTAATAAAGGTAATGAATTAATAGAGAAGATTAATGGAGTCACTCGTAAGACTACAAAGTCAATATTCGAGTATATAAGAGATGATATTAAAAGTTATAATCAAGCCAAGATAGATGGTTTGCCTGATTTTACTGGAGGAATCGTTGGCTATCTTGGATATGAAAATGTATCGTTAATAGAAAAAGTAATTAACTTCAGTAACAATGATTCAGAAAACCCCGACTCAATCTTTGGAATCTACAATACAATCCTAGCCTTCGATCATTATAAGCATCAAATTATATTAATCTCAAATGTCAAAATAGATACTAATACAGATATTGAAAAATCTTACTATGCTGCGAAGGGAAAGTTATTGCAGCTTCGCAATGAGTTAAAAAAACCAGTCGAATATATTTCTAATTTTACTCTTTTGGGGGAGGTCAAAGAAGACTTTGAACCAAACGAATTTTATCAGCAAGTAGAATCAGGGAAAAAGGACATAGTGGAAGGGGATATTTTTCAAATAGTGCTTTCAAAGAAATTCTCAGCAAAATTCAGCGGTGATTTATTAAACGTTTACAGAGCTTTAAGGATTATAAATCCTTCCCCATACATGTATTACTTAGAATTTGAAAATGATTTCTCAATCATTGGTACTTCTCCAGAAGATTTGGTAAAAGTAAAAGATAAAAAAGTACAGACACTCCCGATTGCTGGCACTAGAAAACGTGGAAAGACCACAGAGGATGATATGAATCTTGAAAATGATTTGTTGAATGATCCTAAGGAACTTGCAGAACACTCAATGCTTGTTGATTTAGGCAGAAATGATCTCGGCAGGGTTTGCGAATTTGACACAATTAAAGTTACCGAAAAGATGATGGTTTTGAAGTACTCTCACGTAATGCACATGGTATCAAAAGTCGAAGGTAGATTAGATGAACATAAGGATTCAGTAGATGCTTTGATGTCATGTTTCCCTGCCGGTACTGTATCCGGAGCACCAAAAATAAGAGCTATTCAAATGATTGATAAATATGAGACTCAGCAGCGTAATGTTTATGCCGGTGCTGTAGGTTATTTTGATTTTTCAGGTAATCTTGATATGTGTATTGCTATACGAACTCTGTATTCAAATAAGGATACGATTTTTTGGCAGGCAGGCGCAGGAATTGTGGCTGATAGTGTCCCGCAGCTTGAGGCAAAAGAGATTAAAAATAAATCGGCGGCAATGGTTAACGCACTTAAATATGCGGAGGTGATTGATGAAAATATTGGTGATTGATAACTATGATTCGTTTACATATAACCTGGTGCAGCTAATCGGGTCTTTTGGAAATGAAATCATTATTAAAAGGAATGATGAGATTGATGAGGATGAAATTTCTACGATTCATCCTGATAAGATATTGATTTCTCCTGGACCGGGAAGACCTGAAGAATCAAATATGTCTCTTGTAGCAATAGATAAATTTGGTAAGGATATTCCGGTTCTCGGAGTTTGTTTAGGTCACCAGGCAATTGGATACATCTATGGAGGGACTATTATTAAGGCTCCAATGCTCATGCATGGAAAGACTTCAAGAATTATTCATGATGGTAATACGATTTATAATAATGTATCACAAAATTTTGAAGCTGCAAGATATCATTCATTAATTATCGATAAAGACTCATTACCCTTGAGCTTGGAAATTTCCGCACAGAGTGAAGATGGTATAATTATGGGCATAAGGCATAAAAATTATCCTGTAGAAGGAATTCAATTTCATCCCGAATCTTTTTTAACAAATGAAGGCAAAAGCATAATTAAAAATTGGTTGGCATTATGATAAAAGAATATTTACAAAAAGTATTGGACAATGAGGATTTGACTTTGGAAGAATCCTATACTGCTATGGATGAGATAATGAGCGGAGAAGTAAATAACTCTCACCTTGCAGGGTTTTTAATCGCATTGAAATCTAAAGGCGAATCACCCGTTGAGGTCGCAGGCTTTGTGAAAGCCATGAGAGAGAAAAGCATAAAGGTTAATTGCGACGATGAAAATGTTATTGATGTTTGCGGAACGGGCGGGGATAATTCAGGAAGCTTCAATATTTCAACTGCAACTTCATTTGCCGTTGCGGGAGCAGGGGTAAATGTGGCTAAGCACGGCAATCGTTCTATTTCAAGTCAGTGCGGGAGTGCGGATGTTTTGCAGGAGCTTGAAATAAATATAAATCTTTCAAAAGAAAGGTCTGAGGAAGCATTAAGAGAGGTTGGAATTACATTTTTATTTGCACCAAATTATAATCCTGCTATGAAATATGCGGCAACTGTAAGAAAAGAATTAGGAATTAAAACTGTTTTTAATATGCTTGGACCATTGACTAATCCGGCAGGAGTTAAGAAGCAAATGATAGGTGTTTACAACTCGCGTGCTTCTAAAATTATGTCTGAGGCGGCTAAGTTTCTTGATCTGAAAAAAGTTTGCTTCTTATGCGGAAGCGGAAAGTACGATGAGATATATTTAGGTGATGTTACTGAGATTCATGAGTTCAATCAAGGAGAAGATATTAAGTCATACTTTATATCTAACGAGACATTTGATTATCCCAAAATAAATTTTGATTCAATTAAAGGCGGCACAGCGGCAGAAAATGCAAGAATCATATTAGATATTTTTGAGAATAAAAAATCAAACGGTGCTTATCATACTGTTGCTGCAAATGCTGCTTTAGCTCTTTATTCAGCGGGCTTTTCAAGTGAATTGAAAGAGTGCCAAATCGCAGCGGAAGAATCAATAAAAAGCGGTGCCGCGTTAGCTAAGCTTAATGAGCTTAGAAAATTTAGTAATGTAATTACAAACTAATTGGATTTTTAATAGTGAACTTTTTAGACAAGATATTGCAGACAAAGTCAGAGGAAGTTAAGCGACTTAGGAAAACTCATTCTCTAAATTCGTATCGTGATTCAGAGTTGTTTAATTCAAGGGCTATAAGCTTTAGAAAAGCAGTTAAACAAAATAAAAACATTTCAATAGTTGCAGAGATAAAAAAAGCAAGCCCTTCAAAAGGAATTATCAAATCTGATTTTAATCATATTCAAATCGCAAAGTCTTATTTTGAAGTTGGTGTGAATGCAGTATCAGTATTAACAGACAAGCAATTTTTTCAGGGGGACATTCAATACTTGGAAGAGATTGCAAAAATTAAGCGCTCTCCCCTTCTACGCAAGGATTTCATTGTTGATGAGATTCAAATATTTGAAGCAAAAGCTCATGGCGCAGATATAATATTATTGATTGCCGAAGCATTATCAAAAAGTCAGATCAAAGAATTGTCAACAGCAGCATTTGAATGCGGATTAGAGGTTCTACTAGAGCTTCATTCGGAAGATCAGCTTGATAAAATAGACTTCCGAGAAAATGATATTATTGGGATAAATAACAGGAATCTTGTGGACTTCCATGTTGACTTAGACGTAACAGCAAGACTTTCAAAACAAATACCCGGGAAGGTAACTCTTATTTCAGAAAGCGGAATTCAGAGTAAAAAAGATATTGATTTATTAAGAAGCGCAAATATAAATGCGATTTTGGTTGGTGAATCTATAATGAGAGCGGGTAATATTGGTAATAAAATAAATGAATTAAAAAGCTGGTGTTCAAATGAAGGTTAAAATCTGCGGCATTACAAATTTGGACGATGCTCTAATGTGCGAGAGATATGGCGCTGATGCTGTGGGATTTATTTTTTACAGAAAAAGTAAGAGATATATTTTGCCAAGTGAAGCCGCAAGAATTGCAAAGCAATTGTCCCCATTTACAATGAAAGTGGGTGTTTTTGTTGATGAAAAAAAAGACTACATAACGAAGACCTTTGAACTTGTAAAGCTTAATACGGTACAACTTCATAATAATGATACGGACTTTGTTGAGAATGAATTTAATTATCCTGTAATTAGAGCCTTTAGGATAAAGGACAATTTTGATTTTAACTCGCTAAATAGATTTAATGATAATTATTTTCTTCTCGATTCGTATTCTCAAAATGAATTTGGAGGAACGGGAAAGAGCTTCGATTGGAGCATAATTCCTGAGACGTTGAAGCATAAAATTATTTTAGCCGGAGGTGTTTCTTCTTCTAATATTGACTACATATATCAAAACATCATGCCGGCGGCAGTTGATTTATCTTCATCTTTAGAAATATCACCCGGGAAAAAGGACTTAGAGAAAGTAAAGATTTTTTTTAACAAATTTAATAAATATAGGAGTAACGAATGGTCATCATGATGAAACTTAATGCGCCTCAAGCTGACGTAGAAAAAGTCAAAGAAAAGATACTTGCTGAAAATTGCAAGGCTCATTTAATTACAGGGAGTTTCAAAATTGCAATAGGAGTAACCGGTCAAACTAATAAACTTTCAGAAGAAGAATTTTTGACAATGGACTCCGTAGAAGATGTAGTGCGGGTTTCAAAACCTTACAAGTTAGTAAGCAGAGAAATGAAGTCTCAGGATACAATTATTAATGTTGATGATTCGCCTATCGGAGGTCAGGAGCTAACAATAATTGCCGGTCCCTGCTCGGTTGAAAGCCGTCAACAGTTATTTGATATTGCCGGTGAGCTAAAGGAAATGGGAATAAAATATTTTCGAGCGGGAGCATATAAGCCCAGGTCAAGTCCTTATTCATTTCAGGGATTGAAAGAAAAAGGATTAGAATATTTAACGGATGTTCGTAAAGAACTTGGGATGCTGATAGTAACGGAAGCAAAGGATACTAATACACTGCCGCTTATATCTGAATGCTCAGATATTATTCAAATAGGCACAAGGAATATGCAAAACTTTTCATTACTTGAAGAAGTCGGAAAGCTTCGTAATCCGGTTTTACTTAAACGAGGATTAGCGGCAACTATAGAAGACTTATTGATGAGCGCTGAATATATCTTATCTGAAGGAAATTATAATGTAATACTTTGCGAGAGAGGGATAAGAACCTTTGAAACTATGACTAGAAATACTCTTGACTTAAATGCAGTACCTATGATAAAGAAAAATTCACACCTCCCCATATTTGTAGATCCTTCACATGGAATAGGAATTGCGGACAAAGTACCTCCGATGGCTCTAGCAGCAGTTGCCGCGGGTGCAGACGGTTTGATAATTGAAGTTCATAACCATCCTGACAAGGCATTGTCGGACGGATTTCAATCTTTAACGCCGGGTAACTTTAAAATATTACTTGATAAACTAACTCAGTTAGCTCCAATTGTAAATAAGAAAATGGAAAATTATGTCACAGTCAATTAAGTATAAATTGCCAGATGATAACGGAAGATTCGGTAAATACGGCGGTAAGTTTGTTCCGGAAACATTGATAACTCCACTGCGGGAATTGGAAGAAGTTTATAATAAACTTAATGATGATCCGCAATTTCATGAAGAGTTAAATAAACTTCATAAAGAATATACAGGAAGACCTACTCCCCTTACTTATGCTGAAGGTTTAACTAAATATTTTGATCATGCTAAAATCTATTTAAAGAGGGAAGATTTATGCCATACCGGCGCGCATAAAATCAATAATGCGCTTGGTCAAATTCTTTTAGCAAAGAAACTCGGCAAAACAAGAGTTATAGCTGAAACGGGAGCAGGGCAACATGGAGTTGCTGTAGCAACTGTCTGTGCAAAATTTGGATTGAAATGTTTAATATATATGGGTGAAGTCGACATTGAAAGGCAGAGTTTAAATGTATTTAGAATGAAACTCCTCGGCGCGGAGATAGTACCCGTTACCTCCGGAAGCAAGACGTTGAAAGATGCAACCAATGAAGCAATTAGAGACTGGGTTACAAATGTAAAGGATACACACTATATAATCGGTTCAGTTGTCGGACCTCATCCATATCCTATGATAGTAAGGAATTTCCAATCTGTAATTGGGATTGAGACAAAAGAACAAATCCTAAAGGCTGAAAGCAGATTACCTAATTATATTGTTGCCAGCGTTGGCGGGGGGAGCAATTCAATCGGGATATTTTTCCCGTTTATAAATTCAGATGTAAAGTTGATAGGCGTTGAAGCAGGCGGTTATGGAATAGACACCGATAAACATTGTGCTACTTTAACTCTAGGAAGAGAAGGAATTTTCCAGGGTATGAAAACATATTTATTACAGAACGATGAAGGGCAAGTATCAGAGGTGCATTCTATTTCAGCTGGATTAGATTATCCGGGCGTCGGCCCCGAGCACAGTTACTTCAAAGATGAGGTAATTGCAGATTATTATTCCGTAACGGATGATGAAGCAATTAAAGGCACTGAATTACTTTCACGCCAGGAAGGAATTATACCTGCCTTAGAATCAGCCCACGCAATAGCTTACTTAAATTATTTAATGCAGCGGACTACAAAAGATGAAATCGTTATTGTAAATGTCAGCGGCAGAGGTGATAAAGATTTAAACACAATCAAAAATAGTCTGGGATATTAAATGTCATACATAGAAGATTATATTTCAAATAAACGAAAATCTAATGAAAAAGTCTTATCAGTGTTTCTAACTGCAGGCTTTCCTAATAAAAATACTTTTGTAGACCTTGCACTTAAGGTATTAGATTCTGGCGCGGATCTAATTGAAATAGGCTTTCCATTCAGCGACCCATTAGCTGATGGAGCCATTATTCAACATTCGTCTCAAATTGCAATTGAGAATGGGATAAACTTAAAAGAAACTTTAAACTTTGTAAGAGATATTCGAAAAAACACTGATAAGCCCCTTATTTTGATGGGTTATGCAAATCCTGTTTTGTCATATGGAATAAATGAATTTGCAAATGATGCGAAATCTGCTGGGGTAAACGGAGTAATAATTCCGGATGTTCCTATTGAAGAATATGATAATTTCTTCAATGGAAATTTCGAAGGGCTAAATACAATTTTATTAATTACTCCAACTACTTCCAATGAGAGAATAAAAGTAATAGACACGAAGAGTAAAGGTTTTCTTTACTGTGTTTCTGTAAGCGGGACAACAGGGGTTAATCAAAATGTGAGAGCTGCAAGTCTGGATTTTATAAAAAGGGCTAATATGATTGTAAAAGAAAATAATATGCTCGTGGGATTTGGAATATCCAACAAAAGTGATGCAAAAGCATTTGCGCCATATTGCCAGGGAATAATTGTTGGCAGCGCCATAATTAAATCGCTGATGAATGACGATAGTACATTTAGTAATACACTTGAGCTTGTATCAGGATTAAAGCAAGCATTGTTATCAACATAATATTCATTTCGAATATATCGTAATAAGAGGAGTATGCTTCACTATTCCTTACATTATCTCATCACATGGCGGATTCTATATCGTGAATTCTTATTTATCTTTTCTGAAAGTATAATGCTTAAGTTGGAAAGTTACTTTTGAAGGAATAAATTATGTATAACAAACTTCAGGAGTAAAGAAATGAAAACAGAAAAAAGAAAGTTCACAGCAGAATTCAAAGTTCAGGTATTAAGAGAG
>JAJYDC010000025.1 GCA_021777835.1 Bacteroidota bacterium | reverse complement strand
TTCTTATTTAGCTAAAAACTTTTTCCTCTACTTGACCTCAACCTTAATCTTAGCCTTATTCTTTTCTGCCCAAAGCTGCAAAAGCCCCACAGGGCCCAAAACTAATAGTCCCCCTGATACAACAAGCAATAATTTCACATTCCAAACATTTACGTTTGGCGCATCAAATGCGGGAAGCAGCTATTTGAAGGATATTGTCGTTGTAAGCGATTCGGATATCTGGTGTGTAGGCGCTATCTATCTTGATTCCGCTGATGGAGCACCGGATCCTAATGCGTATAATGCTTTGCATTGGAATGGAGAATCCTGGGAAATGAAAAGAATTTTTTATTACGGTAGTTGTAGTGCGGTTAAATACCCTCCTTTAAAAGCAATTTGCACTTTGTCAGACAATAACATTATAGTTACAAATGGAGGAAGTATTGGGTGGCTGAGTGGAGACTCTGTTCGATTGGATTGCGGAGTAAACCCTTTATTAGCTGGTGCTATCAATAAAATCTGGGGTATAAACAGTAATGATTTTTATATAGTCGGAAATGGTGGTTCAATCGCACACTATCAAAATGGCACCTGGCAAAAGGTAGAAAGCGGAACAAACATGAATATCTATGACATTTGGGGTGCATCCAATCCACAAACAGGTAAAACAGAAATTCTTGCCGTTGCATCTTATCCAGATACCTCTGCTCAAAGAAAGATAATACAAATAAATGGAACAAATGCTACAGACATTTCCAGTAGTGGAATAAACTGGGATTTGGAAAGTGTATGGTTTAAGCCTCAGTCTCAATATTTTGTTGCAGGCTCGGGGATATATAATAAGAATTTTCTTACCGATAATACCTGGAGTAGCCAATACTTTAATGTAACAAACTATTATATCAACTGTATTAGAGGCAACGATGTAAACGACGTTGTAGCAGTAGGATCTTTTGGTGAAGTAATCCATTATAACGGAAAAAGCTGGAAGAGCTTTAGAGATGAAACAGGTTTATCAAATGGAGAATATCTGTCGGTGGCAATAAAAGGAAATGAGATTGTTGCGGTAGGGTATGACGGGCAGAATGCAGTTATACTGGTTGGTAAAAGATAGAAATATAAGGAGCAAAACAAATGATAATAAATAAAAGTCCGCCATTAAAAATGATCGTGCAGAATTATGACTCTTTTTTGATTGTATGAGAAATATAATCTATAAATTAATGAGTCCGCTCTAAAAAGGTATTTTTGATAAAAAAATGTTTTGATTATTGTCCAAATTCAAAGCCTCGAAACTCAATTTTAGGCTTTTTAGATTGGACTCATCAATAATATTAAATAAGGAGATTCGTCATGAAAGGAATGATAATTATTTCGTACTTCATATTATTAGTCTCTTTGTGCAGTTATCAACTCAAAGGTCAATCAGATTTTACAAATATTTTATTACATTCGAGTTCAATAAACCAAAGTGAACCAACAATCACAATTGATCCTAATAACACGTCAAATCTTTCAATTGTATCCAATCTTTGGCATGGCAATACAAATCAATTGGGAGCTTATTATTCTACTAATGGTTTAAATAATTGGACTCCTATAGAACCCTTGTCAAGTCAAACAAGAGTCGATCCCTCTGCAGCATACAATAGCAAAAATGATTTTGTATATTTATCATACGTTCTTACTAATACATCTCATAATCCTAACGATTTACTTCTCGAAGTTATCTACTCGAGTAACCATGGTGCAAACTGGAGCGCATCCACTCAAGTATCTGAAAGTTATAAATTTGCTGATAAACCTTTTATTGCTATCGATAATAATCCCAGCAGCCAATACTACGGGAACATTTATACTTCATGGACTTATACAGGTACAAGTAATAATTTAACAGTATTTTCTAAATCAAGTGATGCAGGTGCACATTTTTCAGCACCTCTAAACATTGCATCAACCGGGACCGAAGGTTCAAATATTGCAGTAGGTCCTAATGGGTATGTTTACGTTGTTTGGAGTATTGGAGAACCTAATTGTACAGGTATTGGTTTTTCTTTATCTACCGATGGCGGAACCAGTTTCAGCTCACCTGTTCAAATAACATCAGTTTATGAAATAGGTCAATGGAAAAATCCCGATTATTGTTTAAAATCTACAAGTAGTAATCCTTATGGTGTTAGAGTTAACAGTTTTCCATCAATGGCAGTTGATCCTAACAATGGGGTTATATATGTGACTTGGGCAGACAACCGTAATGGTAATCCTGATATTTTTCTTATTAAATCAACAGATCAAGGAGCCACTTGGTCTTCTAATTCACCAACAAAAATAAATAATGACAATACAACTTCCGATCAATGGTTCCCTTGGATAAATGTTACTCAAGACGGTGCAATAAATGTTGTTTTTTATGATAGCCGCAACGACCCAAATAATTTATCTACTATGGTCTATATTGCAAGATCTACTGATGGAGGTTCAAGTTTTGCTAATTATCAAGTTAGTGACGTATCTTTTAGACCCACTGCGGTTCCCGGTGCGGCAGCAGGTTACATGGGCGATTATATCGGGATGGTTTCCACAAGCACCGATGCTTATCCATGCTGGATGGACAACAGAACAGGCACTTATCAGCTTTATACCGCTGACGTTCAATTCAAAATCAATGTAACTGCTGATCAGTTGGATGCGGGAGGTACCCGTCTAACAGGAACGACTATTGGGAAATGGGAAGGCGGACCTAATTTTATTCAAGACACGCTTGGCTCAACCCCTTTAACATTTCCACAATTAGAATATAATTCAACTTTAGCACTGGAAGGATACCAACAATTGGTTGAAAACAATACTCAAAAATATTATGAGTGGAACACAGACCCAGATGTAACTAATTTTCATTTATATACAGTTAAGCCTAAAAATAACAACTTTACTTCGCATTTCAATGGTACAACTTCTGGTGTAACAGTCCAAAATAGTTTATTAGATGACCCGGCACTTAGTCTTTCAGGTAATACTAATGTTGGTTTTTCAGACCCCTGGTTAATTGATTATCCAGATCCAAATTATGGAAATACAAAACGTAACGAAGGGGTGTCGGCACCGCTTAAATCAAGAACTTCTCCTTTCTACCCTAATTTAACAAAAAATTATAATGGGGATGTTTATCAAGGAATATTTTTAAATCAAGATTACAATATTCCAGGCAATCCCTATTATCAAGTTAGTTTTCCATCAAACCAAACAATCTCCGTTGGTGGCACTAACCATTCTCTTTATTTTCAAAGTTGGATAGTTGACAGCGGGGCTAATGTGCAAAACTCTCTTGCTAATCCAACGCCGGTAGTATTTACAAGAGCCGGCGGCACAGTAACAGCAAACGTAAAAGCCTCACAGCTTTCTGGTGATGCTTCTGCTTATTCTAACAGCAGTCAGCGCAAACTTGTGAGAACACCGGACGGGACTTTACACATGGTTTATTCCAGTATGGGTCACGTGTGGTATGAGATAAGCACCAACAACGGCTCTTCATGGATCATTATGAATAACGGCAAACCGCTCGATAATGGACAAGGTAAACTACCTTCAATAGATTACTACGGTAATGTTGTAGGCATTGTATTTCAGCAGCAAAGCGGCAGCTATTATACAATTCAACTCCAAGCTTATTATGGCTCCGGCAGCAATTATATTTTCGGCACAAGCGCCACAGTCTATACCGAGCAGTATGATGCTTATTCAATAAATGCCAATCCAAATATTTCCTGGGGCTATAATGCAAAATTTATGGTTACCTGGGAAAGAAAAACAAATGTATTTCCTATATGTTCTTATGGAATAAATTATGCCTATGGTTCTCTCAGCTATAATAACGTTACTCTAAATGGCAACGGGTTTGTTTCCGGTACAGATAATAATTCTGTAAATGCTTCCGTCTATTCCAATAAATCAGATTATAATGATGGATTTCAGATTGCTTATGAACAAGATAACTATTTAAAGTATATCTATTACTGCAGGACTAATATTTCATCCACATGGAATGTGACCACAACAGCTGTTTCTAATATTTCCTCTGGCGACAGCTATTACTTAAATTATCGTCCTTCAGTAATCGGAATGCCCGACGGCAGCGCTAAGGTTTGCTGGATAGGAGATTACTCAGGAAACGGTTCAATGGTAAATATTATTTCAAGAGATCTTTCCCAATCAAACAGCTTCTTCTCTAACGGCAATAATGTTAAGTCTGCTTCTATGAACCTAACCAACGATAATACCAACTGCTATTTCAGCTGGAGCAATTATGGCGGTGGCACATCATATACAGATCAATTTGCAAACATCAGTACTCCATTTATAAATAAAACTCTAAATACAAATGGACAGGATGTTCAACTGTCTAACGGCGCAAGCGCAAATAATATGTATGTATCCACTTACTATCCTTTTACTGCTCCTTATTATTTTGTTACCTCTAACAATCTCGGCAGTTTCCCGAAGGCTAACCCTAATTCTATAAGCAGCGGCAAGGGTGTTGTTGTTGTAAAGGGAAATGCTCAATTTTCTTATTCTTTGGGTGACGTTACAGTAGACAACAATAAAATCAGTTTTGTTAGAGCTAATGACTCTACTAACAATAATATCTTAAGCAATATCAATAATCTTATAACTGAACCGTTCACTCTTAGTAATAATTCTGATTTCAACTTCAGCGTAATGACCGGGCTTATTGACAGCGCTGCGGCTATGTCTGCTTTAGGCAATAATGATTATATTGATTTTAAAGTAGAGTTAATCGATGATGCTACAGGCGCTGTCATCGGTACTTTGAATGATGCAAGAATAAGCTCCTCTAATTTATCCCCGGATAATGTATCTTCATTCAAAGTAAACACAAAGGGTATGGGCGGTAAACAAGTGAAAATGAACTTAACGGTAAGCACTAATATAGATAATCCCGAATATTATGTAATAGAAAGATATTCAGCAGATGGAAATGTAACCGGAAAGTTTTCCGCTGATACAAAGGAAATATCTGTTCAAGGAAGTGCGATCGTGAAGAACTATGCTCTTAATCAGAACTACCCTAATCCGTTCAACCCTACAACAATAATAAACTACCAGATACCAAAGGAAGGAATAGTAACAATAAAAATATTCGACGAACTCGGTAAAGAAGTAAAGACATTGGTTAATGCATACAAATCTCAAGGCAGATATTCCGTAAGTTTTGATGCTTCAGAACTTTCAAGCGGCGTATATTTCTATCAGCTAAGAGCAGGAGATTTTATTTCAATAAAAAAGATGGTTTTACTCAAATAATGATTGAATGATTTATTGATTGTTTTATTGAGCCGCTTTATGCGGCTCTTTTTTTGCGTATTTGTTCATTATTACAAAGCAATAAAAATTCTTCTTTAACCAATATGATTTTTAGATTTATTTTGACTATTAAGCTATTATGAATTTATATCCTATCTATTGATTCTCATTTTCCTTCTACTTAATATTCATATAAGAGGTTTTACTAAGAAATTAAAGCTAAGGTGACAATATGTTTAATGATAGTAAAAGTATCTCTCGCTTTTTATATAGCAACTCAAGTAAGTTATCTACTCTTCATATTTTACTAATAAAATCTTTTCCAAGCAATAAAGTATTAATGAAGCTATCTCAATCAGTATGGAGAAACAAGGATGCTTCTTAAGCTTCTAATTTTTATGTTCTATTTTCTTGTAGTAATTCATCCAGAATTTAACAAGGCGGTTGTAAACCCTATCAGCGCTTGTACGTGCTCAGACATTTCAGGTGAATATGCAATACAAAAAAGTTCACTAAGCCATTCGTACCATTCCAAATATAATAATAGCAGACTAGTAAGAAGTAATGGGGACGCTACGATAAATACTCAATTAAAAACAATTTCAATCATGGTGAAAAGTGAAAAATATGATCTTAGCCAGGCAAATATATTCTTAAAGCATCAGAGAGTCCAAAGTGTAATGATGCGCAGTGTACATAGTTACAAGGACCTATCTCACGAATACAAGCAGAGATATAAAACCAAAGTTTTAATCATTCGTACAAACAATTTAGATCCAATGAGGTGTTGAGATATGAGTTTAAAAAATCGAACTAATTTCCATAAGATGAAAGAATCTTTTGGCACAGTTATATGCATAAAAAATTATGCATTAGTAATTTTTTTAATAGAAGCACTAATATTCCTTCCACAACTAAAAATAACTGCACAAACATTAAATAATTTTAGCTCATTTAATTCTCCTCAGAATAAATTATCGAATATTTTTTCAACAGCAGATTCGCAAAATGTTATTAAGAAAATAGGACAGTGGGGGTGGGGGCCTTGCAATACTTTTGCGGTTAAAGGTAACTATGCATTTATAGGTGACGGTGCATTGCTACAGGTGCTTGATGTTAGTGATGCAAGTGCTCCTAAAGCTGTTGGACAACTACTGACAGATGGTCCAGTTGATAAAGTGATTGTCTCAGGAAATTATGCCTACACTATAAGTCCGTTCCCAATAATAGATATAACTGATCCGATATGCCCAAATTTAGTCAGTACTTTTCAATTGCCTGTTTTTCCAACTTATTCCCCAACTACTTTAACAGTTCAAGGGAGATATGCATTCATTGGTGACTTTAATGGAGACATTTTTATAGTAGACATTTCAAATCCATTCGATCCAAAGTCAGTCGGAAAAATGCTTGCAAGTGGAGAAATGACAAATACAATTGTTGTTCAAGACACTATACTATATGTTATAACTGCAAATGGCTTATCAATAGACGTTTTTGATATAGCAAATCCGGCAGCACCAAAACGTATTGCCCAATCAATATTTGGAACTGAAGGTACCGCACTTGCAGTAAAAGGTCACTATCTTTATTTAGGGACAAGTGGAGCTCCCCAACTGCGTATATATGACATTTCTAATCCCAATAATCAGCGTTACGTAAATGGAATAAATCTAATCTCTTTCCCGCTTTCAATTATGATAAAAGATACAACAGCCTTCTTGCCTATCAACTCATCAGATTTTTCTGTAGTAGATATTGCTGATACAAATAATATTCATATAGTTGCTGGCATTCACAATCCTTATGGTTTTCTCAATCAATATGGTATTGGAATGGGTGCTGTAGCAGAAGATATTAGTTTACCATATGTTTTTCTTCCGACAGGCACAGGGTTGCGGATAGTAGATGTTAACCAGCTTACTTCGTTAAAATCACTGTCGTTCTTTTCTAAGTGTTGGAGATCTGTTAACCTAGTTATTGATTCTTTAAAACATGCTTTTATTGTAGATCAGTATGACGGTCTAAAAATAATCGACTTCTCAAATCCATCTTCGCCCATGCTTATTGGTCAATATAATATTCCAGAAGAAGTGAGTGATGTAAAAGTAATAAATGACAGAGCCTATTTGCTTTGCGATTCAGATCTTAAAGTGTTTGATATATCAGATTTGGAATCACCCAAGCTCATTGGAAAAATAATTTTTCATGATACTGTTATTGGTAATAATATTAATAATGTTGGCGGTTTTCTGTTACTTGATGGTTCAATAATTTATGCAGTAAGGGAATCGGAAAAGCTCTTTACGGTTGATGTTTCTGAGCCCACTCATACTAAGATTACAAGCATAAATTCTTTAAAAGGCTCGCCTGTTGGTATTTCAATATCAAATAACTATCTATATGTCGCTGATGCAGATACGGGCATAGAGATTTTTAATATATCAAAGCCTTATGTTCCTAATGAAAATGGCTTTCTTAAAATAGTACCGCTTAGAGCATTATCAATAACGGGTACAAAAATGATAGTTGTGGGTTGGGAAGGCACGCAACTAGGAAAAGGAGGACTATCAATTTATGATATTAGCAATCCATTGAGTCCAATCTTGAAGTCTATTTTGAGTATTCCAGGTGGTATTTCGTCTGCAACTATATCTATAGAAGGAAACTTCGCATATGTTTCTTACAATCAAACTTTTCTTGTTGTGGATATTTCTAGTTTTGATAGCTTTAAATTAATTTATGCACAAGATGCTAATTATTTTAATATTTCTTCATTCGGGCCAATTGCAACTTCAGGTGGTCTAATTCTAATAGGAGTAACAAAATGAAGACAAAATATTTACCGTTAATAATTTTATTATTCTCTGTTAGTCAGGCATTTTCACAAACCGCCAATACCGGCGGCTGGCAATGGCAGTACCCCAAGCCGCAAGGCAATACTTTAAGGGACATATACGTTTTTAATAAAGACACAGCAGTTGCAGTAGGTGATTTAGGTACAGTAATAAAAACAACAGACGGCGGCACAAGCTGGGATGTGCAGCACCATGCAGGAGGGAGCGGCATTCAATTAAATAGTGTAAATTTCATTGATGCACAAAACGGCTGGGCAGCGGGAGGAGCTTACCAAAGCAACCAAAATGTTTTGCTAAAAACGAGTGATGGAGGGACAACATGGGTACAGGTAAAAACAGATACTACACTGCCTTACAATTCTGTCTATTTCGTTGATGAAGATACAGGCTTTGTCTTTGGAGAGGATGGAATAATTTTAAGATCAACAGATGGAGGCAGCAGTTGGGATACCCGCTCTATAGATAGTTACATTGGCGCTTATTTAGATGTATTCTTTTTTAAGGCAGCAACCTTTACCGATAAGGACACAGGCTTTCTAGTTGGAGGAGGGTATTATGGCAACGAAATATACAAAACTACCGACTGCGGCAGGACCTGGCAATGGAATGAACAAATTATAATGCCTAAAATATATACCGGTCTTAATGATATTAGTTTTGTAGATAAGAACCGTGGCTACATTTCCGGAGATGCTGGTGTACTGTTAATAACATCTGATGGAGGAAATACCTGGCAGCGAGATACAGCAGGTTACTACAACTATTCGACATGTTTTACTGATTCGTTAAATGGATTTGTGGTTGGGATAGGAAGCTACTATCCTTTTATTTATAGTACCACTGACGAAGGAAAGAGTTGGACAGAGATAGATTCAGGCCTTATACCTGGCTATGCGCTATATAAGGTAAGATTTTCGGATAAAGAAAACGGCTGGATTGTGGGTGGGGAAGGAATGGTATATAGGACTGCAAACGGTGGGAAGAACTGGACTGCAATTAACCAAGAACCTTATAAATTCAATTCAATTTATTTTGTTGATGAGAATACCGGATGGGCTGTGGGTGACAGCGGGATAATCGTACATACTACTGATGGAGGAGAAAATTGGGAAGAACAAAATAAAAATGATAGTTTAATTTTTAACTCGGTTTATGCTATAGATAATCAGAGTGTGTTTACCGCTGGAACAATTTTAAATATTGGTGGAACCCCCGTAACACCAATAAGGTCTGTAATGTTCAGTTCGCATAACGGTGGAGCAACTTGGCAAAGACAGATAATAGATTCAACTTCAGTACTATCTTCCATATTTTTCATTTCGCCCAATATTGGCTGGTCGGTTGGAAGTGGACGCATTTATAAAACTACAGATGGCGGAATCAATTGGATATTACAATATAATAGTAAAAAGACAAGTTCATTTTACAGCGTTCAATTTATTAATGACCAAACAGGCTGGGTGGTGAACGGTTATACAAATCAAGTTTTGAAGACAATTGATGGTGGAACACGTTGGGATACTTTGGAAACCGGTTCAGGAATATGGCTCCGGTCATTGTTTTTTATAAATGAAAGCACCGGTTGGGCAGTGGGTGAAGATCAGGGGAACAATATATTTAAAACATCAGACGGCGGGGGAACATGGACTACAGAATACACTTCCATTAATTGCAATCTTATCTCAGTATATTTTATAAATGCCGATACTGGTTGGGTAGGTGGATATGACAATGGCTATAATGGCGTAATATTTAAGACAATAGACGGCGGGAATAATTGGATTGAACAGCAGTCTCCCTCTGAGAACGATCTGACTTCTGTATATTTTGTTGATTCAAATACAGGTTGGACAGCAGGTTTTGGCGGTATTTTCAAAACAACAGACGGCGGCGGAATTATGTCTGTTAAAGAAAATAATCATAAGAACAATCAGCCGGTTAATATCGAACTTCTTCAAAACTATCCTAATCCGTTTAATCCGAGTACAATCATCGAATATAAGCTAAACAAACAACAACATATAAAGCTCCAGATATTTAACATCCTAGGACAAAGAATAGAAACATTAATAGATGAAGAACAATATTCAGGCTACCATAAAATAACCTGGAACTCCATAGGAGTTTCTAGTGGAATTTATTTTTATAGATTAACAACAGCTTCTCAAGTTATTACAAAAAAAATGCTGTTAATCAAATAGAAAATAAGACAATGTTATTTAAAAATAATATACCGCCATAGCTAAGTGACAAAAGTCCCGCCGGAAAAGAACGACCAGGTTCAGGGTTCCGGCGGGTAAGCAGCCTAGTAACAGTCAGGTTGGGGGCATTTTTATGCCCACGTAATCTGCTGTACCTGGCTTTGTATTTTTTAATAAAAATTGTAACACATACTTAAGTATGTGTTACAAAAAATCAATTTTATAAGGAGAATTTAAAATGTTACGTTATTTATATTACATGCTTTGTTTGACCGTTATAATCACGGTACACACATTCGCGCAGCCTAAATGGGTGCCTTTCCTGCAGCAGACAAAAACTAAACCAACAACAAATCTCACAGCATCAAATAACAGCACCGTATCTTTCAATGTTCAGATAAACGGAATGGAAGTTTCAAATGCCAAAGCCGGTACAACTACGTACCAGAGCCTTTCAATTCCTGACGGAGAAGTTATGACAAAAGCGGGCTTTCCGCAAGTGCCTATTATTTCCAAACTGATTGCAATACCTGACTGCGATAACGTTACTATTTCGGTAACGCCTTCAAACGAGCTTCAATTTGCAAACTATAACATTCCTCCTACGCCAAGATATGATAAAAAGCAGTTGCCTGACGGCAGTGATGATCTTGTTCCCGTTTTTGAAGAAGATAAATCAGTTTATTCAGGCAGTTCAGATTTCCCGGGAAAGTTTGGCGAGATTACTGAAGTAGGTTATGTACGCGGTCAAAAAGTAGCAAGGATAGCTATTTACCCTATACAATTTAATCCCGCAGGCAAAATGATAAAAGCTTACACTAATTTTAGTGTAACTCTTTCATTTGTAAATCCCAAGTCACCTGTAAACAAAGAGCTTGGAATATTCAGAAATATGATGCATCACGCTGCTTTGAATTATGAGCTAAACGGGGTCAGCGCATCAACAAAAATAACAAATGGTGTTCAGAGTAATAGCCTAAGCAAGGCTTCAACTGTAAATACCGTTCAGAGCAGTGTAACAAGAGTTACTGATTTAAGCACCCTTGTTGGTACTAATGCAATCCCTGTTGACTACCTGATTATTACTGTCTCCAGCCTTTTTAACAGCAGTTCATTAACAACTTTGGCAAACCATCGAATGAGTTATAACGGTTACGATGTTGCAATTGTAAATGTTAATGATGTTTATATAGATTCAAAATATAATTCATCGGGAATTAATTATGAGGAAATCCGAGATTTTATAGCAGATATTTACGCTAACGGCAAAGCAAACCGCACTGGAGACGGACATTTAGGATATATTTGTCTCGTTGGAGACGCATACGATGATAATAATGCTGTAATGCTACCCGCAGCTTACCCTTCATACTATGATTATTATTCACAAGCTGGTGATTATTATTATGCATGTACCGGTGGAGACTCTGATAATTTACAGGATGTTATGTACGGCAGGCTGCCCGTTGGTGATACAACAGAGCTCAATAATGTGGTTAATAAAATTATAAGCTACGAATCTAATTCAAACGGAAGCTGGAATGAGAAATGTACTTTTGTTTCTTTTGCACCGGAATATTGGGGTTCATATGCTGACTCGGCAATAACAGGAATGACTAATACCATTCCCGCAGGTTATCGAATAAGTTACGCTTATAGAAATTATAATACTGATCCCCCTACTAGTGTTACAAACGCAAATCCGATTTTCGGACAAAGCTTTAGTACTACGCAATATAATGACCCTTCAAATTTATGCGGATCGGATTTATTAAATAACTGGATATATGATAATTCCTCAGCCGGATTAAACAATTGCATTCATACTATTGTTTATGAAGGGCATGGCGGCTGGAATGCACTTGGTGCAAATGAAGGATGCGGGAGATATACTTTTTATTTAAATGGTGCAAACTGTAATGATCCGGGCAACCTTAATAGTGTAAATACAAGGCTTAATAATAATCTATTCACATTTATGATTTTCGATTGCTGCGATGCTGGACATTTTGATAATGGTAATCCGAACTTTACATATTTAACAAGTGATTGCCTTGCTGAAGAAGTGGAGAATTTCGCGAATAGGGGTTCGATTGGTGTTTTAGCTTCGACAAGAGATAGCTATGTGGATGCATTTGGAATAGTCGATGGTTATGTTATTGATGCTCAGTATAATAATCTTGCTACTATAATGGGCGAAGCAGTTATGGAATCCAAACTAACTTTAGGTGGAACAGGAGATGATCTACTATTTAGGCGACAATATAATTTATATGGCGATCCGGCAGTAAATCTTTGGCCAACCGGTTATACTATCTCACAAAACATAACATTGTCCGGAACAAATCAGATTTCTGAAAATATAACAGTTGCTTCAGGTGTTACTCTTACAATTTCTGCAGGAGCAATTCTTAAATTCGCACAAGGTGATTCTCTAATTATTAATGGAACCTTGAATTCTCAGGGTACTTCTACGAATCCAATAACATTTACTTCCACCGGCAGCACTTCACCCGGCAGTTGGGGCACAATTACTTTTAGCGGTTCCGGCGCTTCAAGTTCTAATCTTAATTATGTCAATTTAAATTACGGTGCTGGTATTCAATGTCTTAACGGCGCTAATGTTACAATTCAAAATTCAACAATAAATAACTGTGTGCAAGGAATTTATTACTATAACTCTGCACCTCAAATTTTAAACAATCAAATAATTGACCCTCAGCAGAATGGAATTTACGGCGATGCGTCGGGTAACCAAACAACTATAAAAAACAACAAAATTAAAAAGGACAGCACAAATCCATTATATCAAAACTATCAGGGAATTTATATAGTCAATAATTCAACTCCTTATATAGCGCATAATGACATAAACGGCTTTGACTATGGCATATATATCGGCGGCGGAAGCGTCGCACGATTTTATTATCCCGATAGTTGGAATCAAAACAATCGCATAATTTATAATCAAATTGGAGTATGTGCTGGCTGGGGGAGCTATATCTATGCTGGTTATCAAGGGGTGGGCGGTTATAATAGCATTCATAATAATTCTATTTATGATGTGAAGTCATACGATAATAGTTATTTGTATGCGGAATATAATTATTGGGGCGGCGGACAAGCAAAGGGCTATTATGATGGGAACTCAACTTTGGATGTAATAAACTATTTGGCAACAGACCCATGGGCAAATATCCCTACTATTCAGCAAAAAAATAATTCTTCAACACTCGTTTATACGACTTCTGCAATTAGTTCTGATGCTAATCAGTCAATAGCAGATAGCAACTCATCGGATATATTTACTGGTCTCGTTCTTGAAGATAAAGGGCGAATTGATGATGCGATTAACTTTTATAAAACAATGATAAGCGCAGATAAAAATGCTGACTTTGCTTTTACAGAACTTTTTATGCTAAAGAATAAGTATTCAAGGAATGATCTATTAACTTACTTAGATAATATTCCTGCCAACAATAAACATTATGCTATAGTATCAAAACTAATTGCGGATAATGATCTGCAAAACAACCAGTTTGATGATGCAATTGGCATTTTCGATAAGTTAATCAGCAATTACCCAAATGATTATCAAGGAATAAATGCAAAGTTTGAGGAGCTGTTTGCCTATCTAAATATTAAGAATGATAATACCAAAGCAACGCAAATGTTATCAGAAATTAAGGCAATGAATCTAACAGGACCGGAATGGGAAATGAGGACAAAAGAAGCTGAAGTTTTATTAGGGCTTGCAGGTAACAGTGCAACTAAAAACCAGGCAGGTACTTCAAGCCAAAATAATGAGGTAAACAATCCCCCAAAAGAATATGCGCTGTTCGCTAATTATCCCAACCCGTTTAATCCATCAACAATAATAAGCTATCAAATTCCATATGATGGAATTGTAACACTAAAAATATTCGACGAACTCGGCAGAGAAGTAAAGACATTGGTTAATGGATACAAATCTCAAGGCAGATATTCTGTAAACTTTAATGCCTCACAATTATCAAGTGGAGTATATTTCTATCAGTTAAGATCGGGGAATTATTCATCGATAAAAAAGATGGTTTTGCTTAAATGATTTGTCTGGTTAGAACAAAAATATAAATGCCCGGCAAATTTCGGGCATTTATTTGTTCAGTTTCCCAGATTATAATTTTTATTTTTTAAATCCCAACCATACACAAAGCTACCCAAACCCTCAGCATTCACCGAGCCACCGGGGGTCTCCTAAACGGCCATCCACGCCTTCACTACCGGGTACCTTGATGGTACCTATATATGGGACCCTTTTTTAATTGATTCGAGCCACCGGGGGTCTCTAAAATATAACCATTAATTAAAGCCTGATTTCCAAGTTGGAGATCGGGCTATTTTTTTATCCATTAATTTCCAGGAGGTTCTATGTGCACTTCAGTTCTATCAAAGAAGATCTCTTCAAATCAAGTTGAGACTAACATATCTCAAGGCAGTTATCGCCCGTTTTTCTTTGATCTACAGGATTATAACATTTCCCGGGTTGAGTTCAATTCATGTTTTTACAACAACAGCGAAGTTGAGAGACTGCTTTTACAAGGAAGTTTTTCATTTGCGTACTTACGAGAAGATAAGCTTCGGACTATAGATGTTTTTGATACTAACGGTGACCATGTCCCGTTTAATGACTTCCTTAGTCATTTCGGAATAAAGATTAACTCCAAGAATCTATTCAAAACGGGAAAGTACCTTTCGCGTGTTTTTAGACCTATTCGTTACGGAAGCTTTTTCAAGCGGCTAGACGTCCACATCAACAATAACCATTCGGGTAAGGTTACTGACGGAATTAGCCTTATATCGGTTGATCTTGCAAAGTCGCTTGGATGGGAGAAGGCTGAGGCAAATATGTCAGCGCAGTTCACATTGTTCTTTAATGGAGGCCTAGTAAAGGGGCATTGTGTATTAAGCGATTGGATCAAACACGATGTAATCATTTACGGTCAAGAAAATATCAAGTCTGAGATTTCTCTGAATAACGGATATGAATATGTAACGCTTGAGCCGGTGAAACTTGGTGAATCTTTAAGGATTGACATTCAGTCCATGCTTAATCTTTGGAATCTGTTTGGAGGCGAGCAATTCCTATCATGGGCATATAAGGGGATGCAGCAGTTTAAGGAAGATCTTTTTGTCGGCCGACTATCTTCTTGGTTGGACAACTTTGACGAAATAGAAAAAGAAGAATACGACAATGAGCAGTGGACTTTACGCAAGGCTATATGGCATAAAATAGATTATACAAAATATCCTGGACTAATACGGTCAGCCTGGTCCATGATGAAGACAAGTGTTTTAAGATACGCAGATAATATTCATAGGCAGCCAGCATTTAGGATACCAATTCTTGATGGTAAGAGAGGCTATATCCGTGTAGACTTACGAGACCATGACAAAGATGGCAATTTTTCATCTACTGTTGATGAAGATACTGTAGAGCTTGATAAATACGGTAATCTATGGATTCATGAAAAAGACATAGTTGAGTTCATGATTGTTAAAGGGGGAGCAGATCAAGATGACAGTGTAGCAATAATACCTATTGAAGATTCAAGGGCTGTAATCTATCGTAATCCGAACCAGCATGGTGAGTATGGAATCCATAGAATTATAAGCAGTGATGTTGAATTAAAGCATGTGAATAAGATTATAGGTGAAGTACCGATAAAGGAAATAAAAGAAGAAAAGGAATGTTCGGCGCGCGAGGGTTCTTATTCTAATAATTCTCTACTTAGTAAATTCATGCAAACCCTTGAACCAGAGCAGACATATTACTTTGATTATAATCTACCGAACCTGATTAGGACATATACCAAGATCAGAGAGAATACAGCCAGCATCGGAGTTGCGGCTAACGCAGAGATGATAAGGTCTGCTATCGGTATAACTAAGCCTAAAATGTTATCAAAACTAATGAAGAGTTTTAACTGGAATCTTGAGAGGATCATCGACGCCACTGTGAAGGACGGTATTGACGCAAAGGAAGATATGGAGGCTGTGTACGGCCTTTTTCAGTACGTAATTGATAATCATGTAAAAGTTCCCAATTCTCTTCTTAATAGATTCCCCGATAAAATGCAGAGTGATGTTGCTATTGAGCCTAAACACCCCATGGACTTATTGTTGGATGCTATTAAGATTCTGATTGATAGAATAGACATTGAAATTCTTGGCAGAGGTTCAGCTTCAAGAGGGAACCGAATACCAGGGCTAATAGATCATCTTGAGACGCCCATAATTGAACTAGGCATGACTTCTATTAACAATCCTATGTTTGATATGGCTATCGGATTACTGAAAGGCTATAATCGTAGTATCGCTATCATGCTGGAGTCAACTAAGGATTTGGAAAATATTGAGGTAGTACGCAAAGAAAAGATTGATGCAATACAGGCTGATCTCTTAAAGGAACTGTCCGGTTTTTCAAAGGACGAACGTTCATTAATGGTCAATGTTATTGCATACGAAATATATAAAGGGAATTCAGCTGTGCATGATTCCATATTATGGATAGGAGATAAAGGAGACTTGCCGGGAACAGCCTCTGATATGATCGAGATGTTAGCAAATGCCGGACTTGGTTATCATGTTAAAAAGAATGGGAGTGTTAAAAGGTATGCTGAATTAAAGAAAGCAACGACCGGGTTAAAGGAGATTCGCGTATGGGCGAAAGAGGAATTGCGCCCGGAAATTTTCCTTGGAATAAATGAGATCCTTGCTGAAAATAAGCAGGTACTCTTAGGTGAAACCTTACTAAATCTTGGTGATGAATGCAGTCTTCAAGAGGGTAGTTATCAGATCAAAAATATCACTCAGTCTATAAGCCGCAAAGATCGGAATAGAATATTAAAAAATAGTCTAACCATTTATTTATCCTAATTTCCCATTAACACATTACATCCCTATTTCGACCACCAATAGCAATAATACCAATGGTCTAGCAGTACACACGCCACAATGTTTGACGACTTAGCTCCGCAGCCTCCGGCTTGAAGCTTCCGCTAAGTCATGAAGTCATGACTCCATCCCGTAAACATTAACTAAAAACATTCATTCAACAAATAAACAGAAAGGAAAATCTTATGTATTCACCTAAGATCAAGGAGGACTATGTCCGACAGCTATACTTGCTTAAGCAGATAGAGAAACGCCCAATGACAAGACTGGTAAATGAAGCCATCGCCCAATATCTATTAACCAAACAACTACAAAGGAAGGAACAACCAAAATGACAGAAGAAACTAACTTCATTGAAGATCTTATAGCAGAAGCAGAAGCAAATGAAGAGAAGAAGACTCTTGCATACTTCGACCTAATAATAATGGAGATTGCCCGATTGGAGGAAGAGATTTCTGAGAACTTCAATAACTCCGACCAGGAAGCTGCCATTATAAAGCAGTGGGCCTTAAGTAGAAACAATGTATTACAGGAGAAATCAGACTTCCTAAAACTGAAGCTGGAGAACTTCATCCGCGAGGAGGGAAAGAAGACCATCGACCTTCCACATGGAACGCTGAAAATACGCAAGCTCCCGGATAAAGTCGAGATCACAGATATTGAAACATTCCTACTGAACGCCAACCAGGACGTAGTAACAATTATCCCGGAGTCAGTCAAGCCAGACTTAACAAAGATCAAGACCTATATCAGAAACAGCGGCAGACAGTTGCCCGGTGTAACCATAATAGAAGGTGTAGAACAATTCAAATTAACATTAAAATCTAAGGAGACTAAAAATGACAACACGCCAGAGACTTGAAATTCCGATCAATCAGCCAGTTACGGTTGAATTATTATTCGAAGAGCCTATTAGCGGCACGTCAAGATATGGTAACTACAACATGTATGCAGTGAACGTAGACGGTGAGGAATATTCATTCTTCCCTACAGCAGAAGTACACGATAAATTAAAAGACCTAAAGAAGGGAGACCGCGCTGTTATTACCAAATTAGCAGCCCAGCGAGGATCCAAGCTCGTCACTGTATTTGAAGTACGACCAGAGGTAAAGACAGTCAGCATACCATCAACTGCTGGTAATACTATGGCAGCAAATGATGTATCAATTATTCCTGATATCAATGAAGAGAAGGAAGAAGAAACAGAAAGTATTTCCGCAGCCGACAATTATTATTCAGTTATGCTTGCCAGCTACACTGATGCGTTAAAACTACAGAAGGAACTCAATGGTATGATAGACATAGAGAAGGCCGCCATAACCCTGTATATCAGTCGTACAAGGAAATAGGAGGCTACCATGAACCGCAATGAATTATTCGACCGCATCACTAACCAGATTAAAGCGAAACTAGAGGAAGGAGTGTTGCCCTGGAGAAAATCCTGGAAAACGGGCGTACCTTCTAATTTCATTACCAAGAATCCTTACAGGGGCATTAACTTTATTATGCTGCTCTTGAATAATTATCCAAGCCCATATTATTTGTCATTCCTTCAATGCAAACTTAAGAGGGGTATGTTAAATAAAGGCGCGCATGGTACTCAGATCATCTACTATGAGGTTAAGGTATACCCAGACAGGAAAGATCCCGAGAAGTTAAAGAACATACCGTTACTTAGATATAGTACGGTATTTAATCTCAGCCAAACTTCCCTGTATAAACCAGATACCGAGGAGAAGGCAATCATTCTTTCATGTGAGGAGGTAATATCTCAGATGAATCCGCAGCCTGTAATTAAGA
The DNA here is from genome assembly GCA_021777835.1 of Bacteroidota bacterium. Taxonomy (GTDB): domain Bacteria; phylum Bacteroidota; class Ignavibacteria; order Ignavibacteriales; family Ignavibacteriaceae; genus FEN-1297. The sequence continues at coordinate 17,049 of JAJYDC010000025.1, read as the reverse complement.
ATAATATAGGACATTGCTATTATGCGCCAGTTGATGACTATATCTCTGTACCGGCAATAAATGATTTCCAGTCTTCAGGCGAATACTACAGCTCTCTCTTTCATGAACTTATTCACTGGACTGGAAATGAGAAGCGCCTTAATCGTCTACCAGCAAGGAAGGATGTTAATAATACCATGTCGGAAGAACTTGTTGCCGAAATAGGTAGCGCTTACTTATGTGGGTTATGCGGCATTGAGTCATCAGTTATTGACAACCAGGCATCGTATATTGCTTCATGGCTTAAGGGTCTGAATGATGACCCCATGTTGTTCCTAAATGCCAGTGTAGTGGCGCAAAAAGCGGTCTCTTTTATCATTGGTAATTATGAGACAGTGAATGTTCCTATTAACTAGTATTGTCCCGGATTCCATGTTCTGCAGGTAGATATGTTCGGTTCATTAAGTGTCAATATCTAATTCTATATTACGGAACTTGTGGAACTCACGGAACCATGTATGTGAAAATATTATTGATTAACTGAATAAATACCCCGATTTGAAATATTAAAAATATAAGACACTAAGCTTTTTAAATTGGAAATTTATAATCCAAAAAATGTTAATAAAATGTTTTAAGTTAGTAGCCATTAAAATAAATGATTATGAGGATATCTAACTAAAAAGATAGATCTCAATAAAATTATTCATTTTTTCGAAGCGAGGAATATTTGTCCGCTAATATTAAAAAGTCGGTAAAGAACGATGCTCAAATAACGAAAGTATTGGGTAATAGAAAATTAAATGCAAAAGACGTTTTCGAAATAAAGGGGACTAAGATTAATGATGAGAATCCTATTATATATGATACCCACATAAGTGAAAGAGAAGATATATTAAAAGTGATATTGAATGATTCTAAGGATTACAATATCATCGCTAAAATGGGAGGCGGGAAAAGTATAGGACTATCCAAATTCTGTCATGAAAATAATATCAAAGTAATAATTGCCGTTCCACTTAAGATGAATGCAGAGCAGACAGCGTCTAAGTTAAAAAAAGAGTTTGATATTGATGCCGAATTTATTCATGGCGATGTCGAACAAGATGAAATAGAGTCTATTATTAAAAAGAGAGATCTTCGCGTAATCTTTTGTGTTTATGATAGTATAAGAAAATTATTTTTGGTCAAGGCATTCAAACCATCTAATTTTATATTGATAATAGATGAGATACATAACGCAACGATTCAATATGGATTCCGATATGAAGCCCTCCAAGAGCTTTCCAAGCGAAAAATAAAATTCAAAAAAATAATAAATTTGACCGGAACTCCAGAAGGAGTTCTACTTAATGAATCAAGTAATGTCATTTTTGAACCAAGAGTTCCTATGAAACACAATGTGAAACTATTAAAAATCGTAGCATCCTTTCCAAAAGAAGCCGAAGATATTGCAGCCCTTGCAACTACAAAGAAAAAGAAAGGAAAGTGCGTAATTTTTATAAATGATAAAAAGCAGGTAGAATCTGTAGCTAGTGCGATTAGAAATAAAATAGAACGCAAAAATATTAAAAATGGTTTTATGCAGGTTGAGGTTTTATATTCAATAGGAAAAGGTAAAAAAGAAAACTTTAATCTGAACCTATATAGATATTTAATAGAAAACGACGCCATTCCAGAAGGTGTAGAGTATTTAATTACTACAAGTATAATTTCAGATGGAGTAAATATTCATAACAAAGATATTGAAAATATTATAATCGTTGACGTGAAAAATTGGTGGGTTAAGCGTCAGTACATCGCAAGATTTCGTGAGGGGGTCGACTGTGTATATGACTTGTTAAATTCGAGTGGAGATAAAAAATTCAACTGGTTTAATCTTGAAGATGCAAAAATAAATAGAAGAGAAGCATTTGAACTGCATTTAAAAAGTTTTAAGCAATTAAAAGAAAAAAGGAAAGAATTCGGAAATAGCATCGGCTATGTAGGAAATATCAACATGATTCCTTTGCCCGAATCAAATGATTTTATTTATTTTGATGAAGATACATATGAATTCTTCCTCTCCGATGAAAAGGTAGGATTATCGATAGTTGATGACCTTAATAATATAATGTATAATGATCATAGAAAAGCTAGAGAGTTTTATACAAATATTGCAGGTTTCAAAGTAATTCAAGTTGGGGTAGAAAAATTGCTGCCTTTTAACAATGAAAAGAATATATTATCTCCCGCTGAAAAAAAATATGTTATAGAAAATTTCAAAAAAATATTTGTTGTATACGTCAATGAGAAATATGCTAAACATCCGCAAAGGAAAAACATTCATCCATTATTATTGGATAGCACAGGTTTCGATCAAAGAACTTTCTATAATAACAATCAGAAGTTTTATTCCTATGATACACAGATTATGCGTAATTTATTACACAAAGTATTCGAGTTAAGTCTTTATAGGTATCCCGCTTCTTTACTGAATAAGCTAATAGAATTAAAATTAAACAATGAGCATAGCCATGCTAAGAAGGTGGAACGAGCTTTTTATTATTATTTTAGGATGGATGCGCTTAATAACTTAACTCTAATTGTTGATCCAGAAATCAGCAACTTACTAATTCAAGACCATCGTGATTATCGATTATTAATAGAGCAATCAAAATATTATGAAAAAGAAGCAAAAATAATTGATTATAAACGTATGAAGAATGAATTGCAAGATTATAAATCTCACGAAATATTAGATGCTTTAGCTGGATTGTATAAGATTTCTTCGCAATCAATGGGAAAATTCCATGTATCAAATTATTACCCGACAGAATATTCTCCAGTAGAAGGACTTATGCAAAAGTTTAAAATAGATGGGGATCAAGATGTCATTGATTATTCTATGGTCAGTTGGTACATGTTGAGAGAGGATTTAGTCAAATGGAAAAACCAAAATGATTATTGGCCACAGTATGTATATGAAGGACTTGATCTTCTAAATAAGGAAATCAACATATCTACCGAGCAGACCATTATACCCAATACTGCATTTCAGAATTGAATTATACTAAAGGTGTCGAGGGTTTCCCTTAGAAAACAGTTGAGTGTTTTAGTACAAGACTTAATTTACAATTCGCAATCTCCGCAAACAATTTATACCTATTTTATTAAACCATTTAAAAAAGCAAATCATTTACTGTTTAAACAGAATCCGTAGTTGATATCTCACGACAGTCTAACTATACCGGATTCCAGAAAAAGCTTCTATATAGAAGCTTTTTGTCCATTACGGGCTATTACCTAGAATAGGCATCTATCCGATACCGGATTTTATTTCGGGTCACAACATATACTCGAGTAAAGGCTCGAATCAGTAGTCTCGTGTAAAGGAATTATCCATTCCCGATGCGCTGCAATCATGTATAATCTTCCAACTACTGCTACTAATATTAATTCACTAATTACTAAATAAACGTATAATCACAAAGCCAAAATGCAATTAATTAATCTCTCACAACAGTTCACGAACAGGACATTTTCTAGCCCTACAGGAATTTCGTCTCAACAATCTAGTAGGGAAAATAGTCCTGGTAGTGACAAAGTTAGCAGGTATAACCCGAATATGGCTAGCTACCAGGAAAATAAAGATCTTCTTATTCTTTCCGGGTCAGGGAAGGTACTTTATTCGATAAAGGAGACTGCTTCACTACTTGGCGTGAGCTATGAGTTTGTCCGCCAACATGTGCAGGCTGGAAAGGTTGTCTCTACAAACTTCGGAGCCCGGAAGATGATTCACGTTAATGAGCTTGCTAACTTAATTACGAAAGGAATAACTACATGAGTACTATTACAAAACTATCCAATGGTAAATACCGGGTTCAGGTTTATGACCAATTCGGTAAACGCCATAGACAGACATTTGTCAAGAAATTTGAGGCAGATGCTTACTTGAGAAAAATTGAGTCTGAGAAGAATGATGACCGACTAGTAAAGGTCAACCTTATAAAGGCTCGTGTCACATTTGAGACCGCACTTGCAGATTTCTGGTCTGGAAAGCTGAATATAGCCCCCAGGACAGTGCAGAAATACAAATCTGAGCTAGAGCAGATAAATAACTTCAGAATTTCGCAAGGACTAGAATATATAGATGATTTTACCAGGAAGCACTCTGATTTGTTTAAATCTATGCTAATTAATAGCCGTGCATCTCCGAAAACCATCAACTCGTATTTGATGCGGTTAAAGTCTTTATTCAAAGAACAAATTAACCGTGATAACCTTTTTCGGGATCCGACAAGTCATATAATTAGCGTTCCCCGTTCCAGGAAAACCATGTTACAACGAGAAGAGGAATACTTTACAAGCGATGAGGTCAAGTCTTTCTTCAGTCAAAGGATTGATGAAGTGTACAGAGCTGCTTTAGTAGGGCTTTACCTTACAGGAATGCGATTTGAGGAGCTTGCTAATCTTACATGGCAGGGTGTTGACCTTAAAAGCCGAATGATAAAAATACGGTCAACTGGAAATTTTACGACTAAAACTCCAACTTCGGAAAGGGATATTCCGATTTCGGATTTGTTGTATTTGATCTTGGAGGGTTCTGACCGTACTGGCAATACTGGATATGTGTTTCGATCAAAGTTGGGAAACAAACTAAGCGAGCGGACTCTACTTGCAGTATGTAAACGGACAGCTAAGGGCGCAGGTATTATGAAAATAGCTACTCTCCATAAATTTCGTCATACTTTTACAAGCTTACTCAGTCAATTGGGGGTAGCTTACGAGGTGCGAGAATATTTACTTGGACATAAACCTACAGGGAGCCTTACGGGGCACTACACAAAACTTAATCCTAAAATGTATCACAGTGTAGTCGGACTACTGGATAAATTCCTGGAGGGGAGTGATGACAACAAAGGAACTTAGCCTTTATCTGAATAATGCAGATGAAGCGGAAGCGTACCTTTTCAAAATAGGTGTATTGAAGACATTCAATATTTGTGTCCAATGCGAAACCTCTCACTTTGGAAGAGTACGTAGAGGGAAATACAAATGTTATGAATGCAAAACCGAGTGGAATATTCGCAAAGGCTCTTTCCTTGAATCAAAGAAGATCGCACTTGGAGATTTCCTTGGTATTGTAAAATTCTTTTCCGATGGAGTGAATGCTACCCGATGCGCTGAAGAGCTTGGAATTGGTATTAAACTCACAAGATTAATTTACAGTGAATTTAGACTAAAACTCATTGACAAGAAAATCACTAATATACATGGCACTTCAAAAGTATCATTCTTTATTAGGGAAGTTGACGGTAATATAAATATATCTATCGGAAATAACACTGTAGAGGAAATTTCGGCAGCGGAACTTACAGCTACTAGGACGAAAGATGAAAGCGGCGTCTATTACTTTAACTTTTCCTATAAAACTAAGTATAAGAAGAATTTCTTACGACAGATAGAGAGGATTGACAACTTAGATAATTTCTATCGCTACTGTCAGCTACAGCTTCTTAGTTTTCGTGGGAGAGATATCAATGCTTTAGCTTATACTCTTCATGAATTAGTGTACCGTTATAACCACAGAAAAAATAACCTTCTTGAAATATTAATTAGCAAAATAAAATAATCAAAAAAAAAGGTAAAAAAGAAATGAAACAAAACTTGCAGGAATACTCAATAGTCCATGAAAAAACATTCATATATAATGATGGAACTTTAGAGTTCCTTTATATATGCGAAGATCCGGGAAATAATGAGTTCGCAACAATTTCAGGATTTTATAATCTTGAGAAAAAAGAAGACGACCATGGTATTATCCTTGGTTATACAGGCTCCAATTTTTTTCAGACAAAGCAGGATGCTTTAGAAGAAAGCCAGAATTGGATGGAACAATTTATCCAACTTGAATATGATCCGTTAGCCAGTATTGTCAGTATAAATATGGAGGTGGAGAAAAATAGATCAAAGGTCAAATAATTTGGTGTCCGGGTATAATGCCCGGACAATTGATTATATCTATTGACAGTTACTAGAAAACATTTCAGAAATGCACTGGAGGTGCAATTTCTTTAAAACCCATGCCTTTTGGTATGGGCTAATTATTTATCCATTTAACAATAGGAAAAACATGAAGCACTATATCAAGACAATCAGCTGGAAATTTCACGATTCATCAGCAGAATATCCACAATTAAAGAATACCAGAATCAAGATCACAGCACCGTTACAATTATATGAACAGTTCCATTTTTATTTGATGGTGAGGTCAGAGAACGGTTTATAGTCTTCTGGCTCTCTAGTAGCAATGTCGTTACAGGATTCGAAGTCATATCGGAAGGCATATTAAATGCTAGCTTAGTCCACCCAAGAGAGGTGTTCAGAGGTGCTATCGTGGCTACATGTGCTAGCATTATCTTAGCTCATAACCATCCATCGGGTAATATCGAACCATCCAATGAGGACATCAACATAACAAAGCAGCTAGTGGAGGCAGGAAAGATAATTGATATCAAAGTATTCGACCATATAATCTTTGGTGATAGGGAATATACTTCATTTGTAGAGAAACGTTTGCTATAAATCAAGTGATAAAGGTCGTAAATTGGAAATGTCGATAGATGCTTAGGAAGATTTAATCAGAATTTGACTGAAATCCCTTGGTGGCTGTTAGGGCACTGATCGCATAATTTTTGTTATCCTTTAATATTAAACTAATAGCACTTTTGTGCCCATTTCGTGCCCATGACTATTTTTTTTATGGTAATAATGGTACTATTTGGGTGGTATTAAAACAAGAAAACCTTGAAAACTGATGATTTCTTCAGTAGTCAAGGCTTCTAAATGTAGAGCGGAGAGGCCGGGATTCGAACCCGGGGTAGAGTTTTACGCCCTACGACGGTTTAGCAAACCGTTGGTTTCAGCCACTCACCCACCTCTCCGTGTTGAGATTTTTTTGCTAGGCAAAGATAGTATTTTCGGTTTAATATTAAAAATTACTTAATGGAATTTTTTAAATTAGCTACATTTATTTTTCTTTATCACTCATCAATAAGAAATAATTGCTTGTAACTCGCTTATCTTTTAAATTTGTTTTTGAAATTATCAATTAGAGGTTTTAATGCACAAATTTTCTGGTGTCGATTATTATAATATTGATTCACTTTTGTCAGAAGATGAATTGATGATAAGAGATACCGTTAGAGATTTTGTGTCCTCTGAAATCATTCCTATAATCGAAAAGCATAACCGCGAAGGCTCTTTCCCTATTAACCTTATTGGTAAAATGGGGGAGCTAGGTTTGTTTGGTACTACGCTGCCTCAAAAGTATAATTGCGCTGAATTAAATAATGTATCTTACGGGTTAGTGCTTCAAGAACTTGAAAGAGGAGATAGCGGCATTAGAAGTTTTGTCTCCGTGCAAAGTTCTCTTGTGATGTATCCAATTTATACTTTTGGCAGTGAAGAGCAAAAAGATTTATGGCTTCCAACTTTAGCTAAGGGAGAAAAGATCGGATGTTTTGGATTGACGGAACCTGACTTTGGCTCTAATCCGAGCGGTATGATTACAAAGGCTCAAAAAGTTGACGGCGGATATCTGCTTAATGGTGCTAAAATGTGGATTACAAACGGTACTATTGCTGATGTTGCAGTGGTTTGGGCTAAGTTGGAGGGAGTTGTAAGAGGTTTTCTTGTTGAGAAAGGATTTCGAGGTTATACTGCCCCTGAAATGAAAGGCAAGATGTCATTACGTGCTTCAGTTACTTCCGAACTAATTTTTGATAATGTCTTTGTACCGGATTCAAATCTTCTTCCTAAAACTACAGGATTAAAGAACGCATTAATGTGTTTGAATCAGGCTAGATTTGGAATTGCCTGGGGAGTAGTTGGTGCTATGATGGCATGCTATGATAGTGCATTAAATTATTCAAAGTCGAGAGTGCAATTTAGTAAGCCAATAGCGGGTTATCAGTTAACTCAGGAAAAATTAGTTTACATGTTAACTGAAATTACAAAGGCGCAACTATTAAATCATCAGTTGGGAAGATTAAAGGATAAAGGTTTATTGAAACATACGCAAGTATCCATGGCTAAAAGGAATAATTGCGAAAAAGCTTTAGAAATAGCTCACGTTGCGCGTGAAATACTTGGAGCAAATGGTATTATAGATGAATATCCGGTTATGCGTCATGCAGCAAACCTTGAAGCTGTGAAGACATATGAGGGGACGCATGAGATGCATACGCTAATAATTGGTGAGGATATAACAGGGATTGCCGCTTTTGATTAAAATAATTATTAACAATTGGAAGTAAGATGAAAGATAGTTTGATTATTCGAGAAGGAATTACGTTTGACGATGTTCTTTTGGAACCGGCAAAGTCCAATGTGCTGCCAAGGGAAGTTAATACCTCTACTTTTCTAACGCGGGATATAAAATTAAATATTCCGATAATCTCAGCTGCGATGGATACAGTTACTGAATCAGCCTTAGCGATTGCGATGGCACGAGAAGGAGGAATCGGTATTCTCCATAAAAATATGTCTATCGAAGATCAATGTATCGAAGTCGACAAGGTAAAGCGGTCTGAAAGCGGTATGATAATGCATCCCGTTACTCTTACTATTGACAAAAATATAGGCGATGCACTTGATCTAATGAAGAAATACAGTATTTCAGGTATACCGGTGATAGATAATAACGGGAAACTTGTGGGTATAATTACTAACAGAGATCTTAGATTTGAGCCTAATAAGAAACAGAAAGTAAAGGATTTAATGACAAAGGAGAATCTAATTACGGCTCCTTTGCACACTGATTTGGATCAAGCTGAAAAGATACTTCAAAAGCATAAAATTGAAAAGCTACCTGTTGTAGATAACAAGGGAATATTAAAGGGATTAATTACGTTTAAGGATATTCAGAAAAAGAAAAAGCATCCATTCGCTTGCAAGGATGAGCATGGAAGGCTAAGAGTCGGCGCTGCAGTAGGCATTACTGCTGATACTATGGATAGAATTAGTTCGTTGTCCAAGGCAGGAGTTGATGCGATTATAATTGACACAGCGCATGGTCATTCTATGGGTGTATTAAAGACCATTAGAGAAGCAAGAAAGAAATTTAAATATGAACAGATAATTGCTGGTAATATTGGTACTTATGAAGCAGCGCTTGATCTTTTAGATTGCGGAGTTGATGCTGTGAAAGTCGGTATAGGTCCAGGATCAATTTGTACCACGAGAATTGTAGCCGGAATAGGCGTACCACAAATTACAGCTATAGCAGATGTGTATCGAGCAGTTAAAAATAAAGGAATTCCTTTAATAGCTGACGGAGGGATAAAACAAACCGGTGATGTTGCCAAAGCAATAGCAGCCGGCGCAGATTCTGTCATGATAGGCGGTCTTTTCGCTGGAGTTGAAGAAAGCCCAGGAGAGACAATATTGTATGAAGGAAGAAGTTTTAAGCTTTATAGAGGGATGGGCTCACTTTCTGCGATGAAAAAGGGTAGTAAAGATAGATATTTCCAGGATACGGAAGACGATATAGCAAAATTAGTCCCTGAAGGAGTAGAAGGAAGAGTACCATTTAAGGGACCTTTGTCAAATACGGTTTATCAATTAATTGGTGGATTACGGGCGGCTATGGGTTACTGTGGTGTGAAGAACATTAAAGAATTAAAGACAAAGTCTAAGTTTATCAGGATAACATTAGCCGGATTAAGGGAAAGCCACCCGCATGATGTTATAATCACTAAAGAATCGCCTAACTATCATTCCTAGTAATTGGAATAGTATTAAAGTAGAAGTTTGGTAGGGGCTATGTATTATTATATAATTTAAGAATATCAACCAACATGTATAAAGTATTAGTTATCTCATATTATTTCCCACCAATGGGGTTAAGCGGAGTTCAAAGAACTCTAAAATTCGTGAAATATATGAAGAATTATAATTGGGAACCGACGATTGTAACTACTGATTCAACTGGTTATTATGCACATGACCCTTCACTTCAAAAAGAAGCAGAGGATGCTAATCTTATTATTCATAGAGTTGCAGGCAAAGGAATTAATGCTAATCTGGCATCGAGGGGGACGGTTAAGATTCCCAGGGAATTCATAAGAAAGTTTTTAAGCAGACTGAGCAGTACCTTTTTTATTCCTGATAATAAAACCGGATGGGCTAATGAAGCTTTTTATGCTGCAGAAAAGTTGTTAACGAATGAGAAATTTGATTTGATTTTTGTAAGTGCTCCTCCTTTTTCTTCAGTTAATATGGCGGTTAAGTTAAACAAGAAATTTAATATTCCTCTTGTAATTGATTATCGTGACCTCTGGTATGGATACCAATTTGGATTTTATCCAACACCGTATCATAGTTATCTGCATAAGAAAATGGAGTATAATGCGCTTAAAGCAGCAGACAGAATTATCGCAACCAACCGTAAGATGAAAGAAAAGATCATAGCGAAATATCCTTTTCTAACTTTTGAAGATATATATATAATACCGCACGGTTATGATCCTGAAGATTTTAAGGATCTTAAAGTAGAAAAGAAGCCAAACAACAAAATGCGACTGACATATTCAGGAATATTCTATGAGTTTGTGACGCCCAAATATTTCCTACTTGCTTTCAAAGAATTGTCAATCGAAAGACCGGATGTTACGGCAAATATTGAACTTCATTTTATAGGATTCTTACGAATTGAAAACAAGAAGTTAGTTAAGAAATTGGAATTACAAGAAGTTGTAAAGGAATACGGATACTTAAACCATAGAGAAGCACTTTCTAAATTAATGTCTAGTGATGTTCTTTGGATGATGGTAGGCTATGGCAGAAATGCTGATACAATTTCAAGCGGAAAATTATATGAATATTTCGGAACCAGGAAACCTTTGCTAGTATCAGTACCGGAAGGAGCATTAAAGGCTGCGGCTACTGAATACAAGGCATCCTTTATAACTAAACCTAATGATGTTGAAGAAATAAAGCGTACTATCCTTTCGATCTATGAACAATATGTAAAGAATACCTTACCCGTTCCCGATGAGGAGTTTATTGTTAAACATAGGCGTGATTTCTTGACTGAACTTCTCACCAAACAATTTCAGTTTTCGGTGAAAGAAGGTGTAATGTGAAAGTCTTACTAATTGGTTCTGGCGGTAGGGAACATGCACTTGCTTACAAGATAAAAGAGAGTAAGAGTTTAGATAAGCTTTTTATTATGCCCGGCAATCCCGGAACCGAAATACTGGGCGTAAATGTGCAAGGGGATATAGATGATGGTGCATTTATACTAAATTTCTGCAAAGATGAAAAGATTGATCTTGTGGTGATAGGACCTGAAAAACCTCTTGTAGATGGACTTGCCGACTTGCTTCGAGAAAATAACATAAGCGTATTTGGGCCGAATAAAAGAGCAGCTGAAATTGAGGCGCATAAGTCATTTGCGAAGAACTTAATGGGAAAATATGATATACCCAGTGCTAGTTATAAAGAATTTAGTTCTGAAATGATAGAGGAAGCGAAGCAATATATTGCGACTAAAAATTATCCAGTAGTAATAAAAGCAGACGGACTTGCAGCAGGTAAGGGTGTTCTAATCTGTAATAAATATGAAGAGGCGAATGCAGCACTAGATGACTTATTTGTAAAGAAGATTTTCGGCAATGCAGGAGAGAAAGTAATTATTGAGGAATTTTTGCTTGGTCTTGAAGCTTCTATATTTGCCATTACAGACGGAGAAGATTTTATTTGCCTTCCTGCGGCACAGGATCATAAAAGGATAGGCAATAATGACGAAGGGAAAAATACAGGTGGAATGGGTGCATACTCACCTGCTCCTTTAGTAACTGATTCTATATTGGAACAAGTGAAGGAAACGATTATAAGACCAACTCTTTCTGCTCTAAGGAATGAAGGCAGAAAGTTTATCGGGTGTCTATACTGCGGAATAATGGTTTACAATGATGCAGCAAGTGTTGTTGAATTTAATTGTAGATTCGGTGACCCGGAGACACAATCTGTTATGACTTTGCTTGATGGTGATTTTTTAAGTCTATTATACAGTGCAGCGAAAGGGAAGATAGATAAAACCGCAGTTAGATATAACGGCGGAGCATCTGTTTGCGTGGTTGCTGCGTCAAAGGGTTATCCTGATGAATATGAGTCTGGCTACGTAATTACAGGATTGGATGAAGCGAATAAAGAAGCTGTCGTTTTTCATGCAGGAACAAAGCAACAAGGAGAAAAGATAGTAACAAAAGGCGGAAGAGTTTTAAGTGTAACTTCATTCATACCTAATAATGATTTAAGCAAAGCAAAGGAAAAAGCTTATTACGCATTGACTAAAATTCATTTTGACAATATCTATTATCGCACTGATATATCAGATAAAGCTTAGGGAAAACTTCTAATTAGAATAAGAATAACCTATTAGTCAGCAGAATAATTATATCTGAACGCTTCTTAAATGTCCACAACTTACAACTACTAATTTATATTTTGAAAGAGTGTATTCTAATGATTAAAGGGATAAAATTTAATTTACTATGACTCTTATTTTGTTAAAAAATAGACTTAAATAACATCAGCCCTGTTTTAACATTTGCCCTATATTTGCTTCCTGTTTTTCTTATTTTTATGTTACCAATTCAAAAACAAAGGTTAAGTTAATAATATATGGGAAAGCAAAGTCTTAAACAGTCAATAGATAATATTCATAACTTGCTGCAAAACGAGGAGTCAATTGACACGGAGTCTATTGCAAGTTTGCAGAAGCTTATGGAAGATATTCACAAGATTTTAGAGAACTCGGAGTTAAACAATGAGGAAATTCATAAGTCGTTAATTGATGATCTTAGCTCAATGGCCAGAAAGTTTGAGGCTACACATCCAAAAGTATCAGAGTCAATAAATATTCTGATTAACGGTTTAAGTAATTTTGGATTATAACCAAACTTGTAAAAGAGTGATTTAGATTAAATCTTTTTAGAATTACTCAGCATAAGTTTGGTATACAGATTTCGGCAAATAAACCTTTCATGAATAAAAAGCTTTTTATATTTGTCCTATCAGCAATGGTTTTGAACCTCAGTTTTACTGTGGATCATTTCCATTTCGTGCAGAATACAAACAAGGAAGAAATTGCAAGGAATAACGGCGCGTTAGAAACACCGCCATGCGAAATATGCTGGGTATCATTAAATTATAATAGTGAATCAGCATGGACGATAAAGAAGGTTTCCTTTGAGTTAGGTTATGTATCACTGATAAATATTGAAAATGAAAGCCAATTATCTAATACTATCATTCCTAAACTAAATCCTCGAGCTCCTCCATCCACCAAACTCTTTTCTTAAGAACATTTTAATATAAGTCATTGTGTGAGATAATTACGCTCACATTTACATTATTCTAAAAGGAGTTTGGATATGGATTTCCCAATTATGTCATTTCCCATTATGGGAAAATACAAGCGTTTTAATTTAAGGGCGTCACTATTTCTATTTATGATATTAGTTTTACCCACTTTCAAAAGCAGTTATTCGTTGCAAAGAAATGAGAAGGTGATTGCCAGATATAGCTATACAGTTATAGTTCATGATGCCTCATTAGCGACCCCTTTACATCTTGCTAAGGTGATTCTAAGTAAGAATAATTCACTTGTAGCTTGGCATTATACCGATGCCCTAGGCAGGATGACATTTAGGAGTGTTGCTCCCGGCTGGTATAATTTGGCTGTGACATTAAACGAGTATGATAATTTTTCAGATTCTATATTGATAGATCAAAGTCATTCGATTGATACTGTAGCAATGGAATCTTCCTATATGGTAACAATCTTAAACCCAGTAGTTGTTACCGGTGTAAGGAGTTTGGGAGTTCAAACTATTCAAACCAAAACGGGAGATCAGTTCTTTAACTCAGAGACATTTCATGCAGCACCGACAGCGCGCATGACGAATATGATTCAGGAAAATGTTCTAGGTGCAGTAAGGTCTACTACAGGGGAGGTCCATATCAACGGGCAGCATGCAGAGTTCTCTTATTATCTTGACGGGATACAGATTCCTCTCGGAGTATTTGGCGGTCTAAATGAAGTGGTTGATCCTAAGGTGGTAAAAAGCATTAACTTTATGACAGGAGGTTTTCCGGCTGAATATGGCGGTCAAATTGCGGCGATTATGAATATACAGACAAAGGTACCTTCGGGTCATTTCCATCTTGATTTCTCCAGCTACATGGGGAGTTACTTAGTCTTTAACGGAACGAAGCCATTCACTCCCGGCAAACAAGTGCCATTCGGGAGCTCTAGTTCAGTACCTGGAGATACATTAGGAGGAAGTGTAGGACCTCTAAGAGCTATTAACTCAAACGGACAGGCATTATCAATTAGCAATCATTCAGGCTCATTTGGGTATTTTATTTCTGCTTCAAGGCAGGAGTCTGACCATAGAATTGACTTACCAACACCGGTTCTATATAACGATCACGGTACTGACTTCTTTACTTACGGAAAGTTTGATTATCTGCTCCCAAATAATGATTATCTGACTATGAATCTAAACTATGGTAAGACAAATACTGAAGTTCCGTTTGACATTAATCTGCAAGGTCTGGCGCCTGATCAACAAGAAAGCAGTAATGCTTTTGAGACACTATCATATTTCCATACTATATCTTCTACGCAAGATCATGAGAAAAAATTCTTCGCCGGTATATTATTAAGACAAGGAGGTTTAATATACACTCCAAGTCTAATAAGCCCTGTTAATTTTCAGTTTGCAGGTGACAGTACTTATTATGCGTTAACAGAAAATAGGAAATTTAATACGTCAGGTTTCAGGACAACTTATGAGGACAGGTTATCAAAGGATTTTATGCTTGAGACAGGACTAAATTTTAGTGCAACTACCGGCAGCGAAGACTTTGCTTCCAGGGATAGTTTGGATAGACCAGGACCATTAGTACTAACAAATTATTCAGGATCAGACTTTGGACTGTTTGCTGAGGAAGAATATCAACCTTTAGATTGGTTTAGAGTAGATGCAGGGTTGAGATATGACCAACATATTGCTCCTAGTATGCTGCTTCAAAAGCAAATTAGTCCAAGGATTAAACTTAATTTCTTTATTGATAATCAAAATAATGGATACATATATTACGGCAAGTTATTTATGCCAACTAATATTGAAGGGCTAAGGACGATAGCTTCAAATGTTACTAATTCGGGTACGGCAACACTGCCGGAAAAGGATGATTTCTATGAAGCTACTTATGTTCATACATTTAATAACGGAATTTCTGCTAAGACAGATATTTTTTACAAATATTCGTCACCCGGCGTAGACGATCAATCAATCGGTTCCAGTGCGATTAAAACATCGGTAAATATTTCAGTGATAAAGACTTCAGGAATTGAATTAGGACTATCTTACACGGATCCAGTTATGCCGATCTCCGGATTTTTGAATACTTCATTAATTCATGCGTATGGATCCGGAGCAATAACCGGCGGGTTTTTACCTATCGATAATGCAGGTTCTGCTACTGATCTAGATCATGATCAACGATTGTCAATCGTAGCCGAATTGAATTATCAGCCCAAAGATTGGTTCGGAAATATAACAGCTATCTACGGATCCGGTTTAACTAATGGGAATCCGAATAATATTACTTATGGTACAGGATTATTTGATTTCAATACGGGTGCTCACGTAGCTCCTTCAACAATTATAAATGTTTCTGCAGGATATATATTTCGTCTCCGCGGAGAGACAACGCTTGAGCCTTCACTCTATATAAATAATATATTCGATCATAGTTACTTATTGAAGGGAGCATTCTTTGGCGGGGCAAGCTGGGGAGATAGGCGAAATATTGAGTTTAAGATTTCTCTGCATGTTTAATAGTTGTCAACTATAGCCTTTTGGCAGGTTATTTTGATATAAGAAAAATCTTTTGTTAAGTTTGAGTATAGTAGTGTTAATTTCAAAATCTTTGTTGTTTAACGTATTATAAGGAGGAACTATTATGCATTCCAAAAGTATCAAATTACTTAATAAAGCAGTTTCGGATGAACTCTCGGCAGTTCATCAGTATATGTATTTCCATTTTCATTGTGATGATCAAGGTTATGATCTATTAGCAAATCTATTTAAGAAAACCGCGATAGCTGAAATGATGCACATTGAAAGACTAGCCGAAAGAATATTGTTTCTCAAAGGCGAATTGGAAATGAAATCTGCTAACGAGGTACAGAAATTTAGTACTGTTGAAGAGATGTTAAAATTAGCGGCTAAAATGGAAGAGGATAGCACTAAAGAATATAACCATTGGGCAAATGAATGTGCTGCTAATGCAGATTCAATATCAAAGCAGCTATTCGAGAGTTTAGTTTCTGAAGAGGAAGTTCACTATAATCAGTATGATACTGAACTAGACAATCTGAAAAAGTTTGGTGATAATTACCTTGCTTTACAATCAATCGAAAGAAGCAAAGTAAGAGACGTACCATATACAAGTACTCAAGTCTGACCAAATTTGTTTTCAGTTGTGAAAACCATACAGGTAACTTGCTCTTAATATGATTAAAATTGAGGAGGAGTAATATTAAGAGCAAGGATTTTATTTATTTAAATAGATCTTGGTGGATATAACTGATAAATTATTAGTTAAGATTTGTATTAGCCAATAGTTGATTCGTTCGCATATCTTTATTATTAAACCATTTTATTATTTAGAAATGATATTATTTCTTGTAGGATACTTGAAGGCGAGGAGTCTAGCTTGGTATAATTAAGTAGTCGACCCTTAAAAGCTATATAAGGCATTAAAATAAAATAGATTAAATTGAAAAATGCTAAGTAATAATTGCAAGAATTAATATATTTGCATAAAAAACCTTGCAAAATAAAATGATAAAAAAGACAGAAAAGAAATCACAAACAAGTATGTTTTTTTCGTTAAAAGACACATTAGATCAGAAACATCCATTATTCATATTGACAGAAAAAATTGACTGGCATCAATTCGATGAGGCATTCAGCTGTCTTTACTGTTCGGATAATGGACGCC
>JAJYDC010000063.1 GCA_021777835.1 Bacteroidota bacterium | reverse complement strand
AAGGGGTATAAATCGATAATATTCGATGAAAATTATCCCGATTTTTGAAAAAAATGAATTTACAAAATAAATCAAGTTTAATTGTTAGTTTTTAGAAGTGCCCTTAAATAATTTTCTATTCTAAAGGCTGCATTTGGACTTTTTGACTTTATAAAATTCATTACTTTAAATAGATTAAAACCAATTCCATTAATTCTGTAGAAAGTTTTTGGTCTTATAGCTTCTATTTTTAGATTGTGATTGATAGGAGAACTTAAAGAATGAATAAATTTTACTGGTATTCCCGGCAAATAATATGGATCTGAATTAATATCATTCTTTTCATAAATATAGGTATCTTTAACGATAGCAACACCCGCATAGTCAGTTTTATTTATAATAAAAATCAAATCTCCTTTTTTTACTTCTTCAACCCAAGGTAGAATGCATGTCCATCCATTTAGTGATTTAATATTCTTTACTTTCTTATAATCTACCTTTGCATCTAACCAATTAAAAGACAACTTTTTTTGGTCTCTAAAAATTGGCCATGAATCATCAATTTGACCTAATCTCCATATTTTCATATTTAAACCAATCTCCCTTCAAACGCTTGTTTAAGAATTGACTGCCTTAATGTTTCTGCTTTTGCCAAACTTTCATCTATCGCTTTTTCAAGATTGTCGGCTTCAGATAAACGCTTTTCGATTTCTTCAACTATATCAAATTGTTGGTTTATTGGTGGTAACAAAATTAAATATGGATAGATTTTAGCTCCAGATATTACTGGCTGGGCTGTACTCACTGATAATTTGTTTAAATTATGATATCCTAAACAGTGATATAAAAATTTTATATTAATATTATTAGAAATAAATTCCACAACTAGAGCATTATCAGTTACCCAGCTTTTCGATTCTGTAATATGAACTACACCACATTTGGCTCCCACTCTTCCAATGATTAATTTAGATTCCTTAAAAAGATAATTATCATAATAACCAGTAATTCCATTGCCACCATAAACAGGATAATTACCTTTTGTAACCATTTTATCAGATGTCAACCCTTTACCGCTACTAACTTTTATTATTTCTCCCAATTTCACCCATTTCCACCCTTCCGGTAATTCTTTACCGTAAGATATTTCTGGTTCTGCTGCTTTGCTAATTGGGTAGCTTACCTGAATGGGGTTCAGGTAGTCGCGGGTTAACTTACCCGAAAATGCACTTGCCAATACAGCCTGCCGGTATGTTTTAATTTGTCCCTTTGCTTTTTTAAGAGATGCTATTCCGCTGTCCAGCTCGCTGAAGAGTTCTTCGATTTTGGCAACTATTTTTTGCTGATCAGGAAGAGGTGGAATCATTAAAGAAATTGGGAACAAATCTTTCTGATATATTGCACAAATGTTTGTAGTAGCTCTTTTCCCCTGCTTTAATTTTTCTCTGAAATCGTAGCTGTTCATTTGGTAATTGATAAAATCAGGATCGAACTCTTTTTTTACCCTAATTCTTAATAAATTATTATTATAAACTCTATTAGATTTATCATCTTTAATAATTCCTGTTTTGCCAACTAGTTCATAACTATTTCTAGTATTAAATAGTATATCCCCTTTTTTTAGTGAAAACTTTTCTAACTCATCTTTAGCTACTTCGACATTAACAACATTGTTCACATCAATATTCCCTTCCAATGTCACATTATTCATTTTAATATATGCTACACCTTTTTTTTCATTGAATTGCTCTTTAGTAGATTTGACTATACCAATCATCATATCCTCAGTAACATCACCAAGTTTAACCCTAGACCATTTGGCTGGTAAGTTAGTCAACTTATTCATTTTCATCCATATTTTTTTTTGGCGGATGTATTCCCCCACCTTTCCATTCTCCAGTTACTAACCAAATTTCATAATAGTACAACCATAAAGACGTCCATGGTATAATTGTTTGAGCTATAATTTTGGATTTATTCCATTCATTAAACCAAGGATGGAATAGACATAAAAAATCATCAGGATATAAATGGGGAGGTTTTTTTCCTTCTGAATTGCTTTCTAGTTTTGGTTCCATAACCTTTACTTTAGGATTCTTTTTAAGAGTATAATAAATTCCTATTGTATAGGTTCTAGATAATTCTGTCGGTTTAATCTCACCAGAACAAGTCAATTGATTCTTGACAATCTTGCAATTCCAATGAGGATACAAATTCTTAATAAAAAATTGCTGCATAGCAAGATTGACAGGTTTAATTTTCGGAAATTTTGCCATAAAAAGTATTTTTCTGAATAGGAGTTGATTTAGGAATACTTGTTGGTATTAATGTTCCAAGAGTTGTAATACCTAACTTACCTACTTTTCTTAAAGAATCAATATAATCTGTTTGTTCACTAATAACTTGTTTAGATAAGTCTTCTCCAAACATTTCCATTAATTGGTTTCCAATTTTATCAATCCCATTTATTCCATTTAATTTCTTCCACTTTTCATGAAATGAATAAATAAATTCTTTAAAATGTTTATATAGATGAGGTTTATCATTCCACAAATCACTAAACTTTTCTTTATGATTTGCTGGATTAACGACTTCTATAATTCCATAAGTATTTAATTCGATTTTTTGTTTGATAGAATCAAGGATATTCATTAAAGCCTCATTTTCTGATTCCCAAGAATTATAGTAAGTGCCTGCAAGTGTTGTGAGAATAATACTTCTTGGTGGGTGCTCTTCATTTCCATTTTCAAAGTAAACATCTCTATGTCTTTTCATTAATTGTATAATGCGTTGTAAAGGTTGTATAAATAAATAAGGAACGGATACAGGTAATTCTTCTACAGATGCAGCCTTTTCCAATATTAGCTTTTGAGGAATAAATTTTGACTCAAACCATTCAATATAGCCCTTTGGACAGCTATCTAACCAACAGTCTAATTTCCTATCTGAAATTTTAATGTCTTTATATTGAAATATATTTTTAGGCAATGCAGGAATAATGTCCATATGGAAATCACCCTCATAATTTATTGCAACGCATCTTTTTTTAGGTTCAATTTTATCTTTATATACTTCTGATTCTTTTAACCTTCGTTCAAGATGCTTTAATAAATCCACTGGTTTAATTTTTTCATAATCGTAGTTAACTTCCAAAACAAAATCTAGATCATATTCATCCTTACCTTTAGGTTTGACTGTTGTACCTAATTTATAGGAACCTTGTGGATAGATATTAACATCATGTTTTCCAAAGAAGGTTTTATCATCTTCCAACCATTTTGAGACAGCTTTATAACTTTGTTCAGCTTTGTCTTTTCTAGATTGATTTAGTTGCAATTTTTCCGCTATTCGGTTCAACAAATCATCAAGTAAAGATATTTTTCTAATTAACATTTTAATCTCCTTTATTTAAATTAAAACAAGGAATAAATTCTTCAGTGATTTCATTAAAATAGATTTCCTTTAAATTTTGAAACTCATTTCTACCTTTTGTGTTTCCCAATCCAATCAAATTGTTAATACCATTTATTGAATCTATGGCAAATTTGCCTTTAGCAACAATTTCATCAATTCTTGTTACATGATAACCTGTTAAATGTTGTGCCATTCCAAAAGCTGCTGAAGATTGACCTTTCATAATCAAATTAATTGCCTTGAATGCCCAGTAAATTCTGCCAAGAGATAATCGTTTTGGCATTTTTATATTAAGTTGCTCATTAGTGCATCCTATACTAAGAATAAACAAATCTTCAGGGCTCCAGTTTAATATTCCTACTGCTTCAACTGCAGCTATAGCTAATGGGTTATTTGCATATGTTCCACCATCAACCAAATACAATCCATTCGGAGCTTGAAAAATTGGGAAATATGTTGGAGCAGCAGAAGTAGCCATTCCAATAGTCGTCATCTTTTCCTTATAATCACCTTTAAATCTTTCGTTATGTGCGGTTTTATAAAGATGAACGTCACCATTATCTAAATTTTGACTTGGAATGACAAGACGGATTTTAGATTCACCTAATTGCGTTTCCCCAAATTTTTCTTCCAAACATTTTTTTAATATTTCATTTTTATATTTACCAAAACCTAAATGTTTAATAGCATTCAAATATCTGTTCCCACTAAAAATTTCCTTTCCCATTGATTCATAAAAATTCAATAAATCAGTAGCCGAGTAACCTTTTCCTAATCCTAACGCAATTATACCACCAGTACTAGTTCCAACTATTAGATCAAAATATTTGTTAATTGGCTTTCCTAAATACTCTTCAATTTTTGAAAGAAATGAAAGTGAATATATTCCTTTAATACCACCACCATCAAGAGTTAAAATCTTTTTTTTCATTACTCTGCTAATTCCTCATTTAATTCTTTAATAATTTCCTCCGTTTTATCTCCAAAAACCATCCAAAATTTACCTAAACCACCTTCTCCATCAAACGGTGTTTTTTCAAAATCATCGTTATCAATTCTTACAGAAGTAATAATATGGTCTTTTATCATTCTCAGCCATCTCATCTGCTCATCCGTAAATTGTACAGGTCCGGCATTCCTTTTAAATACCCAATCCTTAAAATTGCGGTTTACAATCTCGCTATACGGTTCAAGAAGAGAATCAATTCCCAGTTCAAAACGCAGTATGGAAATTATATCCGTCAGCATTCCTACAGCGCTTCTGTGTTTAACACGTTTCGGCTCTATCCGCTGATATGCATCCCAGACCTGGTCAATTGTTAAATTGTACGGTGGGCTGGATAATGCATCGCGTAATTCTTTTATCATTTGGTAATTTGGGATATCACCTGTAGGAACATGATGAATCATGTTCCTACGAGAAATATTATAATAAATTTTTAGGGCGGTTATCTCATCTTTATTTTCTTCAATAAATTTTCTAAAACTGCCGATTGTCTCTTCAGCGCCTTCTTTAGTGCGGCTGTCAAAATCAGAATGAATTACCCTGTCAACATTTACCGTATCAATTACCTGGTAAATTTTCTGCCTTACCGTTTCAACAAATTCTCTCAGCTTCGGGTTATCGAAAGGCGTAATAGCCTTTACTTTTAAGATTTCAATTGCTTTGTTAATTTGTTCTGCTGTGGGTTCTGCATCAACCGGCAGATTGATAATCTGCACTACGGTTTCTAATTGTGCATCCGGGTCGTAAACATTAGCTAAATTTTCTGCAACTTCTGTAATTCCATTTCCCCCGGTAAGTTCTTTAAACTTTTCTCTGTCTGTTTCGGAAATCTGCTTATCAATCTTTGTAAGCCTGGATGCAAGAGAAGACAGTGTATCCTCATCCGGCTGTAGTATAGCCATCTTCATTAAATCTTTTAACGGGGTGGTAGGCTTTTTATCTATAACCGGGTAATCAACTTTAACCGTCTTAAAGACACCGACAGCATCAATAATATAGAATCTTTCCTTGTTCAACTTTACACCGGGAGTTACTTCCAGCAGCTTATCTTTAGAAAGCGATCTTGTCCCTCTGCCAATCATCTGCTGGAAATAATTACGCGAGCGGACATCGCGCATAAATACAAGCACTTCAATAGGCTTTACATCCGTGCCGGTTGCTATCATATCCACAGTAACCGCAATACGGGGGTTGTATTGCGTACGGAACTGCTGCAGTATCGATTCGGGATCTTCATTTTTTACGTTGTAGGTTATCTTTTTACAGAAATCATTTTCTTCGCCGAACTCCTCGCGCACAATGTGGACAATATCTTCTGCATGACTGTCCGTCTTTGCAAATATCAATGTTTTGGGAACCACATAATTATCTTCACGCTCGGGGAAAAACTCTTCCTCAATTATTCTTTTACATTCGCGTACAATATTTCTAATCTGGCTGGGATTTACAAAATCCCTATCAAGCTGTGAAGGCGCATAATCAACTTCATCATCAAGCTGTTTCCATTCTTTTTTACGGGTCATTTTGTTGCGCAGGTCAACGTACTGCTTTGCTTTTATCTTTGCGCCGTTTTGAGTTATTTCCGTTTCAATTGTATAAACATCGTAACCGACGTTTACCTTATCGGCAATCGACTGCTTCAAAGTATATTCGCTTACAATATTTTCATGGAAGAATGCGAATGTGCGTTTATCCGGTGTCGCGGTAAGCCCTATCATAAAAGCGTCAAAGTAATCCAGCACCTGCTTCCATAAATTATAAATAGAACGGTGGCATTCGTCGATAATTATAAAATCAAAAGTCTCAATAGGAATAGAAGCGTTATAAACAACATCAACCGGTTTTTCTATTGTCTTCGATTCGTAAGGCGATTCATCTTCAAGCGATTCATCAAGCTCTTTCTCTTTTAAGATCGAATACATCCTTTGTATTGTGCTTATACAAACATGAGCAGAAGGATCAATAAAATTTGAGCGCAGACGCTGTACATTATACAATTCGGTAAACAGTCTTTTGTCGTCAGTAGGCTTAAACGCCTGGAATTCCTGTTCGGCCTGCTTACCTAGATTCCGGGTATCAACTAAGAATAAAATTCGTTTTGCCTTAGCAAATTTAAGAAGTCTATAAACCGAAGTAATAGCTGTAAAAGTCTTACCGGCGCCGGTTGCCATTTGGATTAAGGCTCTCGGCCTGTTATCGGCAAAAGATTTTTCCAGATTTATAATAGCTCTGCTCTGGCAGTCTCTAAGGCCGTCAGTTATAAGCTTTGGAAATCCCTGCAATCTACCACGGAGGGTGTTTTCCTGCTTTAACAGATCGGAAAGAGTCTCCGGTTTATGACAAGAGAATATTTCTCTTTGTCTCGGAAGCGGATCCCTTGCATCGGTGAAAAATGTTTCAGTTCCAGTTGATTCATATTGAAATGGAAGTTCGTTTACTTTCTTAATAAATTTCAATTCATCGGCGGCATATCGTGTAGTCTGGTCGTGTACCTGGCTTAATGTATGTCCCTCTTTTTTTGCTTCAATTACGCCAATTGGAATTCTATTTATGAAGAGTATATAATCGGCTGAGCCGGATTCTGTTGGATATTCGCAGACAGCAATCCCCATAGCTGCAGAAAGATTTAGATTTTTGTAACCCTGGACCAC
Source organism: Bacteroidota bacterium (assembly GCA_021777835.1). Lineage (GTDB taxonomy): Bacteria > Bacteroidota > Ignavibacteria > Ignavibacteriales > Ignavibacteriaceae > FEN-1297. Next base: position 1,263 of record JAJYDC010000063.1, on the reverse strand, counting down.
CCATCCTGCCCGAATAAGTTCTTTGTCTATTTTTTGTCTTGCTTCATCCTCAGGATTCATAGCAAGAATAATTTCTTATATGATAAAAACAAAATATAATAGCCAACCCCAATAATATTGTATTATAGTAATTACAACTTAATAATAATTTAGATCAAACACACTTCGACCTTGATAATGAATTCTGGGCGCATTGGATCAAAAATAAGGTAACCGAAGTAGACTTGTAAAAAAGTCGTTAGGTCATAATATAGGTAACCCAAAATTTAGAAGGTTATCTATGAGCAATTTATCAAAAAAAGAATATCTTATTGAAATCAGGAAGCGTTACTTTTTAGCAACAAGGGCTGAAAAATCACTTATTCTTGATGAACTTTGTGCTATATGCAGCTTTAACAGAAAATATGCCATCAGAGTTATTTCAAAAGATTTAACTGAACATATCAAAAAAAAAGGCAGACCTAAGAAATACTATAGTCAAGCAATAGTTGAATTTCTAAAAGATCTTTGGGTACTTACCAATCTTGCTTGTGCTGAAAGACTTAAAGCAGCTATCCCTTTATGGTTGCCTCATTATAATTTTCATAGCAATAATCATTTAACTGAGAAGGATGTAAAACTTCTATCTGAAATTTCCCCCAGCACTATTAAGCGCTTGCTTAGAAGACTTAAATCAAAGTATAAGAAATTTGGCCTTTGTACCACTAAGCCAGGTTCTTTGCTCAAGAAACAAGTTCCCATTAAACTGAATCAATGGGACGAATCTAAACCGGGATTTATTGAGGCAGATACTGTTGCGCACTGTGGCAGTTCCGCCAGTGGTCAGTTTGCACTTACCCTAAATGTCGTTGATATTGCCACAGGTTGGACAGAACAAAGAGCCGTATGGGGAAAGGGCAGGCAAGGCGTCTTTGATGCCATAAAGAGCATCAGAGAGGCACTTCCTTTCGATGTACTTGGGTTTGACTGTGATAATGGCGGAGAGTTACTTAACTATATGCTGCTCGAATATTTTACAAACAAGAAAAATCCTGTTCAGTATACCCGTTCAAGAGAATATAAGAAAAATGATAATGCTCATATTGAGGAGAAAAACTGGACACATGTTAGACAGTTTATCGGATACCAGAGATTTGATAATATTGAAACTGTAAGCATGCTTAATGATCTTTACCTGAGTCAATGGAGATTTTATCTGAACTTCTTCCTTCCTGCATTCAAGCTGATTGAAAAGAAAAGAGACGGCTCTAAGATCATAAAAAA
>JAJYDC010000062.1 GCA_021777835.1 Bacteroidota bacterium | reverse complement strand
ATGCACGAATACAAAGAGGAGAAAATTTTATTTTTTTGGATTGCAAGTGAAGAAAAAACCAAGGAAAAGATTTTCTCTTTACGCTGCACTCCGTGAAATTTCTTAACGCAATTCTTTTAATGTGCGGGGGCATCTATTTTATTTGTGTTGGGATTTGTTTGAGATCAGGGAAGAAAAAGCAAAGAGCAAACGCTTTTCTTTTAATGCACGAGTGCAAAGAAATTTATTTGAGGTCAGCCGGGGGGATCGTTGTTGTTGGATTCGGGGAATTTTTGGATGGCTTTTAGACCGAAGGCGGATGTGAGGAGTGTGAGTTTTTCCCAGGTTAGGGTGTATATGCCTTTCGAATGGAATTCCATAAGCCAATCTGCGATGAACCAAAGCGCGGCAAGCCGCAATGTTGAATTTTGAATTTTGAATTTTGAATTTTGAATGAAACGCAATGAAATTTATCATAAAAATATCTTGACATTAAAAACAAAGTTTTAAAAGGCAATACTATAAGGCGATAATTAACATTATGATCCTGGTGGAGCTGGGGTTGCCTTTGTTGTCGGAGAGGCACTGTTTGATAAAATGGAGTGTTTTGAGAAGGCACAGTTTGATAATCCCGCAAACGGGGTAAACTAGACAAGACTGTGCTATGGAGGAAAATATTTTTAGTAGTTTTTGCATGAGTGTTTTTTTTGACGGGAAAGAAATGAAAATGGAAGATTAGAAGCATTGTAGAAGTGAGGAAGGAGAAATAAATAATCTTTTATTTAAATAAAACAGGTAAAGTAAGTGGTGGAATATTCATTCGAGATGTAGTGTTTTGAACGAACTCACGGAAATATGGCCAAATTTGTATAGGTAATGTAACAGACTTGTAAATGTTCCAAAATTCCGTTGGTAAATTCTCTTTAATTTCCATAAGTACTTCATATTCTACTTTAATTAGAAGAATAGTCTCGTTACTATCGGTAGTAGGAACATTTAGTTCAAATGTAGCTGATGCTTTAGCAATATCTTTTTGAAAAGTAAAATTATAATTATCAGTGATATTAATTGATAAATTATCTCCAAGTGGTAATTTATCTTTATCAATTCGAGAGCTAAAACCGATTATGTAAATTTCAAGTAGTTGTGTTTTACTTAATAGTTCGCTGTATTGGATTGGAGAAAGTTCGCCAACCGATTTTTGCTTGATGTTGGGGTTTTTCTTCTTCATTCGATTTTTCCGATACAAATTCATTAAAATTAGTCATTAGAGTTTTTACTTGATCTTTAGAAGACAATGTTATTCTTGGTGAATTCCAAACTCCAGCATGAGCTGGAATAGCTTTTGCCATGATATTGAATACTTCAGTAAACATATCTTTAGATTTTTCAATACCGATATTTACAGATAAGATTGTTAGGACATATTGATTTAAGCTTACTTGTTCTTTATCAGCTTGGGATTTAAGTTGAGCATGAAGGGAGCGTGGAATTCTTAAAACGAATTGACCACTGGGTAGCTCTTCTTTCTCAAAGATTGGTTCGGGGATTTCTTTACCTTCAGAAAGGGCAATTTCTAAAATATCCTTTTTAGCTTCAGCAAGTAATTTGAGCGCTTCTTCTTGTGTTTCAGCAATTGCATAGCATGTACCTCTACCTAATTCAGGATGGACTGCAACCCAAGTATTATCTTCATGTTCAAAATAAATCTCAATTTTATAGGGTAGAGATAAATAATATTTAAGATCTTTATTTGTTTTCATTTTCGAAATATATATTTAATGCACGAATTAATTTTTTAATACTATCAACTCTAACGACTTTTTTTTGCCCTTGAGCATGACCTACAGAAACAGAAAGAATGCCGAATTTAAAATATTGTTCATCTTTTAATAAATGAACATGCTTCCATCGAAAAGTAGTATGATCAGAATTCTTTCCTTTGGACTCAAAACCTAAGCCAGAAAGGACATCCCAAACATCGGTTGGTGTAAGTTCTTGGGGCATAGGTCTTTGTTTTAGCCATTTTTTGGCTGTTTCAACAGCCTTATCACTTGTCAATTTTTACTCCGTTATGATACTACATATAGTATCAATTGTCAAGTATTATTTGCTATAAGGCACAAGTTTTTTTCATAAAAGTTATGATACATATGCGGCGATGTATCATCTGTTTAATGTTTTGGAACATCGTGGACTATCATGATTGGCATTTCTAATAATACTATTTTTTTTGCATTCGTGTCGCCCTTATGATTCATATTTGAAAAGAGAAAAGAATTTGATAAATCAAATTCCTACAGAATTTAAGAATCCATTTCTTTAATGATTTTCATTGTTTCTACGCTTACTGTGCAGACGCGTTTGAGAAGATCTATGACCTGGGTTTTGTAATCGGCAAAGCGGTATGTGTTAAACTTTTCGGCTATTGTCGGGTCGGATGGTTTCTTTTCTTTGTATTGATCTAGAATCCATTCGAGCGCTGAGCGGTTGCCTAGTTTGTATTCCCATGCCTCTGCCGGGACACCGGATAAATAAGTCAGTTCATCAAGTTCTATAATCCCATTGTCTTTATCGGCTTTGAGTTTTACTTTTATTTTGGGCTGCAAAGCGTAAAGGGATTGCGGTTCTTTAATAACGGGGAATAATTTCTTTTGTTTTGCTGCTTCGGCTTTTGTTTTAAATGTGTTTTCTTTTAATGAATATGGTTTTACGGTTTCATAGTTGATATGCAATTCCATCAGCTTCTTGCCCCATTTAGACCATTGCCAAAAATCTTTATAGAACGGTATGCGGGGAAAGTCGCGTTTAAGATTAAGTTCATATTTTTTACGGTATGCAGGATTATGAAGAACCGCATAAGTGTAATGGAAAATTTCTTCTTTGGTTATTTTTTTGTCTTTGTAGTTTGTACGGAATTGTTCGAGTCCCCAATTAGTTATGTTTTCTATACGTTCGCCTTTTTTCGAATATCTATAAAGAGGGATGCATTGGCAACCGGCAGGTAAACAGTTTAAATCAATAATTAAAGATGATGAAAGCAAAAAGAAATCCTTAGGGGAAGATAAACCCGGGATAATAATGTATTCATTAAAATCCGTAGAATTAAATATTTCGAACCACTGATAAGTCCTTCCATTAAAATGCTTGTCGAAATAAAAATATTGATGAGTGAAAGGGCGGTATAATGCTTTTAAGATTTTGTTTTCACTAAAATTTTTATCAATTCCCCTATCTAAATATTTATTAAGATCGCTATCCCATTTAATTGAATTCTTCTCTTCATATTTTTCGTCAGAGAGTGTCTTGGAATAGACATCAATCATGAATTTAACTTTGTTTTCAAGGGCATCCTTTGAATTATCATAAACCCATTCATCTCTTTGAGATTTTATACCACTTGAAAACAATTGGAAAAGAGAATTTTTAGAATTTCCAGATTTAACATCTTTATCAATAGTAGGTATTAGTTCTTCGAAATCATTATCGGATAAATTAATCCAATTATTTTTTTTATCGGGGTTAATATTTTCAAAGGAAATGTTCCCGAGTTTATGATTTCTAAGCCAATCAAGTTTTATTTCTTTACGCCAATCATCTTCCATCGAGACATATTTAATTTTGCATTCACCTTCTTGCATTTCTTTTTTTACCAAAAGCATTATTGCAACGCCGGTTTGAATACCAAAGACATTATGCGTTGTCCCAGCAATTTTGGGATTCAACCGGACATCGCTTTTTGTATCAACAATGTAGCATTCATTAAAATCATTTTGAATACATTTTCTAAAACCATCATAAGCTCTGCTATCAATAAAACTTCTGTTCGTTATTAATGCCAACACTCCGTTCTAATCTAATCTATCCGAAGCCCAACGGTAAAACCGTGTGTACATATCATAAAGTACAATTTGGTTTTGCGCGGAACCTTGTTTTACATAAGTCTCTTTGATTCTTTTGTCAATTGCCGGATAAGTGCGATTGGCATTATCCATATTATAATTTTCTTGTTTAGCATTATATGGCGGATTACCGATTATGACTGAAATCTTTTTGCTATTCTGGCGTTTGATGCGGTCGGAGTTCTCAGAGGTTAATCCAAAAAGTGTGTGCTGCTGACCGGAATAAGAAAGAGCATCCGTGTTATCGAGAGTATCAACGAAGCAAAGGTTTTTAAATTCTGCGTAGTAGCCCATCTTTTGCTTAAATGTAAATTCAACGTTTAGGTTTGCTATGTAGTAAGGTAGAATTGAAACTTCGTTTGCATAGATTTCGTTATTGTATTTATAGGGTAAATTTTGCTTTGGAATATAGTCGATAATGGAAGAGATAAAAGTTCCGGTACCTGTGGCAGGGTCTAAGATTTCCACATTCTTATCAGCAAGAGTTTTTCCGAAATGTTTATGGAGAAGATAATCAGTACTTTCGATCATGAAGTGAACAATTTCATTAGGAGTATAAACAACACCGAGTCTATCTGCGGCTTTGGGGTTATAGACTTTATAAAAATTCTCATAGAGAACTTTTAGGAATTTTTGTTTTTCATGGTGGTCGGTAATTCCGGACGCGGCGGCATTAATGGCGTCATAATAATGTTCGATATTGCCCATTAAGTTTTTAAGTTCGGAATGGGTAAAAAGTAATTCAATCAATTTGCCTAGTTCCCGGGCAATGTTATTATGGCGATGAAATTCAGGATCGTCAAATATTTTGTTAAAGATGTCGCTAGTAAGGATATGCTGAATCATCATCTCACGGATGTCAGCATCAGTGATTTCCGGATTTATTTCGGCTTTACAGAGTTCAAGAAAAATGGCATTTGCCTCAATAAAATTTTTGTTCGTTACGCGGGTTTCATCGATCTTTTTGCGCAAAGTTTCAACAATGGCAGGAATATCAGCTTTGAATTTTTCAAGGGCGTCTTCAAACTTAAATATTGTATCACTCTTGAAAGAAATGAAATCGGAGATAATTGCATGTAATTTATCGGGATCACGAACAGGAACTCTTTTAACTTCCTCGCCGCGCTGGAAAAGTACGGCAGTGCTGGTATCTTCAAAAAGAATATTTGTAAACGGGTATCCTTTTTTTAGCTTTGCATCAATTTCATCGTCAATTGTATCTTTTTCGTCTTTACTTTCCCAAAGACCAATATCAAGTCCGAATAGGTTTTTGACTATTCCATCGGGATAAACTTTTTTCCCTTTAGTACCCATGCAGAAAACTTCCGGGATAACCTCATAGTTTTGTTTTCTGGCATAGTCATTAAGCAAAAGCCAAAATTGATTACGGACGCTTTGTTCGTTTGTAGATTTGCCAAACTGGATGGCTCGATCGAGGTTGTTGTAGTATTGATTGATGAGGATGTTAGACATTAGCTTATAGACATAAAAAGTGAAAGTATTGTAAGATTTTTAAGAGAGTACGTTGAAAAGTTATTTCCTTTAGGCATTAAAAAGATCCCCCGTAAATTTAATCTTTCGTAAAGTATATGATTTTCATGGATATATATTAATGAATTTTAAGATAATGTAAAACAATAAGTTAAAAAATTATGAAATAAAGTGGATGGGAGATGGAATATGGAATACGGAGGAGGCCATGTTTGATCATAATAAGGGGTAGCCGAAAGACTACAAAAAAACATGTTAACAAACAGACTTAGAATAATGTAGCCATTATTTATGGAAAACCAGCATAGTGTGAGAAGGTGAGTTATTTTTTTTAATCTGCAAATCTTCTTACAATTGGTATATTTTATCGCTCACAAATGGTAATTTTTACCTATAAATTGAAATTGAATGGATAAATTTTGTACAATAAAGAATTGTAAATATGGCGTAATTATTGTAATAATTTATATGTAAATTGTCAAAAGGGAATAATTGATGCAAAAGAAACCAGCCAAATATGCAAAAACAGACGAACAATATCATAAAATGATTCTCTCAAGAATGCTATTCAGGTAATTAACAAATTAATAAGAGTACTTATCCTAATTGTTTTCTTGAAAGATTGTTATATGTTTTTTAGTCTCCTACGACTCCGTTTGCGGAGTCATCTTACATCAACTTTTGAAAAGGATTTTTTAATAAATCGACTTTCTTTTATTTCTACTTCTTATTTAGCTAAAAACTTTTTCCTAAACTCAAGCTTAATCTTAGCCTTAATCTTTTCTGCCCAAAGCTGTAAAAGCCCAACCGGACCGGTAGAGACTCAACCCGGCAGAAGAGACTACACCTGGACGGTAGATACTTTAAATGTTCCCTACACTGTTTTAGAAAGTATCTGGGGCAGTTCCCCATCGGATGTTTGGTGCGTAGGACCCGGTGGTGATAAAGATAAAACTATTTATCATTTTAACGGACAAATGTGGGTAAACGATGGTATCTCAAGACCATTAGCTCCTGCTGCAGTATTTGGCTTTTCGCAAAACGATGTTTGGTTTGGCTCTTATAATGCTATTTGGCATTTTGATGGGAATAACATTTCAAAATTCCAAGATTATACAATCCCAAATTATCCCTGGGCAGGGATACAAAATATGTGGGGTAATAGTCCAGGCAATATTTACGCAGTAGGTTTTGCTGACAGCAACAATATTCATAAGGGGACTATCCAGCATTTTAATGGAACCAAATGGGAAACTGAATATGTATCCAAAGTGAATGAAGAATATGTGAGAATAGTTAAAGGAGCATTAACTGACGTTAGTTACGTTTTATCATTTAGAAACAATGATAATAATAATACTGACTCAACAATAATATATCAATTTGACGGAAAGAACGTAAAGGAAATATATTCATCTGATTTTTTTGCAGGGCATTCATCGAATTTAGCAATTATTAATTCGGAAGTTTATTTCATTCTTGATAATGGAATTTATTTATACAACAATTGTTTTAAGTTACAATTCAATGTCGAGTATCAAAATTTTGATCGTAATATTTGTGGAAGGAATGAGGGCGATGTTTTTTTATGTATGAAAGATGGTATCGCCCACTATAATGGAACAGATATTCAATATTTATATCATTTCCATTCAAACATATTTATTTCAGGAACACCGGCAATTTTTGATAAAGAAGTTTTCTTTCTTGCATATGATTTTCAAAATAATCTAAATCTAATAATTAGGGGAAAATTAAATTGAAAAAGAAAGATGATGAAATGAAAAATAAAAATTCACAAACAAAAAACATGAACTTACGCTTGAACTTGAACAAGGAACCTTCAAGGTTACGCGCAGCAAAAGCAGCACAAACCTTGAAGGTTGCCTTGCTGACCGTATTGCTGTTTATTTCTGTACCAAGCTGCAAAAGCCCAACCGGACCAAAGCAAGATAACTTGCAGCCGGGCAGAAGAGATTATACATGGACGGTAGATACGCTGAATATACCATACACAGTTCTGGAAAGTATTTGGGGCAGTTCGCCGACAGATGTTTGGGCGGTAGGACCGGGCGGAGACAAAGATAAAACAATTTATCATTTTACTGGACAGCAGTGGGTTAACGACGGTATCTCAAGACCATTAGCTCCTGTCGCTGTTTTCGGATTTTCACAAAAAGATGTTTGGTTTGGCTCCTATGGCAATACTATATGGCATTATGACGGGAATAGTCTCTTGCATTTTCAAGACTATACTATACCAAACTGCACCTATGCAGGTATCGAGAGTATTTGGGGAGACAGTCCAGATAATATTTATGCAGTAGGATTCGGTGACAGCAGCAATGTATTAAGAGGAGTAATTCAACATTTTACTGGTTCGAAATGGGAAACGATTTATATATCAAATAAAAATGAGGATTTTGTACGAATATTTAAAGGAATATTTTCTGGGAGCGATTATTATGTTTTATCTATTAGAAATAATGAAAACAACAATACAGATTCAACAATAATATACCAGTTTGACGGGAAAAATGTAAAGGAATTATATTCATCTGATTTCCTTGCTGGCCATTCTTCAAATTTATCGGTTATTGCTTCAAGGGTATATTTCATACTTGATAACGGGGTGTATCTATACAATAACGGATTTACACTTCAATTCAATGTTGAAGATCAAAATTTTTATAGAAGTATAAGCGGCAGAAACGGTTATGATGTTTTTCTATGTATGAAAGACGGAATAGCACATTATAATGGAATGGATATTCAGTATTTATATCATTTTCATACGGGGATACAATTTTTAGGTGCACCTTCCATCTTTGATAAAGAAGTATTCTTTCTTGCTTATGATTTTGTAAATAATCTGAATCTTATAATAAGGGGAAAATTAAATTGAAAAAGAAAGGAGGTTATAAAGATGAATAAATTTATAAAATAATGGGGAAATGCTGGAACATTTCCCCGCT
>JAJYDC010000024.1 GCA_021777835.1 Bacteroidota bacterium | reverse complement strand
ATAATATTGAAACTGTAAGCATGCTTAATGATCTTTACCTGAGTCAATGGAGATTTTATCTGAACTTCTTCCTTCCTGCATTCAAGCTGATTGAAAAGAAAAGAGACGGCTCTAAGATCATAAAAAAGTTCTCTTCTCCTATGACTCCTTATCAGAGACTGTTGGCTTCTGATCAGATCAAGTCTACACAGAAAAAAAAGCTCACAAAAATCTTTATGTCTCTTGATCCGTTTGTCCTCGAGAAAACAGTGAAAAATAAAATCAATCACATCTTAAGGTTGTATTAGATTTTTGAGTTATCCACTTATAAACAAAGAAAGAAACGATTATTATTAAATTATTTTTATAATTTTACCTTATTATGAGCCTGTTTATTAACATGTTTTTTTATAATCTTTCGGTTACCTTTTATTATGACCCAACACGTGGGCTGATGCTTTCAGCGTTAAAGAACAAATTCAGGGATTAAATTTCCTTTGCTCAAAAGTACTATCCTTGATAAGATTAGGAATGTTCCTAAAGATCTTCCATAGAGAAAAAAGTATTTTACGAATCAAATTCCTGTCAACACAATAGAATTCATAATTAAATTCCTTAAATTTTTATATTGCAGTAAATAACTCATTTTTATGTCCAACGACAGTTTTTACATACGAAATAGCGTAGGTTTGGGGCTGTTTTTTCGTTTCTAAGCTTCGATTTTATTACCTACCCTACATTTACCCTTACTTATATAGAAATATCCTCTTAGAATCGATATTTGAGTTTTTTGCAGTGATAGATTTTAACGAGTTCTAAGGGATTTCAGGGCAGCTGGACTTATAGGGGAAAATTCAAAGAATTGAATTCGTGAAATTGAGAATACAAATTTGTTCTTAGTAGGTCAAAATAGTGGCAATTAACCTCTTATATATAAAAAAACCTTCAAAATACTTCTATTTTGAAGGTTAATGTGGGCTCGGGAGGACTTGAACCTTCGACCCGCTGATTATGAGTCAGCTGCTCTAACCAACTGAGCTACGAGCCCATTTTTTTGTATGCAAAAATAATACTTCTGTACTCTTTTTGCAAAATTCTTTGCATGATTATTTTAATTTAGTTGAATTTCTTATATACGTATTGGATAATTCCTGTTTTCATACCATCCTTATCGTATTTAATTTCTTCAATTAAATTATCTTTATTATACTGATAGGAAATACTTCCTAATAAATTACCATCGCCGTCATAACTTTTAGCTAATATTTTCTTCCTATTTTCATTATACGTATTTACAATTTTATATTCAAATTTACCGTTTACATCATACCAAAGATCGTCAATAAGATTGCCATATTCGTCGTACTTGTAGATATAGTATTTCTGCATTTGACCGTCGATATTATACCTAATAGCTTTTGTCTTATTACCAAATTTATTGTATTCGTATGTATATTTATATTCTTCTTTCCCTGAACTGTTATATTGTATTGTTTCAGAAAGATATCCATCTGAGTCGTATTGATAAGTATAATTTGTTTCTACTTTCCCTTGTTTATCATAAAATATTGTTTCTATTAAGAACCCGTCTTGATTAAATTTTTGTTGAGAATATCGATCTCCGTTTCCCAATTTATTACGTAATATGTAATTAAATTTTATTTTATCGATTGAGAGTATTTTCGAATTATGAATATGTTCCCGTTCAACAAATGCATTATTTATAATAGTTTTTTCTACCGGGGCGACAGTTGGGGGTACTTCAGGCACCGATGATTTCGGAATCTTACGAGTTGTAGAACAACCAGCAATAGCAAATATGATTGCTGTGCACACAACTGCTCTGATGAATTGTAGTTTCATATATTTAACAGATAATTATTCATGTTTTTCATTTATGCTTAAGAAATTACTCTAATTTTGAATATGCTTCAAGTAATTTATTTTTCGTAGTAATAAGATCCTGAGAAATGATCTTAACTTCACCTAGAACGGGCATAAAGTTTGTGTCCCCATTCCAACGCGGTACAATATGGAAATGGATGTGGTCATCAATACCGGCGCCGCTAACCTTCCCTAAGTTGGCTCCAACGTTATATCCTTCTGGTTTAAATATATTATTTAGCGCTTTTTGCGCTTTCTGTAGATTAAGCATAATCTCATTATTTTCATCTGCGGTCAATTCCGCAAAGTTGCTTAAGTGGCGATTCGGGACAACCATCAAATGTCCATTATTATAAGGATAAAGATTCAAAATTGTAAAGGTAAGCTTCCCCTTATCCACAATGAGATTATCTAGATCAGAAGCATTTTGTTTAGCTGCTTCGCATAAGAAACATCCTTTGCTAGAATCTTTTTCTTTAATTGAATCAATATATTGAGAGCGCCAGGGTGACCAAAGCTTTTCCATTGAACCTCTTCATAATAAAAGAGCGGCTATTAAGCCGCTCACTAGTTTAATGTCCTTCTTCTCTGGACTTTTTATATTCATCAACAATTTCAAGTTCCACTTCCTTCGGTACCTCTTCATAATATGCGAAGTGCATTTTATGACCGCCTCTTCCCTGTGTCAAACTTCGCAAGTTTGATGAGTATTTATGGAGTTCTGCCAAAGGTACATGCGCTTTAATTTTTTGGAAATGTCCGTCCGAATCCATGCCGAATATTTTTCCACGGCGACTTGATATATCACCCATAACATCTCCCATATATTCTTCAGGAACTGTGACTTCTATTTCATAAATAGGTTCAAGAAGGACGGGTTTAGCTTCCAGAAAGCCTTTTCTGAAACATTGAGATGCTGCGAGTTTGAATGACATTTCATCAGAATCAACATCATGGAAAGTTCCGTCAAACAAAGTTACTCTTACATCAACAACTTGATTTCCGGAAAGAACGCCCTTTTGCATTGTTTCGACAATTCCCTTTTCAACAGCCGGAATAAATCTGCCAGGTACTACACCTCCAACAATTGCGTTTACGAATTCAAATCCTTTGCCTCTTTGCAAAGGCTCCATTTTGAAGTGGACATGACCATATTGTCCTCTTCCGCCAGATTGCTTTTTGTGTTTGTATTCAGCGTCATCAACCCGACCTTTTATAGTTTCCCTAAATGGAACGCGTGGTTCAACCAAATCAACATCTACGTCGTAACGCTCTTTTAGTCGTTTTACAGCAAGACTAAGCTGAAGTTCACCCTGTCCCGATATAATTGTCTGAGAGATCTCAGGGTCAAACTTAACGCTAAAAGACGGGTCTTCTTCATGGAGTGTATGTAAACCTGTAGCGATTTTATCCTCATCGCCTTTAGCTTTCGGAACAATTGCGCTTCTAATAACGGCTTCAGGAAATTCAATTGGTTTAATAATAACAGAAAGATTCTTAGAAGTTAAAGTATTATTAGTATGAGTATCTTTCAATTTTACTACTGCGCCCAGATCTCCTGCAAATATTTTTTGAGCATCTGTCCGGTTGTGTCCATTCAATGTTGATAGCTGACTTAGTCTTTCAGACTTTGAATTAGTTTGGTTTATCAAGTCCATTCCAGCAGCGGCATAGCCAGAATATACTTTGAACAATGAAAGCTCACCGACATGTTGTTCAGACAGAGTTTTGAATACAAAAAGCACAGTTTCGCCTTTTGCATCTGGTTTAAGAAGCAATTTATTTCCGTTCTCTTTAAGCTTTACTTCTTCGCCTAACCGTTCCGCAGGAGTGGGAAAATATTTAGAGGCAAAGTCAAGAAAATTATTTATTCCTACAGCTTTTGAAGATGACATAGAGAATACGGGAGATAGATTTCTTTTAATAAGAGCAAGCTTTATACCATTATTGAAGTCTTCGGCAGAAAGGCTCCCATTTTCCAAATACTTATTCATTAGTTCTTCGGTAGTTTCAGCGACTTTTTCAACAAGTTCTGTCCGATACTTTTCAGCAGTTTGTTTAAGGTCGTCAGGGATATCTGATTCAGTAACCTTCTTACTTCCTGCTTCGCCATATTTATAAGCTTTCATCGATACAACGTCAATTACTGTATCAAAGTTAATACCTTCATTAACCGGGAAAGTGACAACAATTGCACCAGAAGATAACCGATCCTTAGCCTGTAATTCGGTTTTAGCAAATGTAGAATGTTCATTATCAATTTTGTTAATTATAATTGCGGAAGGCAGACCGAACTCGTTTACAAACCTTCCTGTAGTTTCAGAACCTACTTCTACTCCTTCGGCAGATTTCAAAACCATAACAGCGGTATCACAGACACGCATTGCAGTTTTTACATCTCCCAGAAAGTCAGCGTAACCGGGAGTATCTAGAATGTTTATTTTTGAGTTGTTCCATTCAACGTTCATTAAGGAAGTTGAAATTGAGATTTGTTTTTCTATTTCGTTGGGACTATAATCTGAGGTAGTAGTGCCATCCTGGATAGTTCCGATTCGATTTATGACACCTGCAGTATATAATAATATTTCGGATAAAGTAGTTTTGCCACTTCCTCCGTGCCCGATTAATGCAATATTTCGGATTGATTCAGCACCATATTCTTTCAAGGGATTTCCTCCTAAGCTTCAAGGTGAGACAATAAAGTTTTTTTGATTATTTATTTTCTTTTGTAGGCATTCCAAAAAGCGTTAACACCATTTGATATAGCGGATAGGCCTTTTATAAATTCAAAAATAGATGTCTCAAATCCGCCTCTTATTTTTTCTTCTAAGTCCAAAATAGTATCAACGCGATCCTTAACTTCACTTACAATATTTTTACCGATATAGACCTGATCTTTGATTTCTTCAGAAATATAATTTAGCTTTTCACTTAACGAAGTCGTAGATATAATTAACGGTTTAATTTGATTCGAAATGTCAAGAAGACTATCCTGAATTCCCTTAACCGAATTTGTAGCACGACTAATGAAAATAACAAGAGCTATACACAATGCACTTGCAGACAAGAGCAAAATTATTTCAAATACAGAAATTATTTCCATAACTTTCTTTTCAGGATAATTAACTATGAATTTTTGGTACTTTTATAAGCATCGACCCCGGCTCTAAAAGCAGTCTTTAGATTTTCAGATTCTTTTTCTATAGTTTCTTTACCGGTATTAATAACAACATTAGCTTTTACTTTTGCGTCGTTAAAAATTTTCTCGGCATCTTTAAGTAACTCTTCTGATTTTACTTTTGCATCTGAAATTAATTTCTCTGATTTCTTCTTTCCGTCATTTATTAAATCTTTAGCTTTGTCTTTAGCATCAGCCATGTAACGATCGGCATCTTCTAAAAGGCTATCAGTTTTAGATTTAATATCTCCGCGCAGCTCTTTGCCACTCTTAGGGGCATAGAGTAAAGCAAAGATAGCACCAATAGCGCCGCCAGCAACAAAGCCTATTAGGAAGTTTTTTCCTGAGCCATTATCTTTTGACATAATATCACCTTTTATATAATTTTTCTACTGAAACAATATAACATCCGCCCTTCATAAAATCAAGGTGAAGGGCGGATTAGACTATAAGTCAATTCACATGTTCTTTACAATCTCTTTGCCAAATTCAGAAGTTTTCACTTCCTTGGCGCCTTTCATTTGTCTTGCAAAATCATATGTAACAACTTTTGACTTAATTGTCTTCTTCAAAGCTTTTTCAATTAAATCTGCAGCCTTCTGCCATCCTAAATATTCAAACATCATAACGCCGGATAGGATAACTGAACCGGGGTTAACTTTATCCATGCCTGCATATTTAGGTGCAGTACCGTGAGTTGCTTCAAAGATAGCAGTTGAATAGCTCAAATTTGCACCCGGCGCCATTCCGAGTCCCCCGACCTGTGCAGCTGCAGCATCGCTAAGATAATCACCGTTCAAGTTAGGAGTTGCGAGTACTTCATATTCATCAGGGCGAAGAAGGAGTTGTTGAAACATGCTATCTGCAATTCTATCTTTAAGCAAGATTTTACCTTCGGGTAATTTTCCCTTGAACTTTGAATAAAGCTCATCTTCACTAACAACTAGGTCCTTAAATTCTTCTTTAGCCACTTTGTATCCCCAATCCTTAAAGGCTCCTTCGGTAAACTTCATGATATTGCCTTTGTGGACCAGAGTAACACTTTTCTTATTGTGGTCGCGTGCATATTCAATAGCTTTTCTGACAAGTCTTGCGCTTCCGAACTCACTCATAGGTTTAATACCAACGCCGGAAGGAATTCTGATATTCTTTCCAAGTTTTTTATTCAGATATTTTATAATATCGTTTGATTCGGGAGTACCTGCTTTAACTTCAATGCCTGAATATACATCCTCTGTATTTTCCCTGAATAATACTATATTTAATTTCTCTGGAGTTTTCATTGGGCTTGGGACTCCGGAATAATATTTAACAGGTCTAACGCATGCAAATAAATCGAGCAATTGACGAAGCGCGACATTTAAGCTTCTAATTCCCCCTCCAATTGGCGTAGTAAGAGGTCCTTTAATTGCGACAACATATTCTTTAATAGCTTCGACTGTTTCATCGGGCAGCCATTGATTTTTTCCATATACCTTTACTGCTTTTTCGCCAGCGTATATTTCCATCCAGGCAATTTTCTTTTTGCCGTTATAAGCTTTTTTAACAGCCGCATCAAATACTAATTTTGATGCTCGCCAAATATCAGGTCCGGTGCCATCGCCTTCGATGAATCCTATTACAGGATTATCCGGAACCACTAATTTTCCATTTTGTACGGTGATTCTTTCACCATTTTTTGGAACCACAATTTTAGACTTCGCCATTTTGTTTTTTCCTTTCCCTAATTTGGAACAGTTTCTACGGTTATTTTTCCGTATCTATTTTGATAAATAGTTACGCTTATGATTCCGACTAAAACGGCAAACCATAGCGTAACAGCTCTAATTATAAAAGTCGATGCAACTGCAAGGTCTCGTGCAATATTTTTTCTTATCAGCATAAAAGTTAAGGATCCCTCAGTAATTCCAAGGCCACCAGGGAGCATAGAAATAGCTCCAACGATAATTGCGAACCCGTAGCTAAAGGCTGCCCACAAGAAACTTACTTGCATATGAAAATTACTCAGTATTATGTAATATGCCAAACATTCCAAAGACCATGAAAGAATTCCAAGTAAAGACATATAGAGTAGTGGTAACGGCTGCAGCAGGATATAGGAACTTTCATAGGCAGTCTGAATATTTTTGAGATGCTTCTCTAGGAATTTAATTTTTTCAAGTTGTTGAATGATTGGAAGGGCAATACTTTTGTTACTTAATGTTATGCAAACTAAAATGAAGAATATCCCCACGCCAAATATTATTTCTCTTCCGAAATTATATAAGTAAGCACCAATTAATGTAATAAATATTAGTGAAATAAAATCTGTAATACGCTCGACGAAAATAATAGGAAATGTTTTGCTAACGGGTGTTCCTGAAATTTCCTTTACCAAATATGATTTAAGTAATTCGCCCATTTTCCCCGGTGTAACTGCCATTATTAGATTTGACATAAAGATAAAGAAGGAGTCAATTTTTTTAATTTTAACTTTCACAATTGAAAGATAATAGTCCCATTTCAAGAATCGGAGGAAGTAATTTATCAAAGATAACAACGAAAGCAGCGGAATTAGAAACCAGTTAAACTTTCCGAACACTGATACAAGATTATCAATATTAGCATAAAACGTAAACCCGAGATATAAGATACCTGCGGCACCTAACGATAATAAAATTTTCTTTTTGATTCTCTGTAACAATTCAAATAACCTTAAGTAAAGCCTGATAAATCTTTGTTAGCGGCAAGCCGACTACATTATAATAGTCGCCGCTGATTTTCTTAACAAAGACAGCGCCGAAATCATCTTGAATGCCATAAGCCCCCGCTTTATCCATTGGACTACCCGTGGATATATAATTCTTAATTTCTTGAGGTGTTAAATTACGAAAAGTAACGTTAGTTCGCTCGAATCCTGTAATTATTTTTTTAGTTTCTGTATTATGAAGGGCAAAACCTGTATATACAACGTGCGTTTGACCGCTCAACTTCTTAAGAATTTTGATTGCGTCATCAGCATCAACCGGTTTACCTATGATCAGACCGTCAATAACGACTACTGTGTCTGCCGTAATTATAATACCTCTTTTGACTGAGCGTTTTGCGGCATATAACTTTTCTCTTGCTAAACGCTTTACAGCTCTAACGGGCAATTCGCCTTTTAATATTACCTCTTCAATTTCAGCATTTACAATTTTGAATTTTATATTTAATTGTTTTAGTAGCTTTTTGCGACGCGGCGATTTTGAAGCAAGATAAATTGGCAATTCACTCTTTATCATTAAATTCCTTAATTACAGTACCGGGGAAATAAAAGGATAATATATCTTTATAGTCTTTTCCTTGGGTAGATTGATATATTGCGCCCCATTGGCATAGGCCTACTCCATGGCCGTTACCTCTTCCTTTAATTAAAACATTTTCGCCGTCAAAATTAACATCAAACATAGTGCTTTGCAAAATATTGCTGTCATCTGATTTACGAATTACAGTTCGAATTTTGTTTCCGTTTATAGTAACATTCTTTTCCTGACCATTATCCGAAATAACTTTGACCAAGAGCTCCGCAACCCTGCCTGATGGACTTCTATTCTCGACAATAACATTTCTTAATGTGTATATTCCTCTTTCAAGATAGCCTGCAATTTCTAGACGCTTTATAAATTTATTAGCGGAATATTTTTCTTCCCAATTAAAGTGAGGAGCGATTGAACAATTTGGCAAATCACCATCCTTAACGCCTTGAAGGTAAGGTTCATCGTTACCCGGGAACACTTCTTTAACGTTCGCGGTATGACCTCCGCACGAGGCGCTATAGAATATTACTGCCGGTCGCCCATCATATGTCAGAATCATGTTTTGAGTTTCGTCAACTGCTTTGTTTCCTAATTGTCTTTCACTGCTTAATCCGCCATATACCTGATCGCGCGTATCCAGATAAATATCAAACAAATGTCCCTTGCCTAACTTTGAGATAGCATAAGTCCTAGCGCAAATAGCAAATGCTTTAAGCGCCTGGAAATAAGAATCTCCTTTTCCCATGGGCATTTCGCGAGCCATGACTCCTTTTAAATATAACTCAAGAGGCACTTGGTTAATTACATTAACACTATTGTCTCCTCCGGTAATCTTAATGACACCGCCATATCTAACCCCATCATACTTTATGCCTTCTTCTTTATTATCTGGTTTCAAAATAAAATATCCGGCATTGAATATTCTACTTTGGATCTTTAGCTCAAGGCCATTTCCGGCGGAGAAGAAATTTAGCCGGTTTCCTGTTTTTATCAACGCGATTGGTTTTTCGTTTTCATAAAGGATAACCGGAGATTGGAGATTAAATGAAAGCTCCCGCCTAGTATCGTTTAAGAGTACCTTAATTAAATTACCAGTAAATTGATTCGATAGAGTTGACTTGCCTTCGTTGCTAGAGAATCTACTACTGCTTGCGCACCCGGCTATATACAGTGCAGTTAAAATCAAAAAAGCAATTGCAGATAAATTTTTCTTTTGCATTAGGAATAATCAATAAGAATTTTATAAAGAGATTTGCTGTATTGGAAACTTTCTTTGAAGTGCATAAATAAAAGCAATACCTAATTCAAATCTTCATTATCGCTCAAACGTTAGCGAAACATTGCTTTTATACTGCCCCAGGTTCTTTTAACGGCAGATATGCTATGCGAGATTGATTGTTCAAGATAGGAAGTAGAGCCATCATTATCTTCAATTTTCAATCTATACAGATAAAAAACATCATTTGTTTTATAGGCGGCTCGATCAATATAAGAATATTCAGAATAGTTTCCCTTAGGCTGAATTGTGGCAATATCAGTGTAATTTGGAGATTGGATAGTTTTGCGTTGAATAATAAAATCTTTGAGGTTACTTTCTTGCCCGGTGCTCCATTCAATCTGAATGTTATCACCCAGGTTGCTAACACTAAAACTATTTACTATTGCACCCGCAAAAACGGTAACTGCAAGCACCAGTAAAAGAATTAAACTATTTAGAGTTATTTTCATAGTTAAAATATATTCTACAGCACAAAAATAGTCAAGTAATTTTGAAAATAAAATTTAAAGTATGAATATTTAGAAATTTTAATGGTTTTGTACTTTTTCAGTCTTATTTATCATATTTCTTGAACTGCATGCAATGTAAAAGGAATTTCCTATACCTTCTTACGCTGCAATATATCGAAAGTGGAGCTAAGCGGGATCGAACCGCTGACCTTCTCGTTGCGAACGAGACGCTCTCCCAGCTGAGCTATAGCCCCGAAGAATCGCTTACTTTTAAGGAATAAATATATTTCAAACTTATATGAATAACTGAAATATTTCAATACCTGTTTAAAATAAAAAAGGCTTGCAAGTGAACCTTGCAAGCCTTTTTGTTGGTTAACTAAATTACTTAGTTGTTTCTTTTTTTTCGATTTTCTTGTGAAGCATTTTCTCTTTATGAGCAACTTTCTTCTCTTTTTTAGCTACTTTTGATTCTTTCTTAGCTACTTTTTTCTCTTTCTTAGCTACTTTTGCTTCTTTTTTAGCAACTTTCTTTTCTGTTTTAACTACTTTGTGTTCTTTCTTAGCAACTTTCATTTCTTTCTTTTCTTTCTTAGGTGTTTCCTGAGCAAAAGAAGGTGCAGTGAAAGAGACAAACAATACAGCTACTAAAAGAGCTGCGAACAAATTACGAACTTTCATTTTAGATCTCCTATATGAAATTATATAATAAATAAATTTTACATGGTAATAATAGGGGTGAAAGGTTTAATATTTAATTAACATAACATTAATAAATATTAATGATTATCGGGTAATCTAAAACCTACTTTGTTTTTCCATTCAACTGAATTACTCTTTGAATAAACTGAATCGGAAATCCCCATGGGTCTCTCAATACAAGGACTTTGTCACCAGATTTCGATTTAGCGATATCATCCACTAGGTCAGCGCCTGCGGCAACTAGTTTCTCCTTTACAAGCTCAACATTATTTACTTTAAAGGCTAAATGAATAGAGACTGGGCTAATAACTTTATAATCTAACATTGGATAATTTTTCTTTTGATAAATCTCCAGCATCATATCATTTTCAGAGTCTGATACAAAAGACCCAAAATCAGGAGCTCCTCCTTGCCGGAATATTTTCATTCCTAAATTTTCGGAATACCAATTAGCTTTTGCTTGTGCATCGGGTGTATTTGTAGCGAAATGCTCTGGGCGAATATTAGTAAATTTCAGCATAGGTTCAATGCGTTCTACAAGTTGAAGCGGCATACCCCATGGATCGCGCAGCATTAATACTTTGTCGCCGGCCGGAGTCTGGGAAATTCCTTCAACTAAGGTGGCTCCGTTTTTAAGCAGTCTTTTCTCCACAGTATTAATACTGTCAACCATAAAAGCAAAATGAAAGGACATATAATTAATTGTTGAGAAATCAAGCTTAGGGAATTTCTCTTTATTATAAAATTCCATCATCATGTGGTTTCCCTTATCCGAAATAAAGGTGACAAAAAGAGGGGCTGTTCCTTTCCGGACAAGTTTCATTCCAAGATTTTTTATATACCATTCTGCAACCGCAACAGGATTCTTAACGTTGAATCCCATATGTTCAATATTTGCTGTTAATATTTTGTTGCTACTTGATCTAATATCTGATTGGTTGGAATAATATTTATGCCCTAATTTTGTTTTTGCTATCGAATTGTTTATGGAAGCGCATATCATTAATATGGTAAATACAAAGATTGTCAGATACGCTGTTTTAAATACATTTCTCATAGGTATTACCTAATTAGAATATTTAAATAATCAAAGCTAAAATTGCAAAAGCATCAATTACAATTAACATTGGAGTAATTTCATTTTTTTTACCTACTGCAAATTTAAGAATAGTCCAGCTCAAGAAGCCCCAGATTATACCTTGAGTAATGGAGTATGTTAAAGGGATTAAAAATAGAGAGAGGAAGCATGGAATTGCATCATCAAAACTTGACCAATTTATTTTTAAAACCGGTTTCATCATAAAAACGCCTACAATTATTAGGGCCGGAGCGGTAGCAATTTCAGGAACGTTTGATAATAATGGTGAAATAAACATAAATGGCAAAAATAATAATCCTGCAATTAGAGCAGTTAGTCCGGTTCTTCCCCCTTCTTCAATTCCAGTAGCAGACTCTATATAGGCAGTTCCAGCACTTGTGCCGAAAATTCCCGAAATAGTAGTTGAAAAAGCATCAACAATTAATGAGGCTTTTACATTTCTTGGCTCTCCATTTAAGTCAACGAGGTTTGAAGCTTCTGAAACTCCTACAAAAGTAGATAGACTATCGAACATATCAGTAAATAGGATTGCAAAAGTAATGGGCCATATAGATAATTTTAATGATCCCAGCAAGTCCATTTTCATAATTAAGCTAAAGTCAGGATCAGCAAATAATCCTTTCCATGTTACAAGAGTCGGAATTCCATAATTAGCACCAGCGACACTACCATATAACCTCCCAATGGGAATAGCTAAAACAGTGGTCGCAATTATTCCAATAATCAGTGCCCCTTTTACTTTTCTTACGATTAGTAAAGCTGTAATCAAAAATCCGGCAAGAAAAGTAATAGTAATTACATCAAATTTACCTAATCTTAAAAAGGTAGCAGGATCTGAAACAATAAATTTTGCATTAAGAAATCCTATTAAAGCAATGAATAGTCCTATCCCCACAGAAATTGCATATCTTATTTGTTGAGGTATAGCTTTTATAATATAAGTTCTAACGTTAAATACTGAAAGAATTAGAAAGACTATGCCTGCCCAAAATACCGAGCCGAGAGCAGTTTCCCATCTGACTCCCATATTTAGGACAACCGAATAAGTGAAGAATGCGTTTAATCCCATACCAGGAGCAACTAGAATTGGATTCTTAGCATATATGCCCATCATAATAGTGCTAAAAGCAGAAACGATAATTGTAGCAGTTAATACTCCATTAAACGGCATGCCTGTCTTACAGAGAATCGTAGGATTGACAACAATAATATACATTGCTGCCAAGAACGTTGTTATTCCGGCGAGTATTTCTGTTCTTAAATCCGAATTATTTTTTTTGAGTTCAAAGAAATCTTCCAAGAAAATTCACCTTAAGGAATATCAAAGTAAGATTAGATTTATTAGCAATATACCAAGATTTTTTTTGCTTGATATTTTTTACTAATAATTATTTTTCTTTATACATGAAATTTACACCAGTCACGGTCCATCGCGGCCTCAAGTTTAAAGTATCCGGATAGAAAGAGAATTTTTCAGAAGGCTTAAATGGCAGAACTTTACCATAAGTATAGGTGCTATTGCTGTCTGCATCTTCATAACACCACAATAAATACTTACCGGGTTGTATTCTATTAAAATTAAATTTCATATCCATTGCGGGCTTTCTGTAGTAGGATAATTTATCTTTATCAATTCCTTGCAAAACAAGTACGGGATTAATTACATCATTAGCGTTAAGAATCTTGCCTGTAGCTCCCGTAAAATCTAATCCATTAATTGTAAAAAATTTATATGTATATACCGAGTCATATGACTTCCCTATTATATTTTTTAATTTATCTAAATTAATTTTTATCAAATACTCAGTACTTGTTTGCAGCTTTTTCAAGGGGGAAATGTAAAACGAAGCATCATCATAAAAATGTATTACGAATGGAATATTAACATGAGAAGTATCAGTAAATGTGATCCCTGTTTTTGCGGTACTACTATCAATAGCGTCATTTATATAAAAAGATATTTTTTGGTTTTCAACGTCTGCTTGGCTTGAGTTAACCGGAGGATCAGTCCGATATATTCCGGGTTGTGTGGTATCCGGTTTATTGCTAACAGTAAGAGATGAAAAATCATTTCTATAAATATTCCCAAGTTTATCTTCTATTGTTTTCGCAATTAAGAAATATTCATCTTTTAGTTTTGGAGTATAATTAGTAACTAATACAATTTCATTCGGCTTTTTATTGCCTTGATAAGCATATACCGGAATAAATTTTTTATTTAACGTTGAGTCATAAATAAAGAAATTATGCGAATGAATTATTGATGTATCAATGTCCCTTGTAAAATCAACCAAGATATGGTTTGCGTCCGTCATTACGGCATTTTGAAGACGCGGTTTTACAGTATCAAGGTTGGTTAAAAAGAAATTTACACCAACAGCCAGAGTGTCCGATTCTGAAAGGTGAACATCGCTGAAAGGAATCCCGATTTTATCTTGATCAGGTTGATATAAAAGAGTATGGCTCTTATCAACTACAGCAAAAACTCTATAAACCCCGGGTGCTAAGCCTAACAATTTAAATGAGCCATCAACTCCTGCTTGAGATACATAATCCGGTTTTCTAATCATCGGATTAATAGCACTATCGCCTACTAAATATGTATACATTAGAACCCCTTGAGGGTTATCCGAGTATACTTTCCCTTCAATTTCTCCCTTATCAATTTTGCTTCCGGTAGAAAAGGTTAATGTATAAGCTTGAGCCATGTGATTGCCATTATTATAATCTACCAAATCAGTACCGACACTTATTACATAAGTTGTATTTATCTTTAGCTTAGCCGGGAAATAAATTCTTACAGAAGTACCGCTCCAGTCATAATTCAAATCGCCTTCAATTGCAGGTGAAATAAAGATAGCATCTTGTAAAGTCCTTTTTTGAACATATTTGGAGAAATCAAATTGAACATAATCCCCAACAAAATTGGTAGTTCCATTAGAAGGATATGTTGTTTCAATTTTTGGAGGGACTAAATCAATACTGCCGCCACCAGGGGGAAGTTGATTTGCGCATTGCCATTCAATTAAGAGAAAACAGACTAATGCAAGATATTTTAATTTTTCGATGATTGGTTTAACCATGATTTATAATGTTCAACATTTTGCAGATGATCCTGATAATTAGTTGAAAAACTATGACCCCCTTTACCATTAGCTACAAAGAATAGGTACTTTGTATGAGCCGGGCTAAGAACAGCTAAAATTGCACTTTTGCCAGGATTATTTATTGGTCCGGGCGGAAGACCTTTATGCTCATATGTATTATATGGAGAATCTATTTTAAGATCATTATAACTTAATCGCTTCCATCTACCAGGCTGTAAGAATTCAACCGTTGGATCTGCTTGAAGTTTCATTCCGGCTTTTAATCGGTTTAAGTAAACACTTGCAATAAGAGGCATTTCAGATTTTTTATTAGTCTCGCCTTCAACGATCGAAGCAAGTGTGATAATTTGCGGAATAGAATAACCAAGTTTTTTTGCTCTTAGCTTAAGCGAATCAGATAAAAAACTTTGGAATCCTTTGTAAATAATGGATAACGCTTCTTCCGGGGAACTTCTTTCATAAATATCATATTTTTCAGGAAGCATATAGCCTAAAAGAGAATTTGCATGTAAACCTAAAGAATCCAAGAATTTTTTATTCTTACTAAGATGAACCACAGCGGCTGAATCAATTAAGGTTTCGCTTTGAAGTCTACTTGCGATTGATGAAATGTCCGAACCTTTAAGAATTAAAAACGTTTTTAGGAAATCCGCTTTATCGCTCATAAAATAGTTGATAAGTCCCACATAGCTAAGTCCATTTGGAATAAAATATCTTGCCGGTCTAATTCTCCTTTCAGCACCAAGTAAAAATGCTGCAATTCTAAATTTAACTTTGCCGTCTATTATTTTATTTGAATAAAGTTGATCTGAGATTTCCTTTAATGTCTCACCTTTACGAACCACGAATTCTACCGGAGAATTGCCTTTATAGTAGTTGGGGGTAAAGAAATTATAGAGTAAAATGGATAAGATAAAAAAAAAGAAGAAAGCGACTATAAATAATTCTTTACGCGATAGTAATTTGTTAAAACTTAATTTCATCTTTTTAGCTGAAATGTTAAAAATATTTCCTTTATTTAATTCTTCATGCTGTATTGCACGCGATTCATCCAATATTCTTTCATAAATTCTTAGTAATGCCTCCTTGCTAAGAGGTTCTTCTACGAAAGAGGAAATACGTTCACTAATTTCTTTTTCACGCTGCGGATTGTATGTAGCAAGGTTCATTGAGCGCTTAACTCGCCCAATTAAAACAGAATGCAAAGTTCTTTTACTAATTAAGTGTACAAGCTCTTTATCGATATCGTCAACATTATCTCTGAGTTTTAAAAGAATCTCTTTCCTTTCTTCTATACTAAGACTTTCAAGCTCGTTTTTAATTTTACTTATAATGTTTTCCATCATGATAATTCTTTGAATAGAAGTTATGAAAATATGTCAGCACTTAATCCGGGGAAAGGGCTTACATTCAAAGTTGACGTTACGTCATTTTCAAATAATTTTTGTCCTCGATAAGCTATCATAGCTGCATTATCTCCGCAATATTCCATTGCTGGAATAATAACTTTTTTATTGAACTTTTCGCCGAGCGTAATAACTGCATTTCTTAACGCTTTATTTGCTGCAACACCTCCTGCAAGGCAAATAGAATTCACATCATATTCACTCAAAGCTTTTTCTGCATTCCTAATTAAGGCTTTTACTACAGCCATTTGAAAAGAAGCCGCAATATCATTAACATCACTTAAAGGAATATTCGTTCCTTGATAGTTTTTTTGGATATGTCTAAGTACAGATGTCTTTAATCCGCTAAATGAAAAGTTAAAAGAATTTTTCAAATCCGCAATGGGAAAATTTATTTTATCGGCGTTCCCATTCTGCGCGTGGCTCTGTATTTTAGGTCCGCCAGGATATCCAAGTCCAAGCATTTTAGAGACCTTATCAAATGCCTCACCTGCAGCATCATCAACTGTAGATCCTAGTTTTTTGATATCCATGAAATCATTAACCAAGAGCAAAAGCGTATGCCCGCCTGACACAACAAGCGCCAGAAAAGGAAACTCAGGCTTTTCTTCCATTAAAAAGCCTGAGAAAATATGACCTTCTATATGGTTAACAGCAAGAAATGTTTTATTCAGAGAAAATGCTAAGCCTTTTGCAAAGGTTAACCCAACTAATAATGCTCCAATTAATCCAGGTCCGGCAGTAGCACAAATCAAGTCGATGTCGCTAAGCTCTAAATTTGATTTTGTAAGAGCATCCTTTACTAGTGGGATAATTATCTGAAGATGAGCGCGGCTTGAGAGTTCAGGTACAACACCACCATACTTAGAATGAAAGTCCTGTGATGAAATTAAATTTGAAGTTAATTTATCATCCGAAATTATCGCAACCGAAGTTTCGTCACATGAGCTTTCAATTCCTAATACATTCATTACTTAAACGAAAAAATATTTCTAAATATATATCCTGCAATTTGCGGATTTTCCTGCAAACGTCTTACTGAATAAGCATACCAATCTTTTCCGAAAGGAACGTATATCCTGATTTTATAGCCATCTGCGTTAATTTTGTCACGCAAATCTTCTCTAACGCCTAGAAGCATTTGAAATTCAAATTTATCCTTGGGAACATTCAATGTCTTAATCAATTCATACGCTTTATTAATTAAATATTCATCATGCGTTGCAATTCCGACATAATTTCCATTCTTAAAAATTGCTTCCAATATTTGCACATAATGATCACGGATCTTTTGTCTATCGCGATACGAGATATTAGGTGATTCGATATAAATACCTTTGCATAGTCTATAATTGATTCCAATTTTATTCAACTCATTAACATCTTCATAAGTGCGTTTAAGTTTTGCCTGTACTACAACACCAACATTATCATATTGTTTTCGCAGCCTTTTTAAAAGATTAAAAGTTTTATCAGTATAAGGAGAATCTTCCATATCAAGTCTGATAAAATTATTTATACCTTTCGCTTTTTGAACAATTTGTTCTATTTGCTCATATGCAAAGTTTTCGTCAAGATTTAAGCCCATCTGAGTCGGCTTTAAAGAGAGATTGGCTTTTAAGTTATTTTTATTTATAGTATCAAGAACTTCAAAACATTTTTCTTTTGCTTCAACTGCTTCCTTGTTTGTTTTAATTGATTCACCAAGGACATCCATAGTTGCATAAATGCCTCTTGAATTCAGACTTTTAACAAGTTGAACTGCTTCTTCAAGAGTTTCGCCTGCAATATATTTGCGAGAAAAGACGCCGACCACTGCTTTTGGCATCAGCCGGACAATCGCTACAATAATTTTGTTAAAGAACGACACAATATACTCCTTCAATAGTCAATACAAATTTACTTTTGACAATATTATAAATCAAACAAAGTATGGCTCAACTGATAAATATTTTTCCAGTTTCGTAGGTCCCGAGTATTTTTATGCTCAGAGAAAATTCAGAAAGGTGCTTCACCGCCTGTTTTACCTTATTATCTAACAAAGAACCTGAGAAATCTATGTAAAATATATATTGGAAAGGTTTGTGTGGGATAGGCCTTGATTCGATTTTCAATAGATTAATTTCTTTCAGAGCGAAGATACTTAAAGCCTTAAATAAAGCACCGGGTATGTTTTTAAGTTCAAAACAAATTGATGATTTCGGATGTTTAAATAATTTCTTGCTTTTATTTTTGCTAATTGCATAAAATCTTGTATAATTTTCCTTATTATTTTGTATATCTGACTTCAAGATTTTAAGATTATAAATTCTTGAGGCATTCTTACTTGCAATTGCCGCGGTTGGTTCCGACGTATTGTTTAGCAGCATTAATGCCGAACCGGCGGTATCATATGCAGGTATTATTTCTGCATTCTTCATCTTCTTTAGAAATTCGGAACATTGCCCTAATGCCTGAGGATGTGAGTAAACTTTTTTTATTTCCGATAGTTTATAATTATTCTTAGCAATTAAATTATGGTTAATTTGTAAGTTTAATTCCCCTACAATATTTAATGAATACTTAAGTAGAAGGTCATAAGTTTCAAAAACACTTCCATATAAAGAATTCTCAATTGGGATTATTCCGAAATTAACGCTGCCGTTTTTTACTTTAAGGAAGACATCTTCGAAAGAAAAAGACGGAGAAACATTAATTTTTTCCCCGAA
This sequence comes from Bacteroidota bacterium, assembly GCA_021777835.1. Lineage (GTDB taxonomy): Bacteria > Bacteroidota > Ignavibacteria > Ignavibacteriales > Ignavibacteriaceae > FEN-1297. Next base: position 17,730 of record JAJYDC010000024.1, on the reverse strand, counting down.
CATTTTTCTTGCCGCAATTTCGCTGAATGCGCCGGCTTCACCTTGGAAAGCAACTTTATTCATTAGTCAATATAAGTCCCTGTAATATTTTTAAGACAAATCCGCATTTGGATTTCAATTCCTCTAATGATCCGCTATTTTCAATTACAAAATCTGCACGTTTCTTTTTTTCATCGTCAGGTATTTGATTTTCGTTTCTTTTTAAAAATTGCTCTTCTGTATAATTATCAAAACGTACTTTCCTGTCCAATCTTAGTTTCTCATTAGTTGTAACAAGAATAACATAATCGAAAATGTTTTCCATACCTGCTTCATAAATAAGTGCTGCTTCGGCAAAAGCAATATTTACATCTTCTAAATTTCGTAGAATCAACGACTCAGTTTTCTTAATAACAGCGGGATGTACAATTGAATTGATCTTCGCAACTTGCTCTGAATTGGAGAATACTTTCTCTGCTAGATATTTTTTGTTTACTTCGTTGCCGATATATGATTCTTTTCCAAATAACTCAATAATTTTTTCTTTAATTAACTTGTCAGAGACCAACAATTCTTTAGAAATATCGTCAACATTTATAACTCTAAACCCTGTATCTGCTATAATCTTTGAAAAAGTTGATTTACCGGAACCTATGCTCCCGGTAATTCCTACTTTTAATTTCTTTTGAATCATTAATAATATTATTTCAATGCGTTAATGAAAATTTTTGCAGATAAATCTTATCTCGCATAACCAATTTTTCTTACTTCGCGAATAACTGTAACTTTTATTTGTCCAGGATATTCCATATCTGTTTCAATTTTTGCAGCAATATCATGTGCTAATTTCTCAGCAACAAGATCATCGATCTTATCATGCTCTACTACAACTCTTACTTCCCGTCCTGCCTGAATTGCGTAAGTCTTTGCTACACCTTCAAAAGACTTTGCCAGTGCTTCCAAATTCTCAAGTCGTTTGACATAACCTTCGAGCGGTTCTCTTCTAGCGCCCGGGCGAGCTCCGCTTATTGCATCAGCTGCTTGTACAAGAGGTGCAATTGGGTGTTCCATTTCTATGTCTTCATGATGCGAACCAACTGCATTAACAACAATTGGATGTTCTTTATATTTTTTAGTTAACTCATAACCAAGTAACGCATGCGGGCCTTCAATGCTTTTATCTACGGTTTTTCCAATATCATGAAGCAATCCTGCTCTCTTGGCCAGGGTTACATCAAGCCCAACCTCTGCCGCCATTATTCCGGTCAAATATGCCACCTCGACACTATGCTGCAGCAAATTTTGCCCGTAGCTTGAACGATATCTCATTCTTCCTATATGCTTTATTAATTCGGGGTGCATGTTATGTAGACCAAGCTGGAGGATAGTGTTTTCTCCGTCGCGAATCATTTCTTCTTCAAGTTCTTGTTTTACCTTTTGCACCACCTCTTCAATTCTTGCAGGGTGAATTCTTCCGTCGGCTATTAATTTTTCAAGTGAAACCCTTGCAACTTCTCTTCTGAACTGGTCAAACGAAGAAAGTATGACAGCTTCAGGAGTATCATCTACAATTACGTCTACACCAGTAGCAGCTTCAAATGCGCGGATATTTCTTCCTTCTTTTCCGATAATTCTGCCTTTTAGCTCATCATTTTGTATTTGAACGACAGATACGGTTGTCTCTATTGCATGGTCAGCAGCCGTTCTCTGAATTGCTTGGACTATAATTTTTTGAGCTTCCTTTTTTGCGTCAGACTTGGCTTGGTCATGGATTTTTTTAATTACATGTACTACATCGCTTTTCGCTTGGTTGGTCATATTTTCAATGAGCATGCCTTTTGCTTCTTCTGAAGAAAGACCGGAGATTCTTTCAAGGCGTAGATTTTGTTCTGACTCAAGCTTTTCAACCTCTGCTAATCTTGCTTCAATGCTCTTTTTTAGATCATTTAATTCTTTTTCGCTTTGTTTGTTCTCTTTCTCTTTTTTAATTACTAAGTCAAATTTTTTCTCTATGTTTTCTTCACGGATACTAAGTTGTTTTTCCAAGTTTCCATGTTTTTGTCTTTTTTGATTTACTTCAGTGTCAAATTCAACTTTCTTCTTGTACCATTCATCTTTAACTTCAAGCAATTTTTCTCGTTTAATATTATTTGCTTCTTTTTGCGCTTCGCTAATTATTTGTTTTGATTTTTCGTCAGCGGCTACTATGCTTTTTTTGCCGATTCGAGAATTAAACATCCAACCCAAATAAAAGAATAATACTACAAGGACTACCGCCATCGGAATTAAAAGCAATATATCTATATTCATTTTTCCTCCATAGTAGGGATTTATAATATAAACCGCCGCTGTTAGTGCAGAATAACACAGAAAAACCTTAATTACATCACAATGTGGGAACTTGCCCGAACGCTTTTTACTTCCTCTGTTGCTTTCGCAAATAAACGGTAAACCGTTTATTAAGGCCTGTAATAGACGCCGAAAGTCAAACTCCCTAATGTTTAAAAGTTAGTTTTTCTATTTAAAAAGACTAACAGGGCGGCTTTAATTTAGGATGGTTCAGACATATTTGGTTCATTTAGAAGAAGCTTAATCTTCTTTACTTTATCCGATGCCTGAATTAAAAACTCGCGGTTTTTATTTTTTTCTAAAAATAAATCGTAAGCAATATTTAAGCATGCTATTATTGCAATTGTTTGTGCCGGTTGATCCGGAAGTTCATCTTTTGTCTCTTCCATCACTCTATTAACATATATAGCCAATTCTTTGGCTATTTCTTCATTCTCAACCAACAAAGAATATTCTTTATCAAATATTTTTATTTTAAGCTTCTTTTTATCTGTCATTTATGTCTTTTCCATCATACTTACAATATTTTTAAGAACTAAGATGATAATCGATTTTTGAAATCAAGTTTTGTAATCTAACTTTTAAGCTGTCTCGCTCCTTTAATGTTAATGAATTAAATAAATCTGTCTCGCCATTCTCTTTCTTTTTCTGAAATTCGCCCTCTAATTTAGTAATTTCTTGAAGCAACATAATATTCTCTTTTTTTGCTTCAGCTAGAAAATTTTCCAATTCAATATTTCGCGCAAAAGTATCCTTAAACTTACTAATGAGAATTGAAGCCTGGCTTTCTAGCGATCCAAGGTCATTTATCAATAATTCATATTTTGTTAATTCTGCCATGCTAGTTACCTCGTAATTTCGCATCGAATTTCTTTGTGATAGAATTAATTAAGCCTAAAAATTCTTTTTCGACCTCGTCTTCATTTAATGTCCGTTCAACTGAGAAAAACTCAAGAGTAAATGCCATACTTTTCCTATTTGCTCCTATAGATTCGTTTTCAAAAAGGTCAAATAATGAAACTGATTTGAGCAATTTTGAACCACTCTTTCTAATAAATGTCAATACTTCTTCATAATTTACGGAACTATCGAACACAAATGCAAAATCTCTTGTAACCTTAGGATATTTTAACGGCTCTAAATATCTTTTTGATTTTAGCGGGATTTTCTTAAGAACGTCAATATCAAATTCAAAACAAAAAACTGAATAATCGATATCAAAATGCTTTAGTATCTCTTTTTTTAGTCTTCCGCCTTTACCAATTACACTTTTTAAGTAATTTTTGGTAAAATACAAATCAAAAAATCTATCGTCACCGTGATAATATGAATCCTCTAAAACATTGTCAAGCGAAATCTTAGCTAAAAAACTCTCCACAAAACTTTTAATATCATAAAAGTTATAAAATTTTTCACTAGAATTCCACCCTTTATTTGAAGATCTACCTGTTATTAACAATAATAGTTTCTGCTGTTCATAAAAATCGGTAAAACTTTTAATGTCAACTTCCGTTCCTCTCTTGCTAAATACATTTCCTATTTCAAAGAGAGACATGTCCTTTTCACCTACATTTATATTCTTCGATACAACCGATAGTGCACCTGGAATTAGGGAAGTACGCAAATAAGCCATGTCCGCACTTTGAGGATTAAGAACGGATATTTTGTTGCCTATTAAGGATGCAGTTTTCTCACTTTGAAGAGGGTTATTTATCATCTCGAAAAATCCTAGCGAGGTAGCAATGTTTCTTAGCTCATCCGTAAATTTTGATTCGTCTTTCTTTTCACCTAGTAAAATATTTATTTTGTTTACTGTGGGAATGTTTTCGTATCCGTTAATTCTAGCTATTTCTTCTATTAAGTCAATTTCACGCTCAATATCCGGGCGAAACGTAGGAATTGCACAGGTAAGTTTTTCATCACTTTGGTATTTGATTTCAAATCCAAGTTTTGAAAGTATAGCATACACTGCTTCTCCTTCAATAATATATCCTAATATTTTCTCTAATCTTGAAAATCTAAGATCAGCAAGTTTCCTTTCAATTTTATTCGGATATACGTCTATGAAGCCTTTTGCAACCTCGCCCCCGCTTAGCTCAGAAATTAAATGTGCTGCCCTTTCTGCCGAATTAAGTGTTCCTTCCGGATCAATCCCCCGCTCAAATCTATATGAGGCGTCTGTACTTAGTCCTAATGTTTTTGAGGTTTTTCTAATACTTGAAGTATTGAAGTATGCACTTTCAATTAAGATATTTTTTGTAGAATTGCTAATCTCAGAATTCTCGCCGCCCATGATTCCGGCAATTGCAACAGGTTCCTGATCGTCACAAATCATTAAGGTTCCTGGTTGCAGTTTTCTTTCTTTAGAATCGAGAGTAATAAATGATGTTTCAGATTTAGTACTCTTAACAATAATTTTTTTACTTTTAAGTTTATCTAGATCAAATGCATGAAGCGGTTGACCGGTTTCATACATTATATAATTGGTCACATCAACAATATTGTTAATTGGTCGAAGTCCAAGGTTGGTAAGTCTCTTTTTCAACCACTCCGGAGATTCTTTCACGTTTACTCCGGTCAAAACTTTTGCAGAATATCTGGGGCAATTTATTAGATCATCAATTTCTACAGATGCAAGTGTATCAATATTTGTTGAAGACTCATTCAGTATTATTCGTGGGATTTCCAATTCTACATTAAATAAAGCTGCCAGATCTCTTGCAACTCCAATATGTGATAGCGCATCCGGACGGTTTGGCGTAATAGCAATTTCTAATAATACGTCGTCCAATTTTAATGCCTTTGTAATAGGCGTACCTTGAGCTAACGAATCGTCGAGAATCATTATACCACTATGGTCGTCTCCTAATTCAAGCTCGTCTTCCGCGCAGATCATACCGGAGGATTCAATCCCTCGTATTTTAGCTTTTGTTATTCTGAAGTTCCCTTTTGGAATTAGTGTACCTACAGGAGCAAAGACGACTTTCTGTCCCGCATCCACATTAGGAGCGCCGCAAATTACCTCTAATTCTTCTTTACCTGTGTCAACTTTGCATAAGGAAAGTTTATCTGCATTTGGATGTTTCTTTTTCTCTTTAACATATGCGACAATGAAGTCTTTATAGATTTCATTTTGATTGACTTCATCTTCAACTTCTAAACCGCACATGTTAAGCTTCGAGATAATTTCTTCAGATGTAACGTTTTGAAGATTTACATATTCTTTTAACCAGTTTATAGAAATTTTCAATTTATATTCTCCGAGTTAAAACTGTTTTAAGAATCTAATATCATTTTCAAAGAATACCCTTATGTCGGTAATTCCATATTTAAGCATAGCAGTACGTTCAATTCCCATTCCGAAAGCATAACCAGTATATTTCTCAGAATCGTAGTTGACATATCCAAATACATTAGGATCCACCATCCCGCATCCCAATATTTCTAGCCATCCTGTCTGCTTGCAGACTTTACAGCCTTTACCATGGCATAGATAGCACGTTATATCCATCTCAGCACTTGGTTCAGTAAAGGGGAAATAGCTTGGTCGGAAACGATAGTTTAATCCTTCACCATAAAATTGCTGTGCAAAAGAGACCAGTGTACCTTTTAGTTCAGCAAATGTAACATCAGTATCGACATATAATCCTTCTACTTGATGAAACATGCAGTAACTTCTAGAACTCACTGCTTCATTCCTATAAACTCTACCGGGCATAATGGCTCTTACGGGCGGCTTTTGAGAGCTCATAACTCTAATTTGCACAGGAGATGTATGTGTCCTTAGAAGAAATTCTTTATTTATGAAAAAAGTGTCCTGCATATCCCGAGCAGGATGATCACCCGGAAAGTTAAGGGCTTCGAAATTATTATAATCAGATTCTAATTCTGGTCCTTCAAGAATTGAGAAGCCAAGTCCTTTGAAGATTGATTTAATTTCGTCAAGGGTTTGAGTTAAGAGGTGCTTACTTCCTAAAGTCTTTATTATCCCCGGCAAAGTAAGATCAATTTTATCTTCTTTAGCAGATGAAGAAATTTCTAAATTTTCTTTGAGTGAGTCGAACTGGTTAGTGGCGTAATTTCTAAGCTCGTTGAGAGATTTACCTAATAATGGTTTTTCTTCCTTACTAGCGGATTTAAGATCTTCAAATAATAAGGGAATTATTCCGTTCCTGCTTAAGTATTTTAACCTTAGATTTTCAAGATCTTTTAGGTCTTTAACCTTAGAAATATCGATGCCAAATTCAGAACTTATAATCTGTATTCTTTCGGAAAGCATAATTCTATATTGGTTAATTTAAAATAAATACCCTCTTGAAAAGTAATATCTCAAGAGGGTGTGCCTACCGGTAGGCAGGCAATGTTTAATTAAGCGAAAATTTTACTACTTCAGCAAAGGTCGATGGATTTTCAACGGCAAGGCTAGCAAGGATCTTCCTGTTGATTCCTACGCCTTTGGTTTCCAGTCCGTGTATCAATTTCGAATAGTTAGTTCCGTTAATTCTGGCAGCAGCATTTATTCTAACGATCCATAATTGTCTGAAGGTTCTTTTCTTTAGCTTCCTATCGCGGTAAGCATGAACTAAACCCTTTTCAACGTGATTTTTAGCTACAGTATATACTTTGCTTCTGGCTCCCCAATAACCTTTAGCAAGCTTTAATACTTTCTTCCTTTTATGATGCGCAGCTACTTTATTTTTTGAACGTGGCATTTTACTTCCTTTAAATTAAAATTATTGGATCATGATTCTAACGCGCTTTGATTCGGACTCCGATACAAGCGTAGAGTGTCTTAACTTTCTTTTTCTCTTTGTGCTTTTAGATGTTAGAATATGGCTCTTAAAAGCGCTTTTTCTTTTGAATTTTCCCGATGCAGTTTCTCTGAATGTTTTTCTTGCACCGCTGTTACTCTTCATTTTTGGCATAAAGTTTCCTAATTATTAATTATTCTTTTTACTTTTCTGTTTCGAAGGGACAAGAATCATATTCATATTTCTTCCCTCCATCTTAATCGGAGATTCAACCTTTGCAATATCTTCAAGCTTTATTATAAATCTTTTCAATAGATCTTCGCCCTGTTCAGTATAGGCCATTTCCCTTCCCTTGAACATGACAGAGACCTTTACTTTGTCTCCTTCTTCGATAAAATTGACAGCGTGCTTAGCCTTAAATTCGAAATCATGAACGTCTGTATTCGGATGAAGTCTAATTTCTTTAAGTAAAGATACTACTTGATTTTTCTTTTGTATTCTTTCTCTTTTTTGCTGTTCATATTTGAACTTCCCAAAATCAATAATTTTACAGACAGGTGGTTTTGCCTGCGGAGCTATTTCGACTAAATCTTGAGCTCTTTCGGTTGCTAGCCTTAATGCATCTCTTACAGTAAAGATACCTAGCTGTGTTCCATCTAAATCAATTACTCTTACTTTGGGAGCTTTTATTTCTTCATTTACTCTGACACTATCTGCTTGAGCGATATTTAACCTCTTATAACTGTTATTTAAATCTTGTTTTTTATTTCAGATTGAATATTATCAATAAATTCGGATAAAGACAACGATCCTGTGTCCCCTACCTTATGTTTTCTTACAGAAATATTTCCGGCAGATTGTTCTTTTTCGCCAACAATTATCATATATTTCAATTTTTTGGTTTCCCAATCTCTGATCTTATAGCCGATCTTTTCATTACGTTCGTCAAGTTCTGTGCGAATTCCTGCTTCTTTTAATTTGTTAAATATGGTATTGCCATACTCAGCAAAGTTTTGCGATACAGGAATAACTGCAACTTGCACTGGTGCCAGCCATAAAGGAAATTCACCAGCATAATGCTCAATAAGGACGCCTATGAATCTTTCTAGTGAGCCAAAAGGAGCCCGGTGAATTACTACCGGTCTGTGCTTCAGTCCATCGCTGCCTGTATATTCAAGATTAAATCTTTCCGGCATAATATAATCGATTTGGACAGTACCTAGCTGCCATTTTCTTCCGAGGGCATCTTTGACCATAAAGTCAATTTTAGGTCCGTAGAAAGCTGCTTCTCCTTCGGCGACGTGGTAAGTAAGATTCATTAAGTCGGCAGCTTCTTTTATTTCTCTTTGGGCGCGTTCCCACATCTTAATATCACCGCCATATTTTTCAGCATTATCGTCTCTAAATGATAACTGAGTGGTAAACTCCTTGAAGCCCATTTGGCCGAACACAACCTGGATTAGTTCAATTACTTTGCATACTTCATCTTTTAATTGATCTTCCCTAACGAACATATGTGAATCATCGACAGAAAAAGATCTTACTCTGGTTAATCCGTTTAGTTCGCCAGATTGTTCGTATCGATAGACAGTTCCAAATTCAGCATAACGTATAGGCAAATCTCTATAACTGCGGGGCTTTGATAGATAAATCTGAAAATGATGAGGGCAGTTCATAGGTTTTAGAAGATATTCTTCTTTATCTCCTTCTAATTTAATCGGAGGAAACTGACTTTCCTTATAATATGGATAATGCCCGCTGGTTTTATATAGATTTATATTACCTATATGAGGAGTAATGACGGGTTCATAGCCACGCTTTCTTTGTTCTTCACGAAGATAATTTTCGAGAGTCTCTCGAAGTATGGTTCCCTTCGGAAGCCATATTGGTAGACCACTTCCCACGCTTTGAGTAATAAAGAAAAGTTCAAGTTCTTTACCAAGTTTCCTATGGTCGCGTTTTTTTGCTTCTTCTAATTTCTGCAGATATTCTTCAAGCATCTTCTTTTTTGGAAAAGAAATGCCATAGATTCTTTGAAGCTGTTTATTATGCTCATCTCCGCGCCAGTAAGAGCCTGAAATATTCAGGAGCTTTATAAATTTTATTTTACCAGTAGAAGGAAGATGTGGACCGCGGCAAAGGTCAGTAAAATCTCCTTCCTTATAAATGCTAACTTGCTCAGAATTTTCATCAATTCCAGATAATATTTCAACTTTGTAATTATCGCCTTTATTCTCAAAGAACTTAACAGCTGAATCTTTTGATAGATCTTGACGAACGAATGAATTATTCTTTTTTGAAAGTTCAGTCATTTTATTTTCAATGACTTTTAAGCTTTCCTCGGTAAGAGCTGAATTGATATCTATATCGTAATAAAATCCATTATCAATGGCGGGTCCGACTCCAAATTTTGCTTCTGGATATATTTCTTGAATAGCGTGAGCCATTAGGTGCGAAGTAGAATGCCAATAAACTTCTTTTCCCTTATCATCATCAAACTTAAGGAAATTAATCATTGAATTTGAATTGATTGGAGAATCCAAGTCTTTAACAATACCATTTACCTCAGCGGCTAAAGCAGCCTCAGCCAAGCCAGAAGAAATTGATTCGGCAATTTTGAATGCAGAAATGCCTTTGTCAAATTCTTTGCTAATTCCGTCGGGAAACGTTATTAATATTTTGTCATTCATAATCTTCTTTATAAAAAAAATCGGAGTATACTCCGACATCAGTGGGCTCTAAAGGATTCGAACCTTTGACCTTCTGCACGTCAAGCAGACGCTCTAACCAACTGAGCTAAGAGCCCTTAAATGAAATTTCTATTTTATGTACCGAGGGCCGGACTCGAACCGGCACGGGAATAAATTCCCACAGGATTTTAAGTCCTGTGCGTCTACCAATTCCGCCACCCCGGCAAAATAATTCAAATTATGTGCAAATACTTAGGCTTATAGCTCGAAATTGGCTTGCAAATATAGATAATGTAACTAATTTTTGCAAGAATTGTGATATGAAATTTATATTAATGATTATTTTAGAGCTTATGGTTATCATATTTTAGGGGGAATTGAGTGGCAAAGACATAGTAATACTCTCCTTTTTAGCTCCTGATGTCACTCTTTGGGTACGTTTAACTAACTAACAGATGATTTCACTTCGTGGACCTATAAGTATTAAACAGAATTAGTCATCATGTCGGGGCTTACTATTGGAATTTATTAGAGTTTATTGAACTTTAATCAGCGTCCATTTTTTTTGCTTGAGATAGGAAGAGTGAAGAAGAACTGACTTCCCTCTCCTATTTTACTTTCTACCCAAATTTTTCCTCCTTGGGCGACTACAAATTCTTTGGAAATCGCGAGTCCTAGACCTGAGCCTTTAGAGTTTCTATTTCCAACTTGTACGAATTTATCAAATACTTTTTGGCAATCTTCCGGCGATATGCCGGCGCCTTCGTCTTTAACAGTGAATTTGACAAATCCATTTTCGTTTTCAGCGTTGACCGTAATTTCTCCGCCTTCGGGGGAATATCTGATTGCATTATTAATAATATTTACAAGTACCCAGACAGTCTTTTCGAGGTCTGCATTTATAGCTGATATGTTTTCACTTATAGAGGTTTCGAGGCGAATGTTTTTCTCAGATATAAACATCATTAATGCAACGACAGCGAGTTCAATAATATCTTCCGGTCTTATTTCAGTTATTTTTAATTTTATATTTCCTGTTTCTGCTTGTGAAAAATCAAGCAGTTCGTTAACTACTTTAGACAGGCGGGTACTTTGCTGCCTTATAGAATTAATTAATCCTTTTTGTTCTTCATTTATTTCACCGATTCTATCATCACCGAGAAGTTTCAGGCTCAAGTTAATTGAAGATAGTGGTGTTTTCAATTCGTGAGACACGGTAGCGATTAAATTTGTTTTAGCTGTATCTCTCTCCTGATAAAGAGTTACATTTTTCAACATAATAATATAGCCGGCTAATTTATTCTTATTACTTCCGCTTGATGTAAGCTCAAGAGTAATATGCTCAATTGAATAATAATTTTCTTTGCCGTTAAGGATTATTTTAATCGGCTTAATTTCTTCCGATTGTTCCCCTCTCTCCTCAGCCATAAGATTTGAGATCATAGTTCTTACTAAATCATTTCTAGCGGCAATATCCGGAGCATAGCGATTAAGGACATTTTCTTCTTTCAATCCGGTAAGACTTATTAAAGAATTATTGGCAAGTATTACATTCTTATTTTCGTCAAGAATCATAACGCCGTCCTGAAGATTTTTTACAATCGCATCCATTCTTTTCTTTTCAAACAAAAGCTGATCAAGATTTGTATATTCATATTCTTTTAACCGCTGCACCATAACATTGAAAGCTCTGGCTAGCTCTCCCATTTCATCATTTGAGATAACATCCAATTTCTGTTCATAATTTCTGTTTGAAATTTCATTAATCTTTGCTGTAAGTTCTGATATAGGACTAACAATTTTACTCGGGAATTTGAATATAAAGAATAACGTTGATAATATGCTGAATGCTGCAACTATCGCCATATAGACAGTAACCTGACCGGCAGTGTTTTCTGCTCTGCTGCTGCGGAGAAGAATGGCGTTCATATTCAGCCTATATATTTCCAGAATATTTTCGCGCGTTATATCATAGAGGGAACTAATTTCATTGATATTACTTTTTGAAAGAGCGGTAAAACCGGGGCCCAATATTCCTATCGCACGCAAAAATCTATTATAATTGCGTTCTAATTCATTTACTAATTCTTCTTCACCAATTTCTGTTATATTATGGGCTTCTTTACTAAGATTGCTTTTAAATTCTAAATTACTAGCAATAAAATTTGCAGTGTCAAATTCAGTCTTACTACTAAATTTAGAAGATGATATTACTTCCTCTAACTTTATTTTATACATTGTATCAAGGCATTTGGTCATCATCGTGGTGTATTGAACCGAGCGATAATTATCTTTAATGGCGCCTTTTGAGCTCCGAGAAATTCTATTTATAAAAAAGATACCAAGCACGCTTAGTACTAGAATCACTATAAACAGGAATAGTACTCCTGCTAATATTTTTGTTTTAATCTTTTTCATTGTTTGAAATAATTAGAATATCTAAGTTTAAATTTTCTACTTGTTTTGTTAAGTCCTTGAATATATTTCCGAATAATAATTTTTTTTTCAAAGAGACCGAAGGGGTACCTAAGACAATTAAGCCGGCTTCCTTATCCCGTGCAAAGTCCTTAATTGCTTTCGCTCTATCATTAGCCGATAATTTGACAACCTCTGCGCCAAGTTCGGTCGCAAGCTTAAAATTATTAATCAAAAGCCTTTGATCTTTAGTATCAATCTTATCTGTAGCTTCTTTATCGGTTTGTACATAAATGACAAACCATTTTGAATTATAAAAAGAAGCAAGCCTTGAAGACCTTCTAATTAACTTCGAAGCAGATTTTCCGTTAGAGCTAATGCATGTTATAAGCGCATTTACCTTTTCTCTTTGCATAGAAGGAATTTCACGGGCGATCTTTCTTTCAACCTGCCGGGAGACTTCTTTGAGAGCCAGATCTCTTAACTGCAGAAGTTTATCTTCTCTAAAGAAGTTTTTAAGAGCAGTTGAGACCTTAGCTTTGTCGTATATTTTGCCATCGTTAAGCCGGTCAATTAATTCATCGATAGTAAGATCAACATTTACTACTTCATCAGCCATTTGGATAATCTTATCGGGAACTCTTTCAGTAATAACAACGCCGGTAATCTTTTCAACTTCCCGGTTGATACTTTCAAGGTGTTGAATATTTACTGTAGTAATTACGCTAATTCCGCTATTTATAATTTCAATTACATCCTGCCAGCGTTTTTCATTTTTTGACCCAGGGACATTTGTATGAGCTAATTCATCGACTAGGACAACTTTCGGTTTGCTTAGCAGAATAGTATCAATATCCATTTCCTCAAGCTGTTTCCCTTTATAAAAAATCTTTCTTCTCTTTATTGCGGGAAGCCCTTCGAGTAATTTTTCAGTATCTTTTCTACCATGAGTTTCTACAAAACCTACATAAACATCAATCTGATTCTTTGCTAATTCATGACCTTCCATCAGCATACGAAAAGTTTTTCCCACACCAGCAGCAAGACCCAAATATACCTTAAGTCTTCCTCTTTGGGAGTCTTTAATCAGCTCAAGAAATTTTCCGACAGAAGACGGTAAGGAAATTTCAGATTCCATTGTAAATAATATTCGTTTTTTAGATATTCACTGTGTTAAATTAAGAAAAGTCAAAACAAAAAGAATTATGTTTTGAATTTCTTTTCAATTTCTTGGCATATAATAAATTATCCCAACTCCAAGTAATGCAATTAATGCACCTATTATATCAAACTTGTCCGGAATATAGCGGTCTACTTTATACGCCCACAATAGGGACATTACAATAAAAATTCCGCCATAAGTTGCATAAACTCTTGCAAAACTATTACTTTGAAGAGTCGCAACTACTCCATAAAGAGCAAGTATTATTTTCATCCTATAATGCCGTACCAAAAGTTCTTTCCTTCTCTTAGCCAAAGCCAAACAAGATAGCCTCCGCCGATCTCACAGAATCCGGCAAGAATAAAGATTAAAATAGATTTTACAACAGTCATAAATTCATAGAAAGAAATAAATGGATAACTCTATAAAAATGGAAATATTAAAATGTATAAATCGAACCAATCAATATAGTATTTTGATTATTCTTGCTAAATGTTCCTGTTTCATCTTCAAAAGTATTTTGATTTGACCAGTCTCTTCTGAATTCGAGTCGCGTAAGCAGACTATTAGCAAATTTATATACATAAGTGACAGTAATTTCCCTCAGAGCCTGCGCAGTTCCGGTAGTAAATCCGGACTGATCACTATAATATTCTCCCCTCAAAGCAATCGCTGAGACTTCAGTAATTGTATATTTTCCAGTAAGTGCAGCTCCCTTCCATATTGCATAACCGTAAGGGTTTAATGCCTCTTGTCCATAATCTGCATCTAGAGTAACAAATAAATCATCAGCAGCCTGGTAATTTAGTATTGTATCAAAGACATTTCTTTTATTTGTCGTGTTGGGTTCTTCCGGTCCACCGATGAAATTTTCAATAAGGGTAAATGTTGATAAAGGCGACCATAATATTTCGGCGCCGATTGTTTTATCTTTATTGTTATCTACAACATTATTCCATCCGTTATAGATATAAATAGATGCAGTAAACTGACTGCTAAAAGCATAACCCGCACTCATTCCTACATGGGAATAAGGAATAGCATAGGCAAAAAGGATTGATCTGCTATAGTTTATATTGCCAGAGGTCTCTATTACTTCACCGCCCATATGAGTAGACATTTTACCTGCGTTGATTGTTAAACCGCTACCAACTGGGAGGATGACAGATAAATAAGCTTGCTCAACATTACGGAGAGATTTTTCATATACAAGGTTAGCGTCGCTATTAATTAAATCCATTGCATGACCGAATCCAAGGTCAACCCTGAAACCTACAGGGTTAGCAGTTTTTTGGAACGTCACTTTAGCAAGATTGATATCAAATTGATTTTCAGTAACATCAAAATTTCGATAATCATTTATATGGCTAGCAGGGTTGTTAAAATTTTTACTAAAATAAACATCTACCATGCCTGTAATCGATATCTGATTATTTGATTTTGTTGTGTCCGCATTTTGTGCAAAATTATTACCTAGTAATCCAATAAATAAGAGGAAAGATAGTAGCAGCAAGCGCAAAATAGAATTAATATAATTTATAGGTCTCATTGTTAATTATATTATAGTTAAACATACTTTTTCAATATAGGATGAACTAACATCATTTTTTCATAATCTTTTCCACAATGAGTTTTTACAAAACCCATTTAATTTTTCCTAATTATCTCTATTGCATTACTCTTATTAACAAAAGTTTTCATTTATTTAATTCAGCAAGCTTATCTAATGACAAATTCAGTTCTAAAACGTTTACATGTGCAGGGCCTAGAATAGGTTCTTTAATCATTTCATCTACTAGTTTTTTTATTAAAGCCGGCTCAATATTTCTTGCTTTAGCAATTCTTGGAATTTGGATCAAAGCTGCTTGCGGAGAAATATCGGGATCTATTCCGCTTGCTGAAGATGTAACAATATCGGAGGGGATTTCCGACCTGGTTATGCCCGGATTTTCAGATATAAACTTATTTATGCGATCCTCGACTGTATTTATGAGTACAGGGTTAGTAGGTCCTAAATTCGAAGGTACTGCATTTATAGGGTTATAATTACAAGCTGAAGGTCTTCCCCAAAAATATTTTGCTTCGGTAAAACTCTGCCCAATATTTCTGTATCCAATTACATTAGCATTTTCAATAATTGGAAGACCATTTGCCTGTTGAGGAAGCAGCAGACCAATTGACCAGATAACTAGCGGATAAATAACGCCAAAGAATATTATTGTTGAAAAGAGTAAAACTAAATTTGTTCTTAATGATTTCATTATATAATCTTTCATTTTTTAATTGTAAAGTCTTTTCATTATTTGAAAAAAAGGCTAACAATCATGTCAATTGCTTTTATGCCGATAAACGGAATAATCAGTCCGCCCATGCCGTAAATCCATAGATTTCTAATTAATATGCCTGTAGCGCCGATAGGTCTATATTTCACGCCTCTTAGGGCTATTGGAATTAAGGCAAGTATAATAAGGGCGTTAAAAATCACTGCAGATAAAATAGCAGATTCAGGGTTAGCTAATTTCATAATATTTAAGGCATTTAAGCCAGGGATAGTAACCATGAACAAAGCGGGCACTATAGCAAAATATTTTGCCACATCATTAACAATAGAGAAGGTAGTAACGTTGCCGCGAGTAATTAATAGCTGCTTACCGATTTCAATTACTTCAAGAAGTTTAGTCGGATCATTATCAAGGTCAACCATATTAGCGGCTTCTTTAGCAGCCTGAGTACCGGAATTCATAGCAACACCAACATCAGCCTGAGCCAATGCAGGAGCATCGTTTGTACCATCGCCCATCATAGCGACAAGCTTCCCCTCTTTCTGCTCTCTAATTATATAGTTCATTTTATCTACAGGCTTAGCTTCAGCAATGAAATCATCCACACCAGCCTGCATAGCTATAAACTTTGCAGTCACGGGGTTATCGCCTGTAACCATAACTGTTTTGACTCCCATTTTATGCAGTCTTTTGAATCTTTCCTGGATACCGGGTTTAATAATATCCTCAAGTTGAACGACACCGATAGCTTTTTTATTTATACCAACAGCCAGAGGAGTCCCGCCGCTGCCGGCAATTTCAAGCACTCTTGAATTTATCTCATCGGCAACGCTGTCGCCATTGCTTGTCCATTTCCGAATTGAGTCCCAGGCACCTTTTCTTATTTCAGTTCCGTCCGGCAGGTTAACACCACTCATTCTAGTTTCAGCGGAAAAGTTTATAAACTCTGCATTTTCAATATTCACCGGGAAAATTGAAGGAAGAATTTTTTCTGCGAGTTCAATTATTGATTTTCCTTCCGGAGTATGATCTGCAAGGGAACTTAAAACCGTGCCCCTAATAAATTCTTCATTACTATAACCGTTGACCGGGAAAAAATTAGTAGCTTTACGATTTCCGATAGTAATAGTACCTGTTTTATCAAGCAGAACAACATCAATATCACCTGCAGTTTCTACAGCTTTACCTGACTTAGCAATTACATTAGCTCTTAATGCTCTATCCATTCCTGCAATTCCGATAGCAGAGAGTAATCCTCCGATTGTAGTAGGAATTAGGCACACAAATAAGGAAATTAAGAAGGCAATACTAATTGACGTCCCAGCATATTTTCCAAACGGTTCAAGGGTAACAACAACCAAAAGAAAGACGAGGGTAAAGCCTGCAAGTAATATAGAAAGTGCAATTTCGTTTGGAGTCTTTTGACGATTTGCGCCTTCAACAAGAGCTATCATTTTATCTAAGAAAGTTTCGCCGGGGTCTGCAGACACTTCGACAGTAATTTTATCAGATAAAACCTTGGTGCCTCCTACAACTCCTGATTTATCAGTTCCAGCTTCTCTAATAACGGGGGCTGATTCGCCCGTTATAGCAGATTCGTCAATAGAAGCGAGTCCGTCAATAATTTCACCATCAGCGGGGATCAAATCACCTGCTTCGGCAATGTATTTGTCCCCTTTCCTTAGAGAGGAAGAACTAACAATTTCAATAGAGCCGTCTTCCTGAAATTTCTTAGCCGGAGTTTCTTCACGTGTTTTGCGAAGTGATTCTGCCTGAGCTTTTCCTCTTTCTTCGGCAATAGCTTCAGCAAAGTTTGCGAATAAGATAGTAAGGAATAATAAAACAGTTATAGTCAGGTTATAGACAAAGCCAGTGCCGCCATTAGAGGGTTTATTAACTCCTATAATTGTTACAGCAACCATGATTGCCGTACCAATCTCTACGGTAAACATAACCGGATTCTTAATCATGTATGAAGGATTAAGTTTTATAAATGACTGTACAATAGCCTGCTTTACAAGCGAAGGTTCGAATAATTTGATATTACGTTTTCTTTTCATTTTGGTATAACCTATAAAATTGAAAAATGTTCTGCGATAGGA
>JAJYDC010000023.1 GCA_021777835.1 Bacteroidota bacterium | reverse complement strand
CCTTGCTCGCCTATGCGATTTCGGAAATGAACCAGCTCACTTGCCTCACATGGTACTTTGGCTACAAATTCACTCTGTCCACACAGATATTGATAGTAAACATTTTCCGAGTATTGCTCAACTACACTTTCATCTGAAATATTACGCAGATGTTTTAATATCAACAGACCTACCATCAGCCGAATCGGCAGTGCCGGGCGCCCATTATCCGAACAGTAAAGACAGCTGAATGCCTCATCGAATTGATGCCAGTCAATTTTTTCTGTCAATATGAATAATGGATGTTTCTGATCTAATGTGTCTTTTAACGAAAAAAACATACTTGTCTGTGATTTCTTTTCTGTCTTTTTTATCATTTTATTTTGCAAGGTTTTTTATGCAAATATATTAATTCTTGCAATTATTACTTAGCATTTTTCAATTTAATCTATTTTATTTTAATGCCTTATAGCTTTTAAGGGTTGACTAATTAAATATTAGGTACCTGTTATAACCCGCAACAATTATAATGCAGGTTGCATAACGCTCTATAATTTAATATTTTAACTGAAACAAAAACATTTGTTCTTTTTTTCTGGGTGTTATCATCTCATTGTTGACTTCAGTTATCTTGTCGGAACCTGCCTATAGTGAAAGTTAATCAAATTCGAATCCTGAATACTCCTTGAAAAGCCTTACTGCCTGTGTAAGACCTACAAAACAATCAATAATAAGCATAATAGGACCAAACTAGAACAATTATATCCAATTTTTTGTGCATTTATACCAATGAATCTAACTGCATTTGTTAAAAATAACAACGGTCTTCAATATAAATATTTGACAATTATTACTATGATGCTTATCTTTATGTAGACTAAATCTTAATAATATGTACTTTTAAAAATAATCATTATTGCTATTGGTTTCTGAGCCAACAAACTCAAGTTTACCAATGAATAAATACAAAATAATTTATCTAATAATCCATTTACAGTTTAGAATGAAAACAGCGGCAGATCTAAAAAACGGAGAACGAGTAAGGATTACTAATATTGATGAATCCCATCCTTCAGCAAGACGAATTCTTGAAGTTGGATTTACTCCCGGACAGGAAATTGAACTGATTAGTGCTTCAATATTTAGCGACCCCCTAGCATTTGCAATTAGAGGTACCTTAATTGCCATTAGGAAAAATGAAGCGGAGTGTATCAAAGTATTATGATCACAGAAACTATAGAGAAGATTCCTTTTATCTCGTTAATCGGACCTCCTAATTCAGGTAAGACTACATTATTTAATTACTTAAGCGGAAAGAATTTTAAGACCGTTAATTATCCAGGCGCAACTGTTGAATATTCGGTTTCAAAAATGTTAAAGAAATTTAACTTTGAAGCTTATCTCCTAGACTCACCCGGTGTTATAAGCATGATACCCGAATCACTTGATGAAAAGGTATCTATAGATGCAATTTATAATCATCCGAAATTTGGGATTCCTGACTTAGTTATCATTACCGTTGACTCAAGTCAGTTATCACGTCATCTCTTGCTAGTTCAACAGTTAAAGAAAGCAAAGTTCAGAATCTTAATTGCTTTGACTATGACCGATATGCTTAATAAGCGAGGTCTTGACGTCGATATAAATGAACTTGAGAACCTTCTCGAGTGTAACGTAGTAAAAATAGACGGCAGAACAGGTAAGGGTGTAGAAAATCTTCTAAAAGTAGCCGAACTTAATATTCAGAAAATACAAATTGAAGGCGTCGAAAAGCCACTATACCTTGAAAAAAGCTTCAATAATTCAGGTCTAATAGACCTATTTAAAGAGATTGAGAAGATCGAGAGTAAAGTAATAATTAGTCTCCCAAATCAAAAGAATATCGATCTTGCAACTGCTAATAAGCGCCTAGTAGTATTAAATGACCCCGCAACCGGAATAAGGAATAACAATCTCGATGCAACTACATTAAAGATTGATAAAATACTCTTACATAAAGTATGGGGCCTGGTTGTATTCTTTTTTATTATGGCAGGAATTTTTACTTCTATATTCTGGCTTGCATCACCTATAATGAAATTGATAGGAGACCTTTTCGGATTAGCAGCAGATAAAGCCTTCTTATTGATAGGCAATAACTGGATAGGTGATTTCGTAGCAAACGGTATAATTACCGGTACAGGCTCGGTGCTGGTATTCGTCCCGCAAATACTTATACTTTTTCTGATACTTGGATTATTAGAAGATACAGGTTACCTCGCAAGAGGAGCAATGTTAATCGACAAACCCCTATCTAAAATCGGATTAAACGGACGCTCATTCGTTCCAATGCTTTCAGGATTCGCTTGCGCTATTCCCGCTATGCTAGCTGCACGCACTATTCCCAACCGCAGAGAAAGACTACTTACAATATTTATAATCCCCTTAATGAGCTGTAGTGCCAGACTCCCGGTATATGCCCTGTTAATAGGATTCTTGTTCCCTGGAGATAAATCCTGGGTAGCAGGAATCGTCCTTGCCGCTATCTATGTCTTCAGTACCGCAAGCTCAATTACAATCGCTGGACTCCTAAATAGATTCAGAAGCAAATTATTCAGCGGAAATGAGAACTCTTCTTTTATTCTTGAACTTCCGGCTTACCGGAAACCAAAGTTCAGTGTGGTTGCAAACAACGCATATCATAGTGCAAGATTATATTTCAGAAAAGCAGGGCCAATAATTCTCGGCTTTTCAATGGTACTATGGTTCTTAACATATTTCCCAAACAGTAATCCTAAGATTAACACTAACGGATTAAACCAGGGTCAGATTATTCAACTGCAGAAAGCCGACAGGCTGACTTCCTCTTATGCAGCAGACTTAGGAAGAGGGATTCAACCTCTTATGAAACCTCTTGGATTGGATTGGAGAGTTGGAGTATCACTTATATCCGCTTTTACTGCTCGTGAAGTATTCGTAAGCTCTCTTGCATTAATATTCAAGGTAACAGATAGCGAAGCATCCCTCCAAAGTTCGATACTAGATGCAATGCGCAAAGCTAAGATTGAAGGTACTAATAAAAAACTATTTACAACTTCTACTATTTTCGGTCTTATAATATTCTTTGTCTTTGCACTGCAATGCCTTTCGACTATTGCAGTCTCCAAAAAAGAAACAGGCAGTTGGAAAATTCCAATGCTTCAATTATTCGTTTATACATCTATGGCATACATCTTCGCCTTTATTACAGTTAATGGACTAAGGTTTCTAGGAGTGCCATAATATTAAATATAAATTATTTGTATAATTTTTAATACTGTTATTATAATAAATTGAAAAATAAACAAGCTACTGAGATCTTCAGAAAATATCTAAAAGACGGCATGAACCGTATAACTCCGGAGCGCTTTGAAGTGCTTGATGCAGCATTGGAGTATAATGGTCATTTCGGAGCAGATGATTTATTTATCCTGATGAAGAATCAAAAATCACGGGTTTCACGTGCTACAGTATATAAAACGCTAGAACTTTTAGCACAATGCGAATTGCTTCTAAAGAGAAATTTTGGCGATAACATGACACGCTATGAAAGCAATTTTAAGAAGCAAAGTCATGATCATTTAATTTGTATGGATTGCGGCAGAATAGTAGAATTCACTAATCCAAAGGTGAAGGAACTCCCTGAAGAAATAAGTAAAGAGCTTGGGTTTGATGTTGAAAGTTACTCATTCAATATATTTGCAAGGTGCCAGAATACTAAGAAATGCAAATATTTTAAAGAGAAAAAGTAACAGATTATAAAAGATAATATAAAAATATAAAAATCTAAATATGACAATTCATAAATATCCGATAAATTGGGAAAGAGATAATTACTCAATTAAGATATTTTGCTCAATCCCTAATATTGCTACAGGGATACTATTAACTGCGGGTACCAACTACTTTGTAGTTGACCCAGGCGACGGAATCTTAAGAGATCTTAATAAAGAAATCGGAACAAAAAAGATATTGTCAATAAACGACCTATTTATCACTCACGGTCATCATGATCATGTAGGCGGTGTGTGGGCTTTGCTTACATATATGCGCGTAATGAATAAGAAAACACCTCTTACAATCTATTACCCAAAGGGATGCATTGAAATAGAAAGTATATATCATGCTTTTCAAAAGGTGTATGGTAAGACTCTGCCATATAAGATTAACTTAAAGGTGATAGACCACGTAAATACATTTAAAAGTAAAAACGTAACAATTCACCCCTTCCCTGTTATACATAAAGAATATTTACATGATGGGATAACTACTAGACAGGTGCCTGCATTAGGTTATAAATTTATTTTTAATAAAGTAAAAATATGCTATGGTGGGGATACTGCATACTGCACTGACTTAGTAAAGATGGCTAAAAACTCCGACCTTGCAATTATTGAAGCAGGACATGATGACGAAACTCCTGATGGAATGCATATGTCAATATCAGAAGCTAAATCAATAGGAAGGTCAGCTAAAGAATATTTCCTTGTTCACGTACCCGAATAAATCTAATTTGCAATAAGCATTTTAGACGATCACTCAAGTCATCCTATCCGATTACTCCTTATAGAATACTCACACAATTTCCCAAAAGATATATTGCTCGAATACCGCGAACGAAGACCAATATCGAAGTTGCCGGCCTATATTATTATTCTTTAGTCGCTTCTAAGCCCTCGACTTTATCTTTACGATTAGTTAATCTTGTTATTGTAACAAACAAAACCGGAACTATAAAAATCGCAAGCATTGTTGCAGCTAGCATTCCACCTAGTACCGTCCATCCTATTGTAGATCTCGCTTGGGCACCTGCTCCCGTAGCAAAGGCTAATGGTGATACTCCAAAAATAAAAGCCAACGAGGTCATTAGTATCGGACGCAGTCGTAGTTTAACTGCTTCTATAGTCGCAGGCACTACAGCCATCCCCCTGGCGACTCTTTCCTTGGCAAACTCCACTATAAGAATAGCGTTCTTGGCAGCTAGACCTATCAATGCAATGAGTCCAATCTGCGCATATACGTTGTCACTTAACTTAGGCAATACTGTTAATGTAAGTATAGCACCGAATGCCGCAATTGGTACTGAAAATAAAACTGCAAGAGGAATTGACCAGCTTTCATATAGTGCTGTAAGAAATAGAAAAACAAAGAGTAGTGATAATGAGAAAATAACTATAGTACTGTTACCTGCATTTATCTCTTCCCTGCTAAGACCAGAGAAATCATAACCATAACCTGCAGGCAGCACTTGCGCTGCTACTTCCTTTAATGCATTTATTGCGTCTCCGCTGCTGTAACCTGTTGCAGCATTGCCGTCTATTTCAGCAGAGCGGAACATATTATAATGAGAAATAAGAGAAGCATTTTCAGTCACTTTATATTGAGTAAGAGCACTTAAAGGGATCATGTCTCCGGACGCATTCTTCACATAATACTTAGAAAGGCTTTGTATACTTTGACGATAGCTAGTATCTGCTTGAGCTACTACATGGAAATTCCTTCCATATATTGTGAAATCATTTACATAAGAACTTCCAAGGAAGGTTTGAATCGTACTATAAACATCGGCAACAGAAACGCCAAGTTTAGCACACTTATCTCTATCAACGTTTAACTGGTAGCCTGGAGTATTAGCAGTAAAAAAAGAAAACACATGACTTAGCTCGGGTCTCTTATTAGCAGCTGCAACAAAGTTTTGTACAACTTTCGCAAACTGTTGAATATTATCAGTGCTTTCATGCTGTTCCAATTCAAAAGTAAATCCACCCGTCTGCCCCAATCCCGGAATAGCCGGTGGGCTTATCACTATTGTGTAAGCATCTTTAATAGCTGCAAACTTTCTTTGCAGCGTAGCTTCTAATGCGTTTAGCTGGAGAGCCTTGCTAGTTCTATCACTCCATGGCTTAAGCATTACGAATATGGTACCGCTATTAGACTTAGTAGAAAAGTTAACAACATTCAATCCGCCTATACCTGCATAATGCGCAATTCCTGGTGTATGCTTCAAGATATTCATTTCTTGATTCAGCACTTCGAGAGTCCTTGTAGTTGAAGACGCTTCCGGTAATTGAAAAGTAATGTATAAGCGCCCCTCATCTTCCGTTGGAATAAATCCAGTAGGTTTCTTCTCAAATAGAAGTACTGTCCCAGCATAAATCATGATTAAAACTATTAAAAAATAAGGTGCTAGTTTTATACTCTTCCTAACTCCCTCTGCATAATTTTCAGTAGTCTTCCTAAACCATTCATTAAATCTAAAAAAGAATTTATGAATGCCCTTATCTCCTTTTTCAAAATGTGAAGGCTTTAGGAATAAAGAACATAATGCGGGCGTAAGAGATAAAGCAACAAAAGCTGATATTAAAACAGAAATTGCAATAGTAATTGCAAACTGTTGATACAACTTCCCAACTATACCTGGAATAAAACCAACTGGGATAAAAACTGCCGCTAAAATTAAAGCTATTGCTACAACAGGTCCCGATATATCACTCATAGCCTTTATTGTGGCTTCTTTCGGTGATAGCTTTTCATTGTCTATATAATGCTGAACAGCTTCCACCACTATTATAGCATCATCCACAACTATTCCGATTGCAAGGACAAATCCGAACATAGTTAATGTATTTATCGTAAACCCGAATGGAATAAAAAATGCGAAGGTTCCTATTATAGACACCGGAATTGCTAGCACCGGAATTAAAGTTGCGCGCCAACTTTGAAGGAAAAGAAATACAACTATAACAACAAGACCCAAAGCTTCTAGCAATGTTGTTACAACTTCATCAATAGAGACTTTAACTACTGATACTGATTCAAACGGAATATTATAACCTACATCAGGCGGAAATGATTTCTTTAATTGTGCCATAGTCTTATTTATACCCTTGGCAACTTCAAGTGCATTACTCCCGGGCGCCTGGAATACCAATAAGAACGAAGATCTTTTACCATCAACATAAGAATTGTTTGCGTAGCTCGCTTTTCCAAGCTGCACTTGTGCAACATCTTTAAGATAAACTGCAGAACCGTCCTTAGTATTTTCACGTACAATTACATTCTTAAACTGATCTACCGTACTTAATCGACTATTAGTCGATACAGAATATTCAAATGCCTGATTTTTATTCTGCGGCGGCGCCCCTACAGCACCGGCTGCAATTTGTACGTTCTGATTTGATAAAGCATTAATGACATCATTTGTAGTAAGCCCTAATTGCGCTAATTTATCAGGCTCTAACCAAACCCTCATACTAAAATCATCAGCACGGGTAAACACATCCCCAACTCCATTTACTCGTAGAAGAGCATCCCTTATATAAATATTTGTATAATTATCTAGAAAAGAAATACCGTGTGTTCCCTTTGGCGAAAAAATCGCAACAAGTAACAATATACTTGGGCTCCTTTTCCTGGTAGTTATGCCGATTCTTTTGACGTCATTGGGAAGCTGAGGTGTCGCTATGCCTACTCTATTTTGGATATCAAGAGCGGCAATATCAGGGTTAGTTCCAATATTTAATGTAACGTTAATGGAAGACTGTCCGTTACTGGTACTATTGCTCTGCATGTACGCCATGCCTGGTGTACCGTTAACCTGAGATTCTATCGGCGTAGTTACTGTCTGCTCCACTGTCTTCGCATCAGCACCGCTAAATACTCCTGTAATTTGAACAGTCGGAGGTGTTATATCCGGATATTGACTGATGGGAAGATTGAATATTGAAATCAATCCAACCAAGACAATGATAATTGAAATAACTATTGCAGTTATCGGTCTCTTAATAAACGTATTAGCAATCATCTTTTTTCCTGTTGAAGTCTTATTTACTGTCTGGAGATTCAGAATTCTGTGAGCCAGCAGAAGGCATTATTTGAATAGGAGAATTATTTCTTAACTTCTCAATGCCCTCAACAACTATTTTTTCTCCCGGAGTTAATCCACTATCAACAATTACCATTTTGCCCAAATTTCTGCCTAATTTAACCTTACGTTCGCTTACTTTATTACCGTTAATGAGGTAAACAAAATATTCGCCCATTTGTTCGCTTACTGCGATATAAGGAATAAGAATACTATTAGCAGGACTAATATTTCTTACACGTATATTACAGGTAAGACCCGGTCGTAATAAATTCTTCACATTAGGAAATACAACTCTTGCAGTTATTGTCCCTGTAAGCGGATCTACTGCTCTGTCAAGTAAGGTTATGTAACCCGGATAAGGATAAACTTTTTGATCAGGTAAAACTAATGTAAATGTCGAATCACTCGGTGAAGCTTTCTTATTAAGTAATTCGGTAAATCGTCCAATTTGACTTTCTTCAACGGGAAAATCCACTGCCATTGGATTGTCCGATGATATCGTATTTAAAAGAGTCTGACCTGCAACAACGGAGGATCCTAATTTAACCGAAGAGATTCCAATTGTACCGTTGAAAGGTGCAGTTATTGTAGAGTAGCGAAGGTTCGTTTGAACTACTTTTACATTTTCATCGGCTGCTGCAACCTGCATCTTCGCCACTTCCAAATCAGCCTGAGAATGCTCTAATACTTGACGTGCAATGGCATTCTTCTTAGCAAGCTCATTGTATCTGTCTGCATCCTGCTGAGCTTTCATAAGATTTGCTTTCGCAACATTAAGATTTGCCATAGCCTGCTCGTATGCAGCTTTGTATTGCTGTTGATCAATCGAATATAATTTTGCTCCTTTAGTCACGTACTGACCATCGTTGAAATATATATCAGATATATATCCCGAAACCTCAGGTCTAATTTCGACTTGATTCAATGCTACAACTGAAGCGGGATAGTCATCATAGTAAGATGCTACTCCTGTTTTAACTTCATATGCTGTTACCTGCGTCGGAGGGAATTTCTGCTGTACTTTATTACCTCCGCACGAGGATATGATTAAAGTGACAACAATTAATAGACCTAGAGATACAATTTTCTTCTTCATATAAATTATTTTTTGTTTTCTAATATTGAATGGTGCCTAATGCTTTTTGAACATCCAGCTTACTGCTTAGTGTTTGGTACAGTGCATTTATTAAATTAACTTCAGTAGTTCTTAAATTTGATTCAGCGGTAATGACATCTAAATAGGTTTTTACACCCGACTTATATTGCAGTTCAATAGTATTATAGACGTCCTTTGCTAATTCCAGATTTTTCTTCATTATAATATAGTTGTTTAGATTGCTTTTGTAATTTGACATTGATTGAACATATTGCGCATTCATAGAATTTTTTAACGAAACTATATCATAACCGGAACGTTCTAATTCAAGCTTTGCCTGCCCTATCTCTTGAATCCTCTTGCCTCCCTGAAAAATCGGGAAAGACAATTGCAGGCCTACGTATGAATTAGGATAATTTTGATTATAGAGTTTTGGCAAATCATTATTCTGATAATTGAAATTATATTCTGCAAAAGCGTTTAATGACGGGAGAAAACTCCACTCATAATATTTAAGATTAGCTTGATCTAAATGATATTGAGTCTGCAATAGTTTATACTCAATCCTTTTATCATAATTTAGTGCTTCAGAAGTATCTATCGAAACCTCGTTTTCCATAGTAGTAATGTTATATAAAAGGCTTAGATCGCCGTCCGAGGGATAACCCATTTGATCTTTCAGGTTTGCATAATTTGCTTTAAGTAACTCTTCATTTTGTTTCTTTTCTGCTTCTGCATTATTAAGAGCAATTTCTGCCTGCTCATAATCTGTCTTATCAACCACCCCGCCTTTATATTGGTTATATGCGTCTTCGTAGCTTTGCTTCAGGCGGATTATATCTTCATCTAATAAATTATTTTGCTGTTGTGTAAAGAGTACTGCATAAAAAGCTTTACTTACATTTACAACAACATTGATTTTATTATTAACCGAGATTTGCTTCGCTTGATTTCGTACCTCACCTGCAGTGCTGGCGGCTAGTAAAACGTCTCTATTGAAAATTGTTTGGGTCAAAGAGAACTGTCCGCTGGAAGTATTATTCAGACCTACTTTAATAGTGTTTCCCTGGAAATTAGATGTTGGGAGTAGATAATTATGCTGCAAATTATAGTTGAAATTCAACTGTGGGAACCAATCTGCTAACTTACTTCTGATTTGATATCCGGTAATCTCTTCGTTCAAACGTGATTGTTTCATAAGCGGCTGATGCCTTAGTGCATACTGTACACAATTTTGCAAGGTAGCCTTTTCTAGTAATGAATCTGAGGAGATTAAAGACATAGAATAAAACTTGAAGGAGGTAAAATAGACAGCAAATAAT
This sequence comes from Bacteroidota bacterium, assembly GCA_021777835.1. Classification (GTDB taxonomy): domain Bacteria; phylum Bacteroidota; class Ignavibacteria; order Ignavibacteriales; family Ignavibacteriaceae; genus FEN-1297. The sequence continues at coordinate 26,911 of JAJYDC010000023.1, read as the reverse complement.
AATAGAATAATCTTCTTCATAAAATAATATTTTTTTTCTGGGTCACTTACAAAAAATTGGCTTAATATATAATCAATCTAATAATATATGGGCAAATATTTATTGATGCATATCATCAATGATATTTTGGAAGTTATCAATAAATTATCTCTAAAGCTTTTACCATTTCACTCGTTTTCCTAATTAAACCAAATCTTGGGAAAATATACTTAATCGGATATTCATGTTCTTCCTTAGATCGCGCAGACATGGCATCTTCAACGAATATTTGGTTATACCCAAACTCATATGCAAACCTTGCAGTACTTTCAACGCCCATATTAGTTGCAATTCCACAAAGTATAATTGTATCAATTCCCCTTCTTCTTAATTGAAGATCCAGACCTGTATCATAAAAAGCACCCCATTGATGTTTCGTAATTAAGAAATCTGATGGCTGAATATTTAATTCCGGGACATATTCACTCCATTCCGGATTAAATTCTCTAACAGGGAATGAGGTTTCGGATATTGGGCGCAAAGTATCTTTTAAGTCCGGAGATGGCGTAACCCGGACTAAAAACACATTCATCTTATTCTTTCGAGCAGCACTTAAAATCATTGATGTATTAGAAATTATATCTTGAGCTGAATAAGGCACCCCGGGCATTACTGTAATTCCTTTTTGAAGATCAATTACAACTATTGCCGTCTTGTCTTTATTTATTTTCAATTCACTTTCCATTTATATTCCTTTAGATTCATTTAAAATTATATGACAATTTAAACATTAATAAGGTTTAAATTATTAAAATATTAGCTAAAATATTTTAACGTGCTACTTGTTTGACATTTCGCTCTTTTAAGAAGGTACAACATGCTTTGCAGCGGCAATCTATATTATTTTGTAGTTATGAAAATCAGCGAAATACCTCAAATAGTATTTGAAAACTTTCAAAAATTCAGTATTAGAAAATTATTTAGCATTTATTTAGCATTTATTTAAGCACCTTTATTTAGTAGAAATCTTTATAATCTACACACATTTGCAAGGAGAGACCATCCTGCTTGAGAGCCTGTGTAATAATCCAAATGTAATAAATAATTATTCCAATTATTATTATAAATTGTTTCTCAAATACAGTGTCCCAATATTACCCAAGCCCCTGTCCTCTACTCCCTACTCCTTACTCCTTACTCCTACCTTCTCCCCGCTCGCACAATGCAAAATAATTTGTCCCCTGTGGCATTAATTATTTTTCTGTGCTATTATTCGCCTGCAAAAAAAATGATAGTTTTAAATACATTCTGGAGCATCATAATGAAAAGAATAATTTATTTATTTATTGCATTAGTGATTCCGTTCGTTACAACAATTGGACAAACTAATAAAAAGGATCATGCAATGATTGAAAAATCGCTATTCGGTAAGTTGAAAGACGGTAAAGAAGTCTATATATATACTTTAAAAAATAAACCGGGAGCCACGGTCAAGATAATAACTTACGGTGCAACTGTAGTGTCTTTGACTGCTCCTGACCGTAACGGGAAATATGCTGACGTAGCACTAGGCTATGATAATCTTGAAGGCTATGAAACAGGATCCGCATATTTGGGAGCTATTGCTGGCAGATATGCAAACAGAATAGCTGGTGCTAAGTTTACATTAGATGGGAAAACCTATCAACTAAGCGCTAATGACGGCAAGAATCAGCTTCATGGAGGGAAAATAGGATTCAGCAAAGATCTTTGGACAGCTAAATCATTTGAAAGTAAATCAGGACCGGCACTTGAACTCACTTTAGTAAGCCCCGACGGTGATCAAGGATATCCCGGCGAAGTCACCTTGCATGTAACATATACACTCACTAATGATAATGAATTAAGAATAGATTATAAAGGGACGACAAATAAACCGACTATTCTTAATCCGACGAATCATACTTATTTTAACCTTACCGGCGTTTTCACAAATACAATACTCAATCATGAAGTAAAGATTAATGCTGATTATTATACTCCGATTGACAAAGAATCTATACCTACAGGAAAGATAGACAAAGTTGAAAACACGCCATTAGACTTTCTTAAGTTAACAGCTATCGGATCTCGTATTAATGATAATTTTGAACAGCTTAAATTAGCACATGGCTATGATTTTAATTACGTATTAAATAACTATAACGGAAAAGTTCGTGAAGCTGCAGATGTTTATGAGCCAACTACCGGAAGATACTTGCAGATATTTACCGATGAGCCCGGACTTCAATTTTATACCGGCAATTTCCTTAATGGAACTCCTTTAGGCAAAAATGGTGTTGCGTATTTATTCCGTACTGGATTTGCGATGGAAGCTGAACATTATCCGGATTCTCCAAACGAGCCTAAATGGCCTTCAGTTGTTTTAAATCCCGGTCAGACATATAGGCAGACTACTATTTATAAATTTTCAGCAAAATAATTTGCCGCTATTTCATGATATCAAAAAAACATTCATAGTAGCACTTCGTGTCTGCTTCGAGTACGTTCGTATATTATCATTAATATTTTATGAAGTTACTCAAAGTAGACACGATAAAATATTATGCGTTGCGATTTGATCCTCAAATAATTTATTAATTGTTCTTTGCTCCTTCGGCAATCCAAACTCTCACACCTTGAATTTGATTTGCTGTCATAACCGGGTATCCCACAGGAGGCATTGGAGAGGAACCTGACAGCCCCTCAATTGATTGCACTAAAATACTATTGTCAGGATGACCTTTAGTAACATACTGAAGATTAGTTGCACCAGCCCACGTCGTCAAACTCAACCCGGCAGCCATAGTACCGTCATCATGACAGCCAGAGTTAGCACATTTCAAAGTAAACACAGGCTGAATATACGTTTTATAAGATACATTAGATGAAGGAATTACAACTGAGTCTAATTGACTCCCCGTGATAGAATCCTTGCAGCCCGAAACAACAAGTGATACAAAAAATAATAATAAGAAGGACGAAAATAAGAGTCTCATAAATCCATTAATTTTGTTCAATAAAAAATAAAACCTATTTAATAACATAACAATGTAAAATTCGGTAATCAAATTTGACAAACAAAGGTTTCTTCTATATTTTTGGCTCCGAAAGATTACAAATAGAATTCATTTTTGGGGCTATAGCTCAGCTGGGAGAGCGCTTGAATGGCATTCAAGAGGTCAGCGGTTCGATCCCGCTTAGCTCCACTTTCTTAAAGCCTTACAACACATAATGTTGCAAGGCTTTTTTATTGAACGAATTTTCGCATAAACTGAAGCATTTTTAACTTCTTCCACTTTACAAATCATTTCGAGATTGAAATTCCATATTTATTTAAGAATTACTTGAATAAACACAATTACAAATTTAATCAAGCACTTATATGGCACTCCCAAGCTTATATAAATGATCAGATTCTTGACTTCAAAAGGTTAACTATTAATCCCGATATTGCATATTTATCCAATCTTCACGCATGCTTTTATAGCCCCTAATCATAATTGATTTTTAGCAATTAGGTAATTGTACACATATTTATGCATATATATCCATATTAGTCCCTGAAATAATACCTTAGTGACATCTAATTGCAATTATATACAATATATATTTGACAAATAATCTATTATTGTATAAATTTAGTCCTAAGAATTTAATAATTGGAATAATTATTCATAGGCAAGGCTAAATGATTTCAGTAGGTATAATCGGAGGTAGCGGATATACGGGAAAGAAACTTGTTCAATTTTGCAACAGTCACCCATTTGTAGCAGAATTAAAAGTGTATGGAAATTCAACTGCAGGACAAAATTTGTATGACCTATTTCCGGAATTCAACAATATTGTAAATAATTCTATAATTAACAGCATTGATAATCTGAGTGAGCATGACGTTTATTTTATTGCATTACCGCATGGCGAAGCTCTTAAAATAGTTCCTCAATTAATTAACAAGGGCAAGAAAGTCATTGATCTTGGCGGTGACTATAGACTGGATTCTAAGGACGAGTATGAGTTGTGGTATGGTAAAAAACATACCTCTCCTGAACTATTAAATTCAAAGATTTATGGATTGGCTGACTATCAGCGATTAGATTATTCTACAACAGACTTAATTGCAAATCCCGGATGCTATCCGACGGCAACCATACTCTCATTGCTTCCATTCGTAGATTCGTTTGTGGATGATATTTTAACTGTAAGCACTGTGGCATATTCAGGTACAAGCGGTGCGGGTAAATCTCCAAAGCAGGAATTATTAATGTCTGAAATGCACGGAAATGTATCGGCATATAGTCTTAATAAACACAGACATCAGCCTGAAATACTACAGATGCTGCGGACTTTTGAATTTGATTCTCCATTTTCATTTTCTACCCATCTTTTGCCTATAGCCGTTGGAATTTATGCAACGACTTCAATTCATTTGAAGAATATTATCTCAGAAAATGAAATCATCGGGAAATATAAATCTTTCTATTCTAATTCCCCTTTTGTAAGAATAAGAGAAGTTCCTCCCCAATTGAACTGGGTAGTAGATACTAATTTTTGCGATATAAACATATCAGTAAAAGATAAAGTCTTAATAATTACATCCGCAATTGACAATTTAATTAAAGGCGCCTCGGGACAGGCAATTCAAAACATGAATATACTTTTTGGATGGGATGAAACATTAAGTTTACTAAATAACGGAGTTAAAAATGTTTCAGTTTATTGAAAACGGCTCGGTAACTTCACCAAATGGATTCAAAGCGGCAGGTATATATTGCGGAATTAAAAAGCGGAAAAAGGATTTAGCTTTAATTTTTTCTGATTATTCTTGCACGGCTGCAGGCACTTTTACAATGAATAAAGTTAAGGCTGCACCGTTAGTTATTTCACAAAATGTGATTAAACTTGATAAAAGCGTAAAAGCTATTTTAATAAATTCTGGCAATGCAAATGCATGTACCGGAGAATCCGGCTATGATGATGCACTCAAAATGCAAAGATGGTGTGCTGAAAAGTTGAACCTCCTTTCTACCGAAGTCCTAATTAGTTCAACCGGTGTCATTGGTCAAAAACTTCCTGTTGAAAAAATTCAAACCGGTCTTGACGAAATAATACCTTCGCTATCCAAAGATGGTGGATATGATGCTGCCGAAGCAATTATGACTACTGATACCAGGATTAAATCCTACGCTGTCAAAGTTAGATTAAAGAGCGGAAACGTTACAATTGGCGGTATTTGCAAGGGTAGCGGTATGATTATGCCTAATATGGCTACAATGTTAGGTTTTATTTCAACAGATGCTAAAATAGAAAAAGATCTCCTTCAAACTTTACTTAAAGAAACTGTAAACGTTTCCTTTAATAAAATTTCTGTCGATGGAGAAACCAGTACTAACGATATGGTAATTCTTTTAGCCAACGGTTCATCGGGAATTTCAATAATGGAAAATTCAGAGGATTATCCCGAATTTCTATCTGCATTAAAAGCATTAACTATAGAAATGGCTAAGTCAATTGTCTCTGATGGAGAAGGCGCTACTAAATTAGTTACTGTTAAGGTCAGCGGAACTAAGACTAAATCTGATGCAAATCTAATAGGCAAATCAATTGCAAATTCTTCTTTGGTAAAAACTGCTATCCACGGTGCCGATGCTAACTGGGGAAGAATCCTTAGCGCAGCAGGTCAAAGCGGAGCAGATTTTGATCCTGCTAAAGTTTCTATAAGTTTTAGTAACCTCCCGATACTTTTACCGAATTTTACTCTTACACTTGACGAAGAGCTTGCTTCTAAAATTTTATCTCAAAAAGAATTCGAAATTCATATTGACTTAGGAGAAGGTCCTGAAGAAGCAACTTGGTGGACATGTGATCTTAGCGAAGAGTATATAAAAATAAATGCTGATTACAGGACTTGATTAGGAGAATATAATGAAAATTGCAGTTCTAAAAATTAGCGGTAAAACTATTTCTGAATTTAGTTCAACCGAAGTCTGGATTAATTCTATTAAAAAGCTCTATAATGATTTTCAAGGAATCATTGTAGTACACGGAGCAGGCAAAAATATTTCCGAATGGTCTGAAAAACTAGGACATGAAACAAAATTTATTAACGGTCAGCGGGTCACTTCAATTCAGCAAATGGAAGTTGTTGCTGCCGTGCAGTCAGGCTTGCTAAACTCTCAACTTGTAGCAAAGCTGAGTTCCTCTAACTTTGAAGCAATCGGACTGTCTGGCATCGATCGCGGAACTTTTATTGCAAATTATTTTGATAAGAATCTCGGCTATGTTGGTAAACCAGAAATTATTGGATCTTCAAATTGGATTACTGATCTCCTAAAAGACGGGATTATACCTGTCTTTTCAAGTGTTTGCAGAGATGCAGACGGTAATTTAATGAATGTAAATGCAGACCTTTTTGCAGAGACAATTGCCCTTGCGGTGAAAGCAGATTCCGTATTTTTTGTTTCTGATGTTGAAGGAGTGAAAATGGACGGCAATTATGTTAGTTATCTCTCGGAAGAGGAAATTATCAGCGGAATTGTAGAAGGGCAAATCACCGACGGTATGATACCAAAATTGAAAAGCTGTATTGAGCTTTTAAAGATGGGAATAAATAGAATTTGGATTGGATCTCAACTTTTGGATCCTGAAAAAACAAAAGGAACATGGATTATAAATAAAACAGGAAGCCTCTATGCAAAAGTCAGCATTGCTTAAAAATTACAACAGATACCCGATAGAGTTTGAAAGAGGAAATGGGTTCTTTCTTTATGATACTACTGGAAAAGAATATATAGATTTTTACTGCGGAATCGCAGTAACTAGTTTTGGGCATAATCACCCCACATTAAAAGCTGCAGCGATCGAACAAATCAATAAACTTTGGCATACTTCAAATTTATTCTCATCTTCATTGCAGGAATCATTAGCTAATAAATTAGCCGGTAAATCAGGAATGGATTATGTTTTTTTCTCTAATTCTGGCACAGAAGCTAATGAAGCTGCAATAAAGTTTGCAAGGAAATGGGGTAACGGAAAAAGCCATATAATATCAACCCACGGCAGCTTTCACGGAAGAAGCTATGGAAGTTTATCCGCAACAGGACAGTACAAATTCTGGAACGGTTTTCAGCCATTAGTGCCAGGTTTCTCACATGTCCCTTATGGAAGTCTATCTGCAATTGCAAATGCAATAACTGACGAAACAACAGCCGTTATTGTTGAAAGTATTCAAGGCGAAGGAGGCGTGAACGAACCACCTGAGAATTATCTAAAAGGGCTTCGTGATCTTTGCAGCGAAAAAAATATCCTCCTTATTGTTGATGAAATTCAAACAGGTATTGGAAGGACAGGAAAGTTTTACTCCTATCAGCATGAAAATATTATTCCTGATATTGTTTCATCAGCTAAAGGCTTAGCTAATGGAATTCCTCTTGGCGCAACTTTGTGCTCAAAAGAAGTAGCCGCAGTTATAAAACCTGGAGACCATGGCTCGACATTCGGAGGCAATCCTGTCGCAGTTGCAGTTGCTAATAAAGTTGTTGAATTATTAGATGATGCTGCTCTTGACGGTATTACTTCAATCGGAAATATATTTATGAACGGACTTCACGGCTTGCATCATTCTTCTATAAAGAATATTCGTGGAAAGGGCTTAATTATAGGCGTTGAATTTTCAGATGCTGTCCAGTCTAAACAAGTTGCTGCACAAATGCTTGAAGAGGGCTTCGTTGTAGGAACAGCAGGTGAACATGTTTTGAGAATCTTGCCCCCTTTTATAATAACTCAAAACGAAATAGCAAAATTCCTTTTAACGCTCAAAAAGGTTATTTCAAACTTATAAGACAAATTAACTTAAACATAAATTATGTCAGCAAAATTAAAGAGATTAAACCGCATTAAGGAACTTCTGAGCAATAGATTTATTTCATCTCATGATAACCTTGTAAAGATGCTTGACTCTGAAGGAATAATGGTTACGCAAGCCACTTTAAGCCGTGATTTTGCAGAGCTTGGAGTCATTCGTACAATTACGGAAAAAGGTCCCCGCTATATTCTCGACTCACACGAATCAGGTAAACAAATTGCGAAATTAATAGGCTTTGAAATTCTCAACGTACAGCATAATGAGTCTCTCGTAGTCGTAAGAACTTTAGCCGGTCGTGCCCAAGGTATTGCTCATTTTATTGATCGATTAAACAACCCGGAAATTATAGGAACCGTAGCAGGTGATGATACTGTTATGGTTATTCCAAGTTCACATAATCATATTGAAAATCTGGTAACGCTAATTAAAAAAATGATGACCGAACAAGTCGGTTAGTTATATTTATAAGGAGATAAAAATGTCAAAGAAAAAAATTGTTGTCGCTTATTCGGGAGGCTTAGATACGTCTGTAATGGTAAAATGGCTAAGCGAAAAATACGATGCTGAAATAATTACCGCTACCGGGTTTCTCGGACAGGTAAAAGAGATTGAAGGAGTAAAAGAAAAAGCTGCAAAAACTGGTGCCGTAAAATCATATGTTTTTGATTTAAGAGAGGAATTTTTAACGCAATATGCCTGGAATGCTCTTAAAGCAGGTGCTCTATACGAAGGCTCATATCCGATGGCGACCGCCATCGGAAGACCTTTACTTGCAAAAATGTTAGTCGATGTAGCCGAAAAGGAAAATGCAGATGCAGTGTCCCACGGTTGTACCGGTAAAGGCAATGATCAGGTTAGATTTGAGGTCGGCGTTCAAACCCTCTCACCCGATCTTGAAATTATTGCTCCTCTTAGAATATGGGAATTCAAAAGCCGGGAAGAAGAAATGGATTATGCAATAAGAAATAATATCCCTATTAAAGCCACAAAAGATAATCCCTATTCAATTGATGAGAACCTTTGGGGTATCGCAATAGAATGCGGCGTGCTTGAAGACCCTGAAGCTGCACCGCCGGAAGACGCTTATCAAATTACTACTAATCCTAAAAAAGCTCCTAATACTTCTGAAGAAATTGTTATTGGATTTGAAAAAGGTATCCCTGTTAGTCTAAATGGAATTGAAATGAATGCTGTTGATCTTGTCACAAAGCTTAAAGAAGTTGGCGCTAATAACGGCATCGGCAGATTAGACTTAATCGAAAATCGAGTTGTCGGAATTAAATCAAGAGAAGTCTACGAGGCACCTGCAGCAGTAATACTTCATCATGCGCATTTTGAATTAGAAAAACTCATTCTTGATAAGGAGACTTTTAGGTTCAAACAAAATATATCAAATAAAATCGCTAATTTGATTTATGACGGACTTTGGTATTCTCCCCTTTTCAAATCGCTAATGGCTTTTGTTGATTCAACTCAGGAGAATATAACAGGCGAAATTAAAGTAGAACTTTATAAAGGTACAATTAAAACACTTTCTAGAAATTCTATTTATAGCCTTTACAATAAAAATTTGGCAACGTATACTTCGGAAGATACTTTTGACCACAAAGCGTCAGAAGGCTTTATTAAGATATACGGTCTTCCGTATAAAACTATTACACAAGTTGAAAAATTCTCTAAACAGGAGGTCACTGTATAATGTTATGGGGAGGTAGGTTTGACGGAGGTCTTAATTCTGATGCTTTGAAGTTTTCTTCTTCGCTGAATATCGATATAAATTTGATTCTTGAAGATATTGAAGGTAGTATTGCTCATGCAGAAATGCTGTCTAAAATAGGACTAGTTACTCCAGAGGAGTTAACGACTTTAGTAGACGGTCTCATAAAGATTAAGAGCGAATGGGAATTAGATAAATGGAAACCTGCTGAGAATGAATTTGAAGATATTCATTCGGCAGTTGAATCAAGATTGTTCGAGTTAATCGGAGATACTGCAGGAAAACTTCATACTGGCAGAAGCCGGAATGATCAGGTTGCTTTAGATCTGATCTTATGGACAAAAAAAGCTTGCAATCATTTAATAGCGTCATTAAAAGAAATTCAAAAGTCTTTTATGGCGATAGCATCTTCCCATACCGAAACCTTAATTCCAGGCTACACTCATCTGCAGAGAGCACAGCCCATTTCATTAGCTTTCCACCTTTTAGCTTATGTTGAAATGTTTGAACGGGACATAAATAGACTAAATTTCATATTTGAATCATTGTCTGAATCCCCACTTGGCTCCGGTGCACTTGCAGGTTCTACTCTTCCTCTTGATCGAGATTTTACTTCAGAAAAACTTGGCTTCGCCTTCCCTACCGGTAACGCACTCGATACTGTTTCCAATAGGGATTTTATTTTGGATTTCTTAAACGGATGCTCAATAGGTATGATGCATCTAAGCAGATTATCCGAAGAAATAATTATCTGGTCAACTTCAGAATTTAATCTTATTAAATTATCTGATAATTTTTCTACAGGATCTTCCTTAATGCCTCAAAAGAAAAATCCCGATATTGCCGAGCTTATTAGGGGAAAGTCAGGAAAGTCATTTGGGAATTATATTGCTTTTATCTCAACGATGAAAGGTCTGCCTCTTAGTTATAACCGTGACCTTCAAGAAGATAAAGAACCTCTGTTCGACTCCTTTTATACCTACAAAGCTTCACTTGATATTATGACGCAAATGATGCAATCGGCAAAATTCAATCAGACGAAATTTATAGAAGATTTAAATGGAGATTTCTCCCTTGCAACTGATTTAGCAGATTGGCTTGTTCTTAAAGGAATACCGTTTAGAAATGCACATGAAATAGTAGGCAGGGTTGTCAAAGGTTTAGAGGAGAAAAATCTAAACTTCTCCGGAGTTACTCTAGATTATTTAAAAACTATTGACCAAATATTTGATGAAACATCTATTAAATGCTTAGATATCACCACCTCTTTAGAAAGAAAGAAAACTTTTGGTTCTCCCAATCCTGCAATAGTCAAAGAAAGAATCGAGTATTGGAACAGGAAACTAGGACAAAAGTAACTTTAGTTTATAGTGCCTTCTATTTGCTTAATATTATCTTTTTAGCTCAAAAACAACTTATTTAGACCTCCTCTATTTAACAACCGCGTTTAGATATAGTCTAGCTCACTTCAATTATTTAATTAATTAGTATTTTGTATCGATAATATGTCTAATTATGTTTTATTATCTTTATAATTATAAATTTTGAACAATTGAAGCAATAATAATGTATTCATTTCTTATCGTTGATGATGACCCAACAGTCCGGGCTTATTTAAGTAGAATAATTTCAAAGAAATTCGGTACTTCTATTCAAATGGTTGAGAATGGAGTTGAAGGGTTAAAGCATTTGCAGAACTCAAACCCCGATATAATTCTCCTTGACATTTCTATGCCTGTTATGGACGGAGTTGAATTCCTTAAAACAATGCGAAAGATTGAGAAGTTTAAGAATACACCTGTAATTATACTTACTGCTATAAACGAAAAAGATATTATCGGAGAAATGATTGGACTTGGCATCTCAGATTATATTCTAAAACCAATTCGCGCAGAATACACTTACGAAAGAATCCAAAAGGCTATCGAGGCTCTCAAGAAATAAATTGAGGTCAAGTTACTGAAATGATAATTGGCGCTTAATTTTCATATCCTATCTTTAGAATAATAACCCTAAAAATAATTTAAACCTCCGGGATTTTCTTTAACCCCGGAGGTATTTATTAACTTATTAGTTTGGAATTTTTATAGGCGGTCCCGCAATCAAAACGGGGACATTATTTTCACTGGCAAGTTTGTTGAAGGATAAAATTTCAGTCTTACTTATGTAATTAAATTTATCAATAAAACCTGCAAGTTCCGTCCTTAAATTAATCATTTCACTTTTCAGCATATCATTAGGCGCTGAATCATAGTCGCTGGACAACCAGTACTTCATTCCTATAATCCAATTTCTTAGTTTTGTTGTATAATGTATATCATCTTCGCCTACCCCGGGCTGTGCTTTTGTATCCATTAAAGTGTCTTTAATTAAAGTAAGCATTGAATCTATGTTATTCGCACTTTTTAGAACAGGTTTGTATTCGCCTCCGTCATTGCCTAATGAAGCATTATTTTTTAATGCATTCTTCAAATTGACTATTTGCCCGTGAATATTGTCAATCCGGTTCAACATTATATTCATCGCCGATATTTCACCTTGAATTTCCTTTGATGCGTTAAGTTGCTCTTCTGCTGCATTATAATTAAATGGAATTCTCGGGTCAGGTCTGAGTTCGAAATTCCGAGTTTGCTTTTCTCCGTTAAAGTCAACCGTTATTTTATAAGTACCGGGAATGGCTTGTGGACCTGCATGATAGTTCGGATGTTTCCCTTGCAAAGTATCGGTAGATAGCATCTGCCCGCTTGAATAATTTAAATTCCATTCCATCCGGTTTATACCCTTATGCTCTGTTCCATAAAGCGTATCAACTACGGCACCTTTGGAATCAGTTATAACAATTTTAACCGGTGACTCGTGTTTAAGTTTTTCTGCTTTTGTTGCCTTTATTGAATCTTTAATAAAGTAATCAATAACCGCTCCAGCAGGCGGATTTGGAGCTGTGTATTTGCCGGATTTATTCAATCCTCCTTTGTACCAAATATTATAAAGGTATGACGGCAGTACACTGAACATTTTGAAATTGGTATTGCTCTTCTCAGGTATTTCTTCAAGTGGAGATATATTATCGCAAATAAAGATTCCCCTTCCGTGTGTTGCAACTACAAGGTCATGATTCTTCTTTGCAAACTTTAAATCAAATACAGGTGCAGTCGGAAAATTCGATTTTAATTGTTCCCATTTTTCACCGTTATTGTTAGAATAAAATAGTCCTGTCTCAGTACCTACAACTAAGAATCCTTTTTTATCAGGATCTTCTCTCACAACAATTGCATATGAATCTTCCGGCAATCCTCTTGAAATTGAAGTCCAGCTTTTCCCATAGTTATCAGTTTTATAGAGATATGGCTTATCATCATTCATCATATGTCTATCAACAGCAATATAACACGTACCGGCATCGAATGGAGATACTCCAACTTGATATACCCTTCCCCAACTAGGAAGATTCGGAATATTCTTTGATACATTTGTCCAGCTCTTCCCTCCGTTCGTCGTAACTTGAACCTGACCATCGTCAGTTCCAATCCAAATAACATTTGGCTTTAAATCCGAAAGTCCAATTGATAATATAGTTCCGAAAGTCTCAGCTCCGCTTATATCATGGTTTATCGGTCCTCCGCTGATAATTTCCTTTGACTTATCATTACGTGTTAAATCAGGACTTATAGCACTCCAATTTATTCCGCCGTCGTTTGACTTAAATAATACATTAGCGCCAAGAAATATTTCATTTGCATCGGATGAAGACACTGCAATAGGCGTAGTCCAATTAAATCTGTATTTTAATTGATCCGGTTTTTTATCGGATACATCAAAAAAGTAAGGCCGGATTTGATGAGTAATTCCCGTTTTTGTATTTAACCTTTGCACAAATCCGTCTTGAGATTCTGCATAAATAATTGAAGGATCACTCGGAGCTGGCACAACATACTCACCGTCGCCTCCCGCTACAATATACCAGCCTGACCCATCAACACTTCCTCCATTTAAATTTCTTGACGGACCGTACCAGGCATTATTATCCTGAAGTCCCCCGCCAAGGTTGTATGCATACGAAGAGTCTAAAGCTACTTGATAAAATTGTTCAATTGGGATATTGTCAAGAAAGTGCCAAGATTCACCGGCGTTCATAGATAAATAAACACCTCCGTCATTTCCTTCAATTATTCTTTCAGGATTCTTAGGATCGATCCAAATAGCATGATGATCAACATGTATTCCTTTGTTTATTGAAGTAACCGTCTTACCGCCGTTATTAGAAACAGTAATTAAAAAAGATAGAAAATAAATTTTCTCATCATCGTTAGGCGCAACTTCCATTCGCGAGAAATAAAATGGTCTTACATTTAATTCATGATTATTACTAACCATCTGCCAGTGATCTCCGAAGTCATGCGAATCCCAAAGCACACCTTTATGAGATTCAATTAATGCATAAACATGTTCCGGTTTAGACAAGCTGGTCGCAAATGAAATTCTTCCCAATATACCTTTTGGAATTCCTTCTGAGATTTTCTTCCATGTTTCGCCGCCGTCTTTTGACTGATAAATACCGCTCCCGGCTCCTCCGTCATCTAATGCCCAGGGATATCGAACAACCTGCCAGGCTGCAGCTAGCATAACTTCCGGATTCCCGGGTTCCATTACTACATCAGAAATACCTGTTGTGTCATTTATAAAAAGTACTTTCTTCCAGGTTTTACCGCCGTTAATTGTTTTATACAATCCGCGTTCTTTATTTGGCGCCCATGGATGACCAAGTGCAGCAACAAAAACTATTTCAGGATTAGTAGGATCAATTACTATTTGTGAAATTTGTCCAGCATCCTTCAATCCCATAAACTTCCAAGTTGTGCCGGCATCGGGTGAAAAATAAACTCCTTTTCCATTAAGCACATCATTTCGAATATTTGGTTCTCCCGTGCCTACCCACACTAAATTAGGATTCGAAGGTGCTAAGGCAATTGCTCCGATAGAAGACACAGGCTCTTTTTCAAATATTGGTTTCCATGAAAAGCCTCCGTCGACAGTCTTAAATACACCGCCGCCTGCCGCTCCTATATAATAAATATTAGGCTGTCCCGGAATACCAACTACAGAGCTCACTCTGCCGCCTCCTATAGCAGGACCTATATTTCTAAATTTTAATCCGGAAGTAATATCAAATTTTTTAGACGAGTCTTTTTGAGAATAGATTATTTGAGGAATGCACAAAAGAATAGTAATTAGGAATACTTTTATCAACAGATGAAATCTAAGGCGCCTCATTCTTTAATCCTTTCAATTGTATAATTGCTTTTTGGAAATGTCGCAAAAATATATAAATATATAATAATGTATAGTGACTGTCGAATAATTGTATCCCAGAATACGGGGAAATAGTGACGAGTGACTAGTAACGAGTGACGAGCAGCTGCAAGTAAGGAGTAAGGAGTAGGAAATAGTGACATGTTAATTGTAGCCAACACAAAATATTATTTTAGCTAAAACATATTTCGTCCCTAACGGGACTTTTTTTTATTTGGTATACTTTGCTAAAAATATTTCATCCCTAACGGAACTGTAAATCTTTCTTCGCTAAAATGAAGATTAATTCAGGTACTCTTTGATATTCATTACTGTTATCTGCCTGCCTGCGGTAGGCAGGTCACTCGTCACTACTTCCGTTTGCTTCCTTCTCCCTACTCCCTACTCCCTACTCCCTACTCCTTACTTGCAGCTGCTCGTCACTTGTCACTTGTCACTTGTCACTTTTTCCATCTGGACGAAGTCAAGAAAATTCTTCTGCTTCAAATAATATTGCGAAATTATATCTATGGATTTCCTTTGCCCTTCCCACGCTAATTTTTTCTTTGCTTCACTTATAAACACCCAACGGAATTCACTATGCTCATTACTTATTTTAACTACGTTTTTTGAATCCACCAGCGCAGCAAATACCGGGATGATTGTAACACTGTCGCTTAACGGATCATAAAATGAATTAATATTTGGCGCAACCCACAACTTAACGGGAGTTAAATTTGTTTCTTCCTTCATCTCTCTTATAGCAGTAAGATATGCTTTCTCCTTCTTTCTAATTTTTCCCGATACCATCTGCCACAAACCGGGATATATTTCATTTGCGCCCCGTTTCAATAGTAGAAATTGCAGCTTATTTCCTTTTTCCCTAAATATATGAATTTCTACTATTTTAGAAATTATTTTCATTACTTCACCTTATTAGTAATAAATTTAGAAATATGCTCTTACTTCAGCTCTGGCAGTGTGTACGGTTTTTTCGCTGCCTAGTGCTCTTCCGTTATAACTTATCGTCGACTGAAGATTAGAAGCAAGCCTGTAATCAAAATTCAACTGCCAATAATAATTCTTACCGATTACATTTCCGGATGTCAATTCGAAAGGCATAATATTAGTCGTTGTATTAGCCAGCAATTCATCACGCTTAAACTCAATCTTTAATCTCCCGGTATTCGCAAATGATAAATTAAAACGCAATGTCTGAGAATTAAGATTAATAATCGTCGGAGTTTTAGGAAAATTATCCTGACTCTTGCCGACTTTAATTATAAATCCTACCTCAATATTTTTTTCAGGACGATATGAAAAATCAGAGCTAATATTATTACCAGAGATTTGCTGCTGCAGGTTTGATATTATTGGAGCGCCGATATTATTTGTCTGGTTTGTTATGTCTGTTTGGTTACTAATTTCCTTCACCATTTTGAAATTTATTCTTATGCTTTGCTCCCTGTTGTATATCCTTTCGGATCCCCCGCTATACTGGTTTAAGCTTTTTGTTTGTGCATATCTTAGCCTGAATGAAAGATCCCTGTCATTCTCAAAAACATATAAATCCTGCTGAATAAAATTTGATCCTTGAATGGTCGTTGCTTCTTTTTGAAAGTTTGAAAATTGAAGCAAATATATTTTCTTGTAATCAGGCTCGGTACTATTTTCCTCTACCCTCCACGATGTTTCCGAAGAAAAGGGTTTTAGTATGCTTTGAAGTACAGACCCTCTATCAAAAATATTACCGTAAATTACCTTCCAGCGTGAACTTGTCTTAAGATCTATTACGGGGTATAACTGTGTTGTAGGCACGGTTACAAGAACATAATTGCCGTCATATAGTGATGGCTGAAACTCATTCTCATCCGCAATACCGTTATGATTTAAGTCCCCAAGGTAAATATAATTTCCTGTACCTGCCGGAACTTGCACAAATACCTTTTGAAGCTTAGCTGATTTTTGAGTGGATACTTCATAATAAAAATCACCCGATAGCGGATTCCAGAAATTAAATCTTGACTGTGACCTTACTAAAATTGTCTGACTGTTAAGGTATCCTATTTTCTTAAATGCCTCCGAATAATTTTTATTATTAACAGTAAAATTTAATGTCGAATTGAACTTTCCGCTCCAGCTATAATTCAACTCAAGTGACTGACCGGTAGATGTCGCCTGGTTCGTCATTATACCCGATAATGGCGCATAATCATCTCGCAGGGAATACTTCGCAATAAGGTGAAGCCCATAAAGATCTACCAGTTCAAGAAATGGATCTATTTCATAATATTTTAAGCTCGTTGATAACAATGAATCAACTCCGCCTTGTTTATCATTTTTGTTCTCGGATAGGAATCCTACTCCCGGTCTGAGCTTCCAAATATTATAAAATGCCTGCCCTTGCTGCCTTAGCCAATAGCTCTTAAAACTTAAATTCTCTGATGCTACATAGTCAAGGTTATACTGAAATCCGTAATTCTTATTGTCGCCGAATTTAATTGTATTATTGTATCGTGTTGACTTAAAGCTGCTTCCCTGCGTCAGCAAACCATAAGACGAATTTATACTCAATTGACTCACCGGAATTAGTGCCAAATTAAATTCACGTAACTGCTGACTCTGAGATGTTGTAGTCGAATCAATATTATAGTCCCTGTTAAATTCAACGGGATTTATTCTGTCGGGTGAGGAGTACTTAGACTGTATAAACCTGTCGTGATACGATATTCCAATTTTCCCTAATGAAACTTTTCCTATCTCAATTTTTCTGGGATCAACATTGAATAAAATATTAGTAGCGTAACCAAAATTATTATTTCCTGCCGAAGAAAATCTATTGCGGTTATAAAGACTGCCGGCATATTCTACGTTAAGACTCACCCCTTTCTCGGGCTTATAATCAATTGCAAAATTAGCATTCTGCTTTAATTCAGGCAGCGGAAGGAAAATTACAGGCGCATAACTTCCCTGTTTAACTCCCACAAAATTATAATCACCGATGCTCATATTATTATAATCGCCTTTCCCCGCACCTACATAACTGAAGACTGCATTATAAATTGAGTTTGCACCTCCGGGATTGTATAAATAATAAGTATAGGGTGAGCCGTTTATTACTGTATCGACTCTTGAATAAGTTCCGTGAACAACTCCTACTGAATCAGGCTGCGCTATTGTAATTCCCGATTTTGTCGCCTTCGAAGGATCATTCCCCGCTGCAGCAATAAGTGCTTTATCCGAGTCTGATAATAAAGTATTAATCGGTGCATCCTGGTTGTCGCCTTCACGAAGATATTGAAATTTAATACCTAACTTATTTTTAAATAATTCCGACTCAACTCCCGCGCCAAAGAATGTCCTCTGGTATTGTTGATCTGAGTATTCAAAGTCAATTGATATTCTGCTTGCCGAGGTAATAAGCCTATTAGGAGTAAAAGTAATCTGAGCATTCGCATAATCGATTATGTAATCGTTTCTTTCTCCTCTCTTCATTTCAATTCCATCGATATATACTTTTTCGGAGCCGGCAATAATTATAATATTCCTTTCGTTGTTTGCTCCCGTTAATATATATGGACCTTGCACACCGTCCGAACCTGTAAAACTATTTGTTGTAAATTTACCTTTAGCATTCGCAATTGCAACGTATGCCTTTTGCTCACCGTAATTAAATTCCCCTAGTAATCCCTGAAGCTTTCTATCTATGGGTCCGAATGTACCTATTTTCTTTTGAAGTGTATAATCTCCAAAAGTCGCCGTGGCATTTGGATGCTTTATTTGTATAAAAACATTATCAAGCTGGTCAAGTGTTGCTGTATTCCCTTCCGGTTGAATCGGCGTATTTTGGTCTGTAAGCGCAGCAACAATTTCAATTTCCTTAGATAATCTTCCCGATAACTGAAGTCGTAGTCCGCTGTTGAGTGACAAATCCTGATTCGTTCCTACTGTAAATCCCCTGACTATTGTGCCGCTCTTTTGCATACCGCTTCCAAAAATAGTCTCAGCAGTAAATGGTGTACTTTCATTATTCGCAACCCCTACGGTGTCGCCTAATGCTTTATCAAATCTATATGTCAAGATTCTATTCTTGTAATCCTTTTGAAGTGCAAGGTTTATAGTTTCATAGGTTACAATTAATGTATCAAATAAAGAATAATGAAGACTATCGGAAAGCGTAAACGATGAAGTTGGATAAGAAAATATATAATCTTTATGAGATAGTATTTTTCCCCTTAGCTTTATTATCTCTGAAAAAGGTACTATTACAGGATTAGAAAGATAATATTCATTTCCAAAATTTATTCTGATTGAATCAGTAACTATTGAATTATAGTACTTTTGCTGGGCAAATAATGTTTGTACAGCATTTAAAGAAAAGAATGCGAGAATGATTAATAGCTTAAATTTCAACAGATGAATTAGTTTTGTGATTTTCAAATCTAAATTTACATCATTCTTTTATCAAGTCTAATGGTTATACATTTTGAATTTACCTTTGACTAATCTCACGTTTTTACCATAAGCTCGTATTTAAAAATGCTTTATATTTGATGTCTACATTTTAAATTTATTTAATATTGAACTTAGGAACTATCTTTTAAGGAAGAAAAATCAAAATGGAATATAAACTACTACCTACTTCAGATTTTAAGAAATCATCTTTAGATGAAACGCTAAAATACTTGGATGCAACAGAATCAGGACTAAATAATGCAGAGGTCCAAAAAAGACTTGCCACCTTTGGGCGAAATGCTATTGAGACTAAAAAGAAAAATCCATTTATTCAATTTATCAGTCGCTTCTGGGGTCCAATGCCCTGGCTTCTTGAACTTGCAATGGTCCTCTCATTTTTTCTAAAACATGATATTGAAGCTATAATAATCTTCTTCCTTTTAACCGTAAACGCAATTATCGGCTTTATGCATTCTCATGGTTCTCAGAAGGCTGTTGAATTACTCAGGCACCGGCTCGCTATAAAAGCGAAAGTCTTACGTGACGGCGCTTGGTCTTTGGTCGAATCTAGCGATATCGTACCCGGAGATGTTATTATTGTGAAGCTCGGAGATATTATCCCTGCTGATGCAAAAATAATTAGCGGTGAAGTTTCAATTGATGAATCAGCCTTAACCGGTGAATCCCTTCCCGTTGAAATTCAGGCGCTTGATGTTACCTATTCGGGTTCGGTCGTAAAGCAAGGCGAAGCAAAATGTATCGTTGTAAACACAGGGGCTAATACTTATTTCGGCAAAACGGCTGAGTTAGTCAAAATAGCCAAACCAAAATCCCACCAGGAAGAAATCATGCTTAAAATTGTTAAGTACATGATGTACCTGGGAATCGTAGCATCAATAATAGTCGCAATATATGCTGTCTTTATAAATGTAAGCGTGCTATTAATAATAACATTTGCAGTAATCTTTCTTATGGGCGCAGTACCCGTTGCCCTTCCTGCTGTACTTACTATAGTTCAAGCAGCTACCGGTATGAAACTCGCCGAAGAAGGAATAATTGTAGCACGACTTGATTCAATTGAAGATGCGGCTTCAATTAGTATTCTTTGCCTTGATAAAACAGGAACTATTACTCAAAATAAATTATCTGTAACCGATAGCATCCCCTTCTCGAATTATTCTAAATTGGATGTCGCCAATTATGGTAATTTAGCCTCTCGCGCCGAGGGTATGGATTTAATAGATGTTGCCATTATGGATTATGCCAAAAGAATTAATGCAAACCATGATTCACAAAAACAGGTTAGTTATACTCCATTCAATCCTGCTATAAGAAGAACCGAAGCAATTATAGAATCCGATGGAAAACAATTTAAAGTTATTAAAGGTGCGGCACAGGTTGTAATACCAATGTGCTCGGGAATGGATAAAACAGCTCATGATCTTGTAGATTCTAATATCGATAGCTTATCCAAAAAAGGTTATAGAACTATTGCAGTCGCAAAATCAGTCGGTGATAATTTTGATAACTTAGAACTTGTAGGATTACTTCCGCTCGCCGATCCTCCGCGTAGTGATTCAAAAACAATGATCGAAGAAGCTAGGAAACTAGGTGTAAAAGCATTAATGCTCACGGGCGATAATATGTCTATTGCAAAGGAGATTGCTCACCAGGTAGGTATCGGTAATAATATAATTAGACTTAAAGATCTTGAAGGATTGACAGAACCGGAACAGGCAAAAATTGTAAGTGAGTCTGACGGATTTGCTGAAATATATCCTGAAGATAAATATAAAATAGTTAAGCTGCTCCAATCACAAGGCTTTATGGTCGGTATGACAGGTGACGGAGTAAATGATGCCCCTGCACTTAAACAAGCTGAAATGGGAATAGCCGTCAGTAACGCTACAGATGTTGCAAAGGCTTCTGCAAGCGTAGTTCTTACCGAACCGGGCGTAAGTGTAATAGTTGAAGCTATTAAACGAAGCCGAGAAACATATCAGAGAATGCTTACCTGGGTTATAAATAAGGTGACTAAGGTAATACAGGTAGTCGGATTGCTTACCATAGGCTTCTTTATGAAAGATGAAATGGTACTGTCGCTGTTAGGAATGTCCTTACTGGTTTTTGCAAATGACTTTGTTACAATGTCACTAGCTACCGATAACGTTAAACATACCGAAGCTCCGAATAACTGGGATGTAAAGAATATTACATTTGCATCACTTATAATTGGCGCATTGCTTGTAGTAGAAGGAGTAATCGGAATTATAATCGGATCAAGCTATTTTGGATTAAGTCAGAAACCACTTCAGGCGTTTATTATGCTTATGCTTGTATTCACGAGTCAATTTAGAGTATTAATTGTAAGAGAAAGAAATTTCTTTTGGTATTCAATGCCCGGCAAAGCACTTATTGCTTCTACATCGATCAGCCTCATAGTCTTTGTCCTTTTAGGAATTTATGGTTTAATAATACCGGCATTAACAGTAACGCAAGTAATGACCGCGCTTATTTTTTCGGCAGTATTTACTCTTGCTATAGACGTACCGAAATATTATGCATTCAAGTTATTCGGATTGTAAGTATAGTGACGAGTAAAGAGTAACGAGTGACAAGTAACAAGTAACGAGTAACCTGCCTGCGGCAGGCAAGTGACAGTAAGGAATGACAAAGAGTATCTGAATTAATCTTCAATTTGGCATTGAAAGATTTACAGTTACTTTAGAGACGAAATATTTATAGTAAAGTATACTAAATAGAAAATACAGTCCCATTAGGGATGAAATATACATTGTCAGAAATAATATTTTGATTTGGCTACAAGTCACATGTCACCATTTCCCGCTTGTCACTTGTCACTTGTCACTCGTCACTCGTCACTATTCCCCCTCTCCCACCTGTCGCAGACAGGTCACTCCCCACTCCTTACTTCTCTCCTGCTCGTCACTCGTCACTCGTCACTATATAACCACTAGCGAAATAATAATTGTCCCAATTATAATCCAGAGCGGATCGACTTTGTAATAAGCCAGCAATACAAGTGTGATTATAAATATCCCCCAGGTTTGCCAGCTAACTAATGAGTGAATTCCAAAACTGATAGTAACCGACAAAAGCAGCCCTATGAACCCTGCAAGCACTCCCCTTATTAAAGAATGAGTAATTGGCATCTGTATTATCTTCTGATGAAATTTACTCAGTATAATTACTGCAATAACTGAAGGCAGAAATATTCCTATGGTAGCTGCGACCGATCCCGGAATTCCAAACACCTTATACCCTATAAAAGTCGCCGTAATCAATACCTGACCCGGTGTAATCTGCCCCATCGCCAATCCATCTCTAAATTGACTCATCGATACCCACTTATGAATATTCACTGTTTCATGCTGCAGCAGCGGAATGGAATTATAACCTCCGCCGAATGCGAATGTACCTATCTTGAAAAATGTTAGGAATATAATTCTGATCTGAGGCTCAAAAATTAATAGAATAATTAGAACTAAAGTTAAAGTACCTAAAAATATATAGTCATATTTCTTCTTAGATAAACTCTCACTAAATAGTGAATGATTATTCTCACTTGATAATTGCGGTATTGAAATATTCTTAAAGTCTTTAACAGAAAAGAAAAGTATATAGCCAAGTCCGGCTGATATTAAAACCAATGCAACGCTGTCAAACTTAAACCAGAAAGCGAGAGTAAATACCACCGCGGAAATTATATAGCCCTTTAAATACCTTATCGACAACTTCGGGAAAACAGATTTGCCGAGTGTTAAAATTGCATCAACCAAAAGAGATACAATCATTGCTCCTAACCCCGCAAAAAGTGATTTCACAAAAGTCTGCTGCCTATAATTAAAATAAAGAAATGAGAGTAGACCTATAGCAATCGCCGATGGTAATACAAAGAAAAGAGATAT
Source organism: Bacteroidota bacterium (assembly GCA_021777835.1). Taxonomy (GTDB): domain Bacteria; phylum Bacteroidota; class Ignavibacteria; order Ignavibacteriales; family Ignavibacteriaceae; genus FEN-1297. The sequence goes on along the minus strand of JAJYDC010000023.1, from coordinate 3,660 downwards.
TATAATTGCTCCGAATGCGTTCTTAAGAACATAGCCTATATATCCCATCAACAAAACGCCTGTAGCGCCCGGAAGTATCTGTGCGAAACTCATTGCATCCAGGAACTGCGATTCGTTAATCCACTTTTTGTCATTGACAATCGTCTTCTTCATCTGACCAATCATCGCCGGTCCGCCGTACGATGTCGCCCCGAGGTAAAGTCCTGTTTTAATTAAATCGAAAATAGATGGAGTTTTGATTTCTGTACTTTGCAAATTATATCCGGTCAATAAAGATTTTTAAATAATATTAAAATACTCTATAGCAAAGATAAAGAAATGCTTAAGATTTCAATCAGATGGAAAGCAAAGAGGGATATATTTGCTTATAAAAACCCTATCGTAAAAACTATAGCGCTATCGTTATAGTCATTAAGGGTATATATAAATTCAAGATTAAGCAGAATTTGGAAATTATAAGTATGCAAAATCCTTAGCCCGGTATTAGCAGTAACCTCAAAACCGTCGCCCCTTTTATTTGAGTTAATATATGTTGGATAAGTATTAGTAGTTCCGTCAAGTTGCATCGTTGGGTTAGAATCATGAGATACCCAATGAAATCCGAATGCTCCGCCTATATATGGAGCAACATCTTTCTGAGAAAACAAATAATCACCGTAAACATTCATAGCAAAACCTTGCCGTATTCCGAATAGCATTCCTACTGCATAATCCTTTAACTCATAGTCCAAACGCAGATCGACAAGAAAAATTTTCCCCTGGTCGTCGTATCCATTCTGCGGGAAAAGATATCCGAATGATAATCCGACATTTTTTCTTGTAGATCTTCTTAATGAAGGTTTTGATTCATCCTTTAGGATAGTGCCGACAGCGACATCCTCAGAAGCAGGTGTTGAATCAGCGACGCTTTGCGCTATTCTTTTCATAGCGGTTTGTAAGTCTTCAACTGAAGAAGAAGTTATTTGATCGAGTAATAACTCCTTACCTGATAAAGCATCAACAAGGAAATACTGAACAATAATTTTATTGCCCAATGCAGCTAATTTGCAACCTAAAACTTTAGCCGCGCCGATTTTTCTTCCTATCTCAGCAGCGCATTTACTATCCATGCAGCCTGAATAATAAAGCGAGTCATTACCCGGAGTCAACTGGATAATATTCAGCTTCGTTCTGTTGGTTAATTCAAGAATTAAAATGGATTCCGAAGTTTGCACGGATATAGAATCAATACCGTTAGCGCTGAATGGTAATACAGCAAGAGACTCACCAGAATTATTTTGTCCAAAAGACTGCGCAAATCCAAAAATGGATAAGCTCAACAGAAAAATAAAAACTTTCACTTGTCCCGCCCTTTTTAAATTAATTTCCCACTCAACATACAAAACCCCCTCCCCTTCTCATAATCCCCATTCCTTCTTATTCTTTCTTCTAGCTTCTTTCTTCTCCCTACTCCTTACTCCCTACTCCCTACTCCTTACTCACTCCTCCCTACTCCCTACTTGCACTTGCTCGTCACTTGTCACTCGTCACTCGTCACTACTCAATGTATCGCAAACGAAATAATCGCCAGGACAATAAAAAACGTGTACAGAATTACCCAGCCAAGGGTAATGAAAATCATAAACAATATTATGTTATATGACGAGATGAAATCCTTAACTTTGACCCAAATCATTTTCGACCCCGTATATTTACTTAAAAATTTCATAACGCAAAGAGCGTTAATTACTTTAACTTGAATTAAAATTACAAGTTGTGTACCAATAGTAAATTTTACTATTTTAGAGGTATTCTATATCACAAGCAATATCTATTTTGCAATGATGGGAAGAATTAACAGAAATTTTCTAATTAATAAGAGAATGTATTTTTGACTTATCTAGTACTTCTCCGCTCTTAATTTCTCCCAATTAGACAATCATCCTTGATAAAACCTTGTTTATCATATTTTCAATACAAATTATTTTAATTTTAATAAGATATACTTATGTTTTCCTGTATAAATTTTCATAAATATTTATTTTTTGAATTTCATTCTTTTAAATAAAAATGGAGTTATCCATGAAAAGGTTGCTACTCTCCTTCTCTATTTCATTTATCTGCTTCATAAGCTTTTCTTTAGCCGGAATTCAGGCTCGATTCACTCACGATCCCGATATTTATAAAAACAAAATTGTCTTTACCTATGAAGGCGATCTGTGGACTGTTAGCTCCTCCGGCGGAACTGCTTCGAGGCTGACCTCTTTCCCCGGTGATGAATTTTCCGCTAAGTTTTCTCCCGATGGAAAGGAAATTGCTTTTACAGCAAGTTATGACGGATCTTATAATGTTTATGTAATGCCTACCGAAGGCGGAAAACCAAAAAGAATTACTTACAATCCGGGCGGTGCACAGACAATTTGCTGGACTCCCGACGGTAAACGTGTTGTCTTCCGCTCTTACTTCGAAAATTTTATTATGCGCGATCCTGATCTTTATTTCGTTGATAAAGATGGATCAGCTCCTGAACGCTTTCCACTTGACCGCGGCGTAAGATGCAGTTTCTCTGCCGACGGATCTAAAATCCTTTACGTTAGAAAAGGCCTTGAAGAATACAATTGGAAACGTTACAAAGGCGGCTGGTATACAGATATCTGGATGTACGATTTCAAAAATAATAAATTTGCTCCCGTGTCTAATTACGTCGGTAAAAACGCATATCCAATGTGGATCGGGAATTTCATGTATTTCGTGTCTGACCGCGGTAACGGTATAGCTAATATTTTCAAAGAAAATCTCGACACAAAAGAAATTACACAGGTTACAAATTACAGCGACGTAGATGTAATGTACCCTTCAAACGATAAAGACCAAATTGTCTACTTACATGACGGCTATCTTTATGTACTTAATACAAATACCGACCAATCCCAAAAGATAGTAGTCGATGTTCCTTCAGATCAATGGCAGCTAAGAGACCGTGTTATAAACCCAAAAGATTATATCCATTTCACTAATATATCTAACGACGGAAAAACTGTTGCTCTCGAAGCTCGAGGTGATATTTTCGCCATACCTACCGGCAAAGGTAATACACTTAATCTATCAAATACCCCCGGCACAAGAGAAATGTATCCGCAAATTTCTCCCGACGGCAAAGAGGTTGCCTTCTTTTCTGATAAATCAGGTGAGTATGAGCTTTATATTCAAAGTATTAAAGGAGGCGAATGGACTCAACTGACAAAAACACTAGATAGAACGGATTATCATTTGCTCTGGTCTCCTGATGGTAAGAAAATTCTCTTCGGGAATAAACAATTTGCTATCTTCTATGTCGATGTCGAAACAAAGAAACTTGTGAAGATAGATTCTTCAAACCAAATGAAGAATGATGAGTTCTATTGGGAAATTAGCGACTATAATTGGTCGCCCGATAGTAAATGGATTACTTATAGCTTTGTTCAATATAACCGCAACAGTGAAATCTTCCTTTATAGCTTAGATCAAAATAAGAAATACGCACTCACTGATGATTTCTTTGATAATATAAATCCTGTATTCGATGCGAATGGAAAATATCTTTATTATTTATCAAGCAGAAATTTTGACGTGCAAATGGATTTTTATGAAGATGATCATATAATTGCTCACCCACAGCAAGTTATGGTCGTGCAGCTTCAA
>JAJYDC010000061.1 GCA_021777835.1 Bacteroidota bacterium | reverse complement strand
TGATGAGATGCAATAACAGCGTGGACTTGCCGGTACCTGTCGCGCCGAGTACATGCATATGACGGAGTCTCTGTTCATGACTCAAAGATACAACGTTCATTTTCCCGTTATGAACATTTTGACCGAGAATAAATTCGTTTCCTTTAACTACAGTGGAAGCTTCAACTGTCTTTTGATTATTGCTTCTCAATTTCTTTGAAAGAATTGATGCCGAGGGAAAATGCACTAATGAAATAAGCTCAGCACTATTCAGGATCATGCCGGTTCTGTGCGTTTGCCTATAGATAACGTCGTCCAACCTTGCATCTAAATCATACTGTTGATTATCAAGCGGAATGAATTCGTTTCCCTGCGCTTCATGAAAGGTGCTTAAACAGCCAGATAATGATTTTACAATCTCCCATGAACGCTGTTCTGATGATCCCTTTCCCATGAAACGTACCTTGACAGCAAAGAGAGGATGTTTGCATTTTTCTCGAGCAAGCTTGACCATATCAGGTGCATCGATAAAGAAGGAATCGCCTGAGGAATTGGTTACCGACCGCATGATGCTATCAGCCCACGGAGCTTCAGCAGCTTTGATTAACACCTGCACAAGAGCAACTTCATCTTTGTTCAAGCTGTCCAACACGCCAAATAAACCAGTAAGAGGATCAGGGTCAAACGAATCGTACGTTTTAATCGGCATCATAAACTCTTCAGACAATCCGAAATCAACGATAACTGTCTTATCATCGTCATAGGTAATCAATTTGTCCAATGAATTTTCAGTCTGCGTTATAGTACTTTCTGGGAAATATGCCTTGAGTTGCTGTTCAATAAAGGTAGCGTCTGATTCGCGACATGCAAATTGTATCGTTATCGAATTGCTGGCGGCAATAATCTCAAAACTGATGATTGACGCTTGCATCGTCATAGTAAGAAGACATTGCTCTATGTATCTGCTTGAAGTCTTGTACTCATTCGGAATAACAACCTTTAACTCTTTGATCGCTCCTACTTGCGTATACGAAATAGGCACCATGTCGTTGTCCAATGACTGCGGAACAGATGATGAACCCTCGTCATTTTTTTTAGATGATTTATAAAATATATCTTTAACACGTTCAGCAAATGAACTAAGAAATGTGGGCTTGCGTCCGTCATCGATTATAACCGGTTCTGAAACAGTATGTGAATAAAAAGGCACAAAGGGAGGTTCGGGGTCAACGGGAAAATTCCAAACGTGCCAACCCCTTCCCCGCTGTTCCCAGGTATAAAAATTCCGCGTGAGCGACTCTATAAGGTCGTAATCCATTTATGGCAACCAATCACTTCTTGAACATATCTTGCAATATGGGTTTTCGTTCTAACTCAGATAGAGAACGTAACCCATTCTTTTCAGTTGCCTCGTCCACTACCTCAAAGACGGCTCGGCTAATGGACTCTTGAAACATAGCTGTGGAATCCAATTGATAGTATGTTTCGGGCTTGAATGTCCGTACCAGCAACGGCCCAAAAAAAGGAATCATGTAGATCAGAGCCATGATTTTTGTCGGTGTTGAGCCAAGCCACCATGAGATGAAAAACCCGGCGCCGAACGGAGCGGCGCAAATATCGAACACGTATTTTTTCCATTTGACGCGAAGGTACTCCCGCTTTGCGGAAAAGATTCCTCCTTCTTTGTAATCGATGCGTGAGAGTTTGACGTCTGCAATTTTTCTTTTTTGCACTGCTTCTTCAACCGATGCGTAAAATCGTTGAGACGAGTCCTGTAGTCCTTCTATAAGTTGATACCAGCGAGCAAAGGGTATACTTTCGCGAGCAGCCATGAAACCTCCTACTATGTAAGTGATATGTTAGAAAATAAAGAAAATAGTTTCTAGTATATATTAGGAAAAATTTTAAAAATAATACCAATACGGTGACCTCATCAATTTTTCCCTAAAACAGTCAAACCAAGCGCAATTGCGTCAAACATATTTTTGTGGAATTGTTCTTTCCATTTTCTATCCGATGTTAAGTAGGGTTTCAATTCCGGGTAATATGCCACTATTACTTTTGCAACCTCATCTTTACCGCCCATACCACATCCTGCATACAGACATAAAGTATTTAAACTTTAAAGGATCGTTCCTTTTCCTTATTTCTGTAATAGATGGTTACTCCCTATGCTTATAGAAAAATATTTTCATTATAAAATAGAGCCGTATTTCTACGGCTCTATAACTAATACTAATACATAATTACTTCAACAAAACCATCTTCTTTATGGAAGTATAGTTTCCAGTTTTAAGCTGATAGAAATAAACACCGCTTGCCAACTTAGTTGCGTCAAAGCTGATGGAGTATTTGCCTTGAGACTTATATCCATTAACAAGTGTTCGTACTTCTCTGCCTAGCATGTCGTATACCTTTAGAGTAACAAAACCATCATTTGGTATTTGATACGTTATCATTGTAGTTGGGTTGAAAGGATTTGGATAGTTTTGACTAAGCGAATATGATGTTGGCTTTTCTATTGCAGTCGTCATTTGTTCTATTTTAGGAAGAGAATAACCAATCTTTGAGGCAAGTATACTGCCATATACATTGTAACCATCCTCAGCCGTTGCAATTTCTACCGGCGTTGATAAGCTTGACTGATTCTCTATATCATTCAGTAAAGTCGAAGCAGCGTTTACATCATTCTCATTATACAATGCTATGTAGAAATTATTTAGTTTTGCTCTTAATCCAAGAGGTGAATTAGGATTATTATTAATAATATCGTCATTCACCTTTTTAGCTAAGTCAACATTACCCTCTTTTAAGTATAAATATGAAAGCAACAGCTTTTGCTCCTTTGATGCTTGTGAAGGCAATGAATTGAAAAAGCTTATTATATCTGGCGTGGTGCTGCTATCTGCACAATCGTAAAGATAGACATAAGCGGCTTGTTTATCTGGATGATTCTTTATATATGAAATAAAGTAATCTTTTGCCTCTTTAAATTTGTTGTTACTTCTTAAATCGATTCCAGTGAAAAGAGAATCATCTGCATCTTGTACACATGCAGGCGATCTTGTAGGACTAACAGTATTTTGTGTTATGGCAGTTTGGCTGAACATCTTATCGCCTGGAGATACAACCGGTGTTTGCTGCTTTTTCGAAGGCAGGGGATAGCCCGACCATGGATCTGTTTGTTCATAAGGCGAATAAGTAAAAGACGATCCGGAACCTACTGAAAACAACGAAGTATTGGGAGGATAATTGCCCCACCAGTTATAGCATGCATATACACTGCTGGGATAGTTAGAGTAAGAAAGACCTATAGCAGCATTAGAAGAATTATTATAAATACTATTGCCGCCATAAGTGTCGCCAGGTGAAGGTATGCCAAAAGTCGGGTAGCTGCTATAATATACATCGAGACCTGTATTGCAATTAGTAATACGGTTATTCTTTGCAGGATAATTAACATTATGAGAAGTGGGTGATGAGCCCCAGATAGCGCATATTCCCCAGTTAAATCCTTCAATGTCATTTTGCGCCGCAATGCCGTTTGCTCCTCCACCAAAATATATTCCAACTCCGGAATGATTTAAGTTTGTTTTCTTGATAACATTGCCTGTGCATGTTACATTTGCACCGTTTTGCACGACAATACCGTGAGCAGTATTGGAGTTTTCAATTACATTGTTAATGGCAGAACCTGTACTTCCAGAGAAGTTAAGTCCGTGCATTGAGGAATTAGTAATGTTGCAGTTTTGAATTGTTACGTTGTTAGCATTGGTTATATCTACTTCAGTCCCATATTGAATATTGGCATAACTCAATGTTGAGCCATTTGCGCCTGAACCGCTAAATGTAATTGTCCCCCAACTACCTGGTGATGGTGAAGATAAAGTAGATCCAAAGGTAATAGGATTGTATGCATCTCCCTGTGCTACAAGGTTTCCATTAAGAGTTAAAGAGGCACTGCTTGGAAGTTTTATTATTGCATCCTTTAATACCTTTAAGGTTATTCCTGATGGAACTATTACACTTCCGGTTAAACTGTAATTACCGAACCAAGTCTCATTATGGACTAAAGTGCCCGAGGTAGTATTGGGTGGAACACCCGTTATAGTAATATCCAATTTTGAAGTATGAAAATAACCCTTGTTATCAGTGCCAGATACTATTACATCTCCGAGAACATTATTGTTTTGATCTCTAAGCCATCCATAGCCATAAGGCAAACTGCCCAACGAAACTTGCCAGGCTTCTATTGTTGGAAGTGAAGTTGATGCCCAAATGTAGTCTCCCTCTGCATGGTGAACAACAATTTGCCAGCTATAGTTAGTATTTATATAATCTCCATCTCCGTGGTTATCGAAGGCAGCACCATATGCGTAAGAATTATTTTGAGAAATTTGACTTGGACCAGCGTTGAAAAAGATATTGTCATTTATTCCTGTAGTATTGCTATGAAAATCTACTAGTTCCTGCATTCCTTGAATATCATATTGAGTTAGTGCGAATAAAGGATTTTGTATAGTATTACTAAGTGGATCCATAACTGAAGACTGTCCTACTACATATTGTCTATGACCCAATCCAACTAAGTGTCCCATTTCATGTAACAATACCATCTCAAATTCGACGGTATTATCGTTCACATAATTGGTTTCAGTAGACCAATTATATTCCATATTAGAAGAATTATTTAAACAAATTTCGGACTGAGAAAATATTGTAGCAGAAAATAAATTATAAGATACTATAATATATTGAGAATTTTCTTCATCTACTGCTAAGGCTGTAAATCCAACAGTTCCATCAGTCGCGTATAAGTTGGGATCAGTATTGAATTCTAAGTTAACGTCAGGGAAATTATCATTATACTGAAGTGGAATACAACCGGCATTATTCCATTGATTCATAACATCTGCAACCTGTGTATTAATATCCTGAAGATTTAAAGATAGTGGTACAGACATGGAAGTGAAATGTTGAACTGGTATAGAAAGTGTAGAAGAACTCCAATACAATTGATTAGGGTCTGTGCGATACCATGAACTCACGGGTTCTAAGTACCCAGGATTATTAGGGTCATTAATTAAATTTTGAAATGCTTGTATTTCCTGTGCATGAGCTTTGATTTGAAAAATAGAAAAAATAAAAATAATACAGAAAAGAATACTAGATGTCTTCATTAGTTACCTCCATTTTAAAATAAATTTATTTATAAAATAATTTCTGAACGTCTCCCAATTTGTGGAGCTTCCAATACCGAAGAAATTACCTGGGGTCGAAATTTCCCCATTTTGAATTGGATAATTAGCGAAATTATTATCAGGTAATATATCTATCGTTAATTTTGAATAATTATGATAACTATCCCACGGTGTTAAAGGAATAAAGTATGATTTTCCTACTTCAAAGGTTCTTTTACTTTCAGCTACCCAAAATGACAAAAAACTTATTGTTATCTTTTGATTAACTTTAAAGAAATTATTTCCTTTTATGACATCTTCAATAATGCCAAAATAATTTGCTTGTCCTACTCTTAGTTCACGATTATTCTCTGGGCTTATATACACTGATCCTGAATCTCCAACAATTTTGACTTTTAAGTAATAAGGGACACTAATTATTTCAGCAAAATTTGTTCCGTATTTATTGGCAATAATTTCTCTCATCATACGAAGTTTGACAGCTGGTTTTATTTCTTTCGGATTTCCACTTGAACTCCATTTTTGAAAATCCTTATCCCTTTTAATTTTAACACCAATTGGGTCTTCTGTTATTGCCTTAAAATATTTTTTAGTAAGTGTGTCTATTTCATCGCCTGAATAGGTTTTCGAGATTTCATTCTTATTTCTATATCTTAGCGAAAAATTATCCATTAAATTCCAATAATTTTTCACAGGCTCTGAGACACTATCTTTTTGCTGTGCAAATCCATAAAATTGAGTTGCCGACAAAAGGATAAATACCATTTTTAGAAACAAATATTTCATTCTCATTTATACTTCCTTTCGAAAAAAGTTTGTATTTATTTATAATTTGTCAAATCGAAATTGACATAATGATTTAATTATTTGTTTAAAGAATAAGACTGTGCTTTCAAAATACAGACTAACAGTAATTAAAATTTTCTTCTTTAGAAACAAACGGGAGAAATTCCGCTCCCGTTTGCTTAAATCTATATTGTTAAATAATAACGAGCTTCTTACTTTAGCAGCATCATTTTTTTAATAGATGTAAAATCTCCGGCGGTTATTTGATAAAAATAGACACCGCTTGAAAGATTACTTGCATCAAAACTAATAGAGTATTTACCTTGGGTTTTATACCCACTAACAAGGTTTTTAATCTCTCTGCCGAGTGCATCAAATACTTTTACAGAGACAAATCCATCTTTTGGTATTTGGTAATTAATAACCGTTGACGGATTAAATGGATTAGGATAATTCTGATCGAGACCATATGTCTTAACTATTTCATTATCCGCAACAGAAATTTTCTTTGCTGTGCCGGAAAATTTACCAATTATATTTCCTTCGGTAGAGTATCTTCCTATAACATAGAACTCGGGCTTATCAAGATTAGTACTTAATGTTAAGCGGGCAATAACCGTTCTGCCTCCTAAGCCGTTAGTATTTACGTTGTAAGAAGAAATATTGCCCGAAGAAAGATTGGTGGATGTAATATTAACATTTGATAAAGTACCGACTGTTGTTCCTGTTGCATTATCAATCAACACTATCTTAAAATTAATATAACCATTATTGCCTAAAACAGACAGAGATGCTGCACTATCAATAAGTCCAGTCATATCACTAAATTCGAAATTTGAATGATCATTCAAAGTAAATGGCTCTGTCTCGATCGTTGAGTTGATATTATTTATATAATTATTGTCGGTAGTATCACTGACTTTAATAAAATTTATTTTATTGTTATCAACAATTATATCGCCAAATGTATAAGCAAATTGAGCCTCTCCTTTAACTACAACAACACCTTTGCCGCTTCCTATTACATTGGGGTTAGTTTTGGGGAAGCTGCCGAGACTATTGGAAGTAACAAAATAATATGGAGCGGTAAAAGGATAGTAAGCAGATACAAACATACTGCTTGCACTCGAACCGTTAGACAATTGAACATCCTGTCCATTTGTATTTATGGTTTTATTTATAAAGGGAGTGCTGATATTTGCAAAGTTGTTTGAATAAGAGGTACCGCCATTATAAGTACTCCAGCTAAAATAGCAATTAGCGTTGTCGTTAGTAAGATTGATAGAAGCGGACCTAACATTATTTCCTGTAGAAAAAAAGCTGTTTGATTGAGAAAGGTCACGGGTAATGACGTTTACCATTGATCCGTTCCCGTAATAATCGCCGACCCAGCAAGCCTTAGCAGAGCCATCCGGCATACCAATAATTGAGGGATGGTAATTTAAGAAATATCCCTCGCCGTTGGAAATGTTAGAAACAGCAGTTGTTGTTACAATCCAGGTAGAAGAAATATTAGTTCTACAGTAGTAAATATATTTTGCATATGCATCCTGCTCAAAAGCAATCTGGAATCCGTCATTATAATCAGTCTTATTAGAATATACGGAAGCATTAACTGAGTAGTTATTTGTACCGGAGATGTAGCCGCTGCCAACCAGGGTAATATTGTTGTAGCTTAGCGAGCCATATACATAATGTATCCCGTAAGGATTTCCAAGCGGGTCGCTGTTATCTTTTCTTTCATAAGTTACAACAAACTTAGCATTGTAACCCCAGGAAATATTTGGATTGGCATTAACCGAATAAGAGTCGGCGTACTCGGAATAAATTGAGGCGCTGGTGCCAAATACATAGGAACCGTTCAGATAATATGTTTGAAGCTGTATAGTATAAGTAGTACCGCTGCTACCTTGCTGCTGGAATGTAATTCCTACAACATTGCCATAATAATCAATAGATGGCAGCTTGCCGCCTCCGCTGTCAAGCGGTTTTCCATTATTCATGAGAGACCATGTATAACCGCTGTTATTACTTGTTTCATACCAGACATGACCCATACTTGAATAAACCATGTGGAGAGTGCCATCCGGCGTCTGCATATATTTTCTTTGGCTGTTATTTGAAAATGCTGTATTGTCTCCAGATAACTGAGTGCCTTTTAAGTTAGTTTGAACAGTAGAGTTTGGAGCATTAAATACAACTGCAGTTTGCGTTGATGTAGAATTCTGTACTGTAGCACCGCTTGTTACCCAGTTCTGAAAATAAAGGTAGTGAGTCCTTGAGCCTATGTAAACAAATTGACCAGATGGGTAACCAACTTTGTAATAGGAATATCCTGGAACATCATATCGCTGATTTAAAAGTACGCCATTATAATTAGTATTTGTATTTGGAGCAAAGGGAGCGGTTTTAGTATAATAAATTGCAGTTGTGCCCCGATTACGAAACCCTAGTGCAGCGGTAGTGTCTCTTAACCATGGATCAGAAAATTGAACGGTAGTAGAATTTACAATTGAGGTACCGTCGACGGTATTTTGTATTTGTGTGTTGGCTGTAGTATCGAGCCATGCAGTTATA